>CAVUOZ010000006.1:0-144197 GCA_963743325.1 uncultured Ignavibacteria bacterium
TGGCTCAATATCTCCTTTTGGCCTTAAGTGAGTTATATCCAGGCCTTCCACATTTTCCTTCATTCACATTTTCGATGATTTATTAACCCCAAAGGTCAAAAGAAGGAAAAATATAGCTAATAAAAAGCAGTTGTGATCATTCTGTCCTTGAATTAATTTAGCTGCAGTATTTTTATTAAAAATTATTGAGGGGAAACCCGTGGACAATGAGATTAACCTTAATGAGCTATTAGCCTCAAAACATTTCCATAAATTACGCTCAATGAACCTTATCAATGAAACCAGGCTAAGGAATCTGATGATACAGGATGAATATAAAGCTCTGCGTTTAAGGAATTCTGCACCAGTATGTGTCCAGATCCTGATGGATAAATATTATCTCTCTGATTCTTCTATTAATTCAATTCTTTTTCGTAAAGGGAGTCCCGGATTCTAAGTCTACTTTAATCTTAGCATTTTTTTTAAAGACTATAGTCTCACTTGCTGAAAAGTACAGTGACAGCCCGTATTCTCCTTAATATTTTTGTAGTGTTTTTTAACAAAAAAAAGAGATCGAAAATGGCTGAAGTAAAAAACTCAAAAATAGGAAATTTCAGGGGTAAATTAGGAAATTTGTCGGCCCGCATAATATATGGCAAAACAATTCTTGCCAGACGACCGATAAGTTACAGGGTGAGTTATGCACCTGAGCTGGTTGAAAACCGGAGGAAGTTTACCGTCTCCGTTAAATTCGCCCAAAAGCTTATAACTCTTTCCGCATTGTATGAAATCTGGCTTGAGTTTAAGGAACCGGGTATGTCAGTATACAATTATATCATTAAAAAGAATTACACGGTATCATCCCCAGAAAAACCTACTGTTAATAATATATTAATCCCGCCCAACGGCTTTCATCTGCCGGTCACTCAGATAACAATTGCTGTGAATAGTGTAATTGTTCAGATTGCTCCGCTTGATTCTGTGATGACAGCCTCAGCATACGAAGAGGTATTTGTGCTGAACGGCTTGCTATGCCGGTACAATCCTCTTGATCCAAAGGCCGATCCTTATGTAATCACAACGTTTGAGCAGGCTCCCGCAGCACTGGATATTAATAATGCTATTGTCCTTGATATTTCTCCGGATGCAGTTCAACGGCGTGCAGCAGGGAAGTACCGGAATTCAATACTATACCTTGCACTTGTTACACTTGACAGCGGGGGAAAGGCAGTACAGTATTCTGAAACCTTCGCACGGGAAATATAGAGAACATTATAAATAATGTTCCTACGCAATGTTCACGGTCAATTAACAGTATCCGTTTTACCAGTTCATCTATCTTTGTAGAGGAAAGCTCAACTATTCGGAAATTCCGGATAATTCAATCAGAAGTGTCGGTTCCTGGTCTGTTGACGCTTCTGGCGATGTTGGCGCTTCCGGCTATATGCTGATAACGGTTAACTCGATATTTAAGCTGAGTTATCTCGATACACCCCTCGCTAATCGCTCGGGGCACTCGATAACCGCTGAACTTCTCATCTTTCTGAAAGATTCTATAAACTTCCGCGGTGCCTGAGTGTCCCGCTCTGGTTCAAATCTGGCGGGATGTATCGAGGCACCGATAAAAAAGGAATCCACATAAAAACTTTAGCAGATTTCGATTCAGTTGTCAATTTTATTTCTACTAATGTGACGGCGCTCTGCGGCTGTACATCGATCGGGTTGCTACTTGTCATTGAAGGATTCAGCCGAGTTAGCTATCTTACTGCAGGTCGGGACGATGAGAAAGGAATCCACATAAAAACATAGAGATGTCATTCAGTTGTCATTCAATAGTCATTTGTGGTCACTGGGAGCTGATGTCTTAGCATTTAGTCTTCTATCATTGCTACTTGTCATTTCGGAGGAGTTCCGACAATATTATTTTACTTCAGGTCGGGACGACTGAGAAATCTTAACTTCCACTGTACAAGTTAAACGGTTTTATGTTTCGCCGCTTTGCGGCTCGGGGTGATTTGCTTAATTTTTATTTCTACTAATGTGACGCCGCTCGCTCGGAACACTCGATAACCGCTGAACTTTCTACTTCTTTCTGAAGATTCTATAAACTTCCACGGTGCCTGAGTGTCCCGATTTTATCGGGATGTATCGAAGGCACCGGGAAATACTTTGATAATCCGAAATGGAAAAATAAAAGTAAATAATCTATAATATTTTGCTAACTTTACTTACTATAAAATTTATTTATTTTGTTTTTCAAAATCATTAAACAAACCTTTAAAGATACTATTCAAAACCTTAAACCGATGAAATTATTATTAACCAGGTTATTCATAATCGCCGGAATAATTTTGTTTTTACATTCCGGCTGTTCGAAGAAAATATCCGAGGCAGATCAGGGATTAAATGAAAAATTAAAATTCAGCGAATCTGAGTACAATAATGCAATAAAGAATAGATTTAATGATGAAAGCTTTTTAAAAGACTCTTCATTCCAATACCTTGATACATTAAAAGCCTTTTATGCCGGGAGAAATTTTCAGCCAGTCTACTTAAAAAGTTTTGAGGAAAAGAAATTTGTTGATTCAATCCTGACCATTTTTAAAAAAGCTGTTGAGCATGGTTTAAACCCCGAACAATATCATTTAAGTTTGATAGCTTCAGACTTTTATAATTCAATTCATGATACTCTAAATAATCAGGATAGATTAACTCTACTTGCGAATTCAGAACTTTTTTTAGCTGATGGTATTTTAAAATATGCCTGGCATATGCGATATGGAGTAACGAATCCAAAAGACCTTTTTCCCGACAGCTATTATCTTCCTGTTCCGGATTCGTCGAAAAGGGATTTTTTTGAACCTCTCAGAAAAAAAAATATAGTTCAATATCTAAGCAATATCCAACCAAAGAGCAAAAATTATAAAAGACTTCAGGCAGCATTAGAACGTTTTAATGCTTATAAAAACCTCAAATGGAAAGAAATTCCTATCATAAATAAGAAAATAGAACCCGGGGATAATTATCCGGATATTAAGCAAGTAGCAGACCGATTAATTAATCTTGGTTTTTTAGATTCTTCCAAAGTTAAAATTAAAGACCTTTCTGTTTACGATTCTCTTCTTTTAGAACCTGTAAAAAAATTTCAGAGGCTGAATGGATTAAATGAGGATGGAGTGCTTGGTAAAGCCACAGTAGAAAAGTTAAATACTACGCCTGAAGAGTACATTAAGAAAATTAAGATTAATCTGGAACGATTAAGGTGGATTAATTATTCCGATACTGCACGTTATATTGTCGTGAACATTCCTGATTTCCGGTTACATGTTGTTGAGAATAAAAAAGAATTGTTCAATATTAAAGTCTGTACAGGGAAGAAAAGACCCGCTAATTTTGAAAAGCGATTAAAAGTTTATAAAAAAACAAAACGTATTTGGGATAAGCCCGATGACTGGGAAACTCCTTGCATGTATGGTGAGATTTCAAATTTAATTCTAAATCCAACGTGGACTGTCCCTTCAAACATCATCAGGGAAGAAATTCTGGCAGGTATTAAAAAGGATTCGAGTTATCTTTTCGAGAAAAATTTTAAAGTATATAAGGATGGGGTTGAAATAAATTATAAGGATGTTAAGATAAAAGAATTAGCTACTGATAATATTCCATACAGAATTGTTCAGGATCCCGGAGCAGGAAATGCTCTTGGCAGGATAAAATTTATGTTTACAAATCCTTTTGGTATTTATCTTCACGATACTCCTTCAAGGGCACCATTTTCTTTGTCGAATAGAGCTGTAAGCCATGGCTGTATAAGAGTTGAAAAACCTCTGATGTTTGCGGATTATATTTTAAAGGATAATTCAAAGTGGAATATTGATTACCTGAAAATCGAGATCGGTCAGAATGTGGATGATAAATCAAAAATTTCAGAGTATTATAAAAAAAGAAGTGAGCTTAGAAAAAACAGGAGCTTTGGTAAAACCACTGAAGTTGTACTGGATAAAAAAATCCCCCTGTTCGTTGATTACTACACAGCCTGGGTTGATGATAACGGTGAAATAAATTTCAGGGATGATGTATATAATCAGGATAAAATTTTAATGGAATATTTTTTTCGGAATGAATTATCTAAATAGGTCTTATCCCGTATGTGAGTCTGAAATTGCAGCGACTTTGATTGATATGTCCCGGGAAAATGGTTATCTCCCGAACCTGGAATTGGCAGAAAATGATACATATATGATGGTGGTGATCCGGTGAAAAGAAAAATACTTTATTTCGCGCTATCTGTAATTCAAACTCTATGATTATTGCTTATTCTATACTTAAGATAACCTGATATAATAATTCAGAGATATAATTAAACTTTTCAATATCATTATTCCCGCACTTTGAAATTATAAGTCTCTTCCCCCAGGTACCGGGATTTATGCGACCCTCAAATTCAATTGCTTTTTTGGGATCAATTTTTACCGAAGGACTAATGACAAAATTACCCATTAACATTCCGTTTTTTTTACGGTTGTAGACCATGATCTTAATGCCATTATACTTATAAATTTGTGTAAAATTACTGCCGGTAATGGGATGCTCCTCAATTATGATGTCGGCAAGTGCATTCAATCGGAATCTTAGTTGACTGTCTATATATCTATAATGCCACATACCATTTAAGTTATAATAACCTTGAATAAAAAGCTATAAAAGATGCATAACTTGCTATAGATTTAAGATCGTAAATGAGAATAAGAGTCTTTTTAACAGATTCATTTTATGGGAATCCGGTATATAAACTTAACAATCATCATAGCTGTCACGCAGAAGGTCGTCCCGATTAAGGATCGTGAAGTCTCTTCGCAGCAATAAAAAACAATAATTGAGTGATAAACACTATAATTGCCAGCACGAAAAATGCAGGATAACAATTTAATTTAAGAATTTAGTTGACTTAAGAAATTCAGGAAGTTATGTTTTATATGTGAATTTTTTCATTTGTTGTTGTGTTGAACTAAATTCCGAATAGACAAAAGCCAGTTAGAAGATTAGTTCAAACTATCGACAGACAGGAGGAGAATTGATGATAGTCAATATTCGAGATTTCCAATCCTTCCTAAAAAAAATAAATAGTGGTTCGGAAAAATATGGTGAATTTATCTTTCCTTACCGGGCCACTCTTGAAAAAATTGATATCCCTTCATTCCGGGCTGCCAAATTTGAAGAAACCAGTAATTCCGGATTATGCTATTATCGGACTATTGACCCTCTAAAAATTCTTTTCTATCTCTCACGTGAAAAAGTTTATCCGTTAAAATACTACAATGCGGAAAAAATAATAATGGGATAATAACTTACAAAAAAAATATAAAAAAGGATTCAGAGCTTATATATCATAATGAATTTGTAAATATTATTTAATAAATATATTTATTATGGAAGAAAAAAAATTAACAGTCGTCTATTCCTGTGATACCTTAAATGGAAGTGCTGATCTCTTAGACTCTCCGGAAATTATAGTTTATGCATCGAAGTTACCGGGCGTTTCGGCCGTATGGCTCCCTTCTGATATTTCTTTAAAGGATCCAGAACAAGTCGCTAAGAAATTACAAAAGAATAATTTAAAAAGAATTGTTATCGCCGGAGACAATGCAGGAATGCATAAAAGCTTTTTTTCCAGAGCAATGGTACTTGCCGGTAATAATCCCGAGGACGTCATATTAGCAAGTTTCCTTGAATATGGAGCCAGTCATAAAAGCGATATTGAGAGAGCAAAAGCCATAGTTGCATGTGCAGTGTACGGAGTTCCATTTGAAAATGCCGCTGATCCTGAAGAACTTCCTGTAAATCCAGGTACCCTGGTCATTGGCGGAGGGATAGCCGGTATTCAGGCTTCACTTGAGATAGCCGCAAGCAGGAATATAGTGTATCTGGTAGAAAAATCAGCTACGATCGGCGGGCACATGGCAATGTTCGATAAGACTTTTCCTACACTAGATTGTGCAGCATGTATTTTAACACCTAAGATGGTTGAAGTCGGGCAGCATGAATTATATAAAGCTTATGACCTATTCTGAGGTGCAGGAAGTAAAAGGAGTGCCGGGAAACTATACAGTAAAAATATTGAAAAAAGCCCGCAGAATTAATCTTGAACTCTGTACAGGATGCGGAATATGCGCGGAAAAGTGTCCTCCTAAAAAACCGAGTGAATTCGATGCAAATATAACACTAAGAAGGGCTGCTTATATTCCATTCCCGCAGGCTGTTCCAAATAAATATTTAATTGATCCGAGTATATGCACTTATGTTATAAATGGTAAATGCGGTGCATGTGTTAAACTTTGTCCGGTTCCGGGTTGTATCAACCTGGATGAAAAAGATGAAATTGTTGAAATCAATGTCGGAAATATTATTGTTGCCACGGGATTTAAAACATTTAATGCTACGAAATTCGCACAATTTGGTTACGGAAAATACCCCAATGTATTAACTTCGATAGAACTTGAAAGATTAATCAATGCCGCCGGTCCTACAGGCGGAAAAATAGCCAAACGTGTTCAGGATAAAAAAGGGAATTGGGTATTTACTCACGATTCAATCTGTTCGCCCAAAAGCGTAGCAATTATTCATTGTATTGGCAGCAGGGATGTGAACTATAATAAATATTGTTCTAAAGTATGCTGCATGTATTCTCTGAAACTTGCACATCTTTTAAAAGAAAAATTACCTGAGGCGGAAATCAATGAATATTATATTGATATACGTGCATACGGTAAAGGCTACGAAGAATTTTATAACCGTATTAAAAAGGAAGGTGTTAATGTTGTCCGCGGGAGGCCTGCTAAAGTTGAACAGTACGGGGATGAGCTTATTGTAAGATGTGAAGACATTGAAGGAGCAAGAATAATTGAGCAGAAAGTTGATATGGTTATTCTTGCGGTTGGAACTGAACCAAGGACTGATTCAGCAAAGATTGCTGAAATGCTGGGGATATCAGTTGATGCATACGGTTGGTTTAAGGAATTTAATTATATCAGTGATCCTGTGAATACATTTTCCGGAGGTATAGCCATTGCCGGTGCCTGCCAGGGACCCAAGGATATACCTGATTCAGTTGCCCAGGCTTCGGCTGCGGCTTCAAGGGTTTTACAAAGTATTGCAAAAAATAAAATAAAAAATGGTATCAAAAGTCTTTCGCTTGAACAAATTGAAACTAAAGCAAAAGAGCTTTCTAAAATATTGCAGGAATAATTATGAGCCAGAGGGTTAATCTTAATCTTAAAAATGAATTGTTCCTCTATGGAGCAAAAGAGTGGAATCAATGTTTTCAATGCGGTAATTGCACTGCAACATGCCATACAACTGAAAATGGCTTTTTTTTCCCACGAAAAACGGTGCGACAGGTATTAATGGGATTAACAAAGAGCCTTCAAACAAATATTGATCCCTGGTTGTGCACATATTGCGGCGATTGTTCAAAAACCTGCCCAAGAGATGCCAATCCTGCCGAAATGATGATGTCCATCAGAAGGTACCTTATATCGGTATATGACTGGACTGGTATTTCAAAGCTGTTGTACAAATCCAAAAAACTGGAAATAGCTGCAATTTTTTTATTGGCTGTTATCGTAATGATCCTTTATCTCCTATTTACAACCTTTCCTTCCGGAGATGCTGCCCGGTGGATTGGACAAGATGGGGGGGCTTTGATAAATAAAATGGCTCCCTGGAGGAGAATTCACCTGGGAGACTGGATAATAGCCGGAGGATTAGTAACCTTAATAATAACAAATGTGTTTTATATGTGGTATAAGATAATCTACCAGGACAAAACTTTAAAGGTTGGAATCATCGATTACTTAAGGCCTATATCACTTTTACCCAAGATTTTTCGCCCCGATAAAAAATATGCTAAATGTGATGAAAAGAAATTATTTCTCTACTGGTCGCTTCATTTATTTTTAGCATTAAGCTATGCCCTGATGTTTACTATAATCGTATTTTTTCTGAGTTGGTTTCAAACAGATAACGTTTACTCAATTTTTCATCCGCAAAGATTCTTAGGGTATATCGCTACAACAGGGCTGTTGGTAGGAATAATCTATTTTTATACAAATAGAACTATTAAAAACATGGAGAACAGTAAATATTCTCATTTTACTGATTGGACATTTCTCATTTTATTGTTCCTGACAACCTTAACAGGCATTTTACTGCATTTTTTCAGAATATTTGGTTTACCTCAATTAACATACATTACTTACCTGCTCCATTTAATGGTGTTAGTACCTATGTTAACTATAGAAGTCCCATTTTCTAAATGGTCTCATATGATCTACAGACCATTCTCGCTTTATTTTGCTCATTTGAAAAAACTGGCAATAAAAAATCAAAAAGTATTATTGAACAATTACATTTTACAGAATTGAATAAAATGGAAGAAACAAGAATAGGTGTTTATATCTGCTGGTGCGGTACCAACATCGCCAACCTGGTTGATGTTGAAAACGTTTCCAAAGAAATCCAGAATCTGCCAAATGTTATTATTTCCAAGAATTACAAATATATGTGTTCTGATCCCGGACAGGATCTTATTGTTGAGGACATTAAGGAATATAGTCTGAATAGAATTGTAGTTGCGGCCTGTTCTCCAAGAATGCATGAGATTACATTCAGGAGAGCATTGGAAAAATCCGGTCTGAATCCTTATATGTTCGAAATGGCAAATATAAGGGAACATGATTCATGGGTTCATACTAACAGAAATGAGGCAACAAAAAAAGCCAAAGACCTTATTGCTGCCGCTATCGCCAGGGTGCAATGGCACGAAGCTCTGGAAAAAAGAAGTGTGGATGTAAATCCTGCTACTCTGATAATTGGAGGCGGAATTTCAGGTATATCTGCTGCGCTGGAAATTGCCAATGCCGGCAGACAAGTATATCTTGTCGAGAAATCAGGAACTTTAGGCGGTCTCGTTTCTAATATTGATCTGACCTACCCTTATCTGAACAGCGCTAAAACGATGATCGATTATAAAATTTATTCCGTTTTGAATCATCCCAAAATAAGTGTTTATCTAAAGACTGAGATAGACCAGGTATTTGGATATGTGGGTAATTTTGAAACGGATATTAAATCAGGCGGCAAAGAGATCAAACTTAATTTTGGAAACGTAATTGTTGCAACAGGGCTAAAACCATTTGATTCAAAAAAGATTATAAATTATGGTTATGGTAAACTACCCAATGTTATAACATCAGTGGAATTCGAACAAGTATTAAAAAACGGTATCATTATAACAAGAGACGGGAGAGTGCCCAGAGATATTGCAATTATACATTGCGTTGGAAGCAGGAACGAGGATTATAATGCTTACTGTTCACGTACATGCTGTATGACTGCCTTAAAATTTATTAACCAGATAAAATCGGCTCTTCCTGAGACTAATGTCTACGATATATATTCTGATATGAGAGCATTTGGAAAAGGCTGTGAAGAGCTGTATTCAATTACCTCGAAAAAAAATGTAATGTTTTTGACATTTGACCACAAAGCTAATCTGCCACAAATCAGTCAGGCATCATACAAGGACTCATGCAACTTACTTATAGAGTTTAGAGAAAAATTCTCGGGCGAATCCATTGAAGTGCCGGCAGATATAGTTATTCTAATGGTCGGCATGGAAGCCCATGATGATGCCAAACAAGTATCGCATGCTGTTGGTGTAAGTATGGATGGAAACAGGTTCTTCATTGAACGGCATCCAAAATTAGACCCGGTAGCAACAACCACCGATGGAGTTTATGTTGTTGGAACCTGCCAATCGCCTAAGGATATTCCCGATTCTGTTTCGCAGGCCAGGGCCGCCGCCGCAAGAATACTTGCAACAATCCAATCAGGTTCAGTTAACGTAGAAGTGACTACTTCAGTTGTAAATGAAGAAATCTGTTGCGGATGTCAGACTTGTATAAAAGTCTGCCCTTATTCAGCAATCAGTTTTAAAGAAGAAGAAAAAGTATCTTATGTTAATGAGATACTTTGCAAAGGCTGCGGAACCTGCGGTTCTGCCTGTCCTACAGGTGCAATTAAATGCAAGCATTTTACAGATCTGCAAATATTATCTGAAATAGAAGGACTCATGTCACTACAGGAGGCTTAAAACTATGAATCAAAGTCCTAAAATTGTTGCGTTTTTATGTAACTGGTGTTCATACACCGGGGCAGATCTTGCAGGAACATCAAGGATGAAATATGCTTCAAATATCCGCATTATCAGAATTATGTGTTCCGGACGTGTTGAGCCGACTTTTGTTTTAAAAGCTTTTAAAGAAGGTGCTGATGGAATATTAATTTGCGGATGCCATCCGGGTGATTGTCATTATCACGAGGGGAATTACAAATGTTTAAGGAGATTCCATCTGCTGCAAAAATATTTAGTTCAAATGGGCATTCCGGTCGAGAGATTAAAACTTGAGTGGATAAGTGCAAGCGAGGGTGCTGAGTTTGCTCAGCTTGTTAACGAATTCACTGAGACTCTGAAAGGACTTGACCCAAGCCAAATAAAGAAAACAGTCGAGACATTTTCTTAAAATTAAAAAAGCAGAAGAAAATAAATGACTAACGAAAAAAAATCGAAAATAAATCTTGCCATATACTGGGGTGCTGCGTGTGGTGGTTGTTGTGTTTCAGTTCTCGATGTACATGAATCTCTGTTTACCGTTGTTGAACACGCTGATATCGTCTTTTGGCCTATTGCTCTGGATTTTAAGTATAAAGATGTCGAAGCGATGCCGGATGGTTTTATTGATGTCACATTATTCAATGGCGCGGTTAGAAACAGCGAAAATGAGAGTATGGCAAAACTGTTACGCAAAAAAACCAAAGTGTTAGTTGCTTATGGATCCTGTGCCCACATGGGAGGAATTCCAGGTCTTGCTAATTTTTCAAATAGGGAAGCAATATTTAATAGAGTGTATAATGAAAGTGAATCAACTTCAAATCCTGAGAAGATATTTCCCCAACCACACTTCAAAGTACCGGAAGGAACATTAGAATTGCCTGTATTTTACAATGATGTAAAAACTTTAAATCAGGTAGTGAATGTTGACTATTATCTGCCGGGTTGTCCCCCCCAGACTGAAAGATTAGTTGAAGTATTTATGGCTATTGTAACCGGGGCACAACTTCCACCGGCGGGTTCTGTCGTCGGAGCTTATGATAAAACCCAATGCGATGAATGTAAGAGAAAAAAATCGGATAATAAATTAATTAAAGAATTTAAAAGACCCTGGCAAATTAAAGATGATGGTGAAACCTGCTTTTTAGAACAAGGTGTAATATGTATGGGCCCGGCTACCAGAGGTGGTTGCGGCGTAAGATGTATTGAAGGAAATGCACCCTGCAGAGGTTGTTACGGTCCGCCGCCTGATGTAACCGACCCCGGAGCAAAAATGATGTCTGCTATTGCCACAATGATAGATTCGAATGATCGAAACGAAATAGAAAAAATTATTGAGACAATTGAAGACCCGGCAGGAACATTTTATAGATTTAGTCTTCCCGGTTCGATGTTAAGGAGGAAGATTATATGAAACGATATACTATAGACCCGCTTACCCGGCTTGAAGGACATGGGAAAATTGAAATTTTCTGTACAGACGACGGGGATGTGGAAAATGTTTATTTCCAGGTACCTGAATTAAGAGGTTTTGAGAAATTTTTAGAAGGAAGAGTTATTGAGGAAGCATCACAAATTGTTACTAAAATCTGCGGTGTATGCCCGGGCTGTCATCACATGGCTGCCGGTAAAGCAACTGATGCAGTTTTTGGCGTTAAACCAACACCAACTGCCATTAAATTAAGAGAATTGTTCTATATGGCTCATTTTGTTCATAGTCATATAGCTCACTTTTATGCATTGGCTGCGCCTGATTTTGTAGTTGGACCAACTGCTCCCGCTGCAGAAAGAAATATACTCGGAGTAATTGCTAAAGTAGGTGTTGAAATTGGAACTGAAGTTTTAAAACAACGTCGTATTGCCCAGGAGATTCAGGCACTCCTCGGTGGTCATCAAACACATATAGTTATGAATACTCCGGGCGGTGTTAGAAAAGGATTGACCGAAGCTCAACGAAAAGATATTGAAGAGAAAGCAAAAGGATTTGTTGAATTTGCAAAGTTCACTTTCAAAATATTTAACGATGTTGTTTTGTCAAACAAAACTTATGTTGATATTATTCTTAACGGGCCATATTCATTGAACATCTATTCTATGGGTCTTGTTGATGAAAACAATAAAGTAAATTTCTATGATGGTAAGGTAAGAGTTGTTGATCCGGAAGGTAATGAGCATTGTAAATATGCCCCTGAAGATTACCGCAATTGGATTGAAGAAAGAGTTGAGCCTTACAGTTATTTGAAATATCCTTACTTAAAACAAGTCGGCTGGAAAGGATTTGTTGAAGGAAAAGACTCCGGTGTGTACCAGGCTACTCCTTTGGCGAGATTAAATGTTGCTGATGGCATGGCTACTCCTTTAGCACAAGAGCAGTACGAACAAATGTATAAAACACTTGGCGGAAAACCGGTTCATGCAACCTTAGCGATGCATTGGGCACGATTAGTTGAATTACTATATGCTGCCGAAAGAGCGGTTGAATTAGCCCAGGACAAAGAAATAACAAGTCCAGATATTCAGGCAGAACTTCCAGCTGCACCCAAAAATAAAGAAGGTATTGGCATTGTTGAAGCACAAAGAGGTACTTTAACACACCACTACTGGACTGATGAAAAAGGAATTATCACCAAAGCAAACATTATTGTGGGAACTACAAATAATAATGCACCGATTTCTATGTCTTTAAAAAAAGCTGCACAAGGATTGATTAAAAAGGGGGTTTCTGCTGACGAAGGTATTTTAAATATGGTTGAGATGGCTTTCAGAGCTTATGATCCATGTTTCTCCTGTGCAACACATAGTTTACCCGGCAATATGCCATTAGAAGTTGTTTTCAGGGATGCGAAAGGCAATATAACGAGACAAGTTAAAAGAAATTAAAGGAATAAGATTTTTGCTTATGCAACTAAAAGTCAGTACTTATGTGCTGACTTTTTTTATAAATTTATAATGAATAGAAGTAGAATACTCATATACGGAATTGGTAATGAAATTTTGACAGATGACGGTATCGGACCAAAACTTGTAGAAAGACTTAAAGGCAATTTATCTAAAAAAGATATTGATTTTGAAACAGCTTACTTAGGGGGACTCGAATTACTGGAATATATTCAGGGCTATCATACTGTTATTTTTATAGATGCAATCAGAACAAAGGATGGATTACCAGGAAGAGTTTATCAATTATCTCCTGAAAATTTCAATAAAACCATTCACCTATCAAGCGTTCATGATGTATCTTTTCTTACATCTGTTGAGTTAGGAAAAAAACTAAAATTAAATATGCCTCAATTTATTCATATCATAGCTGTCGAAATAGTTGAGGATAGGATATTTGATGATAATTTTTCCCCGCAGATACAGGAGAAGTATGAAGAAATCTTTAATGAAGTAAAGGAAATAACTGAACGAATACTTGCAAACATTATTATTTAATCTTAATTCAAAAATTCAATAAGTAAAGATTTATAAACCTTTTGTTAATTATTTCTCTTTCTTCAGCAGCAGATAAACGGTGGTTCCGACATTCACTTTACTTTCAATCCAGATTTTGCCTCCATGATCTTCAACAATATTTTTTGATATAGCAAGTCCCAAACCTGTTCCATCTTTCATTTCAGCTTTGGCATTTTTTGCTCTGTAAAATTCGTTGAATATAAGGGGTATTTCATTTTCAGGAATACCCATACCACTGTCAATTACCTCAACCAGTACATTCTCCATTTTATCTTTAACATTAATTAAAACATTTTTACCCGCATAAGAATATTTAACAGCATTTTGAATTATGTTTGATAAAACTTCTTCAACAGAAGATGGTTCACCATATATATTATCTATAGATGATCCTATATTTTTTATAAGGCTTATATTTTTTTCCTGTGCATTGTTCTCAGTCATCTTAATTATTTCTTCAAGTAAGTTTTTTAAGCTAAAATATTTTTTTTCGGATTTTTGAAGGAGTTTTCTGTTAGTTATACTTAAAAGATCAGAAATGAATTTATTAAGTATTTGAATTCTTTTATAAGCACGGCTTACAAATTCTTCCTGTTGTGAATTTAAAGGTCCTGTAAGTTTTTCATTTAAAACGGATATACAACTTTGTATCGCAGTAATATGTCCTTTTATGTCATGGGTAATACGCATTACATATTCGTTTTTTATTTTATCTTTATGTTCCAGTTCAGCATTAGCTTGCAAATAAGCTGCTTCATGCTTCTCTGATTGCTTAATAATATTTCTTGTAATGTATACAACAAAGTAGGAAGTGGAAATAAATATAAATCCGGTACATGCTAAATAAGTTAGATTGTTATACATATTAGCAGTAACAAAACCTTGCAATGGGAAATGCCGTAAAATACCTGAATATTCTAAATAAGTCATCGCTCCTAACAGCATTAATGCAAATGAGGTTTGAAGAAAACTTTCTTTGGTACTAAGCATTATACTTCCAATTATCATATGAAAAATGTAGTAGATGATAAATGGATTTTCAACTCCCCCCGAATAATGTAAAAGAACTGTCAATACAATTAAATCGGTAGAAATCTGAAAATTAATAATTCTCTTTACATCCTTTAATGATTCTCTGACACCCTGTTTTTGTAAATATTTTAAGAGAGAGAATGATAATAGGTTTAATAGAATCAGAAATACTATAATGCTGTAAACAGGTAAGTCAGCGATGCTGATATTAAGATAATGTCTGGCTATATAGTAGGCAATGAAAATGCCAATAATAGCAAACCACCGCAATGTGATAAGCCAATATGCAAGCCTGACAATTCTGAGGTTCATTTTTGCACTTCAGCAGAATATATTAATCAATTAATGATAAATGATTGCTAATTATAATGATTCTTTTATGGCTTCTAATAATTCTTCCCAATCACCGGATTTTTCAATAAATTTTGTTTTGGGCAGCGAGTCAATATCTTCAATTGCAGCACGCATATTTACTCCAATTGATTTAGCCATACTTGTACTCATGATAATCGGAATTTCCTTAAAATATTCATCTGATTTTAATTCATTCAGAAAATTAAACCCTTCAAGGTTCGTATCCATCATAATGTCCAGGATAATTAAATCAGGGTGAAATGCTTTAAGAATCCCTAAGCCAATTTTGGAGTTAATTGCAGTCTCGACTTCATATTTTTTACTTTCGAGAAAGACCTTGGTAGATGCTAATAAATCAACATCATCATCGATTAGTAAGATTTTATTTTTTTTCATGGATTATAAATCTTATAGTTTATAAAAAGATACGTATTTAAAATACTATCATTCAAATTAAAGTATTAGAGTAATTTTTATTTTTTTCAACTTCAATTTTCCTCAGTTTCCCTATTATCTTATTTGAAATCAATAAAAACTTCGAAAGTATCCTGCTTTTAGTTTCTAAATTGATATCTTTTATTTCATTCAGGAAAAAGAATTGTTTCGGGTTCAGTGTGAAGGATACCGGGATCGGAATTTCAGAAGAAGATAAGGTAAATATCTTCAGTGAATTTTACAGGAGTAAAAAGGCGAGGGAAATGGAACGGCTCGGTACCGGTCTTGGGTTGAACCTTGTGAAGGAAATATTTAAGAGAAACAATGGCACAATAAATGTCGAAAGTGAGATTGATAAAGGAAGCACTTTTACTGTTGAATTTCCTTTAACGACTACTGAATATCCGGAATTTGAATACCATCTTGTCACAAAACCTTATATTTTCGAATAATTATTACTATTAATATTTATAGGTTTTGGTGAATCCAGGGCAACAACAAGGGCGATTTTAACAAGTTTGAAACGCGGTGTTATATTCGGGGTTATTAATGTTAATGCTTTAAGGCTCGAACTAATAGTAATATTTTACCAATTTCAATTAACATATACGGGGTAGCTGTTCACCGGAAAGCATATCAACTATCCGTGTGGTTCCGATCGATGTTTTCATTACGACCGATCCGGGATTCCCGGTTACTACCTTACCAATAATAACCGACTCTTTTCCCAAGAGGATGAGATCGCATTGCATTTAATACATTTGCAGAATCCTCTTCAGGTACAAATGCAACAAGTTTTCCTTCATTGGCAATATACAGCGGATCAAATCCGAGAATTTCGCAGGCTCCTTTTACTTCTTCGGAAATTGGGATACTATTCTCATCTATTATAATAGACTGTCCTGATGTCATTGCAATTTCATTTAATGCAGTAGCCAACCCGCCGCGGGTAGGGTCGCGCAGTACATGTATATTCCGGGAGGTATTCAACATAACTTCGACAAGGGAATTTAACGGGGCAGTATCGCTTTTGATCTGAGTTTCAAAGGAGAGTCCCTCACGTGCAGACATAATAGCAATGCCGTGGTCTGCTATTCTGCCGTTAAGAATTATTACATCTCCGGGTGAACAATTTTTAGGAGAGATATCAACTCCCGGCATAATAAAGCCGATACCAGAAGTATTTATAAATATTTTATCTCCCTTTCCTTTATCAACTACTTTTGTATCTCCGGTAACTATCTGCACACCTGCAGCCTCAGCAGCCTGTCTGCATTGATAAAACAATCTGCCAGAGTTCTTCCATCGGCAGCCCTTCTTCAATGATAAATCCTGCAGAAATAAATAATGGTTTTGCGCCGCACATTGAGAGATCATTTACAGTACCATTAATTGCAAGCTCACCAATATTACCTCCGGGGAAGAAGACCGGATGCACCACATAGGAATCTGTTGAAAAGGCAATTCTTCCTTCTTTAACAGGAATGACTGCACCGTCATGTTCCTCGCTAAGGAATGAATTGCTGAACTGGGAGAGAAACATTTTCTGAATCAACTGGTGTGAAAGATTTCCGCCGCCGCCGTGAGCAAGCAATACTTTGTTATAATTGCTTATAGGAATCGGACAAGCCATACCGTTATGAATATTAATTTTTATATCAGACATATTTAACCTGCTGCTCTCTCATGTTTTTTATAATGGATAATATGCGGCACAAACTCCTTCAGATGAAACCATTGGTGCGCCGTGCGGATGTTCCGGTGTACATAAACTGCCGAAAGCACTGCATTCAGAGGGTTTCTTTAATCCCTGCAACACTTCACCTGCAATGCATAAAGGTGATTCGTTTACTTCAACGTCCGCAACGTTGAAGACCTTTTCTGCATCAAATTCAGAATATGAATCTTTCAATCTGAATCCGCTTTGGGGTATGGTTCCTATACCGCGCCATTTACGGTCAACAGTGCGAAACACAGTTTTCAATAATTCCTTTGCGGGAATGTTTCCCTGTTTTGAAACAACCCTCCCGTACTGGTTTTCAACTTCATAACGTTTCTCTTCCAACTGCTCTTACCGCCATGTAGATTCCCTGGAGAATATCGACCGGTTCAAATCCTGTTACAACAATCGGGATTTTATATTTATCAGACAAAGGGATATATTCCTCATATCCCATCACCGTGCATACATGTCCGGCTGCAAGGAATGCCTGGATCTTTGTTTCCCGGTTTGAAAGGAGGGCTTCAATAGCCGGAGGAACGAGGACATGAGAACAGAGTATGGAGAAATTTTTTAATCCTCTTCTTTTTGCTTCTACAACAGCCATTGCATTTGCGGGGGCGGTAGTTTCAAAACCGACTGCGAAGAAGACGACTTTTTTATCTTTATTCATTGCGGCAATATTAACAGCATCCAGCGGGGAAAATACTATCCTTACATCATGCCCGTTTGCCTTCACACTAAGAAGGTCATCTTTTGAGCCTGGTACGCGGAGCATGTCGCCAAAGGAAGTAAAGATTACGTCATCATGCGAAGCAATAGTTAAAGCCTTATCTATCATCTCAAGGGGAGTGACACAAACCGGGCAGCCGGGACCATGAACAACCGTTAATTCTTCAGGCAGCATTTCTTCAATACCGTACTTCATAATAGTATGCGTCTGCCCGCCGCATATTTCCATAATGACATGGGGTTTAGTAATTGTTTTCTTTATCAGTCGCGAATAACCTTCAGCAGCTTTTGCACTTCTGAATTCATCTACGTACTTCATTCTGTTTCCTTACTTTCATCAACCAGGTCACTCCATCTCTCTGAGCATTTCGATTGTTGACAAAGCTTCCTTTTCATCAACCTTGCTTAGAGCGAATCCGACATGCACAAGCACATAATCACCAACTTTAACATCATCGAGCCACTGCAGACATACATCTTTACCCACACCGGCAAAATTAACTTTGCCCATTTTTAACTCGGGTATAGTTTCATCAATTGAAACGACTTTACCCGGGATTGAAAGACACATTTTTTACTCCTTTAATAGGGGAGATTTTATAGAAGACATTACAGCTGCTATCTGACCGAGAGAGATTCCGCCGTCATTTGTCGGAATACGCTGATGACGGTAAACAGTAAATCCTGCAGACTCAAGTTCCTTTATTGTTCTTTCAAGAAGGAAAACATTCTGGAAACATCCGCCGCTTAGAACTACTTTCTGCAATCCGGATAATTTTAATATTTCCAAAATTATCATAACCAGTGTGTTGTGGAATTTAGCTGATATTACGGAACTGCTAATTCCTTTTTCCAGATCAGCAAGGATGCTTATAATAATTGGCTGCCAGCTGATTATCTTTTTCTCTTCTTCAACAATATCAAAAGGATAGGAATTCAATTCGTTTTCATCTGCTGCGAATTCAAGCATCATTGCCGGTTGGCCTTCAAAATTCGAACGCTGGCTTATTCCGGCTATTGAGGAAACCGCATCAAATAGTCTTCCTGCACTTGATGTAAGAGGGGAGTTGATCTTTTTTCTGATCATCTGTTCTAATAAAATCTGTTCATGCTCCGTGAAATTATTAAGCAGTTTTTTATTGACTGTGAATAAGTCGTCACCAAAAATTTTGATACAGAACTCCTGCAGCAGATCTTCGTGGTTCCTGTACTGCAAGCTCACCTCCTGGCAGACAGAATTGTTCAAGCTGAGCAAAGTGTGAGAATTTATCTCCGTCATAAAGGAAAAACTCTCCACCCCAGATGGTGCCATCAGTGCCATAACCTGTACCGTCCCAGGAAACACCAAGTACTTTTCCACTGATTCTATTCTCAGCATAGCATGAAGCAACATGCGCCTGATGATGCTGCACCTGAAGTGATTCCCAACCGGTTGAGGCAGCGTATCTGGTTGAAATATAATCAGGATGAAGATCGCTGATTATTAATTCAGGGTTCATATCATAGATTTTTGTAAAATCACTTATGACTTTTATAAAAGTCTTATATGCTTCTTCAGTCGAAAGGTCGCCTATATGCTGGCTGACAAATATATTGTTTCCAGAAGACACTGAAATATTATTCTTCATATGTCCTCCTACGGAAAGATAATTTTTACAGCCATTATTGTGAATTTCTCTGTTGTTCAGCTGGACAGGCAGGGGGGCATATCCTCTTGAACGTCTAATCATCATTTCTCTTCCTGATACTATTCGGACAATGGAGTCATCGACATGCCGTACTATAGGTCTGTTGTGGATTAGAAAATAATCTGCTATATCGTGCAGCCGGTTAAACGCATCCTCCTCATTTATGCAGATGGGTTCTTCGGAAAGGTTACCGCTTGTGGCTATCACAGGAATTTCCAGATTATCCATCAACAAATGATGAAGGGGTGTGTAGGGAAGCATTATTCCGAGATAAGGATTTCCTGGAGCTATTGAATTCATCTATTTTAATTTTAAAGTTTTCGCCGGGTTTTCTTTTAAGAAGTACTATAGGGGATTCAGGGGAAGAGAGGAGCCGTTCTTCCATCGGGGAGACCAGACATACTTCTTTTATAGAATAAATCCCGGGAAACATCAGCGCAAACGGTTTTTCATCACGGTGTTTTCTTTCCCGTAATTTTTTAATAACCCTTCTGTCATCCGCTCTGCAGATTAACTGATACCCTCCCAAGCCCTTTTAATGCCAAAATATGGCCTTCCAGAACAGAATTTACTGCGTCCTTCAGAGCATCGGATTTAGCTGATAATATTGTGCGGTTCCGGTCTGTTAACTCAATATGGGGGCCGCAGTCAGGACATGCAATAGGTTGTGCATGAAACCGCCTGTTTGAAGGATCATTATATTCAGCCCGACATTTATCGCACATGACAAAACATTTCATAGATGTATTCGGGACGGTCATACGGAAGGGATTCAATAATGGAAAACCTCGGTCCACAATGTGTGCAGTTAATGAATGGATACATATAGCGGCGGTCATCAGGGTTAGTTCATTTCTTCGAGACATTCTTTGCATACGGCGATGTCAGGAAGTATAAATGCCGAAACTTTTCCGTTTTTTCCGCTCTCCCTGATCTCAAATTTGTCAAAGCCTAAAGGATCAAGGTAGGAGAACTCCATACTCTGGATAATTGAATTTACCGGTTTTTCATTCCCGATTCTGATAATAAAATTATCTAATGCGATTTTTTCTCCCTCGGCTTCAATAAAAACTCCCTGAGGTGAATTGAGGACAAACCCATTAAGGTTCATTGAGGATGCAAGCCGGAAAATAAAAGGTCTGAATCCAACCCCCTGTACCGCTCCGCGGATTACAACAGAAATTCGTGCAAACATTATGAGTAAATATTCGATTCAATCCACCCGCACCAGTCACTTATTCCTGCTCCTGTTGTGCAGGATGTTTCAAATATTCTTAATTGTGGATTTATTGATAATGCATTATCTCTAATTTTTTCAACTGAACAATTAATGTACGGAAGAAGATCGATTTTATTTATTATCAAGACTGAAGCATTTCTAAACATTGCCGGGTATTTAAGAGGTTTATCGTCCCCCTCAGTTGTACTGAGTACAAGAACCTTAACATTTTCACCAAGATCATAACCGGCCGGACAGACAAGATTCCCCACATTCTCAATAATCAGAAGCTGAACACCATTCAGGTTTAAATTATTCAGCGCATCACGGACAAGTCCCGCTTCAAGATGGCATCCGCCGTTTGTAACTATTTGTGTAACTGAAACTTTAAGCATATTTATGCGCTGTGCATCAAGGTCAGTCTGCACGTCTCCTTCAATAACTGCAATCCTGATTTTGTCTTTCAGAAATTCAATTGTTTTTTCAACTATACTTGTCTTTCCTGACCCGGGAGAGCTAAGAATATTAAAAGAGAAAATATTTTTGTCTCTAAGTCCTTCTCTTATATTTGCCGCGATGGCATCATTCTTTTCAAGGACTTTCCGTTCAACTGTAATAAGACTCAATTTTACACCTCCGTTATTCTCTTCTTCAAATAATTCAATTTCTGTCACTAATAATTCATATCCTGTTATCACTTTAATATCTGTGCTGCCGCAATCAATGCAACTGAATGTGAAACCTTCAATTTCATTTACAGATCCGCATTTATTACACTTTACGGTAATTGGCACCTGCTCAATTTCCAGTTTCGGTCCGACAGAGTTTCCGGAAGAGTTTATAGCTTCAAAACAAAAATTGAGCGAATCGGGTATAATATTCTGAAGTTTACCGATCCTGATTCTTACTGATTTAATAAATCTTTTCTGATCAGCTTTAACGTACTGATCAATAATTCCGTTTATTTCGTAAGCTATAGAAAGTTCATGCATCAGAATAATATCCAGTAAAATCCGATGAAAATTGCTGCAGCGCTAAAGCTGGCAAGCATTCTTTGAATAATTATGGTTCCTTTAACTTCAAGATATTTTGATAAGTATCCGATTATGGCTGCAAATGCTGTCATAGCTGCAAGCGTTCCGACTCCAAAAAACAATAGATAGAAAACGCCATCGATCCTTGAAGTAAACGCCAGGGCAGGGAGTATACCGAAAATATGCGAGGTCCCGGCAAATCCATGCATGATACCGACTGCAAATGCAGTGTGAGTATGAAAATGGGCGTTGGGTGCTTCGTGAGACATTTCTTTTCCATGTGAATGGAAATGAATATGTTTATTACCGTCGTGCTCATGGTAATGAACATGAACTTTGTTATAATAAGCTTTTCGT
The DNA here is from genome assembly GCA_963743325.1 of uncultured Ignavibacteria bacterium. Classification (GTDB taxonomy): domain Bacteria; phylum Bacteroidota; class Ignavibacteria; order Ignavibacteriales; family Ignavibacteriaceae; genus DATFVA01. The sequence continues at coordinate 22,178 of CAVUOZ010000006.1, forward strand.
ATTCCCCATAACCCGATCCCGATCAAAATTATTCCGATTATTCTTTCGCTGTACCCGGAAATAAAATTCATGGGAATAATTTCTCTTAAAGCCAAACCGAGAAATCCGAGGAGGCAAACCCCTCCGGTATGTCCGATACCCCATTTGAAACCAATCGATATGGATTTGTCCCTGTTTTCAATCGCAAGTGGTGCAACAGCAGCGAGATGATCCGGGCCTGTTAGAACATGGATTGAGCCGGCAGCAAAACCTAATATTACAGAAAGCATATTAACACAAAAAATGAATTAAAAAAAATTATATAGAATATACATATTCAAAATATCCTACCAGGAATTCCTTTGTAGAATCGATCTATTATAGAAAGAACAAGAATTAACTCAGATTATTTCCATCGTATATTATATGAGTTTACAATGAAATTCTCTGAAAGACAAATACGCAATAGAGTCCAAACATTATTTCAATAGAATCATTTTCTTAGTCTGTACATAGTGTCCTGCTTCAATTCTGTAAAAATAAACTCCTGCAGATATAGCCGATGCATCAAATACAACCTCTAAGTAACCTGATTTCATAACTTCATTTTTTAATTCTTTGACTTTTTCACCCAGTAAATTATATATTGATAGGTTGACGTGCACTTCCTGAGGAATTGAGAATCGTATTGTAGTACTCGGGTTAAATGGATTTGGATAGTTCTGTTCAAGTTCATATTTAACAGGAGCTGAGATAAATAAATTCACAATATTCGAGTAATTGATGCCTCCATTATAGTCAATTTGTTTTAATTTGTATGAATAATATCCGTTTTTAAGCTGTTGATCAGTAAATGAGTAGTTTGTTGTTTCACTTGTCGTACCGGATCCACCGATAAAAGCGATTTTTTTCCAGTCATTGCCGTCAAATGAACGGAGAATATCAAAGCCTGAGTTATTAAGTTCCGTTTTAGTAGTCCAGTTTAAACGGACATTGTTGTCATCTGCAGTTGCATTAAAACTGGTCATTTCAACAGGAATTACATAATCGGTGTTGATTAAAAATTTTCCTTCAGAACCACAAATCAACCCGGTAAGGTTCTCTGTGAATTTAATTTTGTAAAGAGCAATTGTATTTCCCCCGTTAAAATCATTCACCCAGGTGATACCACCGTCTGTAGTTTTGTAAATCTGCTCCGGTGTACCGGCGACATAGGCAATTTGATCATTGAATATATGTACACCAGACATCAGACCGGTTCCACCGGCATTACCGGGTATCCAGTTTGTCCCGCCATCAGTTGTAACAAGTACTTTTCCATTTTCACCGCCGACTATTCCATATTCAGGATTATAGAATTCTACCCCTGAAAATGAAGAAAAAGGTTCTCCCGAATAAATGACCGTCCAATGAAAACCGCCGTTGGTTGATTTGGAAATCTTTTCATCACCTCCAACCATGTAGAGAGTAGTTGAATCTGCAAAGCAAATATCCTCGACAGTCTGTTTTACACCGAAGGCATAATGCCATGTAGCACCTGCATCTGTAGTGACCAATACAGTTGAGGGGTAGGTAACCATAATTCCATTATCAGGGTCCCGAAATTCTACGATGTTGACATACATTGATCTTTTTTCAGAATTTATGAGTATCCAGCTTAACCCGCCGTCTGTTGTTTTCATCAAATAATTCTGATAACCACCCACATATCCGACTTCAGTAGATGTGAAACAAACAGTTTTAAGACCTGGAATTGTGTCTTCTGAGATTTTTTGCCAGCTTAGTCCTTCGTTAGTCGTTTTAAGAATGATGCCATCCCCGCCTGAAACCGGATTCGATCCTACAGCAAAACCGATATTACTCTGACCCGGCGGGAAACTCATATCATAAATTGCAAACGGATACTCTGTATTTATCCATTGCCAGCCCTGTGCCAGGATGTATTGTGAAAAGATGAGGATGAATACTGCCGATAATTTTGCAATGCTTTTCATAGTGATCTCCCTTGAAATATATTTTCACTTACAATATTCGATTCGGGTGAGAATTAAATGTTTTCTACGGAAAGATCGCGACCTTCCTCCATCGTCTCACCTTCACCATAAAGAAAAATCGCTGCTTTAAATCTGCAATTTTTAATTGATAGAAGCAATAAAATTGTTTAAAAAGAAAGTAAAAAACACGATAATTGAGGGGTCATCGAGCTGAATTATTTTAACATCACAAGTCAGGAACCTCCTTAGCGGGAAAGTCTCTGCGAAAATTATTTCAGCAGGATCATCTTCTTTGTCTTGACAACAGAACCTGTCCTCAACTAAAGAAATAGGTTCATTCTGAAGGATTTGAAGGTTCCAGTTTATTTCATAGGTACCAACTGGTTTTTCTTCCTTTGCAAGAATTGTCACTTCTTTTGCCAATATCTCATAAATTTTAAGTGTTACAAATTCTAATGACGGTCTGAGAAATGAAATGTTGTTAATGGATGAAACGGGTTAGGAGGGTTTTAGCTATATCGTCTAATATTAAAATAAAAAGCTTATGCAAAATTGAATGATTTATTTTGCACAAGCTTTAATAAGTTAAATTAAAGTTAAACATTTTTTAACGAAAAATTGTAACCTGAACCTAAATCTTAAACAGTAACATTTGGAAAACTAAAAACTAAATCTGACTCCCGCTATCATGTTAAAATAGCCGGGGACATCCGCTATGGAGATAGCAAGGTTTTCTGTATCGGCTCCCTGCGCACCTTCCCAGCTTTCTGTAAACTGGGTTTCATCTCCAAATGGGATCATATGTTTAAATTGAATGAATGGTTTGATAAGGCTGCTCACATTAAACACTACTCCGTAAAATGCAAGTAATCCCATCTTGAGTTCTGATGTTCCTGTTAGAGTTCCTGTATTAAAAAGCGGTGGAACGGTAGTGATATCGGAGGTAAGTAATAAGTTGACACCAAAACCTACACCGACAAAAGGAGATAAAATAAAATTATTAAAATTAAATCTGTGAATCGGCATTAAATCGAAAGAAAACATATTTGTATTCCCGCCGCTTAATCCATTCGCGGTAAAAGTGCCTGATCCATTAAGACTATTCCAGGTGTTTTCAAAATAACTGAAAGATGACCAGGATGCTTCGACATCTATATCTAATTTGTATAACCCTCCGGTCACCTCGGCCGGGATAACCAGGTAACCAATTGTTAATCCGGCATTAAAACTGGTTGATCCGGCATCAGCCACATTAAGAACCTGTATCTGACCGTTTTCAGAAATTTTAACAGCCCCTTTTAATCCACTGGACTTTAACCCTACATAGGCCCAAAGAAAAATTGGGCATAAATAGAGCTGGAAGAAATTATGAGCAGTGACGGTGCAAACCTCTGCTCTTAATACAGGCTTTACGTATATTGATCATAATCTGTAACGTTAGCCTGATTGTCGCGTCTTTTTTATTTGAATAAAAAGGAAATTAAAATTCTACGCGGGTGTCTGGAAAAATAAAAAATTTTCCCGCTTCAAGAACAATTAATTTTTTTATCTCCGCCTGAAAATTCTGTTGTTCCTAAATGATAAAAATATTATTAATCAAACATTATATATTTATTTGTGAGTTTCAAGATGTGAGGGAGTATTTATATTAGTTTTCTATCACGACTGTTGTTATTAACAAATGAAATCTTCGGTTTTACCCTGTAATCATAAGAAATCGCTCAAAATCTCAGGGAAAGGCAGCTGAGTCCTCCATCCAGCTTTCTGAATTCGGAAACATCAACTTCAATAGTTTTATAACCTACCGCCTCAATTTTCCATTTAGTTTTGGGGAATCCTTTCGGAACTAAAACCTTATCGTTTATCCTAAGACTATTTGCTGCATATTCTTCATCATCATCAACCGGAATAATATTATATTTCTGAAATTCAGGCCGATCGATGAATCTGCTTGTTAGCAGTAAATTATTATTCTCAAGATAAGATGCTCCGGATTTGAGGTGAAGGATGTTCTCTAAAGCCACAGTTGAACCTGTAAATCCGTATTTTACCAGAATATTTATCAGCTGATCAGCGCCGGACTGATTTGTCCTTTCAGATAATCCCGTATAAAAATGATTCCCGGCCATCATTACATCACCGGCATCAAGTGTACCCGGCGCCGAAATAGTTTCAACGATTGAATATAAATTTTCTATAACCGACCGCATCTCAATTATTTCACCTTTACGGGTTAAAGCACCCGGATTGGTGATGACAGCACATTCTGTGGTAAGCAGGGCAGCGTCTTCTACAAAAACAGAATCGGGATAATTTTCATCAGCCTCCAACACTGTGAGTTCAACACCGCATCCCCGCAGAGCTTTAATATACTCCTGGTGCTGATCCTGAGCAAGGTCATAGTCCGGCATACTGAGATCAGAACTTGTTAAACCATGTACCAGGTTCCTGCAGGGCTTTCTTACTATTGCATTCTTAAATATTTTATTGATGTACCGCATTAAATTCAGAACAAATTTATTAAAAAATAGGGAAGTATTTGTGTCCCTGCTTAAATCCAGGATAAAGTTAAGGCTGTAAAAACTACCTAAACAACCCGGATATATTTTTCCCATCAGCTTATAATAATATAAGATGGAATATATGTTCCGTGAACTAATTAAGTGGTAATTAAAGCGCATTCAAAGCGCATTCAGAATGGAAGAAGCAGGAGTGTGTGTCCCAAGAGCTTCTATTTTGTTAGGTGAAGTTTTTGTAGCATTTGAAAGACAGTTCTAATTATAAAGTCGATTGAAAAATCAAGATGGGTAGGTACATCATCCCTTGAAAATGGTCAAAAAACCTCTCTTGATGCCATAATATCCCATCTTTTACTTAAATGTAACCATTAAAACAGGACTAAGTACCTATTTACTAAAATAATTATTAAAAATATATTTATCATAAATTATTAACCTTAACAAGTACTTAAAGAGTTATAATTTAATAAGCAAACAAAATTGCACTGTTGTTCTGTGTTTAATTGTTTATGGAAAGGGATTGATTGGAACAAGAGGGAGTTTAGCAGTTGCCTTATATTCTTTATTGTCATTATGATCTTTACTTTTTGGTCTGAATTCGGGCTGCAGTCTGGACAGAAAATCGTACCGAGTATTGAAATGTCGACAAGAAATCTTGGTGCAGCTCTCGTTCCGCTTTTTACATTAGAGTTTTTATTACAAAATCAGGAGAACTAAAATGAAGTCAATATCATTGAGCGCAGAACATAAACCTCTCGCAGAGTCTGGAAATGGAACTCCATGAAAGAAATGGGGACCATATTTAAGTGAACGTCAATGGGGCACTGTGCGCGAAATTGTACTAAATCCCTAAAAATGCTTCACGAATATTTAAGTATTCGGAAAGACCTGAAAGTGAAATAGATTCTTATTTAAACTAAAGCTCAAGAATAAAAAGACTGGCAGAATCAACATAATTTTTAACCCGAATCTAATAATTAACTTAAATGCAAACGGCAGATCTGTTTTTCTGAAGCCTGTAGATTTATTGTTACTTCAGGGGGGGTACAGTATATTTACTTAAGAGTCTGATTTATTTTTCTAATAATTAAGAAGAGATGGATTTTTACTATCTATTAGGTTATATCAGAATGAAAGCAAAATAATGATGAAAAGCTCATTAATAGCATTTGTAATTATTTTACAAGCTAATTTATATTCCCAAAGTTATTTCTCTCAGACTCCTTATGACGTATATTCTTTTTCAAAATTCGGAAATCTGACCGATGCCCGTGCAATGAGTATGGGAAATGCCATGTCTGTATTAAGTGACAATTCTAGTGCTGTCGTCTTAAATCCTGCGACATTAGGCTTGTCCAGAAGTATTACGGCGAACCTAACCTTCGGTTTAAATCTTTACAGGAATGAAGCTACTTTTCTTGACAGCGTAAAAACCAGTCATAAAACTGAAACAGTGCTGAACCAGGCAGGATTTGTATTCCCGCTTTCGGGTGATTCAGCCTCACATAATGTTGTTTTTGCAGTCGGTTTTAACCAGTCCAAAAATTTCAATCGGATTTTTGATTTTTCAGGATACAATTCATTAGACAACACTCTTATTAAAAGTCTCACAGCAAATAATAGTCCGGTTACCAAGAGATTGAAATTGAGTTATCCGCGGTTTCAGCCGGAAACAAATGAATATCTGGGTGAAGGAACAATATTAAATAACAATCTTCAGGGCAGCGGTTTCGTATTTGATGAAGGAACTCTTAACAATTGGTCCCTGGCTTTCGCATATGAATTTGCTTACAATATTTTTGTAGGGTTCAGTGCTAATTATATCGTTGGAAGCAGTTTAAACAACCGGGAATTCTCTGAAAGTAATACCGGGTTTTATCCGGACACATTGGAGACTTTACCCGGTGATTTACGAACAAAAGGCTTTCAGAATTTTTATTTAACAGATATTGTAAACCAGGTATTTAATGGAGTTGATTTCAGGTTCGGAGTTTTATACAAATTCTTCAATTTCATTTCGGTGGGCGGATCAGTAAAAACTCCTTCGATTATCTCTATTGATGAAGAACATTACTTTAAAGGCGGGTCTCAATTTGCTACCGGATTTAATTCCCTTGCAGATTCTGTGGTTACAGCCAGTTACACAATTCGGACCCCTTATGAATTTACAGGTGCTGCGGCTGTGAATATCTTTTTTTTAACAGGTGCTGCGGAAGTAAGTTATGTCGATTATACTGAAATGAGATTTTCGGGCGGATTAGACATACCACAGAGCTCGGAATTAACAAATGAAATATTAGACAGTTATACAAGAGTAATAAATTTGAAGGCCGGAGCTGAATTAAGGCTGCCCTTTACAGGAATCAGCGCAAGAGCAGGTTTTATGTATTTCCCCTCACCGATTAAAAATGATGACCCGGTATACGACAAGAAATATCTCACTGCAGGTATGGGGATTAAATCGGGCGAAGGCAGCATGGAATTTAACGTGGCGTACATTGTAGGATGGTGGCAGGAGAAAATTCGTGATTATGGTACCGGAATTCCACCCATCACAAGTAATGTGAGGACAGATAATATAATTGGTTCATTTGTATTAAGGTTTTAATAATTTTTATTAAGGATTTTACGACAGTACTTAAGAGTCTAGTGAGGATTTTCAGTTCATTGGCGGGGGAAGGCCTAATAAAAGTGCATTGGAATCATTTCAACCTATGAATCCTGTGGTTACTCAACAAGTATCCGATCAGCCTGAAAAAACTGAAAATAAATAATTCGAATTACTGAATTTCAATAATTTCAGCATTTGGTCTTTATAAAGAGAATGGTCTTTATCAGCGCGGGAGAGATATTTTAATGAAGAAAAAAAATTTATTTAAAGAAGCAGGACAATTAGCGGAGCCATTTCGCATTACAGATGGAAAAGAATTCCGTCTGAAGCAGATAGACCCTGGTGATACACTTGAATTTAAATCGGATGATAAATCAAAAGCTAAAGAAGCTATGAAATGGGGGATTGAGCTGCTTGCTGAGTTACAGGATAAACTTTATGCACAGGACCGATACTCACTTTTACTGATATTTCAGGCGATGGATGCTGCCGGCAAAGACGGAGTAATCAAGCATGTCATGTCGGGGATAAATCCTCAGGGCTGCCAGGTGTTTTCATTTAAAGCTCCGACCAGCGAAGATCTCGATCATGATTTTATGTGGAGGTGCTTAAAGTGCTTGCCGGAACGCGGAAGGATCGGAATATTTAACCGGAGTTATTATGAAGAAACACTCATAGTACGTGTCCACAAAGAAATACTTGATAATCAGAAATTACCTCCTAAACTGATCACGAAAAATATCTGGGAGGAACGGTTCGAAGATATCCGGAATATTGAAAAATATTTAAACAGAAACGGGACTATTGTGAGAAAATTTTTTCTTTATATATCGGAAAAGGAACAGAAAAAAAGATTTCTGGAGAGGATAAATAATCCCGACAAAAACTGGAAGTTTTCTTCGACTGATGCAAAAGAACGAAGCTACTGGGATGACTATATGCTGGCATACGAAGACATGATCCGCAATACTGCAACAAAAGATTCCCCGTGGTATGTTGTCCCCGCCGACAATAAGTGGTTTACCAGGTTAGTCGTCGGTGAAGCAGTAATAGATACTCTCGCTTCTTTGGATTTGAAATATCCGGAAGTTGGAGAAGAAAAATTAAAAGAACTTGCTGATGCAAAATTCGTTCTCTCTTAGGCTGAAAAAAGTCTTTAAAGATATTATTAACACATTAAATACTTTATCAATATGCAAAAATTCTTCAGACACCGTTCTAGCTGGCTGCTCATTATTATTCCCACATCTTTTATACTTGAGCAATCCCATGCATGAGCTCCTATGATTTTCTTTTCAGCTGCATTGTCAATATAATTTTAATTTATTCTTTGATGTGACTCAATTATTATAAAAGTAAATTATATTATATGTTTTTCTGGCTTTTTGTATAAAAATTTATTGATTTTTGTATATCGTATTTTACTAATTATTTCAATTTTAATACTATCATTTAAATTAAGGCGAAGAAATGAATAATGGTCAGATAAATCATCGGGATTTATATCGGTTGCCCTGGACACTGCCGGATAATGCGATATCCTGGTTAGAACCAACTGCAATGTGTAATTTAGCTTGTGATGGCTGTTATAGAGAGAACCTTAAAGATTCACATATGCCTGTTGAGGAAGTTAGACATCACCTGGATGTTTTTCAAAAATTAAGAAACACAGATTGTATATCAATTGCCGGCGGCGATCCACTTCTCTATCCGGATATACTTGAGATTGTGGCTGACATAAAAAAGCGAGGGTTAAAACCGATAATCAATACAAACGGTAAAGCACTTACAATGGAAATGCTGAAAGATCTGAAGAAGGCCGGTGTGTATGGTTTTACTTTTCATGTAGACAGTAAACAAGGCCGACCTGGTAAATGGAGAGGCAAAAACGAAATAGAACTTCTTGATCTCCGGCTTGAATACGCAGAAATGCTTGCAAAAGTAGGGGGAATATCCTGCTCATTCAATTCGACTGTTTATGAAGATACGCTTCAGTATGTTCCTGAAATGATTGACTGGGCGCATAAACATATTGATATTGTTCATACAATGGTATTTATAGTATTCAGACACGTTATTCCTAACATGCCTTTTGATTGGTATGCAGGAGGAAACAGAGTTGATTGGGATAAAATAATGTACCATTCAGATATGAAAAGGGATATAGAAATACTGTCTACTGATGTCCTTGCAAAAGTTAGGGAACGATTCCCAGAATTTACTCCGGCAGCTTATCTGAATGGTACAGTTAAACCGGATTCCTACAAATGGCTTCTTACAGAGAGAATCGGTACAAAAGATAAAATATACGGCTATTTAGGACCCAAGTTTTTGGAACTAATGATGACATTCCATCATTTCTTTAAAGGAACATACCTGTCATATGCTTCCCCATCTCTAACCAGGAAAGGGAGAACCACCTTACTATTGCTTTGGCCCCTTGATAAAGGTCTTAAAAAAGCCTTAAAAAACTTCTTAAAAAATCCATTTAGAATTTTTAAGAGAACACATATGCAGACTATTATGTTCATTCAACCTGTTGACTTTACCGTAAAAGGTGAGCAGAATATGTGCGATGGTTGTCCGGATATAACAGTCTATAAGGATGAGTTAATATGGTCCTGCAGAATGGAAGAACAAAAACAGTACAACACATGGCTGAGAACAGTTCCGAAAACTTAATAATTGAAGAAATTCAACCTTGCTAAAACCCGGTGAGCAACCGGGTTTTTTTATTAATATCCGGTTTATTTACTTTAATTGAATATACATTCTCAAAGGAAGTGAATTGTTTATTCAACATCATTACACTAAGATTCAGGCTATCGGCAAAAACATCGATCACAAGGAAATGGAACATAATTGTTGCTGATAGAGAGTCATAGAGATTTCTATATTTTTCGACTTTTCCTGTGAAGAGCGGGTGCTGTAATCCTCCACCGCCTCCAATCACAAGGAAGTCTTTCCCTTCAACTCTGAAATGTTCAAAAGCGTGGGCATGACCGCTGATAAAAAACTTTGCCTTTGAAGATTTAATAAATACCGGGACAAAATATTTTTGCACATCCTCATTAATCCCAACTATTTTGTTATTAGTAAACGGTGAATGATGAACAGCAACAATTATGAAATTTATCCGTGGATCATTATCAAATTTAAGCAGAGTCTCTTTAAGCCACATGTTTTGTTCTGAAATTTCATCAGAAGTGAGCGAACTGAAATTGGAATTAAGTAAAATATATGCAACCCCAGACTTTTGCACCGAATAGCCGGTTTCTGAATGAAACGGGAATCGTTCTACAAAGTTTTTCAATCCAAGATAGGCAGGAAAAAATAATTCATGGTTCCCGAGAATCGGATAAAAATCAATATTGTGTTTTTTTAGAGAACTTGTAAATCGATCAATCGGTATCCATTCCTTACTCCAAAACCCTAAAGCAACTAAATCTCCCAGGTGAAATACAGCTGACGGAGATAAACTTATTATTTCAGAAAATATCATTTCCTTAGCCTGGATGTTGTGATTTTCCTCTAAAAAGAATTTTTCAATCCAGATAGGGTCCTGTGAATCACTTAAAAAGACCACCCGGTTTGGATTAGCAGTTTTAGAAGGTTGAACAAACGGGGAGGGGTTAGATTCCTGATCAGATACGAAAATTATAACTACGATCAAGCAGGCAGCAAAAACTGTATTAAGGCAAAGCAGAAACTTTTTTGCAATGAAATTCAGATTCATATGACCTAATCTTCAATGTGATGCCAATGTCAGAGCCAACCATTATGGTAACGGCATTAGTGTATACAGGTAATGATTTCAATTTAATATTTAAATGTCTGTCCTATATCATCCAAGGTTATATTTATATTAAAGTTGTGCTTGATTTTATCGAGCCATATCAGAGGCTTTTCAAGTTCGTTATCAGTATCAAATGTTTTGCAGTGAACGGGTATGAAATATTTTGCTCCGATATAATCAACCGCAATAATAAGCGCTTCCTCAGGATTGCAAAAATATTGTTTTTTGGGCACTTAACCTCCTATAGGGAAGATAGCCATTTCTCTATTTTTATTTTTCAGCGATTTTAATTTAAAAGAAGTCCGGGATGACATTCATAGAAAGGACACTGTAAATTACTGCTATTTTTTTTATCAGATACTCTTTAAGATTCCGGGGCTATGTTAAAGCAAAGCGTTACCGTACTTTAATATAAAACCGGTTGAGACGCCCTGGCAAAAACAGCAACAAATAATACTCACCTTTGCATTACAATAGACCTGAACAACGGCGGATATGAGTTGAAAGGAATTAGAGCGTATCTGAAGCGTATGTGAGACTTACCCAGACAGAATTTTACAATGTTTTAGGGAGGAATAGTTTTAATGGGAAAGACTGATTTTTGTGGTTCATATCACAGAAGTTATTCCTTTTTCTTTTGCAGAATTGATGGGAATCACAGACTTATTAAAAAATATTTCTCCAATGAGAATTTCCCGGGATATTTTCTATTGACATTACAAGACTTTTTATGTATAATGTAAACGTTTACATTATACAATCTAACCTGTTCCAGAGTTTGCTTTTCATCTATGTGTTATTTGCAAGTAATTAATATTCTCTTAAAAGAAAGTTCAGGAGGCTTATTCAATTTTTTTTTTACGATGCTTATTGAAACACAGTTTGCATGTTGCCCTGTTAATTTTTAATCCATATTGAACACCCGGCTACTCTATTAATCTGTCTATTTCCTCTATCTTCATGCAAACAAAAAACCTGCACTTCTTTTAAGATTCATTTTTATAAATCCGTATAGGGTATATGGCTACGACCATAAAAGAAGTCGCTTCAAAAGCTAATGTTTCAATAGCAACTGTTTCAAGGGTGTTGAATAATAATCCCAACGTAGCAAAGCAGACTTTCAACCGGATCCTGCAGATCGCCAACCAGTTAAATTACAAACCCAATCTCATTGCTCGTAACCTTGTTAAAAAAAACACCAGTATTATAGGATTAGTTCTTCCTGAAATTCAAGGTGATTTTTTTACAGGTATAATTAAAGGTGTCGATGAAGTGGCTTATTCTTCAAAGTATCACATGGTTGTTGCAAGTTCACATAGTGAACGATCAAATGTTGAGTCGCTATTGAATTTCATGGGTAAGAGTATGGTTGATGGTGTTATAATCATGTCCCCTTTAATAAATGATCATATCAAAGAGGTAATCAATAAAAGTGAGACTCCTTTAGTTATCATTGACAGTGGTTCTCCTATCGAAAATGTCGATACTGTAAACATAGATAACTTTCAAGGTGCATATGCGATTACAGAATATTTAATTAAAAACTTAGGCTATAAAAAAGTTGCACACATAGAAGGTCCGGCTAATAATAACGATGCAATCCAAAGAAAGGCTGGTTACATTGAAGCGCTATATAAAAATAATATTCCTATTAAACAGGAATGGATTGTTCCGGGAGGCTTTACATCTGATGGCGGGAGATTAGCATGTTCAAGACTGCTGAGCCTAATTGAAAAACCGCAGGTAATTTTCGCTGGTAATGATATGATGGCTGCCGGATGTTATAAAACTATAGAATCTCTCGGCTTGAATGTACCTGATGATATTGGTGTAACCGGTTTTGATGATATTATTTTATCTGAATTCCTTACCCCCAGACTTACGACTGTTCACATTCCAATTACAGAAATAGGGAAATCAGCTGCCAGATTATTAATCAATAAAATCAAAAATGGAAAGGATCATAAGTTAAAGCACCTGAAAGTTTCTACTGGGATTATAGTTGGTAAATCCTGTAGATTCCAGAAATAATTTTTTCTCAATATTGATGGTTCGTATTACTAATTAATTTAAATAACCTTAATAAAAGGAGGAAATATGAAACGATTGTCACATACAATCACAAGTCTTCTTTTTCTCATACTATTTTTCTGCTCAATGAATGTTGTTGCACAAACACATTCGGATCCAGCCTTTATTCAAGTAGTATCAACTGCTGAACCAATGAATGTTGATGGTGTTCTGGATGAAACTGATTGGTTAAAGCGCTTTGACTATCTTGTTTACAAGTCTGGATCTTTACCAGGAGATATAATCTATACAGTCACAGATACGCTAACTGTAAAATCCACCTATACTGATACAACAACGACATTTGTTAAATTTTTGCATAATGGTCTTGACCTGTATATCTCCCTTCAATCTGACGACCATTCTGTGGGAAAATTTGGTACAAGTTGGGAGGGCGATGGCCTATTTATGAAGATTAAAGATGCCTCAGGAATACCGGTAGAATATAAATTATATTTTAATTTAGGAGGTATTAATCCGGATATTCATTATGAAGAACCAGCAAACTACCCGGGGTCCGGCGAAGGGGCTGCGTGGAAACCAGCATCAACCATTGTTAATGATACATCGCAGGTTGATTCAGGCTATACTGCGGAAATGGTCATACATCTTGATCAGCTGGGGTACACTGATCCATACGGAGATATTGAAGTAGCTATTAATATTTTTGATCCTGATGGATATGTTGATGATATGGATCCATACGGATCCGTGGGCTCTTACTGGAAGAGTTGGTGGGGAAGTGAGTGGGGAACTGATCTTAGGATTTTAAGATTGTCAGATCCTCAGTTGGTGGGTGCTATTAACACTACAGACAACATCACTTTAGACGGGAAACTTGACGAAGCTTTTTGGAATGGTGCCGACGGGGTAGTGGTCGGACTTGGTTCTAACACAAGTACAGGTGGTTATTATATGCAATGGAATAATCCACTCAATGCATATACTGATCAAAGTATGGCTACCATTAAGTTTGTTCATAATGGAACTGATCTTTATGTTGGTGTAACTTCTGATGATAAATCGGTTTGTGAATGGGCACCCGGATGGGAAGCGGATGGTTTATTCCTCTGGATGACTAATAAAGGTGATTATCTGCCGGATCCCGCTCAAAGAATGGAAATAAAGAATATGTACTTTGGAAATACAATTGATACCTCTGCCGTATTCCAGTTGAGTGCTACTGTACCTACCGGTGGTGCCGAAGGAATGTCATTTGAACCAATCGGAACGGTGACTCATACCGAAGTAGGTGGAGAAGATGCAGGTTATTCTCTGGAAGTTGTTATTCACACGGATTTATTTGGCTACTCCAATGGAGATACTGTTCGTTTGAGCACTGTCATATGGGATTTGGATTATTCATCGGCTGATGCTTATGATGAGGATACATCTGATTATGCTCCACATTGGTGGGGAACTCAATGGGTAGACAGAACTTTTGAAAAGTATAATCTTTTTAGAAAAGTTTTCCTGTCAAGTGCTACTGATGTTAAAGATTATAATCTCAGCAATCCTATCACATTCCAATTATCACAAAATTATCCGAATCCTTTTAACCCGACAACTACTATTCGTTATTCAATTCCCAAAGGGACAAAGATAACTCTGAAAGTATTTGATATTCTTGGAAATGAAGTTGCAACTCTTGTTAATGAGTATAAAAATGCAGGCAGCTATTATACCGACTGGAAACCTTCTAATGTTGCAAGCGGTGTTTATTTCTATCGTCTGCAAGCCGGTGATTTAGTGAAAACTAATAAGTTGATATTACTGAGATAACTTAATTGAGGGAGTAAACTAAAAAAAGTTTACTCCCATTTCTTTTGGTAAGAGGATTTATTTCTTCTGTATAACATTTTTTATGACAAACTATTAGATATACATGAGAAAATTTTACCACCCAGCAATTCTAATTATACTGCTTTTTATTTTCAATCAAGCAGCAGTTTATTCAGGCCAAACTGGGAAAATTACCGGAAATGTAAAAGATAAAAACTCTGGCGAACTTCTTATTGGCGCCAATATAATAATTGAAAATTCTACAATGGGAGCTGCTGCTGATCTCAATGGCGAGTACTTTATTCTTAATGTGCCCCCGGGTGAATATAATCTCGTTGCTTCAATGATCGGTTATCAAAGTATGAAGGTTACGGGAGTTATAATTGAAGCCGACAAAACCACGCGCATAAATTTTGAGCTGGAAGCAAAAACTCTTCAGTTGGATCAAGAAGTTGTCGTAACAGCACAAAAAATAATTATTAGGAGAGACCTGACTTCGAGTGAACTTTCTGTATCGTCAAATGAAATAAAAAGTCTTCCGGTGGAAGGTCTCGGAGATATACTTCAAATGAAAGCCGGAGTGGTAAAAGATGCAACTGGGGGAATTCATATAAGAGGAGGTCGGGCATCCGAAGTTAGCTATCTTGTCGATGGAATTCCTGTGAACGATTTTTATTCTGGATCAGGCGGAGCAAATGTCGATGTTCAGTTTATGGAGGAAGTGAAAGTAATCAGCGGTGTGTTTAATGCAGAATACGGACAGGCACTATCCGGCGTTGTTGATGTAATAACAAAACAAACTTCAAAAAAATTTGAAGGAAATGTATCGTTTTCTACCGGGGATTATTTCAGCAATAATAAGAATGTCTTTTATAATATAAATAATATAAACCCGGCAAGTGTGAACGAAGCAAAAATAAATCTTAGCGGTCCGATAGGAATTTTGGGAAGCAACTTAAGTTATAACGTTGCTTTAAGGAGATTTTCCAATGATGGTTGGTTGTATGGACAGCGGCGGTTTAATCCTAAAGATAGTTCATTTCAGGAAGGAGATGTTTTCCACATTGTATCTACTGGTGATGATAAAGTTGTTTCGATGAATTCTTTTTTAAATTACAGCTTTCAGGGGAAAATCAGCCTCGATTTATTTTCTAATTTAATATTAGCAAATCTTTTTTTATGGGATAAATCGGATTCTATGAATTATGATCATATATATAAACTTAATCCGGATGGATTACCCAAAAAATATAGTAATACCATTAATAATATCACATCATTAACTTATGTTTTCTCACCAAGCACATTTATGCAGCTAAAATATTCTTATAACCGAAATGAATGGAAATCATATGTTTACGAAAATATGAATGACCCACGATATGCGAATCCCGAATTACTATATCAACTTACTAGCTATGCCTTTTTAACCGGGGGAACTGATATGCATCATGATAGCCGCATTATTCAGACTAATATTGGTAAAGCTGATTTATTAAGCCAGGTTGACCGCTATAACGAACTTAAAACCGGAATTGAATTTGACCTGTCTCAAATTCAGCCCGAAAATGAAATTGTCAAATATCAGGATACAATTAAAATTTTTGATTACAATTATTATTTTAATCAGGGCGTTTTTTACTTTAAACCTATTTCTTTTTCTGGGTATATTCAGGATAAGATTGAATACAAAAGCGTTATTATTAATGCGGGATTAAGATATGACTATTTTAATTCCAGGGGAAAGATTCCAAGCGATTTAGCTGACCCACAGGGTTCGCCTAAAATAAACACGAAGCCACAACATCAAATAAGTCCACGTCTAGGAATTGCTTTCCCGATATCAGCCGACGGTACTATTCATTTTAGCTATGGTCATTTTTTCCAGGTTCCTCCATATAGTTACTTATACACAAATCCTAATTTCAGAGTAGGTCCCGGAGGTTTATATACTTTAATGGGAAATGCTGATTTAAAAGCCCAATCTACAATAGCTTATGAGGTAGGACTTCACTACAAATTTCTGGATATGATCGGTTTGGAAGTTATTGGTTTTTACAAAGATATTACAAATCTATTAGGGACTGAAATTCATGATACTTATATAAGAAGTGATCGTTATGCTCTTTATGTTAACCGTGATTATGGTAAAGCCAGGGGATTTTCAATCTCTTTATCAAAGCAGCCGATAAAAGATAATGTATCAATCAGTGTTGATTACACACTTCAGATTGCAGAAGGTAATGCCTCAGATCCGAATGATGCTTATAATAGATCCCAGGGAACTCCTCCCCAAAAACCGAATATTCAAATTGTTCCTTTGAATTGGGATCAAAGGCAGACGATCAATATTTCACTTTTTTATATAATTCCCGCGGATTTTGACCTCGGAATAATAGCTAAATATGAAAGTGGTTTTCCATATACACCGGAATTACAATCAATTCAAACCAGTTTTGAAAATAGTGCGAGAATGCCGTCTAAAATAAACGTCGATCTTCAATTCAATAAGGATTTTGCAATCTCTAACTCTACGATTTCTTTATTCCTGAAAGTCTTTAATCTATTTGATACTAAGAATGAAATTAATGTTTACAGAGATACAGGCAGAGCAGGTTATTCACTTATTACTCAATACACACCGCAGTATCAGGGACCAAATACTCTAAACGAATTTTTGAATAGACCTGACTATTATTACGAACCCAGAAGGATCATGCTAGGTGTTTCCTATAATTTAAATCTGAAATAGGTTCATGTTATGAATAACATCAGATCAATACTAATCACAACATTGCTAATTTTAATTTTTTCATCGGAAATTCTCTCCCAAATTCACGTTCCGATGAATATGAGAGGAGACAGGAAGTATAGAAAAGACGGGATTCATAACGGTAATTTGGTTGAAACACTTTTCTATAATTTTGGTGAAGTAGCTTGGTGGGGAAGAGAACCTTCTGGAGTTTGGCCTAAAGGATCCGGACATTCTTACATGGATGGTATTACACCGATTGTCGCCGCTGAAGTTTTAGATCAGACCGGTAATACAATTCATATTGTTGAAGCCGGATACAGGGAAAATATGGATATCTCTCCAACCGGAGTTGAGCGGGGCTGGCAGCCAAGACCAGGATTTGTAAATCCAAATCAAGATAATATTGCTATGAGCGATAAGCCTATTACCTGGCCAGAAAGTTGGCCTGATAAAGACATTGCGTGGAATGGGTTTTGGAACGGCTATTTTGGAAAGCACACCAATGCGGATCAGGAGAGTTTTTTTGTAATGGATGATAATAGCGATGACGGACCGGATTTCTTCCCGGATTCTACAGATCATACGCGAAGAGGATTGGGGTTAAGTGTCGGTGTTCGAGGTTTTCAATGGTCTAATATTTTGGCCGAGGATATAATTTTCTGGCATTATGAAATTACTAATGAGAGTACTCAGGATTACACAAAAATAATATTTGGAATGTATGTTGATTGCGGGGTGGGAGGTCAGTACGATTCCAATGATGATTATGCATCATTTGATATCGATAATGATATAACCTATAGCTGGGATAATGACGGTATCGGTCAGGGGGGGTGGCATCCCACGGGTTACGCAGGCTATGCTTTTCTTGAAAGTCCTGGAAACGGCTATAATAAAGTTGATGATGACAACGATGGTGAGATGGGAAGTCCTACAATCATTTCTCAAATGCTAATAGGAGAAATAAAAGGAAATGGTATAGATGATAATAATAACGGATTGGTTGATGAAGATTCAATTAATATTGGAATGAAATATGGTGACGGTATAGATAATAATGGTGATGGAAAAATTGATGAGATGATAGATGAAACAAGAGATGATGGACTTGATAACGATGGTAATTGGGATCCTAATACCGATGATGTCGGATTGGATGGATTAGCCGGTACAGGAGATTTTGGAGAAGGGGATGGAAAACCGACTTCCGGTTGGCAGATACCTGGTTTAGTTCCCGGTGCCCCAACTTTTCCCGTTAATAAATTTGGTTTAGTCGATACAAAACAACCGGGAGAACCGCACATTGATAAAACAGATAAAAATGAATCCGATCAAATTGGATTAACAGCATTTGATGTTTTCTTCATAGGTTCAGGAGTCGTTTTCAGAGATGATGATAGGATATGGGAAAGAATTTCGTACAGCCATTTCGATACGAGATTACAAAATGGAAACATTGCCTTCTTGTTCGGTTCCGGTCCATTTATACTACCTGCAGGTACTACAGAAAGATTTTCATTAGCCCTGGTATTCGGAAACGATTTACAAGATATTCAAAGAAATAAAGAGGTTGTACAAGATATATATAATAATAATTATAATTTTGCCCGACCTCCTGATAAACCAACTTTAACTGCAGTAGCCGGTGATGGAAAAGTAACATTATATTGGGATAATGCAGCAGAAAATTCTTACGACGATTTTTTGAAAGATTATGATTTTGAAGGATATAAAATTTATAGGGCTACTGATCCAGGTTTTCTCGACGCCTATACAATTACCAGCGGGTACGGAGAAAATACTCTTTTCAAACCTGCCGCTCAATTTGACATTGTAGATGATATTCAAGGATTTTTCCCTCTTGATTACCAGGGAGTTAAAATTTATATGGGTGATAACAAAGGATTGAGACACTCCTGGGTTGACACAAATGTAATAAACGGACAAACATATTACTATGCATTAGTTTCATACGATAAAGGAAATTCAGGAATCGGTTTATATCCATCCGAATGTGCTAAAGTTATTGTTCGTGATCTTGCAGGAAATATAACGGTAGATAAAAATACTGCATATATTACTCCTGGGACAAGGACCGCAGGATATATGCAACCCGGTTTAGAAAACGGTATTGCACATAGTAATGGTTTTGGTACTGGAAATGTCGAAGTCGATATTCTGGATCCAAATATAATATCAAATGGAAATTATTCTCTTTCCTTTGATGATATTACACATTCAGATACAATATCGTACTCTTTATTTAAAATAAACGGCACAGATTCTTTAAATATTTTCGTCGACTCACGATACATTAAGGGGGAAGATTACAATCCCATGTTCAATGGAATGCGAATTCTTGTAACAAATGATACTATTGCTTATGATCCTGACAAATCCGGTTGGAAGAATGGTACTTCAAATCTTCTTATTCAAGGACAACTTTTATATTCCTTACCATCAAGAGTGCATGGATATCCTTCCAGTTATGAAATACGGGTAGGGTTACCTGATTCTTCCTGGCGGTTTGGCTACAGATCTGCCACAAATTTCCAGGTTTGGGATATCTATGAGAATGAAAAAATAAGATATTACTTGTGGGAGCCAGATACACTCATCGATGGAAAAATATCTGCAGGAGATTATATAACAATTTGGAAAGAGGTAAACTCAGTTTGGAGAGAAATTTGGAAATTTACTTTTATTGCACCGCCAAATCAAAAATTATTTCTGCCTTCTGACGGAGAATTAGGAGAAATTGTTATTAAAACCCCATTCCGAAATGGTGACATATTTACATTCCAAACCAGAGGAGCAGAGATAAATTCGGAACAGGCAGTTGAAGATCTTAGCAAGATTGCCGTGGTTCCTAATCCATATGTCGGTGCAGCACTGTGGGAGCCACAAAGATTAACATCTTCAGGGAGAGGAGAAAGACGGATTTATTTTATACATCTTCCGAAAGAAGCTACGATTCGTATTTATACAATTAGTGGGGATCTTGTAAAAACCATTTATCATAATTCTTTAAATTTTGATGGCCAGGAACCCTGGGACCTAACGAATCAAAATGGACTGGATATAGCACCTGGAATATATATTTTCCAGGTTGAATCACCTGGTCTACCAAGTAAAATTGACAAATTCGCTATAATTAAATAAAACGGGTTTGTGTTATGGATATAAAGAAATTTATAATCCTAGTAATTTTGCTATTAAGCAATTACGGATTATCCCAAGTCTTTTCTGGTACAACTGCAGGTCAATTTTTAAAGATTGAAGTTGGGGCTAAAGCAATTGGGATGGGAGGAGCATTTGTCTCGCAGTCAAATGACGTATCTTCGATATATTGGAATCCTGGCAGTATAGCAAAACTTAAAAATAGTTCGGCAATGTTTACGCATACCTATTGGATAGCCAGTCTCAACCATGATTTTGCCGGAGTAATTCTAAAAATTGGTGAACAAAATGCAGTGGGATTTAGTTATACGACGTTAGGGACAGGAGATATGAAAGTCCGTACCGAGATTTATCCGGAGGGAACTGGTGAATTTTTTACTGCAAATGATTATGCAATTGGAATAAGTTATGGAATGAATCTTACTGAAGATTTCAGTATCGGAGTTACGGGTAAATATGTCGGCGAGAAAATTTGGCATATGTCTGCCTC
The DNA here is from genome assembly GCA_963743325.1 of uncultured Ignavibacteria bacterium. Lineage (GTDB taxonomy): Bacteria > Bacteroidota > Ignavibacteria > Ignavibacteriales > Ignavibacteriaceae > DATFVA01. The sequence continues at coordinate 43,354 of CAVUOZ010000006.1, forward strand.
TACAATTGCATTTGATTTTGGTTTACTATATAACACCCCAATAAACAATCTTAATCTTGGAATGAGTATTTCTAATATCGGGGGAAAAATAAAATATGCAGGAGAGGACAACTTTATCTATTATAGCTATAATCCGGACGAACATGGAAATAGTCAAAATATATATGCTGAAATAAAAATGGATGAATGGGATTTACCTCTTATATACAGAGTTGGTCTCTCAATGAAAATATTGGAAGGTGATATGCATTCAATCATAATTTCTGCTGATGCGCTCCACCCAAATGACTATAATGAATTTGTCAATTTAGGTTTTGAGTATGGATTTAAGGAGAGAGTATTTTTAAGAGCAGGATATAAGTCTTTGTTTAAAAAGGAGAGCGAAGAAGGATTGACAGCCGGGCTAGGACTATTGTATTATCTCACAGATTATATGCCTCTTAAAGTAGATTATGCTTATGCTGACTTCGGCAGGTTGGATGCTGTTCATAGAATTTCTTTAGAAATTGGATTTTAATGGTAATTCGTATACAAGGAATATCTGATGCCCCTCTTTGAAAATAAATATGGATATTTCTCAGATGATGGAAATGAGTATATAATTACTACTCCCCAAACTCCAAAACCGTGGATCAATGTGATCTCCAACGGCGAATATGGTTTGGTAATCTCCCAAGCCGGCGGAGGATTTAGTTGGCTCACGCATTCGGAATTGAATCGTTTGAATAGATGGCATCAAGACCTTGTTCAAGATAATTGGGGTAAATATATTTATATAAAGGATAATACTACAGGTGATATTTGGAGCCCTACCTGGCAGCCGGTTAAAAAAGATCTTGATTCCTTTAAGTGCAGACACGGGATAGGTTATACAATCTTTGAGACTATTTACCACAAAATTAAAATTGAATTGATTTTATTCGTCCCTTTTGAAGAAAGTATCGAAATATGGGATTTAAAGATTTATAATTTGAGAGAACAGAGTGTTGATTTATCACTCTTCACTTATTTTGAATGGTGTCTCGGTTCGTCTATGGATCATCACCGCGAGTTTCATAAATGTTTCATTGATGTACAATTTGATCGAGAATGTAATGGACTATTAGCTCGAAAACGAATTTGGGAAATTCCTACAGGGGATAGAGGATATTGGAATACAGAATATCCATATACTGGATTTTTATCGAATAATAAAAAAGTTTCCGCTTACGATAGTGATAAATGTTCCTTTCTCGGACAATATGGTTCCCTTCAAAAACCCATTAGTTTGATGGAAGGCAAACTTTCACAATCTACCGGTATGTGGGGAGATCCTGTTGCCTGCTTAAATAATCATATCAAGATTAAAAATAAATCTTCTTTCAGAATAGTTTATACTGCCGGATTAAAAAAAAATAGAGCTGAGATAGTCTCATCGATTCAAAAATTTAAAAATTTAAAAAATGTCGATGCCGCCTTTTTAGAAATCAAAGATAAATGGAAAACAATGCTTGGAAACCTTGAGATTGAAACTCCTGATAAAGCTATGAACTTGATGGTTAATACATGGCTTCCATACCAGGCTATATCCGGAAGACTATGGGGAAGGACAGCATATTATCAACAAAGTGGTGCATACGGATTTAGAGATCAACTGCAGGATAGCCTGATATTCTTAACAATTGATCCCAAAGAAACAAAGAAACAAATCCAGCTTCATGCACGTCATCAATTTTTTGATGGAACGGTCCTCCATTGGTGGCATCCTATAACCGAACTCGGTTTAGCAACAAAAATGACTGATGATTTGCTATGGCTTCCTTTCCTTGTCATTGAGTATATCAAGGAATCAGCAGACTACGAATTTCTAAATGAATTAGAACCATATTATGACTTGAAAAATGAAACAGGGACAATATTTGAACATTGTGTTAAGGCAATTGATAAGGTACTATCACGATTTACCGAACGAGGTTTGCCCCTTATCGGAGCAGGTGATTGGAATGACGGAATTAGTGCGGCCGGACTTGAGATGAAAGGAGAGTCGATTTGGTTGACGGAATTTATGTATTTAATCCTGACCAAATTCTCAAAGATTGCTAAAAAATTAAATCAAGATTATTATTCCGAAAAATATGAATTAGCTGGAGAGAAACTTCAGATTTCTTTCAATAAAATTGCGTGGGATGGAGAGTGGTATTTTCGTGGAACAAAAGATGATGGAGAAAAATTTGGGAGTGCTAAAAATTCTGAAGGACAAATATATCTTAACCCTCAGGTATGGGCGGTAATAAGTAATATAGCACCTAAAGAGAAACAAATAAAAGCAATAAATTCTGTTGAAAAAATACTGTTAAAGAAAAATGGTTGCTTGTTGTTGTATCCTGCATATTATAACCCGGACAAATTTATTGGTTATTTAACACGCTATGCTCCCGGAAGGAGAGAGAATGGAGGAGTGTATACTCATGCATCAACATGGGCCATAATAGCGCTCTGTAAACTCGATAGGGACGCGATTGCATATGATGTCTTCAAAAGATTATGTCCTATATATAATTCTCAGCATCCAGATGTTTATGAAGTCGAACCATATGTGACACCCGGAAATATTGACGGACCTGATTCAAAATTTTATGGGAGAGGCGGATGGACATGGTATACAGGTTCAGCTACATGGTATCAAAAAGTTATCGTTGAATGGATCCTTGGAATACGAGCTTGCGAAGAGGGATTATTGATTGATCCGCATATTCCATTAAAATGGGATAAGTTTAAAATAAGAAGACTATTCAGGGGAACTATCTACCTAATCCAATTTAATGTACCAGAGGATTCCAAAGGAATAGTTGATTTAATAAATGTCGATGGTGATAAAATACAGGGAAATATTATCACTCCATTAAATAAAGCAATATGTGAGGTAGAGGTAATAATTCGTTAATAATAATCTGATTTTTAATTTAATTACAAAGAACAATAAGCTTACTTTATAAGAGAATTAGTGTCAATAAACAAATTATTTGATTTTGACTTCATTATTTGATTTAAAGAATTTCGTTTAATCTCTATTATCGGGTAAATTTCCCAACAGTTAGAATCAATTATGCAATATTTGAATTTCATAAAAATGCCTGGTAAAAAATCTCTAAATGGAACGTGGAATTATATTGAAGATCAAAATGATAAATACGGAATAAACTTCATTATGAATATATCCGCGGCTTCGGATAAATTCAAATCAATTGATAGTCCATCGAACTTGGAATCAGGTGGATTACAAAATTATAATGGTAGTGTTGGGTATTCATAATTTGAGAGTTGGACGAAATAAAAATCGTCGTCATGCCTATCGATATTAATAAAAGCAATAGTCTTTTTGTTTAGGAATTTGAAATTACATAAAAAAAATAATTAGAATGGAGTAAGTATATGAAAAAGACAATAACTTACATTTTGTTTTCTTTTCTGTTATTTACTTTAAAAGTAAATGCCCAGAGTCCTTATCTATTCTTCAGTGACAGTCCTGATAACACTTTTTACGACTGGAGCTGGGGATTTGTTAATTCCCCAAGTTTATTAGAGCGGGTAGGTGAAAAATTTCCTGTAGATACAGCACATCATTATTCGGGAATAAATAGTTTAAAACTCCACTGGACTTCGATCTCCACCGGAGATTGGGGGATCGCCTGTGCAGCAATTGGAACGCCATGGCCGACTTGGGATGTAACAATTATGGACTCGGTTCAATTGTGGGTATATACCGAACAGCCCGTTGATCATTTGAAATTACCTGTAATGTATCTTGAAGACAATAACAATCATAAATCGATTCATTTGAAAATTTCTGATTATTCCTCAGATATTCCCGCAAATATTTGGACTAAAGTATCCTTACCAATTGATGTTTTCATTAATGGCTCAAGCGGTGTTGATTTTACCATAATCAAAACAATATTCTTTGGCCAGGATGAAGCTGATGGGGAGGAGCATACATTTTCCCTTGATGAAATTAGGATAATTTCAAATGGAACTGCAAGTGATACCATTCCGCCAGCTTCTCCCGTAGGTTTATCTGCAGAAGGATTCGACAGACATATAGATTTAAAATGGACATTAAATACTGAACCAGATGTAGCGGGTTATAATATTTTTAAGCAGCAGGGAACCGATTTTGTAATTATAGGCGTAGCTTCCAGGGATGATAGATATTATACGGATTTTATTGGACAAAGCGGCGTCACCGGTACTTATAAGATAACTGCATTTGATAATAATCAGAATGAATCCGGATTTTCGGGAATGGCAAGTTCTTCAACGCAAGAATTAAGTGATGATGAACTTCTTGATATGGTCGAAGAAGCAACCTTTAGATTTTTTTGGGATTATGCCCATCCTTATTCAGGGTTAGCAAGAGAAAGAACTGGTTCAGGTAATACTGTAACCACCGGTGGATCAGGTTTTGGAATTATGGCTATACTTGTGGGAATTGAAAGAGGATTTATAACCAGGGAACAGGGAGCCCAAAGAATGCTTCAAATATTAAATTTTCTTTCTACTGAGGCTGACAGGTTTCATGGTGCCTTGCCTCATTGGTTAGATGGTGAAACTGGTCACATAATTCCATTCAGCCAGTATGATGACGGTGGTGATCTTGTGGAAACTGCTTTTATGATGCAAGGTCTCCTTGCTGCTAAACAATATTTCGACCAAAATAATACAACAGAAAATGTTATCAGAATTTATATTAATGGTTTGTGGGAGGCCGTGGAATGGAGCTGGTATAGGAAAGATCCACCGACTAATTATCTTTACTGGCATTGGTCACCCAATTATGGCTGGACTATGAATTTTCCACTAATTGGCTGGAATGAAACTATGATAACATACTTGTTAGCAATAGCATCACCGACTTACAGTATTCCCTCAAATTTATATTATGATGGCTGGGCAAGCAGTTCAAACTATACTAACGGCAATTCGTTTTATGGTATACCTTTGGAGGTAGGATGGGATTTCGGTGGTCCCTTATTTTTCGCTCATTATTCTTTTTTGGGATTTGATGCAAGAAGTAAAAAAGATAGCTTCACAAACTACTTTATAAATAATTATCACCATACCTTAATTAATCGAGCCTACTGCATCGATAATCCTGGCGGCCACACAGGTTATTCAAGTTCTCTTTGGGGATTAACATCCTCAGATGATCCTTATGGATATAGTGCTCATTCTCCTTTTAATGGCGATAATGGAACTATAACCCCAACAGCAGCACTTTCCTCAATGCCATACACGCCGGTTGAATCTATGGAAGTTCTTAAAAATCTCTATAGAAATTACGGAGATCATATTTGGGGAATTTACGGGTTTAAGGATGCAATGAATTTAGAGCAAAATTGGTACGCATCAAGTTATTTAGCTATAGATCAAGGTCCAATTATCGTCATGATTGAGAATGCGCGGACACAATTATTATGGAACAAATTTATGGCGAATCCTGAAATTCAGCCTATGCTTGATGCAATTGGTTTTGTACCTGATTATACTGACGTAAAAATTAAATCCGAAATGCCGGAGCAATATTTATTAAAGAACAATTATCCTAATCCGTTTAACCCGGGCACAACTATCGAATTTCAAATCGCTAAAACCGGATTCGTTACTCTAAAAATATATGATGTTTTGGGAAACGAAGTTAAAACTCTTGTCAGTGAAGAAAAAAAACCGGGAGACTATACAATAAAATTTGATGCAGGCTCACTTTCAAGCGGAATATATTTTTATGTACTGAAAGCAGGCAGACAAATATTTTCCAAGAAGATGTGCCTGATTAAATAAGTGTATTAAATCAAAGTCGATATCGAAGTTTTTAATTGTTAAAAAATTTATTCAGACAAAAATTTTGATGAATAAAATTTATTTTTCCAGAAAGCTGACTTTTCTAATTTTATTGTTTGGGGGTTTTTCCATATTACAGCAGCAAATGAATATCCTCTGGAATTCCATAAATCTCAGGAAGATCTTTTTTATTTAAAATCAAACAATGAACAATTAGTTTTGCAATATTGTAAGACTATCCAGGATAATTTTTCCGGTGAAACTTTGCTGATTCCCGCAATGCAGGATAATTCTTACCAGACATTTAATAATGCAGTTACGGCCATGGTGTTTATATTGTCTGGAGGAAAGGGGAGGGCAGAAAGTTATTCAGTCAAAAAACCGCAGCTGGTTGAGATAATTATTTACGATATTCTCGGTAATCAGATCAGGACATTATTTAATGGATTTGCTTTACCGGGTTTAAACAGGATCCGGTGGAATGGTGAAAATAATATGGCTCAGAATGTTAACTCAGACGTATACATATACAGAATTATTTCCAGTGAATCAGTCCTGAGCGGCAAAATAGTGTTAAATAAATGAACCTTTCCTGCCGGAATTTTTCCTGGTGAGACAATGCTGCCGGAATAGAATTAAATAATAATATTATTAATTATTCAGGTTACATATGAAAAAGTCCCTTTTGATTTTCTTTCTTTTGTTTACTCATTCTGCATTCTCACAGTATGTTCCGACAAAGGAAGAAAATGCGTTTCTTGATACGCTGCAGTACAAATCCTTTCTTTTTTTTATGAACGAAATTAATCCTGAAAATGGTCTTGTAAAAGACCGCACTACAGAGGAATCAGCCTCATCAATTGCTGCGGTCGGGTGGGGGGTTGCAGCCTGGGCTATCGGTGCTGAGCACAACTGGATCACCAGGGAGAAAGCTGCAGAGCTTACATTGGATCTTGTCAGATTTTTGAATAATTCCGAACAAAGTGCAAAACCGGATGCTACCGGTTACAATGGCTTCTATTATCATTTTCTTAACATGAAAACAGGAAAGCGTGAATGGAATTCTGAGCTTTCGACGATTGATACTGCATTTCTCCTGGCAGGAATACGATTTGCAACCCAGTATTATCATCGTGACAATGAGGCAGAAAAGGAAATCCGTGAACTTGGTGATAAACTTACAAACAGGGTAAACTGGGACTGGACTATTATTGGAAAATCAAAAAATAAGGGTTATGAAGGATTAATTGTAATGGCATACAATCCGGATGACGGTTTGGGTGATTTCGGCTGGTTCGGTTATACTGAAGCTCTTTATTTGTATGTGCTGGCTGCAGGGACAAATCTCAGCAGCCCTATGAAAGCATATGAAGCCTGGCTTTCAGAATATGATTGGAAGGAACCTTATGAAGGACTTGCTCACGTAATTTTTCCGCCGCTATTCGGACACCAGTATTCTCATATGTTCATCGATTTCAGAGGCTTGGCTGATAAATATATGAGAGAAAAGGGAATCGATTATTTTGAAAATTCAAGAAGAGCGACATTGTCCAATTGGAATTATTGTATCCAGAATCCTGGAGGGTGGACTGGTTATGATTCTCTGACCTGGGGGATAAGTGCATGTGACGGTCCCGGAGATTTTGAGAGCGATAGAAAAAGATTTTACGGATACGCCGGACGAGGCGCCAGCGGACCTGATGATGTTGTTGCAGATGACGGGACCATTACACCCGAAGCTGCAAGCGGATCAATACCTTTCGCACCGGAAATCTGTATCCCTGCGCTGAAGAATATGTATGATAAATATGGCGATAAAGGATTATGGGGTAAGTACGGATTAAAAGATGCTTTTAATCTTACAGTTAACTGGTACGATAAAGATTATTTAGGGCTTGATGAAGGACCCATTGTAATTATGATTGAAAACTACAGAACCGGACTGATCTGGAAATTTTCTATGAAAGATCCGGTAATAATAAGAGGACTTGAAAGATTGGGATTTGCAAAAACAGAAAATAAGTGAGCATAAACTCCATCGCGCAACACAGGAATATGACCTTATGCTAAGCAAAAAATTATTGTTACTATTGCTGATTTTTCTTTCCCCCGGTATTTCATTGGTGCTCTTCGGTCAGGAAAGTTATGAACCGAAAATTGATTCAATTTTATCGGGGATGCCACTTGACGAAAAAATCGGGCAGCTAGTTCAGGCTGTTGGTATGGATTCAGGTGTGGAAGATCATATTCGGAAAGGTGAGGTAGGTTCTATATTAATAGGAATGCCAGGACCTGAGGAATGTAACAGAATCCAAAAAATTGCGATAGATGAAACAAGGTGTGGTATTCCCCTCCTTTTTGCAAATGATATTATCCATGGTTTTCATACGATTTTTCCAATTCCTCTTGCAGAGGCATCAAGCTGGAATCCCGGTCTTGTGAAAGAAGCCTGCAGTATTGCGGCATTTGAATCGGCAGCGGAGGGGACCAGATGGACATATGCCCCGATGGTTGATATTGCCCGTGATCCAAGATGGGGAAGGATTATGGAAGGTTCGGGTGAAGACCCTTATTTAGGTAGTGTTTTTTCTTCAGCAAGAGTGGAAGGTTTCCAGGGCAGTAATTTAAAAAATAAAACCAAAATTGCAGCCTGTTCAAAACATTATGCAGCATATGGAGGGGCTGAAGGAGGCCGGGACTATAACACCGTAGATATCTCTGAAAGAACTTTACGTGAGGTTTATCTTCCCCCGTTTCATTCTGCAGTCAATACTCGCGTTGCCTCCATAATGAGCGCTTTTAATGATCTGAATGGTATTCCTGCATCATCAAATTATTTTACACTGACTCAGGTTTTGAGAAATGAATGGAAATGGGATGGAGTTGTGATCAGCGATTATAATTCTATCGGAGAAACAATTCATCATCGTTTTGCTAAGGATAAAAAAGAGGCGGCTTTAAAGAGCTTTACAGCAGGAGTAGATATTGATATGGCAGGCGATACTATTGTCGGGAACATTTACAGTCCAAACCTGAAGAAGTTAGTTGAAGAAGGGAAAATATCCGAAAAACAGATCGATAAGTCCGTCAGAAATGTTCTCAGAATGAAATTCAGGCTCGGCTTATTTGAGAATCCCTATACAGATATTGAATACTTCAGAAAAAATAATTTAAGCAAAAGTTATAAAGACAGTATTGCACTCCGATTGGCAAAGGAATCGATTGTCCTGTTAAAAAATGAAAATAACCTCCTTCCTCTCAGAAAGAATATTAAAAAAATTGCATTAATTGGTCCTTTAGCAGATAATAATGAAGATCCTACGGGCGTTTGGGCCGGTGCCGGCAAACCTGAGGATGTGGTCACGGTATTGCAGGGATTTAAAAATTTATTGCAAGGCAATACCGAAATAAATTTTATCAGAGGATGCGGTTTTAATGATAGGGATTCTTCTGAGTTCAATGCTGCAATTGAAGCAGCCGAAAATTCAGATATAGTAGTTATGGTTTTAGGCGAGCAGAAAGAAATGAGCGGGGAAGCTACAAGCAAAACCAATCTCGATCTCCCGGCAATACAGGAAAATCTTTTAAAAAAAATATTCGCAGCGCAAAAACCGGTTGTTGTTGTGTTAATGAATGGAAGACCTATAACTATTAACTGGATATCCGAATACATACCTGCAGTTGTTGAAGCTTGGTATCCCGGTAACCAGGCGGGGAATGCAATTGCACAGGTTTTATTTGGTGAGTATAATCCCTCCGGTAAACTTACTGTCACTTTCCCCCGTTCAACCGGACAGATCCCGATTTATTATTATCAAAAAAGCACGGGACGCCCGTTCAATGAAAATGATAAGTATACTTCTAAATATCTGGATTCACCGAATACACCGCTTTATCCTTTTGGTTTCGGACTAAGCTATTCATCATTCAGATATAGTGACATTAAAGTCTCCAAAAACAAAATAAAAAAGGCGGATTCAACCACTGTTTCAGTAAACGTTACAAATACGGGGAGATTTCCCGGAGAAGAGGTAGTACAATTATATATCAGGGATGAATTTGCCAGCATTACCAGACCAATAAAGGAACTGAAAGGATTTCAAAAAATAAAACTTGTTCCCGGTGAGACTAAAAATGTGAAGTTCGATATAACTCCCGCGATGTTGTCTTTTCCCGATAAAGATTTTAAGCCGGTTGTTGAACCGGGAAAATTTACATTGATGGTAGGCGGGAGTTCAGATGAATTAATATCTTCTTCATTTGATATAATTGAGTAGCGCCGCATATAAAAACTTAAATCATTGCCGGAGTTTGGAAAATGAAAAGTCGAATAAAGATCAGATTTCACAAATATTATCAGTTAAAAAAGGTAGTTTTAATTCTCATTCTCCTTCTCAATATTTTAACCTTGAATTCCTGTTCGGAAAAAAACGATAAACCTTCCTCTACGTACTGTAATCCCTTGAATATTGATTATACCTACAGTATAGTAAATACCTCCCAAGGATTATCATACAGATCCGGTGCCGATCCCTCGGTAGTGGAATTCCGAGGAGAGTATTACATGTTTGTCACACGTTCATTTGGTTACTGGCATTCAAAGGATCTGAGGGACTGGGATTTTATACATCCGCAATCCTGGTATTTTGAATCTTCAAATGCGCCCACTGCCTGGTCATACAAGGATTCGATTTTAATCGCACTTGGAAATCCATCCGAATGGCAGTGTATTATTTATACCGACGATCCCCAAAAAGGAACATGGAGAGGTGTTCCTTCATTAATCCCTACGGATGTTCATGATCCCGCCCTGTTTGTAGATGATGACAACCGCGTTTTTCTTTATATAGGTTCTTCAAATGTTTACCCGATAAGGGGAGTAGAACTGGATCCCCGAAACTACTTTCTGCCTAAAGGAGACTTTACAGAACTGATAAGACTAAATCCAAAAGAGCACGGATGGGAAAGATTCGGGGAAAATCATTCAGATACTGTGATTGCCGGTTATCTTGAAGGTGCGTGGATGACCAAACATAATGGTATCTACTATCTGAAGTATGCTGCTCCCGGAACTGAATGGAATGTATATGGCGACGGAGCATATACATCTGACAATCCCCTCGGTCCTTATTCTTATGCTGAATATAACCCTTTTTCCTATAAACCTGCCGGATTTATTACCGGAGCAGGACACGGGAGCACGGTTCAGGATCCTTACGGGAACTTTTGGCATTTCGCAACAATGGTTGTCGGGGTTAATTATTATTTTGAACGCCGCATTGGAATGTTTCCGGCGGGGTTTGATAAGGATGATGAACTCTATACGAATACAGCTTATGGAGATTATCCCCACTTCCTTCCCTCAGCTGAAAGGAAAAACCTGGATGGCTTATTTGCCGGGTGGATGCTTTTATCCTTTAACGAACCTGCAAGTGCTTCATCTTTCCTTGGGGATATGATACCCGGGAATGTCACCGATGAAAATATTAAAACTGTCTGGTCTCCAAAGACAAATTCTTCACATGAATGGATTACCATTGATCTGCAAAAAAAATGTGAGGTTAAAGCAGTACAGATAAATTATTCCGACTATAAGTCAAATATTTTTGGCAAACGCGATACCATATATCATCAGTATCTCCTCGAATATTCCCTGGATGGAAATAACTGGGATATTCTGGTCGATAAAAAGAAAAATAGTAAAGATGTCCCGAATGATTATGTTGAACTGCCTACTCCACAGAAAGCCAGGTTTATAAGGTTTACAAATATTCATAGTCCTACTCCATATGTGGCAATATCGGATTTGAGAATATTCGGTAATGGTTACGGAGAAAAGCCTGCAGAACCTGATAATTTTTCTGTTGAGCGAAAAGGAGATAGAAGAACAGCGGAACTTAAATGGAATAGTATAATAAATGCACAGGGTTACATGGTTTATTTTGGAATTCAACCGGAAAAACTTTACAGTTCTGTGATGGTTTATAAGGATACCACTTACCGTTTAAATTCACTGAATGTTAAACCGGATTATTTTTTCGCTTTAGAAGCATTCAATGAAAATGGAATCTCAAAAAGAACGAACGTAATTAAAAGTAATTAATCCTGGTATTTATCATATTTAAAAAAAATGAAAAATATATTAAAAATTATACCCGCTCAATTAATTTATCCTGAATCATTCATTTCCGGAGATCGGGTTTTGCCGCGGGCTTTACATTCAATTATTCAATCATTCATTTTAATGGTTTTGCTCACTGCTAATCTTTATCCGCAGACCTTACTTGACGATTTTGAATCTATCAATCATTGGAAGATTTACAAATCTGATGGAGTAGAGACCTCTGTCTCTCTTGATGAGGGGCATTCAGGTAAGGCTATCAGGTTTGATTACAATTTCACAAAGGGGACCGGATACGGAGGGATTCAGAAAATAATCCCCTTAAATCTTCCTGAGAATTATCAATTCACTTTTTATCTCAAAGCTGAATCACCTGCGAATAACCTTGAGTTTAAACTCCTTGACAGTACAGGGCAGAATGTCTGGTGGGTTAATAGCAGGAATTATACTTTCCCGCGCGAATGGACTAAGATAAAAATCAAAAAAAGGCATATAAATTTTGCATGGGGACCAACTGAGGACAAAATATTAAAGAGAATTGATAAACTTGAATTTACAATATCATCTTATGTCGGAGGGAAAGGAACCATCTGGATAGAGGATCTGAAATTCGAAGAACTTCCCCCTGAAGATAATTCCCCTATACAACCTTCGGCTGCAGTATCCTCGGAATTGGAACAAAGGTATTCAGGTAAAAATCTGGTGGATAATAATCCGGGTTCTGTGTGGAAAAGCAGTATAAAAGAAAATCAGAATATTATACTGGACCTGCAAAAAAGAAGAGAGTTGGGAGCAATTACAATCGACTGGGACAGGGCAGACTATGCCAGAGAATTTAATGTTTACCTATCTAATGCTAAAGGTAATTGGGAGAAGGTCTATTCCATCAGTGACGCAGCGGGGAACAGAAGCTACATCCGCTTAGCAGAAGAAGACGCTGTAAAAATTAAAATTGAATTACTAAGAAGCAGCAGGGGGCAAGGGTATGTAATTAAGGATATTCGAGTCAGGAACGTTGATTATTCCGCAGATATTAACAGGTTATTTATAAACATAGCCAAAGATTATCCCCGTGGATATTACCCGAGATATTTAACTGAGGAAGGAACTTTCTGGACTATAACCGGGGTGAATAACGATGTAAAGGAAGCTTTGATAAATGAAGATGGTATGGTTGAAGTGGATAAAAAGCATTTCTCAATAGAACCATTCCTATCCGTGGATGGAAAATTTGTAACCTGGAATGATGTAGAAAAAGAACAATCGCTGGCCGGGGACAATCATCCTCTGAAAAGAACAAATTATCTGCCGGTTCCGTCTGTCCGCTGGAACTATAATGACTTGTTACTGGAAACAAGTATTTTCGCGGCGGGTGATGCAAATATAAATTCTGTACTCTATCTGATCTATAAATTGAAAAACAATTCAACGAAACAACAAAATGGAAATCTTTATGTGGCAGTAAGACCTTTCCAGGTCAACCCGTATTATCAGTGGTTAAATATAACGGGAGGGGCTGCGGAAATTGATTCAATTAAATATAAAGACGGCAGAGTATTTATTAATGATGATAAGGTTGTAATACCTGTGACAAAAGCAGATCAATTTGGTGCTTCAGGCTTTGATACCGGTGATATAACATCATTCCTGGCTCAAAATACAATTCCTGATAAAAAAACAATCATTGATAAAGGAAATCTGGCAAGCGGATGCCTGAGTTATTCATTTAATCTGAAACCGCAGGAAGAAAAGACTGTTTACCTCGCTGTACCATTTTATAAATATAATACGGGCAGTGGGGCGGGTATGTCTATGGAACAAATAACTGAAGAACAGATCAGAGACCTTTATGCCCGGACAATTGATTTCTGGAAATCAGAGGTTAATCATATAAAATTTAACCTGCCTGAATCTTCTGACAGAATAATTAACACATACAAATCCAATCTTGCCTATATTTTAATCAATAGGGATAACGCGGGGATTCAGCCAGGTTCAAGATCTTATGAAAGATCATGGATAAGGGACGGCGCATTAACATCATCAGCATTATTAAAATCGGGCATTGTAAGCGAAGTGAAGGATTTCATCATATGGTATGCTGCGCACCAGTACGAGAACGGGAAAGTCCCTTGTGTAGTTGATACAAGAGGTCCTGATCCTGTACCGGAAAATGACAGTCACGGTGAATTCATTTACCTGATAAAAGAATATTTTAACTTCACAAAAGACACTACTTTTCTGCACAGGATGAATAAGAATATACTGAAAGCAATAGACTATATGGATACACTTATTTCGCAGAGATCCACCGGCCATTTCAAAAACGGGAATGACAGTGTTCGCGCTTATTATGGAATAATGCCTGAGTCAATCAGTCACGAAGGCTATTCTGCAAAACCGATGCATTCATACTGGGATGATTTCTTCACGATGAAGGGATTAAAGGATGCTGCGGAGATTGAAAGAATATTGGGCGAAGAAATTTCTTATGAAAAAATCAAAAAGATGAGAGATACTTTCAGAGAAAATTTATATAACTCACTCGATCTGGCAATTAAAACGAGAAAGATTGATTATTTACCAGGCTGTGTTGAGCGTGGCGATTTTGATGCAATCTCCACCACGATTGCAATATCTCCGTGTAATGAGCTTCCTGATCTTCCGGAACCTTATGCCCGGAGTACATTTGATCAGTATTATGAATTCTTTGAAAAAAGGAGAGATAATAAAATTGATTGGACTGCCTACACACCTTACGAAAACCGGCTTATAGGTTCATTCATTTTTTTGGATCAGCCTGAACGCGCACACGAACTGATTAAGTTTTTTCTGAATGACCAAAAACCTGATACCTGGAATGACTGGGCTGAAGTTGTATGGAAGAAAGAAAGATATCCCGGTTATATAGGCGTTATGCCGCATACATGTGTTGGTTCTGATTTTTTGAATGCTGTCCGTTCAATGTTCGTTTACGAATCAGAATTTGATTCTTCACTGGTTGTCGCTGCTGCTTTATATAAAGATTGGGTTGATTCCCCTGACGGGATGTCGGTTGAAAATCTTCCGACATATTATGGTGAGTTATCCTATTCTATTAAGAAGAACGGAAATAAATATGACATTAAAATTTACGAGAATGTATCAATCCCTCCCGGAGGCATAATTCTTAAAAATATTTATGCAGATAAACTTCCTGCATCAGTAATGGTAAATGGAGATCAAATAAAAAGTTTTGATAAGAAAAATATCCGGGTAGATAAGTTCCCGGCATTGGTAGAATTATCGTTTTAACAAAAAATGAATTTGTATGAAAAAAAATATATTAATCTTACTTACTCTGGCGTCATTATTTCTATATGCCCAGCAGGACTCAATAAGACAAAGGGGTGAATTATTGGAAAAAGAAATAACAGTTAAAGTTTCCCTTCAATATCTTGTTTATCTTCCTCCAGGTTATGATAATAACGATATGAACTGGCCGCTGGTGTTATTCCTTCATGGATCTGGGGAAAGGGGGGATGATATAAACCTGGTAAAGCTGTATGGTCCGCCTTTGCTTGTCGATCAGGGAGTAGATTTTCCCTTCATTCTGATATCTCCTCAATGTCCATTAGGACAGAGGTGGGATCCATTGGATTTATCTGTGCTGCTTGATGCAGTGGAAAAGATTTACCGTGTTGATCCGAATAGAGTTTATTTAACAGGTTTAAGTATGGGCGGTGAAGGAACGTGGAATCTTGCTATGGCTCAACCGGACCGCTTTGCGGCTATTGCACCTGTTTGCGGCAGAACAGGTTCTCTATACCTGGATGCTGATAGGATTAAAAGTCTTCCTATCTGGGTTTTTCACGGAGCAAAAGATGATGTTGTTCCGATTTCCGAATCTCAAAGAATGGTTAAAGCATTAAAAGAGTACGGGAGCAGCAATCAATTTACAGTTTATCGGGAAGCTAATCACAATGCATGGACAGAAACTTATTATAACCAGGAGCTATATAAGTGGCTGCTGGAACATCACCTTGATGAGAATAAATAAATGTATTCACACGGAGAAATAAAATCACTTAACGGCAGCTGGAATTATGCGACAGATGCTGAAGACAAGCTGACCTATGGACAGGTGAATAAACTTTTTTATGAAAAGGGGACAAAGAAAATTAATATCCCAGTAAACTGGGAGCACGCCGGGTTGCACAATTTCTCAGGAAGCATCTGGTTCGCCAGAACATTTAAGTCGAATCATTCAACCTCAAAATTGAATATCCTGGAATTTAAGGGAATAGATTATTTCGCTTCAGTCTGGCTGAATGATACTTTTCTGGGTAAACACGAAGGCTATTTTCAGTCATTTTATTTTGATATTTCGGATATGCTGAGAGAATCAGGGAAAAATTTTTTAATAGTCAAGGTTAATTCACCCCTGGAAGAGCCGAAGAAAGTCTGGCCGTATAGAAAGAGGTTGATAAAAGGAATCTTCAATCATCACGACTGCAGGCCCGGAGCATGGAGCTATAAATACGGGCAGGATCAGAATACAGGTGGTATATGGAACGAGGTAGTACTTCATTCCGTTGATGAAGTTTTTATTGAAAATGTGCGTGTAAAACCCAGGATATATTTTAATCAGAATAAAGCATTATTAAATCTCTCAGTTTCATTTTATAAAAGAACTAAGGCAGTAATTAAGGATAAAATGGAAATAAGGGTCACGTCTCCATCAGGGAAAATAATAACTCTTAAAAAGGACATTCACTTAAGGGGAATAAAGCATGATATAAATTTTATGGTGGTAATTAAAAATCCTGAATTGTGGTGGAGCTGGGATCTTGGGAAGCCGAATCTTTACGAATTAAACATATCGGGTAAATTCATAATTATTAAAAATATAAAATTCGGAATCAGGGAAGTAAGGATAAATGAGAAAAAAGAATTCTACCTAAATGGGAAAAGACTTTTTCTCAGGGGTACAAACGTAATTCCTGCACTATTTTTATCAGAATTAAATGAGAAAAAAATCGAAGAGCAGTTAGGTTTAATCAAGGATGCAAATATAAATATTATAAGAATGCATGCCCATGTTAACAGATCTGAGTTTTATGAAGAATGCGACAAACAGGGAATACTTATCTGGCAGGATTTTGCTCTGCAGTGGACTTATGATGAATCACAGGAATTTATTATAAATGCTGTAGCACAAATTATGGATATGGTGGCGCTGCTTTTTAATCATGCCTCTATAGCATTCTGGTGCTGCCATAATGAACCCGGTAAACAGATTGAATCCCTTGATCCATTTCTCTTTGATGCGGTTCGTAGTATTGATAAAAGCAGAATAATCAGAGTTGCTTCCAATTATGAGGAACACCCGTACGATGGCTGGTACTGGGGAAATAAAGAACATTTCGCTGCCAGGCCGATGGGACCCTTGGTCACTGAATTTGGTGCGCAGGCTTTACCGGAGCAAAAGTCATTGAAAAAAATAATTCCCGGAACTGATTTATCCGATCCATCAAAAGAAAGCTGGGCATATCATGATTTTCAGTATGAGCAGACATTTAATATTGCCGATATTAATCGGGGTAAAAATTTAAATGAATTTATAAAGAATTCTCAGGATTACCAGTCAGAATTGCTAAAAACAGCAATTGATTTTTACCGCAGGGGAAAGAATAAAGATATAACCGGGATATTTCAATTTATGTTTATTGACTGCTGGCCGTCAATAACCTGGTCGGTTATAGACTTTTATGGCAGGAAAAAGAAGGGGTACTTCACACTTCAAAAAGGCTTTCAACCATTATATGTGTCTGTCAGGGCAGGACAAAGAAAATATTTTTCAGGTCAGACCCTGAATATCGATTACTGGGTAATCAATGATTTTCATGAGATGTTTAATTCATGTAAAATCGTATTTAGGATTGGAGAAAAAACATTATTCAAGCTCCCGGTTAAAAATATTCCGGAAGATTCGATTACTTATTTTAACTGGGGAACAAATGAAATTAAACTTCCTCATAATCTGAGTAAAGGGAAGTATAAAATGGATGTTGAAATAATTCAAAATAAAATTGTTTTATCAAGGAACGATTTTGAAATTGAAATTGTGAACTGGTAATGATAGGAATTAAAAACATATTGCATAAAGTGAAATTTGCCAATTTGCCCATATTAATTTTTCTTTGTGTTGTATTATTTGGCTGCAGAGGGAACAAGGGCAACAATATTGTGTTAAAATTCTGGGCAATGGGAACCGAGGCTGAATATGTAACCTCGCTTGTCCCCGAATTTGAAAAGGAAAATTCCGGGATAAAAGTAGATGTTCAGCAGATACCCTGGAATGCTGCACAGGAAAAACTTGTGACAGCTTTTGCCAGTGATAATACACCGGATATTTGTCAGCTTGGTAACACGTGGATTCCCCAATTCTCCTCTCTAAAGGCGATTATCAGATTAGATGAATTCATTAAAAATTCTAAGATAATTAAAAAAGAAAATTATTTTACCGGAATCTGGGATACTAATGTTATGGATTCATCGGTTTATGGAATCCCATGGTATATTGATACTAGGATAATGTTTTATCGTACAGATGTATTTGAAAAAGTCGGGTATAAAAATCCTCCAAGATCCTGGGATGAATTGTATGATCTTTGTAAAAAAATAAAAGCACTTCATCCCGGCGAAGACAAATATGCTATTTACCTCCCTACTAATGAATGGAATGCTTTTATAATTTTTGCTTTAGAGAATAAGGCTGACCTTCTAAAGAACAATGATTCAGAGGGGGACTTTAGATCAGATAAATTTAAGGAAGCATTTAAGTTTTTGACGAATTTTCATAAAGAAAAGCTGGCTCCTCTTGGAATTTCACAGGTGACAAATGTATACCAGGCTTTAATGGAGGAATACTTCTCTATTTATATATCGGGACCATGGAACATCAATGAGTTCAAAAAATGGATGACAGGAGACCTGGCTGATAAATGGTCTACTGCTCCAATGCCCTCAAAAACAGGGGATCATTTTCCCGGTGTTTCGCTGGCAGGCGGTTCAAGTCTGGTAATATTTAAAGATTCAGAGCATAAAAATGAAGCCTGGAAATTCATCGAGTTTCTCTCACAAACTTCCACACAGCTGGAGTTTTACAGGCTTTTATACAATCTGCCCGCAGTAAAAGAAGCGTGGAAAGATACATCGCTGGCAAATAATAAATATATAAAAGCTTTTTATCAGCAGTTTGATAATGTAGTTGCTACCCCCAAAGTGCCTGAATGGGAGCAGATTGCTTTCGCTAAGGTTCAGCAGTATGCAGAGATTGTTGTCCGTGGTGCAATGACAATTGATAAAGCTTTGGCCGCACTGGATAATGATGTTGATAAGATTCTTGAAAAAAGAAAATGGTTACTTAGTAAAGAAAAAAGATAAAATAAAGAAAAAGATAAAAACTTTGAAAGATTCATATTCATTTTCTTCTAAAGCAGCATACCTGTTCCTGGCACCCGCGGTAATCGCGATTATTATATTTTTCTTTATTCCGGTTATCGCTGCTTTCATAATGAGCTTTACTGATTTTGACATTTATGCACTCGGAAGTTTTGACACTGTAAGGTTTATCGGATTAAGGAATTATTCCCAGCTTTTTGAAGATCCCCTTTTCTGGCAATCATTACAGAATACCGTATACTATGTGCTTCTTGCAACCCCGTTATCGATAGCAGTTTCACTGGGAGCGGCGCTGCTCCTGAACTCAAAACTGATAAAGTATAAAGGTTTTTTCAGATTAAGTTACTTTATTCCTTACATTACAACTCTTGTTGCAGTAGCTATTGTATGGAGGTTTATTTACCATCCAAAATTCGGAATATTAAATTATTTTCTCGGGTTCTTCGGTATTAATCCTATCGACTGGCTTGGCAATCCCACGCTTGCAATGCCGGCAATTGTGCTGATGTCAGTCTGGAAAACTTTCGGATATAATATGATAATCTTTATTGCCGGTTTGCAGAATATCTCAGAAGATCTGTACGAAGCAGCTGCACTTGAGGGAGCAAACGAGTGGCAGAAGTTTAAAACGATAACTATTCCTATGCTCGCACCGACGACTTTATTTGTAAGCATAATTACTATTGTCGGTTACTTCCAGCTTTTTGCTGAACCGTATATTATGACGCAGGGAGGTCCCTTAAATAAAACTTTGAGTATTGTAGGTTATATGTATCAGGAAGGATTCCGCTGGTGGAATATGGGTTACTCGGCCTCCATTTCATTCATATTGTTTTTCATAATACTGATTGTCACTGTTCTTCAATTTAAACTTCAGAAGAATCATCTGACATAAAAGTGAAAAAACTATTTCTATACATATTTTTAGCTGTCAGTTCTGTAATTACCCTGATTCCTTTTCTATGGATGATTTCAGCATCATTTATGCCTGACGGAAAAGCGAGTGTTTATCCCCCGGTATTTTTCCCGACGGAGTTTGTGCTTGATCAGTATGTTCACCTGCTTACAAGATTGAGCGTAGCCAGAAGCTTTTTGAATAGCATTCTGGTTTCTACTATGGTCACATTCTTTTCCCTGTTTTTTAATTCGATGGCTGGTTATGCCTTTGCTAAATATAGATTCGCCGGGAAAAACAAATTATTCAATTTACTCCTTGTTAATATGATAGTTCCCAGCCAGGTGACTATGCTTCCATTATTCCTTATGCTGAAATCAATTGGATTAATAAACACATACATGGCAATACTGGTTACCGGATTAGCAAACATATTCGGTATCTTTTTAATCAGGCAGCATTGCATGGCAATCCCTGACAGTTTAATTGAAGCTGCAAAAATGGACGGAGCAACAGATTTCCAGGTTTACAGGAAAATAATTCTACCGCTTGCCGTCCCCGTTCTTGTTACATTAGGAATTATTACTTTCCTTGGAACCTGGAATGATTTTCTCTGGCCTTTAATTGCTCTTACAGATGATTCCATGTATACCCTGCCCGTAGCACTCTCCAGCTTAATGCTTGAGCATACAAAAGATCCCGAGCTAATGATGGCAGGTTCAGTAATAACGATTATTCCGGTCGTAGTAGTATTTCTGGTGCTTCAGCGATATTATATTAAAGGGATAATGCTAGGTGGTGTAAAAGAGTAAGGTTTGTAAAAGTGGAGGTTGTGTTGTGAATAGGAGTGTCAGTTCATAATCAGACGGTTTGTCTTTTCATTTTATTCCTATCATCAAATCTGATCCGAACGAGGTGTTTTTTCTCTCTATCCTGGTTATCCCTGCCGCTATAAACCATTCCTTCATTTCTCTTTCTGTATAAGTATCGCCGCTTGTTGTTCCCACGAGCATATTAAGAGAGAATATGGCACCATAAGAAGGCTGAGTTCTATCTTCGTTCATTATAAAATCATTAATTATAATCATTCCATTATGATTCAGCCCATCCGCACTTTTCATAATCAGCATTTTATTTTGTTCGTAACTATTAATGTGAACTATCGCGGATAAAAGAATTAAATCATAACCGCTTCCGAAGTCTCCGGTTAAATAGTCACCTTCAATAAAATCAAATTTACCGGTCAGGCCTGCAGCGTTAACATACTTTCTGGTAAGGGGAATAACGTGAGGCAAATCCAGCACCACTGCATTTATTAAAGGCTTCCGTTTAACCAGTTCTATTGAAAAAGCTGCAGATCCGCCGCCAACATCCAGAATTTTATTAACCTCTGTGAGATCGATCATCATTGCAAGAATTTTACCCTGCTTTACTCCGCGGTAATGCATCGCACTGATAAACGCTTCAACCCATTCTGTTTTTTCCGTTTTATTCTGATCGCCCTTAAATGAACTTCCCCTGATTACCGAATCTGTAAGATAACTCCATGTATTCCATAGATGGTTAGTATGGTATAGTCCTCCCATAAAATCATGTTTGCCTTCAACAAGGTACTTCGATGCCGTCTCTGTATTGTAAAATTTCCCCTTGACTTTTTTCAGCATACCCATTGCACAAAGAGCATTCATCAACCTGTCAGCTGCTCCGGGATCAGCATTTACTTTTGCTGATACTTCCTCAGAAGTCATCAAATGGTTATCAAGCACGGTAAAAATTTTTAATTCAAAGGCAGATAATAATATGCGGCTTTCCTGGAATGAATTCGCTTTATTCCTTATATCTTCGGCAGATTTAATCTCTTCCATTTTGATAGTCTTAAACTAATTATAAAAATATGCCTTAAAAATAACAAGAGATTTTAAATCAAAAAAAATTATTCCATTCTGAGTTATTTTACATCAAGAATGATTCTTTTTCATTTAGATTCTGAGTACGGAATTTTATCTGACTACATTAGGATATAATTTTGTCGCAATTGCAGTTAATATTACCATTGATAAAATGAGAGCGGCAAAATCGAAACCTATACCGTACTGACTGTGTCCTCCATTAATCATAAAAGCTCTGAGTGCATCAACCTCGTATGTAAGCGGATTCACGTGTGCGAGTGCTTTAAGCCAGTCAGGCATAATTGCAATCGGGTAAATAGCATTGCTGGCAAAGAATAAAGGCATTGTAAGGACCTGACCTATGCCCATAAATCTTTCCCTGGTTTTAACTATACAGGCAATAATTAATGAAAAGGTTGAAAAAAGAGAAGCGCTGATAATAACTACAAACAGGATTCCAATCAGATTCAAAGGCTGCCAGGAGAGGTCTACTCTCAATAAAAGAGAGAGGATATAAATGATAACTGCCTGGGAAAGGGCGCGCACTCCTGCAGAAAGTGCTTTTCCGAGAACAAGCGCTGACCTGGGCGTGGGGCTTACAAGAAATTTATGAAGAATTCCGAGATCTCTTTCCCAGATGACTGCAATACCATAAAAGATTGCTACAAATAAAACACTCTGGGCAAGAATTCCGGGTGCCATAAAATCAAGGTAGCTTAAATTGCCTGTGGGAATTGCCCGAACGCGAGTAAAAACTTCACCAAAAATGAGCATCCATAGGGCCGGTTGCAATGCACGTGTAAATAATTCGGTTGGATCATGTCTTAACTTTCTAACTTCTAATTCAGCTATAACGAAAACTTTATTTATAAAGTTAGACAACCATTCTAGTGGCTCCAGCTTGCGGATAATTAACTGATTATCCAAGTCGTTTGACATTGCGTCTTGTTCTAGATACATCTTTAAAGTTACCTCCATATTCTCCGGATTCTAAAGTATTTCCAATGTAGAAATCAAACACTTTATTTAAACTCGCACCATCATCACCTATCGAAACTTTCAGCTCCAGGGGGGAACCGATTGCAGCGATGCTTCCCTTATTAAGTATTGCGATCCGGTTACACATTTCATCCGCTTCTTCCATATAATGAGTCGTCATTAAAACTGTAGTACCGTTTTCAGCAAGTATTTTTATAAATTCCCAAACGCTTTCCCTTGCTATTGGATCAAGACCGACTGTAGGTTCGTCCAGGAAAAGAATCAAGGGATTATGCAGAACTGCCTGTGCAATTTCCAGCCGTCTGATCATTCCCCCTGAATAATTTTTTACAAGTTTGTCGCCGGAATCTGAAAGTCCCATAAATTTAAGAGAATCATCAATTCTTTTTCTGACTTCTTTAGCGGGAATATCATATAATTTTGCAAAGATGAGGAGGTTTTCGTAACCGGTAAGATTTCCATCTGCTGAAAGTAATTGCGGAACATAACCTATTAATCTTCTGACTTTAAAAGAATTCTTAACTACGTTTAATCCTCCGATTAAAGCTTCACCTGAGGTAGGCGGCAAAAGCGTAGTTAATATTTTTATTGTAGTTGTTTTCCCTGCTCCATTAGGTCCTACGACACCAAAGACCTCACCTTTTTTAATGTCGAATGATATAGAATTAACAGCTGTAAAATCACCGAACTTCTTTGTTAAATTTTTTACTTCTAATATTTTGTTCATCTATCGTATGAAGATTATTGTTAATTGAATTAGACAAATATACCTAGCCAAAAGTTTAATATTCACATCCAAGTTTGTAAAAGTTTCGCACAAAGCAGCAGAAATAAATGACATCCGGATAAAGAAGCAAACTGTCAAATAACTTGTGAGAGAAATCAACAAAAGAAATTTTTCGACTCAGTAATTTTATTATGCAAAACAGAGCACACCTATGATTGAAAATGAGGCGGTTATTTTACATTATGAGTTTAATGAGCAGGCGAATAATACAAAGCGAACCCACGCAATTCGTATCGTATTTTACTGGATTCAGACGATCAAGCTGCCCACCGTGATTAAACTTTAAACAATATTACCGTGTCCAATTACAGCAATCAGAAATAAATTCGACGGAAATCTATAATGAAAAGTGTAATTGTGTTAATTACTGCTGCTTTGTTGATTCTGTGAGTAACAGGTTTCGGACAATCGAAGGTTACCCAGCAGGAAAGATTAAAAAATCTTAAACAAAGACTCAACTTAACTGAAGAACAGTATGCTAACATTGAACAAATCCTTACATGGTAATTTGATGAGATACAAAAACTTCGCGCGAGTGCAAATCCGGACCGGGAAGGGTTCAGAAGGATCAGAGATGAATCGAACCAGGAAATCCTGAAAATACTTGATGAAAAACAAAAATCCGAATTCAATAAAATGCTGGACGAAAGACGAAATTTCCAGCATCATGATTTAAATAATAAAAATCAATAATATGTTTTTATGATAATTAAATAATTCTGTTTGAGAAATCCAGATGAAAAAGAAAATTATAATAGGTTCAGTATTATTAGCTGCCGTTCTGGTCATTTATTTAATTTTTTTTAACAGCAGTAATGCCGATACAAATAAATTTACATTCGCTCAGATAAAAAAGGGCGATTTAAGTACAACAATTACCAGCACAGGAACACTCCAGGCGGTTACAACTGTGGATGTTGGTACACAGGTTTCCGGAAGGATTGATAAAATACTTGTCGATTTTAATTCAAATGTCAGGAAAGGTCAATTACTGGCCATACTCGATACCACTAACCTTGCTCTACAGGTCAGAAATGCAATTGCAGAGCTGCAGAAAGCCCAGGCTCAGTACGATATTTCCAAAGCTCAGTTTGAAAGAGATCAGTCTTTATATGAGAAAAAATTTCTGTCGGAACTGGACTATGTAACCTCAAAATCAAATTATCTGAGTGCAGAAGCTAATTTAACTTCGGCACAGGCTTCGTTAGCACAGGCAAAGACTAATCTGGGTTATGCTTTTATATACTCTCCGATTAAAGGCAAGATTATAAATAGAAATGTAGAAGAAGGACAAACAGTTGCTTCAAGTTTATCTGCACCCACACTTTTTACAATCGCTGAAGATTTAGCTAAAATGCAGATCCTTGCCGATGTTGATGAAAGCGATATAGGGCAGATCAAAGTAGGACAGAAAGCAAAATTCAATGTTCAGGCCTACCCTGAGAAGGATTTTATCGGGCAGGTAGTTCAAATCAGACTGGGTTCAACTGTTGTTTCTAATGTCGTGAATTATGTCGTAGTTATAAACGCGGATAATAATAATGGTCTGCTTCTTCCGGGAATGACTGCGACAATCGATTTTTTTGTGGAACAGAGAAATAATGTACTGATGATTCCAAATGCTGCACTGAGATTCCAGCCGACCGAAAAAATGTTAGCAGATTATAATGCAAAAATGAAGAAGGGGAGAAATAATCTGCCTGATAGCCTGAAGCAGAAGTTTCAAACCTTTGGAAGCCGCGGAGGAAATCCAAACTCGACCGGCGGTAATGCGGGTACCGGCAGCAAAACAAGAGGATCTTTCTGGTTTATTGACGAAAATGGAAATCCGGAAATGGGATTTGCTTTGCTTGGTTTAACTGACGGAAAAAACACGGAAATCGTGAGAAGCAGGAATGTAAAAGAAGGTATGCAGGTAGTAGTCGGAATTGAAACAACTAATGATCCGCCGACACAGAATTCAAATATCCTGACACCTAACGGGAATATGTCACGGGGAATCAGAAGAGGTTTTTAATGGAATCGGGAGCAAAAAAAAATATTATAAAAATTGCAGGATTGTCAAAAACCTATACAGTAGGTGAAGTGGAAGTCCATGCACTGAAATCGATTGATCTAATAATTTATGAAGGTGAGTTTGTCGCGATCATGGGTTCATCGGGATCCGGAAAATCAACCTTAATGAATCTGATAGGCTGTCTGGATAGTCCCACAACCGGCGATTATTATCTTGATGGCGTGAATACGGGGACACTCTCTAAAAATGACTATGCTAAGATCCGCAACCAGAAAATAGGTTTTGTATTTCAGGGATTTAATCTTCTTTCAAGAACAACCGCAGTGGAGAATGTGGAATTGCCTCTAATGTACGATAGATATGAACGGATAAAAGATCCGATACAGAAAGCAATTGAAGTGCTGCAAAGGGTTGGATTGGGTGACAGGCTGGATCATGAACCTAACCAATTATCCGGGGGACAGCAGCAGAGGGTAGCAATAGCGAGAGCTCTGGTAAATGAACCGTCTCTAATTTTAGCGGATGAACCTACAGGAAATCTTGATAGCAAAATGTCTGTTGAGGTATTTTCTTTATTTCAGAAATTAAATGATGAAGGAATAACTATTGTCCTTGTGACTCACGAAAGAGATTTTGCAAAGTTTGCAAAGAGAATTGTTGAATTAAAAGACGGGAAAGTGATCCGCGATTCTCTAATAAAAGATCGATTAATCGCAGCAGAAGAATTAAAAAAAATTGAAGAGACAGTTCCCGATGAAAATTAGGGTTTAAAAATGCATTTAAAAAATCTATTAAAGGTTGCGATCAGGAGCATATTGAAATCAAGGATGCGGAGTCTGCTTACTGCACTTGGTATTATTATCGGGGTGGCTGCTGTTGTAGTGATGGTTGCAATCGGAGATGGTGCCCAGATCCAGGTCGAACAGCAGATTTCATCACTAGGTTCTAACCTGATAATTATTTTCCCGGGATCAATATCTTCAGGCGGAATAAGAATGGGAGCAGGCAGCATAAACCGGTTTACTATGGAGGATGTTAAAAGAATTCAGGATGAAGCAAGTCTTATAAAAGCAGTGACTCCGGTTGTAAGAACGGGCGGACAGGTTATTGGCGGGGTTGGGAACTGGAGTACCCAAATTCAGGGGGTATCCACAAATTTTCTGGAGATAAGAGACTGGCCCTTAGCTTCAGGTGATTTCTTTACCGATAAAGATATGATTTCAAGAGCAAAAGTAGCAGTATTGGGTCAGACCGTTGTCAAACAATTATTCCCTGATGAAGATCCGATCGGTCAACGGATAAGAATTCGCAATGTTCCTTTCAAGGTCATCGGTGTTCTGGCAGCAAAAGGACAGAGTGCTGCGGGTTCGGACCAGGATGATATAATATATGCACCTGCTACAACAGTGCTTGACAGGCTGGTTGGAGGTATTTATATAAATTATATTCAGGCAAGTGCCATTACAACTGATCAGATAGAGACAGCTCAGCAGGAACTGACAACGATAATGCGGGAAGCACATCATCTTAATCCGGGGGAAGACGATGATTTCACAGTCAGGAATCAGGCTGAAATAACTCAGGCCGCAACTCAAACATCCAAAATTTTAACAATACTGCTTGCATCTGTTGCAGGAGTATCACTGCTTGTAGGAGGAATCGGGATCATGAATATTATGCTGGTTTCTGTTACTGAAAGAACGCGTGAAATCGGTATTCGATTATCTGTCGGCGCCCGTACTTCGGATGTATTAATTCAATTCTTAACGGAGGCAATCGTACTGAGTTTTGCCGGAGGATTAATCGGAGTGCTTCTTTCATTTGGTGTGGTTTTTATTTTGAATGATTACACAGGAATGATTGCTGTTATTAGTCCGGAGATAATTTTTATTGCAGTCAGCTTTTCGGCAATAATAGGAGTATTTTTTGGGTTCTACCCCGCCAGGAAAGCAGCAAATCTGAATCCCATCGATGCCCTGCGGTATGAATAAAAATTAAAATTATAGAAACAGGAAAATGAAAAAGGTATTTTATTTAATTATAAGTATTGCGATATTTTGTGGATTGAACAAATCCATTGCTCAGCAGAATATCACGTTTAATGATGCAATAACTATTGCACTCAACCATAACACAAATGTTGTTAAAACTTCAAATTTGATTGCAACTTATGAGTCAAATGTGAAAAGTGCTTATGGAAATCTTCTTCCAAACCTCAGCATTAACAGCGGATTCAGCTGGCAGCGGGTCACCGATAACGGCGGATCAAAGCAAATTGATTATTTCGGCAACCTTCAGGCAATTGGTCCCTCTCAGGTGGATTCAAGAAACTGGGCAGTTTCTGCAGGCGGCAGTGTAACCCTGTTTGACGGATTGTCAAACCTGGCAAATATCAATCAGAGTAAAAACAACCTGGAAGCTGCAAGGTTAAGTCTCGAAAAATTAAAACAGGATGTAATACTCCAGACTGAAAACCTGTACACTCAGATAATAAGCAATCAAAAACTGCTCGATTTTCAGGATGAAGATTTAAAGTATAATCAGGGTTTACTCGATCGTGTTAAACAAATGTTTGATCTTAAAATGGTTCCGGTGAGTGATGTATACTCACAGGAGGCTCAGACTGCAAATTCACAGGTTGCTTTTTTGGAAGCGAAGAATAATCTTGAAAAATCTAAAATAAATCTGCTCACATACCTGTCGGTGGATCCATCCAAAGATTACCAGTTTGATTCTACTGCTGCTACGATTGGTGACAGCTTGCTAACAGAAAGTATTATGCAAAACCTGTATGAATATGCATTCAACAACAGACAGGATTATCAGAGCATGAAGTATGAACAGCAGAGTACTGATAATCAGCTGACCATTGCACGCAGCGGATATTTTCCAAGACTGTCAGCCAGTTATGGATTTTCTTCCAGCACCGTCGTGCCTTCTGATCAGTTCAACAGAAAAGTTTATAGTTTAGGATTATCGTTGAACATCCCTATCTTTTCAAACTGGAACACCGAAACTGACGTGCAGTCTGCAGAAGTTCAGGTAGAAAACAGCAGCGAAGATTTGAAAAATCTTGAATTAAACATTAAGAGCCAGGTAGCCACAGCAAAACTTGATTTGCAGACAGCAAAACAACAACTCGATGCATCTGATGTGGCCTTGAAAGCTTCCATGGAAAGCTGGAAAATTAAGAAAGAGACATATACCCTTGGTTCAGCTACCTACCTTGATTTGCAGCTGGCATACAATAATTATCTTCAGGCTGAATACAATAGGATTAATAATGAATATAAATACTTAATGGCCCAATATACTCTTATGAATGCCATTGGAAAATATTGAGCGTGAAGTCCCTGGTCCTGTAGAATTACTTCGAGATAGTATGCTCTTAAAATTATTTTCAACCACTAAAGGATAACTCATTCATTACGGAAATAAAGCGGTTGCGGGTAGACCACTGTACTGAAATTTACCGAGGTATTGTTTGCAAAAACCGGGATAGCAGTACAAGTGATTTCTTAAAATAGCGATACTACAGGGGTCCTGTAATATAATTCAAGCTCCGGATGGAAATTATTACTAAAAAAATTTAAATTTAAATAGTTATTAATTATAATTTCAGGAGGGGAGATGCCATTCTCTGTTGAAGAATTTTTGGGAGTATTTAAGTCTTATAATAATACTATCTATCCTTTTCAAGGTATTCTATTTATATCAGCACTTTTTATAATTTATTTAGTTTTCAGAAAGAATAATTACAGCAGCAGCGTTATTAACTGGATTTTTGTTTTCTACTGGTTATGGATTGGAATAGTGTATCACATAATTTTCTTTTCGTCCATAAATCCTGCTGCTTATATATTTGGAGTGATATTTATTCTGCAGGCAATTTTATTTATTAAAGCGGGAATTATCGATAAGAAACTGGAATTCGAATTTGCCAGGGGAACAAACCAGATAGGCGGATTTATTATTTTGTACGCTTTGGTATTCTACCCTTTATTGGGAATTTATTTCGGACATATCTATCCGGAGAATCCGACTTTCGGTCTGCCATGCCCCACAACAATCTTTACATTTGGCATTTTACTCTGGACGGCAAAAAAAATACCTCTCTATATTCTAATTATACCTTCGATTTGGGCTCTTATAGGAGTTACTGCTGCAATAAATCTTGATATAAAAGAAGATACAGGTCTGCTTATTGCCGGCATACTCGGTTCCGGGTTAATATTAAAGGATAAAGTGAAAGAAAGAAAAATCAGAACAGCATAATAATCAGATTATTACGGGGTTTCAGGATAAAAGCTCAAAGACTGGTTTTATTGATTCCTGACAATTTTTTAGGTACATTTCCTGTTAATTGATAAAGGGCAATATGAAAAGTCTATTAAAAATAGTTGCCTTGATCGTCCTCATTACCTCTCCTGAGTTTACACAGACCCATAAAGTTGTCGTAATTTCTGCTGATTGTGCAATTCAGCCTGCTTGTGCAGATTTTATTCATTCAGCTATATTAAAAGCAATTGATGAACATGCTGAATGCCTGGTCATAGAACTTAATACACCGGGAGGGCTGCTTAAATCAACCCGGGTTATTGTGACTGACTTTCTTCAATCTAAAATACCGATAGTGGTTTATGTTGCCCCATCAGGATCGCAGGCAGCCTCAGCCGGAGTTTTCATTACACTTGCAGCCCATATTGCTGCTATGGCACCGGGTACGAATATCGGCGCTGCTCACCCGGTAACTATGCAGGGGGAACCGGATTCGATTATGAATGAAAAGGTAACAAACGATGCTGCTGCATTCATCAGAAGCATAAGTGAAAAAAGAAACAGAAATACAGAATGGGCCGAAGATGCAGTAAGAAAAAGTCTTTCTATAACATCCACCGAAGCACTTAAGCTGAGAGTTATAGATTTAAAAGCAGATAATATTCAGGATCTCCTTGAAAAAATAGACGGCAGGGAGGTAGAGACAGTCAGCGGGAAAACTGTTCTTCACACAAAAGATGCTGAAATAATCAATTTCGGAATGACATTCGCTCAAAAGCTTTTAAGCTTTCTCAGTGATCCCAATTTAGCTTACATACTTCTCATGCTCGGAATATACGGACTCTTTTTTGAACTTTATAATCCGGGTGCAATATTTCCCGGAGTCGTCGGCGGTATTTGTCTTATTCTTGCTTTTTATTCTATGCACAGTTTGCCAATTAATTATGCAGGATTAGCACTCATAATTTTTGGAATAGTTTTATTTGTTCTTGAGATTAAAATTGTCAGTCACGGTTTGTTAACCATTGGAGGTATTGTTTCACTTTTTCTCGGTTCCATTATGCTGATTAAAGAAAATGCCCTCAATGAAGCGATGGAGATTTCAATGGCATTAATAATTCTTATAGTGGCACTAACTGCTGTTTTCTTCCTGTTTGCAATATCAATGGGAATTAAGGCTCAAAGGAAAAAGCCGACTACAGGTCAGGAAGGATTAATTGGTGAGACCGCGACTGCTATTACAAAATTAAATCCTTTTGGAGAAGTTTCTGTCCATGGAGAGATTTGGAAGGCTGAAAGTCTCAGGGGAAATATTGGTGAAGGCGAAAAAATCAAAGTGACCGGGATAGTAAATCTGTTGCTTAAAGTAGACAAGGTTGAATAATCCGGCTGTAAGATCAATAGTTTAAGGAGGGTGAGATGGAAAATTTATCGGTATACATTGGTATAATCATAGTTTTTGTACTGTTTTTGTTTGCAAGTGCAGTAAGGATATTAAAAGAGTATGAAAGAGCAGTCATATTCAGACTAGGGAGATTGATAGGAGCCAAAGGACCGGGTATAGTCTTGCTGATTCCGGTTGTTGACAGAATGGTACGGGTAAGTTTACGTATGATTGTTTTGGATGTACCGCCGCAGGACGTAATTACAAAAGATAATGTTTCAATAAAAGTAAATGCTGTATTGTATTTCAGAGTTGTGCAGCCGGAAAAAGCGATTGTAGAAGTAGAGAGATATCTTGATGCAACATCCCAACTTTCTCAAACAACACTGCGGAGCGTCCTTGGACAGTCAGAACTGGATGAACTTCTGGCCGAAAGAGAAAAAATTAACAAAAAGCTGCAGATCATAATCGATAATCAGACCGAACCGTGGGGGATAAAAGTTTCAAATGTTGAAGTTAAGCATGTCGACCTTCCAATAGAAATGCAGAGGGCAATGGCGAAACAGGCAGAAGCTGAAAGGGAAAGAAGGGCAAAAGTAATTCATGCTGAAGGTGAATTCCAGGCCAGTCAGAAATTGAGTGATGCGGCAGAAATTATAAGCAAACACCCTGTAGCACTGCAGCTCCGGTTTTTGCAGACCCTCACAGAAGTTGCATCAGAAAAAAACTCAACAACTATATTTCCGGTACCGATAGATTTATTAACCCCTTTTTTAAAAAACAAGGATAATCCGGCATAGAACTCATGGTTCGATTATGAATTTCCGACATATTATCTATCCCGGAACTGATAAAGACCGGGGAGGCATACTTTACAATTGTTGAGAACTTCATGCCTAGAGGTAGAAGATCTCTTTCAGGGTAAATTTAAGATCATCATTTACAGGAATAAGAAGGAGGGAAGGTCGTTCTACTTTAAATTGGGTCAGACTGATATTAAATACCCCGTCGACGATAAGCTTATTAGTGCTCCAGTCAGTGGCTGCATTTATAGTTATATCTTTGGTTACTCCATGAAAGGTCAGCTTACCGGAAATTTTCAGACTATCGCCGTTCTCCATTATGTTTGTACTAACAAATTTAGCATAAGGAATAGATATTGCATCAACAACCTCCATTGCATGTGAGTCTCTGTTCGAATTTCCGCTGTCGAAAGACGTAACCGGCACCTGGACAAGAACATTCTTTATTTCCTTCTTCTGAGCATCTGCGTAAATCAAACAAACAACCTTTCTGCTTGTCGCTTCCACTTCGTGGAACGGGTGCGTCAATCTGTAAGTAATATATGATTCCTGCTCAGATGCTTCATATTTTTTTGGTTGTGCGGAAATTGAAACGACTGAGAGAATAATTAATGATAAGGAAATTAATATTAAGTTTTTCATTTTTCTCCTTGTTAAAAGGTTACTACAATCATAGCCGAAGCAAATACAGCGGTGGTAAGGTATCCTGATATTTGATGGTAATGAGCTTTGTCAATATTAAAGTGCCGCCTGCCTCCAATCATTGAACCAAGTATAGGTGTAAGTATCATACCGGCAACATGAATCCACGCCAGGGTCTTATGAATCGTAGTAGTGCTTTCTTCATCCCGGCGGATCATAGGAGGAGGGGAGAGTATTGCAAGAAGTCCTGTTAAAGAATATGATACAATTGTAGCTGTGACAAAACTCTGATGTGTATCTCCAAGGTGCCTGTTTCCGTCTATAACCTGTTGACCGAAATAATCTGCGGTTAACATGAAAGCCAGAGTAGCAAATCCTAACATCTGATGCGTAGTCAGCATTACCCTTCTTAGGCTTAGTTCATATTCTCTTTCTTCAGGCGAAAAAGGAGACACGAGACCGATTTCCCTTGTTAAACCACCCTCCCCCCACAGTAATTTTTCCATGAAGCTCATATTTTCGGGAAGCAGTTTGGGCTGAATTTCTCCAAATAATGAATCTACATTTCCAAACACTGATACGTCTGTTGTATCAAATTCTACATCCGATTTTGTCAGAGCAGTGTGACCTAAAAATTTGCTGCCAAAATTCAAGTCATCGTTCGCGGTCATCTCCTGTGCGTTAATGCTGTATTTGAGTGAAAGGATTATTATAAAAAATATGATGAGTTCTATACTTTGATCAACCATATATACTCCGATAGTGAATTAATAAAAAAAAGCAGCACCCATAAAAATTTGTTAAAAGCATTTCTTTTCCCCTTCATATTATATAAGCTTTTAACAAAAATCTATAAGTGCTGCATTTTAAATTTGTTTAACTGAACTTAAATCCTGGAAACTTTATTTCCAATACTTAATTAATTAACTAATGATTCCTGTCACATTAATTATTAGTTATTAAACATTAACTGAGATCATTATTTACTTTTAAAGCAATCATGGTTATATCATCATTCTGAGGTGAGCCTGCTGACCATCCCGCTGCAGCTGTTAATATTGATTCAATAATCTGACCTGCACTCTTTGAAGAGTTGCTGAACAGAACCCCTTTAATCTTATCATATCCGAATAAATCTTTTTTTTCATTAAATAATTCGGGAAGTCCGTCCGATAAAAGTAGAACCACATCCCCTTCCGAGATTTCCAGTACATGTTCTTCAAAAATATTATTTGCCGGAGCACCGAGGGGAAGATGCCTTATAATAAGTTCACTTACTGAATTATTTTTCTTATTGTAAATAATTGTCGGGGGCATTCCCGCAGAAGAAATTATGATCTGATGTTTTTCAAGTCTGACTAATGTCAGTCCCATATACAAATTATGAAACCGCATTGAACGAATCGTTTGATGAATTCTCTCAAGTGCGTGATTAAGAGGAGTTGAACCGGTAAGTTCCTGAAACAATCCTTTTATTACCGCCACCATTGTACCTGCTTTAACTCCATGTCCTGTGGCATCACCGATAACCAGTGTTAAACTGCCGTTAAATTCAGGCAAAACATCATAATAATCTCCTCCGACCTCGGTTGCGGTTTTCATAAAACATGAAATATCAAAATTTTCATACTGAGGAATTTCCTTTGGCAGCAAAGATAACTGAAGCTCCCTGGCATCCTCAAGTTCTCTGCTTTTCCTTTTATTTTCAACTTCAATCACCCGGCGCTCCAGTTCACGCCTGGAGGCAGTCCTTTCCTGTTCGATAGTTTTTTCTGATAATAATTTTACTTTACTTAACTGCAGCTCGAGATCTTTATTTATATAAGCGAAATTATATGAAAGATAGATTGACATCGAAATAATCAGGGCAATCATACCGTATACAA
Organism: uncultured Ignavibacteria bacterium; assembly: GCA_963743325.1. GTDB lineage: Bacteria > Bacteroidota > Ignavibacteria > Ignavibacteriales > Ignavibacteriaceae > DATFVA01. The sequence goes on from CAVUOZ010000006.1 coordinate 78,318, forward strand.
ATACCTGACCTCCTGCAAAGGGAGGAGCTAAATAGGAATAATCAATTAAGATTTGATAGATTACAGCGAGAGTAAGCAATAAAAAACCAGCCGCAATTACCCATCTCATTTTTGGCTCATTCTCTTTAAAACCATGCCTGAATGACAGATAAATTATATCAATCATAGTTATTCCAAAGAAGACATAATTTAATTTGCCTGCATCAGACATATTTATAAATATTGCGGCCATCATATTAACCAGGAATAATCCGAAAAATAACCATCTTCGTTTCGGAAGTGTCTGATAGTTAATTGAGTATGCTGTAAGAAGTCCGAAAAAAATAGCCACAGGTACTGATAAACCATTCAATTTATAATAGAACATAATTGTAGAAGGATCTGTGAGGATTAACTTTTCATACCCGAAGTAAGTTATTCCTGCGAACCCCAGCAGGCAGATAGAATAATAAAGGTTCTCCCGCTGTTTAGGATAAAAACTGTAGAGCAGAATATGAAGAAAAAACAGGATCACCGGAATCAATGTAAACACCATCTGGTTTATTGAAATACCTCTCCAGTCTTCCTTGATGCCTGACAAAATGGTGTTCATATCTTTCAGATAGATAACAAAACCAGGGGTAAAACTATTATCCAACTGATCATATGAATTATAATTAGCATACCTCACCGCCAATACCTGTTCATAAAGAGGATCAATCCTGAACTCTTTCCAGATCCTGTTCTGTTCGGGCAGTGTTGACTGTTTCGACATCCCTACTTTGCCAAATGAATAAAGGAGCCTTCCATTGTAATAAATTTCAGAAGCACCTAACTGTCCGATAAAAAGTGCCAGCGAATGATTCCATATTTCACTATCCGCAATAAAATGAAACCTGAACCACCCGATATTATCCCACTTAGGATTCCCAGGTTTTCTCCAATTCATATATGAATCAGTTTCTATCCAGCTGCTGTCATTGTAATCAGGCAGGGCCCAGGCGGGATTATCGCCGGGATGAAATTTCCATAATTCATCGATAACCAGATAAGGTCTGTTGGGAAGGAATCTTCTTTTTGTTAAGACAGGCACTCCATTTAAAATTTTATTCTGCCAGTCGAACACATCGATGTATACTGTTGTATCGTGTTCGACTCTAAGGCTGAAATTATTATAGATTTGAGATGTGCTGTCAATAGCCTGCGCCCACCAGGTTCCTCCTGTGACTTTGAATTCAATTTCACTCCCTTGGTTCAATGAGAGTGTTCTTGTCCAGACGGAGTCTGATTCCTTATGCATTAATACGGCAGCGGGATTCCATTTTCCTAAAATTTCATTATTACCGCAGAGATAGACTTTCTCAGCTTTAAAAGAATTTTTCAGAATCACAGTAAATTTTACATTGTTTGCGGGCACCGTACTTCGAGAAAAAGAGTTGCTTATAATGAGAAAGGAAATATTTATGAGGAGAATTATCAGCCTGGTCATCGATTTTTCGTTATCTTAATTTCTGAATCAAATATAGCCATATTTTAGAATACATTGATGTAATTTGATAACACAGAGTGAGTTCTGCTAATTCATCAGAATAGAAATTATAAATAGAGTTACCAGCGCTTTCACCGCAAAAAATATAGACAAAAGACGCGAAGTCACTCAGGTGGATTTTACAAACCTTCCTGACTTATCAGGTAAGCTAATACTGCGATAGCCGCGGCTCCAAGCTCCAGTTCTCTCGGGTTAACTGCTTCAAAAACATCGTTATCAGAATGATGGTAATCAAAATAGCGCTGGCTGTCGGGATGGTATCCGATTAAAGCTGTTGCATTTTTTATATCATTTATATCGGCTCCGCTTCCGCCTTTTTCGACTTTCTCAATATTACAAATTTTTAACACTGGCAGCCATTTTTGCATCCTGGTTATTTCAGATGAGTCAGCGGAAACAGAAAAGCTTCTTGGTGTAAATCCACCAGCGTCACTTTCGATAGCAGCAACATGTCTTTCATTTGCGGTATCTGCATAAGTACCATAAACTTCAGCACCCCGGGAGCCATTCTCCTCATTAATAAAAAGCACACAGCGGATCGTCCGCTTAGGCTTCAGCTCAAGACGCCTTATTAAATCGAGAACTTCCATTGACTGCATGCATCCGGCCCCATCATCGTGAGCACCGGTGCCTTTGTCCCAGCTGTCAATATGCCCGCCTACAACAATAATGTCGTCAGGAAACTCAGATCCTCTAATTTCTCCTATAACATTGTATGATTGTGTATCAGGAAGAGTTTTGCAGCTAAGTTTTAAGTTCAGTTTCAGGTGAGGATTTTCTTTTAAAGCTTTGCTGAGAAAATCTGAATCTTCATAACCTGCTGAAGTCCCGGGGATTTTTGGGATAGTATCGTTATAATACATTATACCTGTATGAGGGATATTATCAAACCTGGTAGTTATAGATCTTATGATTACACCCACGGCTCCATACTGAGACGCTTTAATCGCACCAAAAACTCTTTTATCCACAGCTTTTCCATAAGCCGGGAAAGTATTTACCAGGCCCTCTTCCATCGGTTCATTTATAAAAACAATTTTTCCTTTAACTTTTTCTCTTATGGAATCAATTTCATTCAGGTTTTTAACTTCAATAACACGTGCAGTAATACCATTCTTAACTGTTCCTACGCTTCCGCCGAGTGCACATATATTTATCTTCCTTCCCGAAAATTTACCATTTACAATAACTGCTTCCTCAACATTTCCTCTTTCCCAATGAGGTACCATCACAGGTTGAAGCCGTACGTTTTCAAATCCAAGTGCTTTCATATTGGCTTCAGCCCAATGGATCGCTTTAATCGAATTCTCTGATCCGCTTAACCGGGAACCCAGGTTGCACAAATTGCCGAGCATGAAATATGCTCTACGATTCTCCAATGCAGTGCTTACAATTTTGCCTGCTGTTTCTATATAGGCCTTTAGATTATCTGAAGGGGGGATCTGAGCAAGTGTATAATTGAGTGTATTAAATATAAAAGTTAGATACAGAAGAAGTGAGCCTGAGATATTCAATTTATAACCCTGAAATTTCATTAAAAACTAAAAAAATATTTACAATAATACAGAAGCAAATAAAAATATGATAGACTGACCTTATCTTATTATCCTGGGAAAAATTTCTTATGCTCACTTCCCGGATCACTTTCATAGATTTTTCTCCTCAGGTAATTTGGAGACGAGCATAATCAACAGATGAACAGAATGTAATAAATACCGGATCAAGACTCATTCAGACCGGGAAAGGGGCGTGATTGACCAAAATGTATTTGTATCCTCAGCAGAGCAGCGTGATATTAATTTGGTATATTTAGCCAATGAATCCTGAAGCTAAAAAATATATTATTCAATTAAACCTCAGACCTCACCCGGAAGGCGGGTACTTTAGAGAAAATTACCGATCTGGTGAAATTATTGTGCCTGACGGTTTGCCTGAAAGGTTTAAGAAGAAAATAGCAGCTTCGACTTCAATTTACTTCCTTCTTGAGGAAAAGCAAGTTTCAAATTTTCATAGAATCAAATCCGATGAGATTTGGCATTATTATGATGGGTGCGGAGTGAATATTTTCGCTATTGATAATTCCGGTTTATTATCGCAGTTTAAGCTCGGGAAAAATATTGAAATGAATGAGGTATTCCAGGTGGTGGTCAAAAATAATAATTGGTTTGCCGCTGAACTAATTGATAAAAAATCATTTTGCCTTGTCGGATGCACCGTTTCACCGGGATTCGATTTTGAGGATTTTGAATTAGCGAAAAGGGAAGAATTAACAAAGGCGTTTCCCCGGCACAAAGAAATAATAGAACGATTTACAAAAACTTAGAAATTCAGATTCAGGTTCAGGTTCAAGAATAAGTCCCGGCTAATTATGTTTTTGCCTGAACACCTTAGATAATCAGTGAAAAAAAATTACCTTAACAGGAATGCCCTAAAACTATACATTAAATAACCATTTTTTAGCGGTTTTGCTTTGTACTTAATATTGAACTTCAAACCTATTTTATATAAATTTTTCGCTCAAAAGTAAATAATTTATCCGGAGGATGTTTATAGAGTATTTTTCTACAGTATTTTTTGAATTATATCTTTCGGGTTCCACATTAAAAATAAGATTCCACATTTAATTCGGGAGATCTTAGGCATCACTGCGGCATCTGTAGTGATCTTTTATAGTTTAGCGAATCTTGGATTTTCTCCTGAAAAGGCACAAATAGATGATGACATCTGGATAAATGCCTTATTTGACTATTACCATAAACTGGCATCTTTGTCTTCGCTAACTCAACAGGATTTGACGGGTAATCACAGCGAACAGTTACTTAAGTCTTCACTTCCAACAAATTCCGGGCAAAGAATTGATTCTGTACAGGTTTTCGACCCTGCACTTCAGAAAGAAGCTAACAAATACGCTTCACTGAAAACAACACAGGCAGATATATTTTCTGCAGTAACAGGATTTTTCCCCCCGATTCTACCGGAAAAACCGATTCATTGAATCGTGATTCTATAAAAGTTGACACGATAAGAACAGCTGCAGATACTATTAAAGTAGATTCGATGGCAATAGACTCAACAGCAAGACTAAAGTATTTTCATTACGAACGGGAGGACCTTCCTTATATCACCCTGGGAATCCATAAACCTTCTCCTTTTATTGCCCAACCGACTGCAAGACAGAGAACTGTCCGCATTGATTCAACGGGGAAAAATGTCATTATAGAAGAGAAAGTTGCGGGAGAGGAGACCAAGATTTTACTTACAGTACCTATTGAAGATTATATTGATGCTAAGATTGCTCTGCATGAAAGGGAATTATGGGAGTCGCTTGGCTATCAATATGAATTAAAATCTTCAAAGAAGGAACTTGGAGAATTAATAAAAAACATTACTGACTTTGAAATCCCTCTGCCCAAAGTGGGAGTGCTAAGTATCTTTGGCGAACCGAAGATAAGTTTGAAGATCGGAGGTGCTGTGGATATCCACGGTGCCTGGCGGAATGAAAATACCGAAGGGGTAACTGCATCAATTTACGGAAATACCAGAAATGAACCCGATTTTAAACAGCAGGTACAAATCACTGTAGCAGGAACAATAGGTGATAAACTTCACATAAATGCCGATTGGAATACAGAAAGAACTTTTCAGTATGAAAACCAGCTCAAAATAAAATATGAAGGCTATGAGGATGAAATAATTCAAAGTATTGAAGCAGGAAACGTTTCACTTCAGACTTCTCCCCTCGTAGGAGGAAGTGAGGCACTATTCGGCCTTAAAGCTAATTTCAAATTAGGTCCACTCTCTCTGACCACTCTTGCCAGTCAGAAGAAGGGTGAAACTGAGGAGGTTTCTGTAAATAGCGGCACAACTTCACAGGAATTTAATTTGAGGGCATATGACTATTCTACCAATCATTATTTCCTTGATACTCTCTATGCAAGTGAAGCCCCCTCGTTCAATTTTTTCAATGATTATTACGGGAAGCCGACACCTATTGTACACCAGGATTATCGTGTGGTAAATATTGAAGTCTGGAAATCTGTGAACGTAGTTACTTTCGACAGGACAAAACAAAGGAGGGGAAATGCTTATATGAACCTTCCGGCACTTTCTCAGGGCGGAACATACTCTGAACAATACAGCAAGGACACCACAGGAATACCGGGTTTGTTGGAAACAGGCTGGTTTGAGTTGCTGCAGGACGGAGTGGATTATGAATTACATCCTGAAACAGGTTTTATAACATTTAAAACCAGTCTCCAGGATGCAGATATAATAGCAGTTGCTTATCAACAGCAGATCGGTTTTTCATACGGTGAATTTCTGAATACAATTAATGTCAATGATACTTCAAAAAATATTGTGCTAAAACTTGTAAAACCAAAGAATCTGCAGCCTCAGTATACCCAGGCATGGAAGCTTCAATTGAAAAATATTTATCCTCTTGGCGGAAGAAATATCAAAGAGGAAGGTTTCGAATTTAATATAAAATACGAAAAAGAAGGTCAGGATCCCGTAACGGATCTGGCAACTCCTTCAGGAACGGTACGACTCTTAACTGCGTTCGGACTGGATTTACTTGATGCAAGTAAGAATGCCAATCCTGATAACAAATTTGATTATCGTCCAAACCTCACGATTTTTCCGGAAACCGGTGAAATAATTTTTCCTACACTTAAACCATTCGGAGCCAATCTACCAGCACAAATACCTTCTTCGCTTAGGTATGATCAGGTGTACGATACAACCAAAACCTTTGCACAACAAAATAAGGTCCAGGATAAGTGGCTGCTTACCGGTAAATATTCGGGTGAAGCCTCTTCTGTATATCAGCTGGGATTTAATATTGTGGAGAATTCTGTCCGGGTATTATTAAATGGAAGAGAATTAACTCCCGGTACAGATTATATAGTTGATTATAACATCGGACAGTTAACCATCCGTAATGATGCAGCGCTTGTTCCTGGTGCAGATTTAAAAATAACTTATGAAAAGAATGACCTTTTCCAGTTGGCCTCTAAAACACTCCTGGGTGCAAGGGGTCTTTTTGACTTTTCAGATAAAACCAAAATTGGATTTTCCTTACTGAATTTAAATCAGCAGACCCTAAGCGATAAAGTCAGGATCGGGGAGGAACCTCTGAGTAATACGATATACGGAGTGGATGCAACAACCGGAGTTGATCTCCCGATAGTTACAAAAGCACTGGATAATATAATTTCTACACGAGAAATGTCATCTATAAATGTCAGCGGTGAATATGCTTACATAAATCCTGATCCGAACACAAAGAAGAGTACTATTTCATCAGACCAGGGACAAAGTATTGCCTACATCGACGATTTTGAAGGTGCAAAAAGAACCATACCGGTAGGCGTTTCGTATACTGGCTGGAAAGATTTAAGTCCGCCTGATTCACTTCCTGACCTTTCCGGATTAACATCGCGACAGTTGATGGATTATAAAGGTAAGAGTATCTGGTACACTGTTACTCCGGGAGACGTGAACGTAAAACAAATATGGCCAAATAAATCTGTTGCCAAGGCTGATCAGCAGGTAACGGTCATGGATTATGTTTTTCTACCTGATACTCCCGGAACGTATAATTATAATCCTCAGCTTGGAAACCGTCAGAAGAACTGGGGTGGTATTATGAAACTGCTTTCATCTACTGCAAACAATCTGATTGAAGAAAATATCGAATTCGTCGAGTTCTGGGCAAAGATAGCTGAAGCTCCTCCCGGTGCTAAAGTTTACCTTGATCTTGGGAGAATAAGTGAAGATGTAATTCCAAACAAAATACTTAATACCGAAGATAAACCTCCTGAAAATGATCTTATTGATCAGGGAGAGGATGTAGGACTTGACGGATGGGCTGATGGGGAAGAGCGGTCGCAGACAGGAAGTTCTAAATCAGATCCCAGCGGAGATAATTTCTTTTTTAATAAAACCGGGAGTCTGGACTGGCACGATTACTTCTTTATTAACGGAACTGAAGGTAATGCAGTATTAACCGACATCGGAAGATTTCCTGATACTGAAGATCTGAATAAAAATGGTAATCTCGATCTTGCAAACAGCTATTTCAGATATGCAATACCGCTGGACACTAATAAGAACACCAATCGTTTTATTGCAGGCGGTGGTGATAATGACGGGTGGTTTCTTTACCGCGTTCCATTGAAAGATTTTGAGAAGCAGGTAGGCGATCCCTCTCTCACAGACGTTGAGTACATTAGATTTTTTATCTCGGGTGCTGATACCGCGGTACATCTTCGTATGACCGAATTTAATCTTACCGGAAGTCAGTGGCAGAAAGTTATTCCTGAAGACACTACTATGTCAATCTCCGTAATAAATCTTGAAGATAATCCTGGTTATACATCACCTCCCGGTGTATTCCAGGAAAGAGACAGAACCAGACCGGATGAACAGATATACCGTAATGAACAATCGTTAGATCTCATAATCAAAGATCTTCCTGACGGCCAGACAAGGCAGGCGGTTAAATATTTATTCAGGCCTCTGGATGTTTTTAATTACCAGCAGATGAAATTATTTATCCATGGAGATACTGACGTAAGTCCTGGTTCTGTTTCTGATACGTCAGGAGGGACATATTCTTCTGAAGTTTATTTCAGGTTTGGAGGAGATACCAATAACTTTTATGAATACCGGCAGCCGGTACGGGCGGGATGGAATGAAATTTCAATTAACTTCAGTGAACTGACAGCTATTAAACAGGCGAGAAATGATACTTCAATAACGAAACTGGTCGAAATTCCGGTTCCCGGTAAAGTGGGGCATTTATATGGTGTCAAAGGAAGTCCGACTCTTACTTCAGTTAAATTTTTATTAGTAGGTATATACAATCCAAAAAATCCGCCACCCCGCATTCCGCCGGGTTCGTATGGCCCGAACCAATCACCGGGTTCGGTTTCCGGTGAAATATGGGTTAATGAACTAAGAGTTGTAGGAGCGGATGATTCACCCGGCTGGGCATATAGTTTCTCATCTGCCATAAAACTTGCTGATCTTATGACGGTGAATTTTAATATAAGCCAGACTAACCCATATTTCCATAAGCTTTCTGACAGGTTCGGATCAAGAGTCGATGCAATGAACTGGGGTGTTTCAGCAGATGTAAATGTTTTAAAATTATTACTCGTTAATCTGCCTGAAAGCAATCTAAGAATGAATTATTCCCATACTGAATCAGTCGGAAAACCGCTTTATTTGCCCGGAACTGATATCAAAGTTGATGAAGCCGCCAAACAGCTCGAGTTGTTGGGACAGGATACGACTGTGACTACAGCAAAAACACCCCAACAATTAATAGGTGAAACACAAACTATCAGTACTTCAGATTCATGGTCATCTTCGAATATTAAGATTAAAATACCCACATCCTTATGGTATATAAGAGATACGTTCAATGCACTATCATTCGGGTTTAATTACAATAAAACATTCAGCAGAAGTCCAACGGTTTTATCTAATAATGGATGGGTCTGGAATGCAACAATGAACTATGCCTTGAACTTAAGCCCCACTTACTATTTCTATCCCGAAAAGATACCGGTTCTGGGTTCTGTAGTTGGATTATTTTCTGATTATAAAGATGTTAAAGTTTATTATACCCCGCAGACCTTTACATTGAACCTGACAGCCAGAAGGCAAAGAAATGTAAACGTTACACGTTCTCAGACAGGTTCGCCTTCGCAGGAGGTTATATCCCGTGATTTTGGGACTACCCGAGGATTTAATTTTAACTGGAAGTTAACCGAAGGCGGATTGATAAATGTTGCGACTAGTTATAACGTGGATATAAATTCTTCTCTCGCATACCTGGAGACTGACGCTAATGATGCGCAAAGATCGGAAAAGGAGATATGGAATAATATTTTTTCAGGAGTATTCTTTGGAAAGGATTACAGGTATACTCAGACTTTTGATTTAAAGACAAGTCCTAAACTTCCGACTTTATGGGATATAAATCGCTTCTTTCAGATAAATGCCGGATACACCGTCGGCTATAACTGGAATTTTGATTTCCGGCAGGATACAGTGGGACGCAGCGGAGGTTTTTCGAGCCGTTTTCAGGCAGGATTGACTCTAAGGTTAAAAGCTCTTACTGATCCTATGTTTGCTGAGACACCTGAAAAACAAACAAACCAGGGTCAGACACAGGGGCAAAACCACAACGGGAGAAATCTTGAAAACAGAAGAAGAAACCTTGAAGGCGGGGAAGGTGAGAAGCCTGATACGACCAAACTGCAAAAAGAAGGCGGGAATGTTTTAGAGGTTGATACTACTCAACAGGCACCCCGAAAGCCTGCCCTAGCAAGAGCATTTGGATTTCTGAAAAGCGTAGTTAAAGCTATTTTCTTTGATTATGAAACGATATCATTTAACTATACACTTGACAACAGTGTTTCTAAATCCGGTATTTTAGGGGAAGGTACAGGATTTAATAATTTCTGGGGAATTAATTACAGTTACCAGAAAGGGCCCTCAAGAGCATTCATGCTTGGATTCAGCACTGATATCGGACCGCGGGCGCCAAACGGTAACCTGCAGGATGTATTTACTCAGAAAAACAACTTTGATTTCCGAACCTCAAGACCTCTCTGGGAAGGCGCAAAGATAGATATAGACTGGAAGGTTGCATGGTCTATAAATAAAAATACAACCATTAGTACAGATCCATTGGGAAATCCTACTATTCAAAACATAACTCAAACGGGAACAATTGAAAGATCATTCCTTACAATGCCTTCGACACTTTTCCTGAGCGTATTTGGAAACGGAATTAAAAAGGTGGATGAACTGTTTAATCCCGATGCTCCTGATCCTTCTAAGAATTTATCAGATGCTTTCCTGAAAGGATTTGAAACTTTGCCTTGGTTATCCAAACTGGGACCACTTGAGGATTTTGCAAAATATATTCCTAGAGCTAACTGGCACCTGACATGGGATGGTCTTGAAAATTTCCTGTTTTTTAAATCCTTTGCAAAAAAAGTTTCTTTAGAGCACGCATACAGTTCTACTTATACAGAGGGAACAAAATTAAATCCTAATGGTATCCAGGAAATTCTGACACAAAGAATTGAATACGGTTTTTCTCCGATTGCAGGATTGAATATGACATTTAATGATATGTGGGGGGGAAATTTGATCGGAAATATAAAATACGGAACAAGGACTATTTATGATCTTGGATTAACAACCAAAAATATTTCTGAGACTTACTCTAAAGATATAGGTTTTACAGCCGGTTTTTCAAAATCAGGATTTGAATTGCCTCTGTTCGGTATTTCTCTGAAAAATGATATTGAATTCACTCTTTCATATACAAGTTCCAAAAACTCAGTAGTAAGATATGATATGCTAAACTTTACCGAAGAAGGTACACCTCAGGATGGTACATTGCGGACAACCCTTGAACCAAGGATTAAGTATACAATAAGTTCAAAAGTTACTCTTTCCATATTTTACAGAAGAACTGCAGTTGAGCCGGAAGGAGCCGCAAGGATTCCTCCAACAACCACTAACGAAGCCGGTCTTGATGTCCATATATCAATCCAGTAGCAAGTATAGTGTAATTGTTCGATCAATCTGTTACAAATTCTGATCTGAATCTTTATTAAATTATTAGATAAGTATTCTGAAAAAGATAAAAAAGGATAGTAATGGCAAATAAAAAGATATTGTGGGTCGATGATGAGATTGAGCTTCTGCGCTCGCACATCATTTTTCTCTCGGAAAAAGGATATGATGTAGATACGGTAACGAATGGTGAAGATGCTGTAAGTCATGTAAAGCAAAACTTATATGATTTAATTTTTCTCGATGAAATGATGCCGGGTATGGGCGGTCTGGAAGTGCTCGGTCAGATAAAAGAAATCATTCCCTCCATTCCTGTAGTGATGGTTACCAAGAATGAAGAAGAATCGCTAATGGATGATGCAATCGGGAGTAAGATTACTGATTACCTCACAAAACCTGTTAATCCCAGCCAGATGTTTCTTGTGTGTAAAAAAATACTTGAAGGAAAACGGATTACAGGCCAGGCTGCAGCAAAGGATTATCTGCAGGATTTTAACGAAATATCACGTGCATTGTCAAACAATCTTGATTTTGGTGAATGGATTGATATATACACTAAAATTGTGGCCTGGGATGTCGAACTTGATACACATTCCGGCATGGGTTTACGTCAGTCACTGAATGATCAGAAAAAAGAAGCTAATAAAGAATTTTCCCGTTTTGTCGAAAAAAATTATACTACATGGATTAACAGCATCGGGGATAATTACACGCCGCCCCTTACCACTGAAATTGTGGAAAAGTATGTTCTGGATGATCTAAAAGATGGAAAATCGTCTGTTTTCTTTTTTGTCCTCGACTGTTTAAGACTTGATCAATGGCTGGTTCTGGAGAAACATCTTCTGGAACTCTATAAAATCGAAAAGGATTATTATTATGCCATTCTTCCTACTGCTACTCCTTATGCCAGGAATGCATTATTCAGCGGTTTATTCCCTTCTGAGATAGAAAAATATTACCCACAGCTTTGGCAAGGCGGTGATGATGATGAAAGAAGCATGAATAAATACGAAAAGGAATTACTACAGCTTCTGCTTGACCGGAGAAAAATAAAACTGCGTAATGACCTTAAGTACATTAAAATAATTGATCCCGAAGTAGGGAGAAGCTTTGAACAGAATATTCAGTCTTACCAGAACAGCCATCTGACAGCCGTAGTAGTCAATTTTCTTGATATGATTGCTCACGGCAGATCAGACTCTGATATATTAAAAGAGATAGCACCTGATGAGGCTGCATACAGATCACTGACCAATACATGGTTTACTCATTCTTCATTATTATCAACATTCAGAACGCTTGCCACAATGAAGAATGTAAAAATTATTTTAACCACCGATCATGGAAGCATACGTTCATTAAGAGGAGCTAAAGTACTGGGAGATCGTGAAGCTTCAACAAATCTCAGATTTAAATATGGAAGAAATCTTAAGGTGGACGATAAGAATGCTATTTTTATAAAGAATCCCCAGGATTATAAACTGCCTAAACGAAGTGTCACAATAAATTACATCATAGCTAAAGAAGATTATTATTTTGTTTATCCGACTGATTACCATAAGTATTTAACTTATTACAAAGACACTTTTCAGCATGGAGGTATATCCATGGAAGAGATGATTCTGCCTGTAATAAAAATGGAACCGAAATAATTGGGTGCTGAAAATATTGTAATTGTAAAATCAGAAGAAGAAACAAAAAAAATAGCCCGTGACTATGCTGCCGGTTTGACTTCCGGAGATATTGTCGTTTTGAATGGCAACCTTGGTTCCGGAAAAACCTTTTTTATCCGGGAGGCTTCAGTATATTTTGATGTTACTTCAGTCAGTAGTCCGACTTTCGCATTAGTGAATGAATATGAAGGCAGGGTTAAGATCTACCATTTTGATTTTTTCAGAATAAATAAGATTGAAGAACTTTATGATATCGGTTTTGAGGATTATTTGAAGGATACTGAAGCGATAATTTTTATTGAATGGGGAAATCTATTCCCTGAAATACTTCCCCGGAAAAGAAAAGAAATACATATACGTACAGTAAACGAAAAGCAACGGTCATTTGAATTCAGGAATTATAAATAACGAGTCCCCGGTTCTTGCTATTGAAACCTCATCAAGCTTATGCGGAGCGTGTGTTTATTTTAATCATACAAAATATTTTCAGTCTATTATTAATTATAAAAACGTACACGCTGAAAAATTACTTGAAACTATCGATTTAGCTTTAAGAACCGCTGATCTGAAACCAGGGGATTTAAGTGCTGTGTCGGTATCCGATGGTCCCGGTTCATTTACTGGACTTAGAATTGGTATGTCAGCGGCAAAAGGAATAGCTTTCGGTTCATTTATACCCATAATCCCGGTGCCGACTTTTGAAGCTTTGGCTCTCCAGATATCAAAATATCTTCCTGAAAGTTCATTTTTTATTATAGGGAATAGAGTTAACATTGATGAAGTATATTATGCAAAGTTTCAAATTAAAGGTAATAATTATATATTTGCAGAAAACCTGAGAATTTTAAGTTTTGATGATTTTCTAATCAATTCTAAAGATATAATTACTTTTGGTAATGCATATGGAACAAGAAATAAGAATATATTTTACAGGACTGACATTTTTGCCCCCGAGCCAAGGTACGTTGCCGAATGGGCAGCTGAGTATGGCCGAAAAAATATTTTGAAAGATATAGATTACTTAGAACCAAATTATTTAAAAAATTTTACTATAAAGGTGAGAAAAAATGATTAAGCAAATTTTCGCATTCATTATGCTGGTATCTGCAGTCAGCTTTGCACAAATGTTTCCGCCAAAAATTGCTTCCCAACTGATGGAGTATGATTTTGGAGACGTTCCCAGAGGGGAGCACGTGAAATATAATTTTGTGGTTTCCAATGTGGGAGGAGATTTATTAAAAATATCCGATGTAAGAGCTTCCTGCGGTTGTACTGCTGCTAAACCGCAAAAAGATGATCTTGCTCCGGGAGAATCAACAAATATTAATGTTGATTTTAATTCTACAGGGCGTTCAGGCAGACAGACAAAATATATCACCGTAAAAACAAACGATCCCGATAACCCGGAAATAAGGTTTATGCTTACCGGAGTTGTCGTAGATCCGGGCTCTGAGAAGGGGAACCCTACACAAGGTCCGATAATGTATTTCCAGGATACACAGCACGATTTCGGAACCGTACAGGAAGGCAATGTTTTAAACTATACTTTCAATTTTGCGAATAAAGGAAATGTAGAACTTAAAATAAGGGATGTAAAAACTTCATGCGGCTGCACAACTGCACTTATTTCCGGTGAATTGGTCGAACCGGGAAAGGAAGGGACGCTGAAGGTGACACTTGATACCAACCACCGTGTCGGTAAGATGAGCAGACGCATAACAATTTACTCAAACGATACCACCAACCCGGAGATGGTCTTAACCATCTTGGCAGATGTGCAGAAGGGAACAGATTAATGCCGTGGTTTAAACGGTCAAAAGAAAATATTTCTCCAGATTCGCAGAAAAAAGATTTGCCTGACGGTATGTGGGAAAAGTGTCCCAGCTGCGGCGAAATCATTCATAAAAAACAGCTTGAAACAAATCTGTGGACGTGTATAAAATGCGGATATCATTTCCGGATTGGAAGTGCAGAATACATACAGATAATACTCGACAAGGGTTCATTTAAAGAAATTGATAAGAAGATGCGCTCGGCGGATCCCCTGGATTTTGAAGACACCAAAAAATATAGTGACAGGATTTCAGAAACAATAAAAAAGCTGGGTTTAAATGATGCAATAAAAACCGGCACCGGAAAGCTGAACGATATTGATGTTGCTTTCGGCTGTATGGATTTTAAGTTCATTGGCGGAAGCATGGGTTCAGTGGTCGGCGAAAAGATTGCACGTCTGACAGACCGGGCTTTGAAGAATAAGAATCCTCTTATTATCATTTCTTCAAGCGGCGGTGCAAGAATGATGGAAGGTGCCCTGTCACTTATGCAGCTGGCAAAGACAAGCTCAAGATTAGCCAGGCTTGCGGAAGCAAAGATTCCTTATGTATCGGTTATGACTGATCCGACTACAGGCGGAACAACAGCAAGCTATGCAATGCTGGGTGATGTGCATATCGCAGAACCGGAAGCATTGATTGGATTTGCCGGTCCCAGAGTAATAAAGCAGACAATCGGCAAAGATTTACCAAAGGGATTTCAGCGCTCTGAGTTTTTATTGGAGCGTGGTTTTGTGGATATAGTTTCTCCCAGGAAAGATTTAAAACAGAACATTTACAACGTCTTAACATTACTCAGTTGAGGCCGAAATCGAAGTAATTAAAAGTGTTAAGAAAATGCAGCAGATATCAAAAAAGCTGCATTGTGAGGGTAAGATTATTGGCCTGGTTCCAACAATGGGCTATCTGCACGAAGGACATCTATCGCTTGTTACACGATCAAAAAGAACATCAGATGTGACCGTAGTTTCTGTGTTCGTAAATCCCACACAGTTCGACCCTGCCGAAGATTTCAGAAAATATCCGCGTAATACCGGACGTGATATAAAGCTTTTAAAGATTGCAGGTGTTGACTTTCTATTTGTCCCTGAAGCGCGTGAAATTTATCCCGGTGAATTTCAAACATATGTGAATGTTGAAAAAGTCACAAAAATCCTGGAAGGGAAATCCCGGCCAGCACATTTCAGGGGAGTAACAACAATAGTATCAATGCTATTTAATATTATCAATCCTGATTGTGCATATTTCGGACAAAAGGATGCGCAGCAGGCATTTATTATTCAGCAAATGACAAGTGATCTAAAATTTCAAATAAAGATAGTAATACTTCCGATTGTACGTGAAAAGGATGGATTAGCGTTAAGCTCAAGAAACGTATATTTGACAGGTAATGAAAGAAGAGATGCTCTCATAATCAATCATTCATTGATGTACGCAAAGAAGATTATTTCTAATAATCAGCCAGATGTCTCTAAAATATTAGAAGGCATGAAGAGAATGATCAACTCTGTTAAATCTTCCAGGCTTGATTATGTGAGTATAGTTGACGCCTTAACTTTTTTACCCGTGAAAAAGCTGGCACATAGCAGGAAATATTATGTGCTTGTTGCCTGCCGTATTGGTAAAACCCGTTTGATTGATAATATACTGGTAGAGGCTTAAATCGGGAAATTCAAATCAGTTACGGCTTTAATTCCGTAAAGCACCAGGTTTTTTTCATAAACAAAATCAAAATTAATAAAAGGAATTAATCTTTCGGCATTCCCTCCTGTTAAAAAGATTTTTACTATCTTTGATGGGTAAGCACGCCGAAGGTAATCCAATATTCTGTCAATTAAGCCTATGGAAGAATTTATAAGTCCGCTTGCGATTGATGATTTGGTGGAATCACCAATCACTTCATGAAAATCTGTAAAACCGACCTGAGGAAGCTGGGCGGTATGAGAGTGAAGTGCCTCTCCCATCATATGTACCCCCGGTGCGATGACACCTCCCACGAATTCTCCGGGATAGTGTACGATATTGACAGTGGTTGCTGTTCCAAAATCGATTGAAAGGATGATTTCAGTTTCCTTCAACCTTCCATTCAAGAAATATGCTCCTTCAGCAGAACATATTCGGTCAGAACCTAATGTTTCAGGAGTTTTATATTTCATCTTAAGATGGAGGACGGAATCACCCGATATCCTGTAATAGGGAAAGGATTTTGAGTCAAGAAAATTTATCAACCGGTAAGAACTCTCAGGTACAACTGAAGATATTCCTGTAAGGGAAATAGTTTTTATCGAAGAGATTTCAGTAACCTGTTCAATACTTTGAAAAGAAAAAGACTCCACAAGGTTGTTTTCGCTGAACAAACCAGCTTTTATTTTAGTATTACCTATATCGCAGGCTAAAAACATATAGTCAGGTTTAAGTAAGAATTTGGTTAACCAATACTTACATCTCCGAAATATATCTTTTCATACTTTCTTCCGTTTTTCAGAATAAGAAACCCCGATTCATCAATATCATCGAAAATTCCGTATTTAATCTCATCACCTTCACTAACAGAGATTTTTTCCCCCATCATTCTGCATCTTGCTTTCCAGTCTTTTAATATTTCACCCGGTTTCTCGTCAATCCATTGAAGTATTTCCTCAAAAATATTAAGTACTTCGGCGAGCAGTATTTCACGTTCAACAACATTGCCGGATTCTTCTTTTATGGATGTCGGTGGAATTTTATAGTTACCCTGGAAAGAGGTCTGGTTTACGTTTATACCGATGCCTATTACTACTCTCTCAATTTTTTTACCCGCTGATGAAGATTCTATTAGTATTCCGGCAGCTTTTTTCCCGTTAATAAGTACATCATTAGGCCATTTAAGTTCTATCTTAAATTGGTGAAGGTTTTCTATTGCCATTGCAACGGCTAGTGAGGAGGTGAAATTAATAAAGTTGATCTTTGAACCCGAAAAATCCCTGTTTTTCAGAAGGATTGAAAATGTGAGGTTAAGACCTTTATTGCTGTACCATACCCGGTCTCTACGACCTCTGCCCTGTGATTGTTTTTCGCTTAAGATAACAGTGCCGTCTTTATCAAATTTGTTGGATTTATTAAGCAGAACACTATTGGTAGAATCCACTTCTTCAGCATAAATAAAGTTTCTACCGATTACTTCAGTATCAAGTTTGATATCAAAAAACTCCAGATCGAACAACTTATTTCCTTCAATAAAATCAGAGACTAAGATAAAAAAATATTAATAGAAATTTGGGGGAAAATTCATAATGACATAGATATTGTCATATTCATAAAGCGTAAGACAAAATGGCAGGAAAACTGTCATTTAGTCAAAATAATTAAGACCTTCTTTGGTACTGTAAGTTATTGTTATTAAACGAATTAACCGAATAATCATTATGGCACATTGATTGTTGAAATGAGTTAAAGTATAATAAGCAATCATAGGAGAACATAAAAATGACATTTGTAAAGTTTGAACCATTAAGAGAATTAGACAATCTGAATAACCGTTTATATAAGTTTTTTGGAGAATTCCCGGCAAATATAGACCTGGGATTTTCATTCAGCCCAAAGGCAGATATTTATGCTGATGATAAAACCATTTTTATTAAAGCTGAAATTCCGGGAATCAGAAAAGAAGATTTAAAAATATCGCTGCAGGATAATATTCTTACCATCAGCGGAACAAAAAAGAAAAACGAAGATAAAGCTGATGAGGCACAGTATCTCAGGAATGAAATTATGTATGGAGATTTTTCAAGGAGTTTTTCACTTCCAGAGGATATAAATCCTGATGATGTAGAAGCAGGATTTGAGGATGGTGTATTAAAAATTACTATCGGGAAACAGGAAGTTAAAGCCTCAAAAGAAAAAAATATAGAGATTAAATAATCAGGTAATTTAGTTAAATAAAGTTTCTGTGAAATAACGGAAAAATTACAAACAGGAAGGAGTTTTAGAATGGGTAAGATAATAGGAATAGATTTAGGTACTACAAATTCATGCGTAGCGGTAATGGAAGGTAATGATCCGGTTGTGATCCCTAATTCAGAAGGCGGACGTACAACCCCTTCTGTTGTTGCTTTTACCAAGTCGGGCGAAAGGTTAGTCGGCCAGCCGGCGAAAAGACAGGCAATAACGAATCCAAAGAATACGGTATTCTCGATTAAGAGATTTATGGGAAGAAAGATTGATGAAGTAACTGATGAGAAGGGTAAAGTCCCATATGAAGTTATTTCCGGGGATAATAGTACAGCCCGTGTAAGAATAGGCGACAGAATTTATTCACCGCCTGAAATAAGTGCGATGATTCTGCAGAAAATGAAAAAAACTGCTGAGGAATATCTAGGTCAGGAAGTAACAGAGGCAGTAATTACAGTTCCTGCCTACTTTAATGACTCGCAGCGCCAGGCAACAAAAGATGCAGGTGAAATTGCAGGTCTTCAGGTGAGAAGAATAATTAATGAACCTACAGCAGCAGCGCTTGCTTACGGTCTTGATAAAAAGACTTCTGATCATACTGTCGCAGTATATGATCTTGGCGGAGGGACGTTTGATATTTCAATACTCCAGTTAGGTGATGGAGTATTTGAAGTTAAATCAACTAATGGTGATGGACACTTAGGTGGAGATGATTTTGACCAGAGAGTAATTGATTTCCTTGCTGATGAATTTAAGAGACAGGAAAGTATAGATTTAAGAAAAGATCCAATGGCTCTCCAGAGATTAAAAGAAGCCGCTGAAAAAGCCAAAATTGAATTATCATCATCTTCTTCAACTGATGTAAACCTTCCGTTTATAACAGCAACCCAGGAAGGTCCCAAACACTTAAATATCAATCTTTCCAGATCAAAATTTGAACAGCTGATTGATGACCTTGTTCAAAGAACCAAAACCCCGTGTGAAAAGGCACTGAAAGATGCAGGAATAACACCGGGTCAGATAAATGAGGTTATACTTGTCGGCGGTTCCACAAGAATTCCTATGGTTCAGGAACTGGTTAAGAAACTTTTTAACCGCGAACCGCATAAAGGCGTTAATCCCGATGAAGTTGTGGCCGTCGGTGCTGCTATTCAGGGCGGCGTACTTGCGGGAGACGTAAAAGATGTTCTGCTGCTTGATGTTACCCCGCTCTCTTTAGGAATTGAAACTCTCGGCGGAGTATTTACCAGGCTCATTGATGCAAACACAACGATACCAACAAGGAAGAGTGAGATATTCTCCACTGCATCGGATAATCAACCATCAGTTGAAATAAATGTACTGCAGGGTGAGAGACAAATGGCTGCTGACAGCAGGTCACTTGGAAGATTCCATCTTGACGGAATTCCGCCCGCACCGCGCGGAGTACCTCAGATTGAGGTAACCTTTGATATTGATGCTAATGGAATACTTCACGTAAATGCGAAAGACAAAGCTTCGGGTAAGGAACAGAGTATAAGAATTACTTCTTCAAGTGGATTAAACAAAGAAGATATTGAAAAGATGAAGAATGATGCAAAAGAGCATGCCGCTGAAGATAAGAAGAAGAAGGAATCTGTAGATATAAAGAACCAGGCCGATAGTCTTGTTTTTCAAACCAAAAAACAGATAGAAGAAATGAAAGAAAAAATTTCATCAGATAATAAGTCTAGACTGGAAGCTGAAATTAAAAAAGTTGAAGAGGCCATAACTTCCAATAATACAGAACAGATGAAATCAGCAACCGATTCATTGAATAAAGTATGGAATGAAATTGCATCCCAGCTATACAGCCAGGCAGGCGGGCCACAGGGTCAGGGCGCTCCGGGCGGCCAGCAGCAACAGTCCAAGCAGGGAGGTAAGACTGAGGAAGGTAAAGAAAACGTTCAGGATGCCTCTTATGAAGTGGTTGACGATGAAGAAGAAAAAAATAAAAACAAGAAATAATGAGTAAGATGCAGTCCATGGACTGCATCAAGAATTTTAATAATTTATATAAAAAATATGGAGTGATTGATGAACGATAATCATAATAATGAAACAGTTGAAGTTAAAAATGAAAAACAATCGTGGGAAAATCTTCTGAGTACTGAAGGAAGTTATGCACCTCTTGTAGATATTTACGAGACAAATGATGAATTCATTCTTACAGCCGATATGCCCGGTGTTAAGAAGGAGGATGTTAATCTGAAGTTGGAAGAAGGTTCAATGCTTATCTTCGGTAAAATTAATTATCAGGACATATTAAACTACAGATTTATCCTCAAGGAGAAAGAAACAGGTCATTTTTTCCGTAAATTCAAGATTTCAGATACTATAGATGAAACCAAAATTTCTGCAAAATTTGAAAACGGGCAGCTGGTTGTTATACTTCCTAAACACGAGAGGGTAAAACCTAGAACTATTAACATCAAATAACTGTTTACCTGAGTACAGATAAAATGCCTGTCAAGAACTGACAGGCATTTTTTATTTAATAAATTCCGAGTAAAAGAATAGGATCCCAAAATGGATAAATATGACCTGGGATATAATCATAATTCATTAAATTTTTTATTATTCTTTTTTAATTGTTGTTTGGTTATTTTTATTTTTTAGTTAACCAGTATTTACCGGATTAGTAATGACTCATAGTTCTCAGAAGAATCGCATTATCTTTATAGACTTAATGCGGGCTTTTGCTGTTCTGCAGATGGTTCAGGGGCACACTGCGGATGTATTACTAGCTAATTCCTACCGCAGTACAGATTTTCCTGTTTATGCGGTCTGGTTATTTATGCGGGGAATGACTGCTCCCATTTTTATGTTCTCTGCCGGAGTGGTTTTTACTTACTTATTCAGGCTAATTAAAGAACCGTTTGAAAATAATCCCAGGGTAAAAAAAGGTTATAAAAGGGTTGTTCTACTTATAGCATTGGGTTACTTACTCCGTTATCCTACTGCTACAGTAGTTGATTTTTCACAGGTTACACCTGAACAATGGCAAATATTTATAACAGTCGATGTTCTTCACTGTATCGGTTTGGGGATATTCTTCCTGATGATTTTTGCCTGGATTGCTGAGAAATTTAATTTGAATGATTACCTGGTTTTTACCGTAGGGACGCTTTTATTTTTCGCTCTGCATCCATTATTCTATACTATCGACTGGAAAGAATTTTTGCCTCTCCCAATAGCAGGTTATTTTTATAAAGGATCTGGTTCGCTGTTTCCTATATTTCCCTGGGTAGGTTATGTTGTTGCTGGCGGAGTGCTTGGAAGTTATCTGGCAAAAAATCCGATGGTATTTAAAACTGTCAGATTCAGCTTTAAAATATTTGTAACCGGGAGTATTCTTTTAACGGCTGCATTAATTATTAATTATTTCCTGGAAATTGTATATGGGGCAGGATTTAATACCTGGGCTGATAGTCCACTGCTCTCTGTGATGAGACTTGGTTTTGTCCTGATGTTAAATGCTATCGTAGCATTTATTTCACTCAAAATTGATACAATTCCAAGATTCCTGATACTAGTTGGAAGAAATACACTATTGATATATATTGTACACCTTATGATATTATACGGAAGTGCGTGGAACCCGGGACTAATCCTTATATTTGGCACTAGTCTGAGTGCCTGGAATACTGCAGGATTTGCAGTCGCTATGCTAATTCTTATGTCTTTGATGGTTATTCTTATCCATAAATTAAAAATTAAAGACAAACAACTGGTAACACAATAAATGAGAAAATCCGGCACAACTAGTCCAGAAATTAATGATTCTGAAAAGCAGATTGAACAGACGTTAAGACCAAAGAAACTGTCTGATTTTAAGGGACAGAGTAAAATTACAGACAATCTCAATGTTTTCATATCAGCCGCCTGCAAGAGAGATGAAGCCCTGGATCACGTTTTGTTAACAGGACCTCCGGGATTGGGAAAGACAACACTTGCGCATATTGTTGCTCATGAAATGGGCGTTAAGCTTAAAATAACTTCAGGACCTGTTTTGGAGAAACCCGGCGACCTGGCAGGTATACTGACCAATCTAGAAGAAAAATCTGTCTTATTTATTGATGAAATTCACCGTTTAAGCCCTGTTATAGAGGAATATCTTTATTCCGCAATGGAAGATTACAAGCTCGATATTCTGATTGATACAGGACCTAATGCAAGATCAGTCCAGATAAGTCTGCCTAAATATACTCTTGTAGGTGCAACTACACGGGCCGGAATGCTTTCCTCACCATTAAGGGACCGTTTTGGAATTAAATTCAGATTGGATTATTATGATTCAGAAACGCTTCACTCTATTGTGCAGCGTTCTTCAAAAATACTAAACCTTAAAATTGAAAAAGATGCAGCAATGGAAATTGCAAAAAGATCAAGAGGTACCCCGCGTATCGCAAACAGGCTGCTTCGCAGAACCAGGGACTTTGCAGACTATGATGATAAGAAGACCGTTGATGTTGAAACGGCAAAGAAAGCACTAAAAGCTCTTGAAGTTGATGAATACGGACTTGATGAAATGGATAAAGAAATTATTCTTGCGATTATTGAAAAATACAAAGGCGGCCCGGTAGGCCTTAGCACATTGGCGGTTGCGGTGAATGAGGATGCCGGAACAATTGAAGAAGTTTATGAACCATTTTTAATTCAACAGGGATTTATCCAAAGAACACCCCGGGGAAGAGAAGCCACATCTCTTGCTTATAAAAGATTCGGGAAAACCAAATTTAATGCAGGTAAAACTGATTCCTTGTTTGAATAGCGGGAGAAGAAAAAATGAAAACTGTTCTGAATTATTCTGTCTTATTTTTAATTCTTTTTCTCTGTACTGATTATTCTGCAGCTCAGGAGGAATTCATCCCAAGGAATATCCAGAAAGCTTATGAGAAAGGAACACGGTCACTTGATGGAACTCCGGGGCCAAATTACTGGCAGAACTCATCCGATTATAAGATAAAAGCTGATTTCAATCCTGCAAAAAAATTGCTTAACGGCACGGAGAAAATTGTTTATCATAATAATAGTCCCGATACACTTGATAGAATTGTAATAAGATTATACCAAAACCTGAACAAGAAAAACTCGGCGAGAAATTTTGATATCAGTTCAGACCTTATAACTGATGGAATAACGATCACAAGATTAACGCTTAATAATAAGAAAATGGATTTAAGCGACACTAAAAAATATGCGGCAACCGGAACACTTTTTATTATCAGTATTAAAGACAAACCTGCTCCTCCACATTCTGATATTACAATGGAGATCGACTGGAACTTTACTCTTCCCAACACGGAGAATATAAGAATGGGATCCTACGATTCAACATCTTTTTTAATAGGATACTGGTATCCCCAGGTAGCAGTATATGATGATATAGACGGATGGGATATGATTCCTTATACAGGATTGCAGGAGTTTTATAATGATTTTTCAAACTATGATATTGAATTTACTGTACCGAATAATTTTGCTGTATGGGGCACAGGAATTCTTCAGAATCCGGAGGAAATCTTTACTAAAGATTATTTAAAGAAATATCAATCCGCATTCAGTAGTGACAGCATCATAAAAATTATTTCAAAAGATGATGCCGGGAAACAGGTTTTTAAAAAAGATAAGCCGTTGAATACATGGAAGTATAAAGCTGAAAATATTACTGATGTGGTTTACGGAACCAGCGATCATTATTTATGGGATGCTGCAAGTCTTGAAGTGGAAACGGGAAGAAGAGTCTACATTGCAGCCGTATATAAAAAAGAATCCAAAGATTTTTATGATGTTGTAAAAATTGCCAGGCAGTGTATTCAATATTTTTCAACGGAGATGCCGGCTGTGCCATTTCCGTTTCCTTCTTTCACTGTTTTTAATGGTTCGGGAGGGATGGAATTCCCCATGCTCATAAATGATGGAAGTACAGAATCTTACAAAAGTGTGATCGGATTAACCTCACATGAAAATGCTCATGAGTACTTTCCTTTTTATATAGGGACCAATGAACAGAAATATGCCTGGATGGATGAAGGCTGGGCCGTCTTTCTTCCTACCGATCTGGAGTTGAAACTGTTAAAAGACAGAAGAAGAATAGAAATGTCAGCTAAAGACTTCAGCATCTCTGCAGGTACCGAAAATGATATTCCTTTATCTGTGACAACGGATAATTTGAGTTACAGACCTTACAGACTTGCCTCATATACACGTCCGGGACTTTCATATCTTTTTCTCAGAGATGCCCTGGGAATTGAAAAGTTTATGGAAGCTTTAAACTCTTTTATGAAGTACTGGCATGATAAACACCCCATTCCCTTTGATTATTTTTTCACATTCAATAAAGTTGCCGGAAAGAATCTATTATGGTTCTGGAAGCCGTGGTATTTTTCCCGGGATTATGCTGATCTTGGAATAAATAATGTTGTCTCGGGTCCTCAAAAACTTACGGTGGAAATTATAAAAACCGGAAAGGTTCCGGTGCCTGTAAACCTGGTATATTATTATTCAGACGGAACTAAAGATTCAGTATATAAATCGACTTCCGTCTGGGAAAATACTGATACTGTAAAAATCGATTTTAAGCCGGCAAAAACCGTAACAAAAGTTGAACTCGGAGCTCCATATATACCAGACAGCAACCCCGGGAATAATTTTTATGAAATTGAAAAAAATCCTGAGTAATATACCTTTTTGAATTCCCGGGAATTATCAACACAGGAAATTTAGTAACCTGTACATTTCCCCGGTTAATCCGGGGTTTTTATTGTAAATCGTAACTATTTACCCTTTCTACCCGGGACAATACCCGTCCTATGATTTTAATGATAATTCAAAGAATAAACCCGGGAACGGGATATAATTAACAAATCTAAAAGAGTGTTTCTGAAGCGTATGTAAAACCCGTTTTTAGAGCTGTAATTAGATAAATAAAGAAAGGGTATCGACATTTAAGAGTACTTTAATTAATGATAATTTAACATTGAAATAAGCATTTTTTATTTGACTGTAATAAAAATATTAGCATATTAGAAATTCTGAATTTTGTCACTGCAAGTATTGGTCTGGTCGGAGGTGCGGAATAGGCACTGTGCTGATTTGGTACCGTGGGCTGACAATATGGCATGAAGAGGGACTGCTTATTCTTAAATATGTATTTGCCGTCCTGGTAATGTAGAACATACGTGCAGCGATCCGTGAAGTAATCTATTAAAAACAGCCTGATATTCCCGTGAAGTGATTTTTGAATTTCCCGGAATTAAATTGGCAGAAGATTTCCAGAATATAAATGAAAGAAGTAAAAATTTGCGTTAAAAACCTGAACTTGTTCTACGGGACCAAACAGGCGCTAAAAAATATTTCGATGGATATTCCTGCCAATAGAGTTACAGCCTTTATTGGTCCCAGCGGATGTGGAAAATCGACTTTTATAAGGTCAATAAACAGAATGAATGATTTGATTGACGGTGTCAGGATCAGCGGTGAGATTCTTATTGACGATAAAAATATTTATGCAAAGGATGTCGATGTGGTAAATCTCCGGAGAAGTATAGGAATGGTATTCCAGAAATCAAATCTTTTTCCTATGACGATTTATGAAAACCTCGTCTTTGGCATAAAATTAAACGGTACAAGGAATAAAAAAATACTTGATTCAATTGTCAACCGGTCATTAACACAGGCGGCTTTGATCGATGAGGTGAAAGACCGGCTGCATTCACCGGCACTTAGTCTATCAGGGGGACAGCAGCAGAGATTGTGTATAGCCCGTACTCTTGCTATTGAACCTGAAATTGTTTTAATGGATGAACCTGCAAGTGCCCTGGATCCGCTATCTACAGCAAAGATTGAAGAACTTATCCATGATCTTAAAAAGAATTATACAATTGTTATTGTTACACACAACATGCAGCAGGCTGCAAGGGTTAGTGACAATACCGCTTTCTTTTATCTCGGCGAATTAATAGAATATGATAAAACCAGCAGAGTGTTTACCAAACCTGTTAAAAAACAAACTGAAGATTATGTTACAGGACGGTTTGGTTAATTCGAACTTATTATCAACAGAAGGAGTCAGGAAAAATGGAACGCCAGTTTGAAGTTCAGATAGAAAAATTAAAAACCCGGCTTATAAAAATGTGCAGTCTTGTCGATGAACAGGTTGAGCTGGCGTTAAAAGCTTTAGAAGAAGAAAATACAGAATTGGCTGATCTTGTTATTGAAAGAGATACCAAAGTTGATAAATTCGATGTTAAGATTGAAAAAATATGCCAGAAAATATTTGCCTTAAGCCAGCCTGTAGCGATGGATCTGAGACTGATTATGTCGGCTCTGACCATCGATACTAATCTTGAAAGAATAGGGGATCTGGCGGTCAATATTGCTGAGACCGTGAAAGAATATAAAAAGAAACCGGAATTCTACAACAAAACCCACATACAGGAAATGTCTCAAATTTCCCGGGAAATGATAAAAAATGCTATCGATGCTTTTATAGGCGGGGATGCACAGCTTGCAAAAAAAGTGATTGAAACAGATGATAAGGTTGATGAGCTCAATGCGTGGAACCATTCTGTATTAAAAGAAGTAATGAAAGAAAAGCCTGAAAACGTTGAACCCGGTGTTGCACTGCTGGTAATTTCACGGCATCTGGAACGACTGGCTGATCATGCTACTAACATTGCCGAGGATGTTTATTTTATTGTAGAAGCACAGATGATTAAACATAAGTATGAGAAATTATTCTTTAATGATGAAGACGAAGGGGAAGAAGATACTGCTACTGAGTAATTAATCGGGCAGAACATTTTCAATAAAAATGTTAAGCAGTTCTTTGGATATTACCTGATCATGGTTCATTATTTGATTTAATTTAGTGCCGAATAACCATCCCCAGCTTGTTACCACGATCATTACAGGAAGGGAAGGTACTGCTTTCATTTCTTTCTTTCTGTTTGCAGGATTTAAGGCCAGCTCTAAAATTAATTCTTCCTTCCTTAACATTGATTTAAGTATATCTTTTTCCTTCTCAAAGGTGTTATCCTTCATTAAAAGAAGAAATAAATCATAAAGTAATTTGTATTTCTGATCGATTGTCTCCTTACTATTAAAGTATGAATTAATTCTTTCACGCAATGGGATTTCTTCATTCTCAAAAATTAATTTTACTTCCTCAAGGTACTGATCGCTTTCCCATTCAATCGACCTGTAAAAGAGTGCATCCTTTGAAACAAAGTAATGGTAAATAGTAGCTTTACCAATTCTTAAATCACGGGCAATTTCATCCAGAGTGGTTTTCCCCAATCCATGTTTAGAAAAGCGTTTTACAGCAGCTTTAATTATTTGAGATTTTCTTTCCTTTTCCAAATACGAAGACCTGAAAATTCAACCGGTAAAAGATAGTAATTATCTTAATAAAAATAGTGAATACCATGAATTTTTTTATACAATAGAGGGAAACCGGAATCAGCTCCTTTTATTAAATTCGGGTAGTATTGAATATTTAACAGAATTGAACCAATAAAAATTTATTGGAAATTTTGGTCGCCTTGCCGGAAGAAAATGTCGCTTTTAAAATAGCTTGTTCAAAATTATTTCTGAAGATTTACGCTCAATAGAAGATTATACTGCAGGCTGAAAGTTCCGGTTATTTATGACAAAATGGCAAAAATGGTGACAGGGATGTAAATGGAGCGGAGATAGACGACTCTGGGACGACTCAGATACGAGAGAGTAATGATTACAGAAATTGTTGAAATCGACATTTTGATGGTATGAAAATTTCCGCAGCATGACAAAATGTCATACATTTATTTATATACCAGACAAAATAAGCAGTTAATTTTAAATGATAAATAGAATTAACCGAATCTTCCCGTAATGTAATCTTCGGTTTGTTTTTTGGAAGGGTCAGTAAAAATCTTACCGGTTTTATCATACTCAATCAGTTCCCCCATATAAAAGAATGCAGTATGATCACTTACTCTTGCAGCCTGCTGCATATTATGAGTAACTATTACGATAGTATAGCTCTGCTTCAGTTCATATATCAATTCTTCAATCTTTGCAGTTGATAGGGGATCGAGTGCACTCGCGGGTTCATCCATTAAAATTACTTCCGGTTCAACGGCCAGGGTGCGTGCGATACAAAGCCTTTGCTGCTGTCCACCCGAAAGATCAGCCCCGGGATGTTTAAGGATATCTTTAACTTCATCCCATAGAGCAGCCTGCATCAGACTTTTTTCAATTATCTCGCTTAATTTTTTCTTATTGTGAAATCCATTTAATCTTAAACCTGCGGTAACGTTATCTGCAATCGACATTGTCGGAAAAGGATTTGGTTTCTGGAAAATCATTCCGACTTTCTTTCTAAGCCATACCGGGTCATGCTTCATAACTTCTTCATCATCAAGCAGGACTTTACCCTGTATTGTTCCGCCGACTTCTTCATGCATTCTGTTAAGGCAACGTAAAAAAGTAGATTTGCCGCAGCCGGAAGGGCCGATAATCGCAAGCACCTTATTCTTTGGAATTGTCAAAGATATATTTTTTAATGCATGAACTTTTGAGAAATAAGCATTAAGATTCTGCGTTTCAATTCTTATCCTTTTTGAACCGTGACTATCCGGTTTAGCACTTTTCATTATATTTACTTCAGTTTCATTCATTAACCGGATCCTTTAAGCATATTTTCTTTTTCTTGTAACAAACCTGAATAAGATATTAATTATCGAAACGAGTATAATAAGTACAAGCGCAGCAGCCCATGCCTGCCTGTTCCAGTCATCGAAAGGTGCTTTCGCATAATCATAAATAAATACGGTAAGGGAAGCGATCGGCTGATCGAGCTGGGTTGACCAGAACCGGTTTCCCAATGCAGTAAAAAGTAACGGAGCTGTCTCGCCGGCCACTCTTGCAATCGATAGTAGTATTCCTGTAAATATACCTTTAAATGCGGCGGGCAATACTATAAATAAGGTTGTTTTCCACCTTGGGATTCCCAGACCCGAGAGCTGCTTCGCGATATGAATGAGGAATCAGATTCATCATTTCCTCAGTTGTACGCGTTATGAGCGGCATCATTAAAATACCCAGGGCAAAACCGCCCGCAATAGCTGAGAATCTTCTCATTGGCAGTACGACAATAATATACGCGACAACTCCTATCACAATTGAAGGAATACCATTGAGAACTTCTGCTAAAAACCTTACAGTACGTGCAAACCAGGAGGAACTATTTTCGGATAAATATATACCCGATAAAATTCCAACAGGCAGCCCAATCGCGCTGGCAAGAGCGATTAATATTCCCGTCCCTGCAAGTGCGTTTGCCATTCCTCCGCCCGCTTCGCCTGCAGGTTTAGGCATCTGTGTAAAAAAGTTCCAGTTTATGGATGATAGTCCCTGTGAGATTGTATAGAAGAGTATCATGAATAATGGTATTATAGCAATTACAAAACAAACAATGCTCAAAAAATTATCATTGCTGAGCTTTTAATTTTTCTGCCAGCGGTAATATAGTTTACCCGAATCATAATAACCTTTAACATATTTTTTAGTCACACTCCAGACAATTAATCTTGCAATTGAATTTAAGTATTACAGTTAATACAAAGAGCAACAAAGCAATTTCAATCAAGAGAACTAAGATAAAATTACTCGTTGCTTCGGTAAATTCATTTGCAAGTAACACTTGCCATCGTATGGCCGGGATCAAATAAGTGAACATGAAATATCTGGGCTGATTTCCGATTACCATTGTAACAGCCATTGTTTCACCGACAGCCCTACCGAGTCCTAATAAAGCGTAGCTCCGAATATTCCGGATTTTGCTCCTGTTAGAACTACTTTTGACTACTTCCCATTTTGTAGCACCAAGTGCGTATGCAGCTTCACGCTGGGCATCGGGTATTGATTTCATAATATCTCTGGAGATTGAAGTAACAATTGGTAATATCATTATGGTTAGGATCAATGCAGCAGCAAGCATTCCAAATCCATAAGGAGGTACCTTTAAATAAAAATATAAAACCCAGATGTATCACCAAGAAAAGGCTCAACTGTTTTTCTTATCCATGGAGTCATTACAAAAATTCCAAATAGTCCGTAAACTATACTCGGAATTGCTGCAAGGAGTTCCACTAGAACCGACATCGGCTGTTCAAGCCATTTAGGCGCAAACTCCGAAAGAAATATGGCAATACCGACGCTGAGGGGTAAAGCAATAAACAGTGCTATAAGAGAAGAATACAGAGTCCCAAAAATAAACGGTAAAGCACCAAAATTGTCCTGGACAGGATCCCATTCCTGGCTTGTTATGAATCCCCACCCGAATTTTTCGATGGATGGCAATTGATTCTACTGAGCATTTCAAAGACCATGATTAAAACAAGTGAAAGCAGGATAAAGGCAAAGAACCTGGTTATATTTTCAAATATCAAATCACCGATGTTTCTACCGGATGTACTCAATTTAAAATACCGAAACAGCAGGCGATGAAACTTTTGCATCATCGGCCTGCTGTAATTTTTCGTTCTTGTAATCTTTATTTCTAAATAGCATTATTTAGTGGATATTTCGGCGATTTTCTTTTGATTTAATTTAACAACTTCCGGAGGAAGAGGAGCATAATATAAGTCTTTTGCATATTTTTCGCCATCAGTAACAGCCCATTGTAAGAAATTTACAATTGCCTGTGCTTTCTTTTTGTCCTTCATATCTTTATAAACAAGAAGCCAGGTGAACCCGGAAATAGGCCAGGAATCCTTTCCATCTGCATCCGTTATTTCCACTCTTAAATCTTTCGGCATATCTTTTATAAAACCCGCAGCTGCAGCTGAAACAGCATCAAAGGTCGGCAGCACATAATTACCGGCTTTATTTTTTAACTGACGCATAGGGGAGATCATTCTTTTCAGCATAAGCTAATTCAACGTAACCGATTGAACCTTCAGACTGTTTAACCAGTCCCGCAACACCTTCGTTTCCTTTGCCACCGAGACCTACCGGCCAGTCAACTGAAGTTCCCTGTCCAACTTTGCTTTTCCAGGTATCACTTACTTTTGAAAGATATCCTGTGAAAATATTAGTAGTACCGCTGCCGTCTGAACGATGCGTAACAAATATTGATTCATCAGGAAGTTTCTTTCCCTGGTTTATGGAGGTGATTTTAGAATCGTTCCATTTGGTAATTTTTCCCATATAAATATCTGAAAGAACTTCAGGAGTAAGTTTCAGGCCTTTACCTACTGAAGGCAGATTATAAGTTATTACCACGGCTCCCATTACAGTTGGAATATGAAGTATTTCGGTTCCCTGTTTTTGATTTACCTGCTGCATTTGTTCTTCTGTCATCGGTGCATCTGATGCTCCGAAATCCACAGTGCCCTCAATAACCTGTTTTATTCCGCCGCCGCTTCCGATGGACTGATAATTAAATTCAATTCCGGTTTTTTGATGATAAACATCGAACCATTTTGAATAAATAACATACGGGAATGTTGCGCCTGCACCATTTAATTTTAACTGTGCAGTTGTCATTGATGATAATCCTAATAATAGTACGATTACCAGTGACCATATTTTCATTTTCATTTACTTCTCCTTAATTTAAATTAAATAATTATTTTAAAATTCCCAGAATAATGTCACTCTTGGTACTACATCGCTATCAACTATATCTCCATTAGATTTTTCCATTTGATAAGTGAAAACTTCAACATTTGGAGTAATACTGACATTTTTTGCTGGATTAAATTGAAGTCCTCCAAGAATCATATTCCTGCCATCCTTGTCCTTATCTGTATTAGGATCTGCTGTATCGAAGCGTCCTACCAGCTGTATTGTCTCGCTGAAGTTAACATATCCCCAGAAAGATACTCCAAACCCGGTCTGGCCTGCTAATGCAGTTCCATCTGAATTAACAGTATTATTCTGTTGAGATTTGTAATATCCTTCAGCACCTAGACTATAGCTTCCTTTTTGTCTGTAATTTAAGAATGCTGCCCCGACAAATGCAGAATTGTCTTTCATATCAGTTCCAAATGGATCGGCGATCTGAGGATAAGAAGCGTAATCACCATAGACAGTAATTAAGAAATTTGGGGAAGGATCAAATTCCAGTAAACCATAAAATCTTTTATACTTATTGGCTTCTGGTGCGTTACCTGAATTATTACCTATCTTAACCCAGTATTTCGCTGTCCCATCCTGATCAAATTTGCCTTTCAGGTCTGCACCGAGATCACGAGAGGGAACAATTCCGTTCAGATCCATAATTGTTTTTTCAAGATATCTGTGGCCCCAGGCTCCTTCAGAAACATCGAATGCAGGTGTCGGAGAAATACCGAATATGAGATCAGAACCATCGAAAATATTTTTCCATCTTAACCAGGCATCCTTGACCATCACACCTACCTTACCGCCGGCAGTTAACGAACCGGTTGTCTGATCTGCTTCAAGCCGGAACCTTGTATCAAAATTATCTGAAATAGCATAATCAGTCGTGATATAGATTCTTCTGAACTGAAATCCGTTCAGATCTTTCTGAGTTGAATCGTGAGAACCAGCCACGTAAAAGTAATCTCCGAACATTAATCCACTGAATTTTGGAGTTTTCTCCTGTGCTGAAGAAGCTCCTAAAAGAAGAAAGGTAATAGTTAAGAAGAATAGCACTCTTTTCATTTTTCTCTCTCTGAAAGTTGTTATTAATGTTTTTGTTAATTCCTAAATCGATACGACAAAGATATTATACTTCGTTCCCTTATATGTTAAGGAATTGTTAAGTCTATATTAAGAAATTGTTAAAAGGAATTTACACTGCATTTTTTGTTAAAAATTCTGTTATTTATTTATGATTCTGATTAAATTTACCCCGACAAAGGAGAGATTCAACCCATGGAAGTTATTACGTACTCTCTGAAAACGGGACAGTCAAATTCTGAAAATTATTATAGTGATATAAGGGATTTTACACAAAATGTTGTTAAAGAAGCCTCTCATTCAATAACTCCTATCATTTATGATTATATAAATTATGTTAAGACATATAACCTGGAAGAAGTCCGGAAGATTGAGGAATATGTACTTGAACTTCTGAGTTTTGGAATATTATGGCGGATATATTCTGGTACGGCACTGTCAGTTCATCTCGCACCATTTATTACAATGGCAAGAATGGGAGAATGGAGAAAAAAGCATCAGCGAATAAAACCTTTGATTGATTTTTGCCGCGGGATACTTCTCACACTTTTTTTATTACCACAATCTAAATTAAAAAAACAGGGAATCCCTGATCTTGATCAGATCGATCACGTATGCAAATGGTTTGAAGCGACAGGTGAATTCCGTGAACAGGCTCTACGTTTTATAAGATGGCGCGCGTACTGGGGTACAAAATCAGATGAGGAATTATCTAATATATTTTACAATATAGAAGTATTTACAAACTGGTTTGATGCAGCTTCAAATAAGGCATTAGGCATGTATACGGAGAATGTTGACTCTTTCCTTGAGAGAACAATCAGGAAATACAGGTGGCGTGAAGACAGGGTTTCATGCACGCGTTCAAGGATTGAGTATCATCTTAATATGGTGGGTGCCGAATTATTAAATAAGGCCTTCGGAACGGAA
Source organism: uncultured Ignavibacteria bacterium (assembly GCA_963743325.1). Taxonomy (GTDB): domain Bacteria; phylum Bacteroidota; class Ignavibacteria; order Ignavibacteriales; family Ignavibacteriaceae; genus DATFVA01. The sequence continues at coordinate 112,535 of CAVUOZ010000006.1, forward strand.
TTCAGCAAGACAGAGAAAAAGGTTGTACTGGTCCCCGGATGCATGCGGGGTAAGCCCGATGGAGAATGCGAAGCCGTTAAAGTGAAAGAAGGATTAATATGCAGCGAGTGTACCCCGGGATGCCGGGTAAACCAGCTTCGTAAATCAGGTAAAAAGTGTTCAGATAATAATTCATTCGATGTTTATATAATTCCTCACGCTTCTGATCTGTCGCTCTGGTCACCGCAACCCGGTCGACCTGTTCGAGGAGTTGTGGCTTCGGCCTGTGTGACGACCCTTGTTGAAGGGGGGTGGGAATTAAAGCGGTATAATGTTCCGGCTCAATGTGTACTTCTCGATTACTGCGGATGTAAAAAGCACTGGCATTCCGAAGGGTTATCAACATCATTTAATATGAATGAATTGAAAAGAAGAATAAGCAATGAATTTAAAAACTGAGGTCAGAACCGGGTTGGGTATATTCAAAAAAAAACCCGTTGATCATTCAACGGGTTTAAACTCCTGGGAAATAGGTGAATTTAGTTTGAGACAATTTTTTTAGCATCTTCAATAATACTATTTGCTTTCTTTTTACTGTCCCTGAAGAGATTGTCGACTTTATCCTTTCCCGTTTCAACAATATCACTCACGTTATCTATAATATTATCGGTTGTGCGGGATATATTTTTTCTCATCTTCTTTCCTGAAACAGGTGTATACAACATTGCCAGAACGCTGCCAATGACACCGCCCACGAGCAGACCAGCTACAAAACCGGTAAATTTATCCTGTTCTCTACTCATAATACCTCCTAATTGGTTGATTCTTTACACCAATATAGCAGAAGTCTTCTAAATAATTATTGGCAGAATCACAATTACTTTCTACCAACAGCAAATAATTTAATCAAAATCATACCGGAAATAAATCCCCCTATATGAGCGCCATAAGCAACCCCGCCTCCCTGGGCACCGGCACCGAGTAATCCTAAACCGCTGATTAACTGAAATAGAAACCATATACCAATTGCGGCTATTGCAGGCATATCAGTGACAAAATAAAACACTATTACACTTACTCTCTTTTTGGGGAACATTAGAATATAAGCTCCGAGTACACCGGATATTGCACCAGAAGCACCAATAGTAGGTATCAGGAGACTTTCACCTAAAACATAGGTCGTGTAAATATGAGCCAGAGAAGCTAATATCCCGCAAATCAGATAAAATAACAGATATCTTAAATGTCCAATCCTGTTTTCAATATTATCTCCAAATATCCAGAGGAAAAGCATATTACCAAAAATATGCGCAATGCCTCCGTGCATAAATATTGAAGTCAACAGGGTTATATAAACTGAAAAAGGAGTAACACCTAATCCCGGAACAGTATACTCATCACCTGTTGCAGGATCCTCATAGGTCTGCTCCTGAGTGACAATATCTCTTCCTGTGATTATTTCTTCAGGAACAGCAGAAAATTTGTAGGTAAACTTTACATTTTCACCCATATCCTGGAGCCAAATGAAGACAAATATATTTGCGAGTATTAATAAATAATTTATAAAAGGAGTGATAGTCCGTTCACGGTTATCATCACCGATAGGGAAGAGCATATTGAAAACTCCTCAATGATTATTGTGAAGTTACAAATTTTTCCTTTTTAAAGAGAGGATTTATCAGCACCGCAATTAATACCAGAATAAGACATCCTATTACATTGTACCACAGGAAAGGTATAGAAGTGAAAAGAAAACAATAAAGCACAAGCAGTTCGGCTATAATTGCTGCAATAAAAGTCGGTGTTCCGGATACCCTTTTTAAATAAAAAGCCACCAGAAAGATTCCCAGTATAGTTCCATATACCAGTGATCCAAGAATATTAACAGCTTCAATCAGAGAACCCAATTTGTTGGCGAACAAGGCAAATCCTATAGCGTATGCTCCCCACAGAATTGTGGTAAGCTTCGAGACAATTAAATATTGCTTCTCGGTGGCATCCTTCCGGAGCATACGTTTATAAAAATCGATAACCGTAGTAGATGCCAGTGCATTAAGCTCTGCTGAAGTTGAAGACATAGAGGCTGAGAATATTGCTGCAAGTATTAGTCCTATGACTCCGGTCGGGAGGAAGCCAACGATATAACTAATAAAAATATAGTTAGTATCATTGGAGTCTGCTCCCGGATCACTCTGTTTTATTATGTTTATGGCTTGATTTCTTATAATTGTAGCTTCATTTTGTTTGTTTCTAACCTGCTCCAGGATTTCATTTGTTGACTTGTCATTGCCCGAATGTATGGAAGCCAGCATTTCCTTCAGCTTTTGCTGTTTTTCTTTCTGAACCTGTTCGAACCTATTATTTAAATCATTATATTGATTTGCATAACTACTTTGTTTTACAGTGTTTACTGCTACAGGGTTAAAGAATAATGGCGGGATATTGAACTGATAAAGGACAAAAACCATAGCTCCGACAAAAAGAATGAAGAATTGCATAGGTACCTTCACAATCCCATTTGTTAATAGACCAAGCCTGCTCTGTGCCACCGAGCTGCCAGATAAATATCTCTGAACCTGTGATTGATCCGTACCAAAATATGAAAGCATCAAAAACGTGCCACCGATTATGCCTGACCAGAAGGTATAACGATCATTAAGATCGAATGAGAAATCAATGGCATTTAATTTACCTAGTTTGCCGGCAATATAAGCTGCATCCAGAGGGGTTACATCTTTAGGCAGAAAGGAAAAAATCATTATGAATGCCACAAACATACCCAGGGTAATTATTATCATCTGCTGAATATGAGTCTGGTTAACTGCTCTTGTCCCTCCGGTTGTTGTATATATTACAACAAGCGTACCGGTGACTATGACGGTAAGGTTTATGTCCCATCCGAGAATAACAGATAGAATGAGTGCAGGGGCGAAAATTGTAAATCCCGCAGCGAGTCCTCTTTGGGTTAAAAACAGGAGACTGCCGAGTACGCGGTTCTTTAAATCAAATCTTTTTTCAAGATATTCATATGCAGTATAAACGTTCAATTTATGAAACAGGGGTACCGCAGTTATGGAAAGTATGATCATTGCGATGGGAAGACCAAGATAGAATTGAACAAATCTCATTCCATCGGCATAAGCCTGCCCGGGAGTGGATAGAAAGGTAATCGCACTTGCCTGTGTAGCCATAATTGAAAGTGCAATAGTATACCATTGTGTGGTTTTGCCGGCACGTATGTATCCATCGATGTCTTTAGTTCCCCGTGTTTTCCAGATTCCGTAAACTGTAACGAAGAGCAGAAATCCGATCAGGACAATCCAGTCTAATAGGGTCACTCAAAAACCTTTGTAAATATGTAAAAGAAAATAATCAGGATTACCAGATTAAGAAAAACCAGTGAGTAAATATTATTCCAGGTTTTAAGGATCGGCGGTTTTTCTTCTTCACTTATTATTTTATCATTAGTTTGTTTTTGATTCATTTTGTCTTGCAGAAATCATGTTAACAAATATTCTGAATGCCCCGGGAACTCCTGCAGGTATCTGTCTGAACCACGAATATCCTGAATAGATATAAACACCTTTTCCAAAATCTGCATAGAGCATTCCTCCTTCAAGCGGTTTTTCTCCCGGATCGTTTCCTGATAAAACTGCCTGGTATTTTGGATCCCATTTATTCGCAAAATAAAGTCCTCTTTCCTGAACCCAGCCTTCAAAATCAGCACGGGATATTTTGTTAGGATAATTTAATAAAGGCAGAGCCGGATTGACAAAGGTTATCGGAACTTCCTCGACTGTAATTCTATCGTGCGAAAGGGTTAAGGGAAAAGGTCCGATATTATCTACAACAAGATCAAAGCTCGTATTATACTGAACAACAAGTGTCCCTCCGTCTTTCACATAGTTCATGAGCTTCAGCTGATCAACGGATAATCGGTTTCTTGTATTATAAGCACGGACGCCCATTACAATTGCATCAAACCGGTCCAGGTTCATGTCATCGATATCCGAATCTGAAAGAAGCTGAACATTATATCCAAGCTGCCTGAGATATTCAGGAATCACATCACCGGAACCCATTACATAGCCGATATTATTTACGGTTCTATTAATATCCAGGCGTATTAGCCTGGCTTCAGCAGAGGGGAATAATGTTTGAATAGGAATATGCGGATAATTTATCGTGAGGGATCCCAACGATATTTCTTTGCCTTCTTCCTCTGCAACTGCTTTTACAGTTGTTTCTGTTGGTGAAGATGGCGGAACTACACTAAATGAAAAAGTACTTTCTTCTCCTTTTTTCCCGAATGAGTAAGTAAATTCAGCTGGTTCAATTTTCCACCCGTCGGTAATCTGTAAAAACAATTTACCGGAAGCATTATTTTTATTGCTCTTTATTTTTACATCAATTGTATTACTTTTATTATCGGGAAACAGGTACAGCTTATCAGAAAGGTTTACAGTGACAGGGGGTGTAATCTCTATTGGTCTGTATTCCTCACCGTGAACAGGGTCCGTCCACTGGAATAATACCGGTTCATATAATGTGATATCAGTTTTTCCGTATGATAGAGTAAATCCGGTTATTAGAGGAGGGTCATTTTCCGGCTTACCTATCAATTGTTGATCATTTACAGCATAGATCCCTTGCCCATGAGGTTCGACCAGCCAGTAAGGCTGCGTATAGGATATATTTGAGGGAAGAACCAAAGCTTCTTCAGATTTAATATAATTGTTTTCTGTTAAGGTCTGATCTATAAGATGGGGTGCATTTTTATAGCTGACTGTAATCTCTTTAAGCTTAAATGGGAAGCCCGAGCGATTAACTATCCCTGCAGTAATTTTAACCGAATCTCCTGCGGTAAAAGAATAATCATTTGCTGATGCTTCCAGCCATATTCCTGCTGCAGATTGAATAACTTCAAGCAATTCTTTTTTCTTAAGCGGAACCCAGTAATCATCTTTTAACTTATTAAGTTCTGAATAAGCCTCAAGCAGTTTCGGCAGACTTGCTGACGGGTTCTCCTGGTTATATTCTTTCTCAACTTCCTTTAAAATAGAGGCTGCTTTTTCACTCCCTTTAACACGGTTCCATGATAGGTCAATTCCTTCGAATAAATCACTCCTTGCAGTATCACCCTCGATGTATTTAAAATAATTTATCTGTTCACCTCTTCTTGCAGAAACTCCAAAGCCCTGACTTTTATGCATGCTTCTGCTCTCTGCAGCAATTTCGGTATAGGATTTTCCCAAAAGCGGGTTGTAAGCCCCGAGATCAATTTGAATGACTTTAGAGAGATCTTCCTTTTTATTTTGAAGTACAGGAAGCCAGGCATTCCAATAAAGTCGTTTGGGTTTCCACGTTTTAACATATTTTAGTTGTTCAGGAAAACTGTTGGGATCACCGGCAAGATTAAAGGCTTCTTCAGCCAATATTGCAGATGCAGTATGATGGCCGTGCCCTCCTTCGCCCGTGTCGGGAAAGCGTGTAATGATAACATCAGGACGAAATTTTCTTATTATCCAGACAACATCTGAAAGAATTTTTTGTTTATCCCAGATATTAAAAGTTTCTTCCGGATTTTTAGAATAGCCGAAATCGATTGCCCGGGTAAAAAACTGTTCTGCTCCATCAATTCTCCGGGCAGCAAGCAATTCCTGCGTCCTGATTACACCCAGTTCATCCGCCTGTTCATTCCCGATTAAATTTTGTCCCCCGTCGCCGCGGTTCATTGCACAATATCCCGCTCTTAACAATTTGCCTGATTCAAAGTAAGCCAGCGCTGCTGTGTTTTCATCATCGGGATGAGCGGCAATATATAAGACACTTCCGAGAACATTTAGTTTTTTTATGGCAAGTTCTAATTGTGCGGCATCCAGAGTTTTTTCAGGCTGAGCTGAAATGCTGAGATTTGCAAGAAAGATTATAATCGAAAGAACAAGAAATTTCTTTAATGATAATAACATATCCACCCATCCGGTTTGTGAGTAAACAAATATCATAGTCTTTTCTCTGAATGGATGAGATAATACAACTAAATATTTAAAATTCCAATGGATTTATGATTAGTTGCAGTATACAGGGATGAACACATTATTCGTTATGTCCAGGAATGTTCATTCTTAAAGGTTATTTGTTATCGACTATTTCCCCCGCCCATTTTCTGTAAGTTCCCAATAATCCGATCACTGCGATACCTCCAAAAGCCAGCGGTGCCAGAAGCGGCTTGGGTTTTTCATTTTCTTCATGAATGCGTTCTTCCACAGTAAGATTTACATCATTTTCCTCTTCAGCAGCGTGGAAATAAACTCCTGCGGCTGCAACAATGAATGATAGAAAGAGAAAAAAATGCATAATGCGGATAAGTTTAGGTTCCCATTTATATACTGTTATAAATCCGATTATCATACCCAGCAGACTAAATACGGGAGGAATGAAACTCATTATTTCGCTGTTAAATGTATCTATGTGTTCAATTATTGTATCAGCAAGCAGAAATGCGAATCCCGCAGAAGCTGTAAGAACAAGTAAACGGTTTAATGAAAAATTTCTGAACATTATAAACCTGTAAAAAATATTTCTTCAAAATTATATTTATTTAAGAGAATAATCTAATCTAAATTAATTCTCTGCATTAATTATATTCTTTGTTTATCTTTGTTAGGCACAAATAAGATTTATTTTGAAGAAGTGCATCTCCATATTACTCGCTGTTTCTCTTTCCATCAACTCGGGAGGATTTATTGTCATTTTTTACCATGCCTTGAGTTCCGTGAAATCCAATATGCTTATGAGCATAAGGGAGGGAGATTTCACGATAGACAAAATGGTAAGATTCAGGATAAGTAAAAATGAGTTCCGAACCAATGGAAACGGATTCATCTGGAAAGAGGCAAACGAATTTGAATATAACCGGATGCTTTATGATATAGTAAAAGTTGTACAAGATAAAGATGGTATTATATTATACTGCCTGAATGATATTACTGAAGAAAAAATTGTAAAAACTTTTAACGATGAAGTTAACGATCTTGCCGCCGGGAAAATAAACCATTCAAAATATAAGACCAGCTTAATTAATCTGATTACACAGGCGGTTTGCTTCAATCCGTTTCAATTAACCCGGCCGACTGTACAGCGGAAATATTTTTCCGATACTTTCATGAATCCTCCGGCTATTGTTGTTGAAATCCTATTGCCGCCTCCCAGGCTTACCTGAATAAGATACATTCTTTCATCAAATTATTGTTTAACAAATTCATTCAGGTAAAAAAATGAAAAGCACATTACTATTAATTTCAGCGCTACTTTTCTGTGCATATATTACGTTCGCGCAGGAAAACACAAATAGTTCAGATTCAATTAAATATCAGCTTCCCCAGGATGTAGTAGTCACAGCCCCAAGGATTAACATACCATTAAAAGAAATATCATTTGCAACCAGTATCATCGGCAATGAATATATTAGTACGATTCCGAGGTTTGTATCAATTGATGAAGCATTAAGAATCGTTCCCGGTGTTAAAATCGATAACCAGGCAAACGGAAACAGACTTCATTTATCAATTCGGGGAATTGGTATTCTAACCGAAAGGGGAATCAGGGGGATAAAAATTCTGCTTGACCAAATTCCACTTAATGATCCTACCGGATTTGCTCCGGATTTTTTTGATGTTGATCTGGCAGATGTGTCTAGAGTTGAAGTATTAAGAGGCCCCGCGGCTTCGCTGTTCGGGGGCAGCGCTTCTGGCGGTATAATTAATATTACGACGAAAAATTCACCGAATACACCATTATTCGGTGAGGCAGGAGGGGTATATCGGATCGAATAATTTCTGGAAAGGTTACGGGCAGTTTGGCGGTAATGTAGAAAATATTAATTACAGGGCAGCATTCGGGAGAACCATGGGAGATGGTTACAGAGTGCATACCCATTTCTGGGGAAATAATCTGTACGCGAAGGCATCATATATTCCAAATAAGAATATAGTGCTGACACCGATTGTTGAGTATGTCAACTGGTATCATGAAAATCCGGAAGGTATTAATCTTCAGCAGTATAATGAAGACCCCAAACAGGCTAACCCCGATGCAGTTCCTTATAATGAATATCTTCAAACAGAAAGAAGTTCAGCCGCCTTAACAGGATTAATGATTTTTGATAATCATGAAATCCAGTTTAATGCTTATACCAAGAGAACTCTTTTTACCGAAGCAAATAATCACACTTTTAATTACCGGACAATATCTCACTCCCGGAACTTCTGTACAGTATGCTTTCAATTTCGGGAAAAAAGATGATTTTTTCAGAAACAAAATCAGTGCCGGTGCAGATCTTCAATGGCAGACAATAAATGAACATCGCGTTGATAATATTTATTCAGTTCCGGGTGATACCGTAAGATCAAAAGAAGAAATAAAACAGAGTGGTGTTGGTTTATTTCTATTCGATAACGTAAAACTGGGACAGAAAACAGATATACTCTTAAGCTTTAGATATGATAAAATCCATAATGAACTCAATGATCTGCTTAAGATACCTTATGATGCCTCAGGTACAGCAGATTTTTCCAAACCTACAGGAAGAATTGGAATTAACTATTCTCTGATAGATGAGGTAAATGTCTATGCAAACTGGGGACAGGGATTTCTCCCTCCGGCCACAGAAGAACTTGCACAGAATCCTGATAACTTCGGCGGATTTAATACGCACCTGGTACCCTCGACTTCGAATGAATATGAAATCGGTTTCAGGGGCGATGCTGTAAAAACTTTGTATTATGATATCACAGGATTCTACCTGTTGACAAAAAATGATTTCGACCGTTACCGTATTACAGATTCTCTTCGTAACCAGGAGACTTTTTACAGGAATATCGGATCGAGTGAAAGAATCGGAATAGAATTTTATGCTAGATATACACCTGTTAATGAGTTAACAATTCAGGCAGCTATATACATATTCTCATTTCATTTACACAAACGACACCCCAATCCTTATCGTTATGGATGATCCTGCAAATGTAAAATATATTGAGAATGGTAACTATCTTCCTAATTCGCCAATGCATCAGTTTTTTATAGATGCAGAATACCATTTACCCTATAATTTCTTTGTTGGATTAAACTGTCAGACGCAGAGCAAATCTTACATCGATGGTGCTAATATTGAAAGTGAAGCAGCGGCAGGTTATACGCTTATTGGTGCAAGAATCGGGTATAATGTCAGATTAAATGGTTTTAATGCAGATATTACCCTTCAGGGAAGAAATCTTGGTGATCAGAAATATGCGGCATTTACAGAACCTGATCCGGGAGGCAATGCATATCAGCCTGGAGCGGGGAGAGAATTCTTCGGCAGTGTAAGAATAAATCTGTAATCTATATTTTACTTTTGATTGGGACAGGATATGCATCCTGGCCCAATCTTATTAGATCTCTGATTTTTACATTTTAATTCCAGAAAAGAATGAACAATGCAAATCAAATTTCCGGTCAAATATTGAAGGAATAATATTATTGCTGATTCCCCTTTTAATCGGATACCTGTTATATTTACCAGGTAAATAAAATTAATTGGGGAGGGAACCAAAAATGAAAAAGTATTTTCTGATTTTTCAGATAATTATTGGGGTTTTATCTTTCCCAACCGAAATATACTCACAGCTGGATGTACAGAATTATATAGGGAAAAGTCAGAAAGAGTTAATTAATTCCCTTGGTAAGCCGGTTTATACCGATGGTTCAAATAAATCTATGGTAATGATGTTTTATAAGTCGCCGGTTTCATGCAAATCATTTGTAGCCGATGAGAACGGGATATACCAGGCGGAAGCAACTCAATCTTTCGAATCAGAAAAAACCGGCAAAGCTGCACTTAACGGATATATTTCGGATATGGTTAACAAAGGTTTTTCTGTTGACACTGTATCCGTTTCCGAATTTCTTGCGGAAAAACCTGGTGTGACCTGTACTTTTCGATATGGTTTAAACAATACCAACGGTAAATACGAAATTTCAGTATCTGCTCATAGAAAAGTGGATTAACCCATAAATAGCGAATATTTATTTCACAGAGACTGAATTCCAATCTGTCCCGCATTCTCCTCATGGAAGAAAATTTTTAACCATTTGCTCAATTAGAATTTATTTTGTATTAATAAATCCTGTAATATAATGCAGCGTTTTATCATTATCTCGCTCTAAGCCACTTGTGATGAGGTTTATAATTCATGATTTCAAATCTTATTAGGGATATTAGTTAATTGATGTTTCCTATATATAATAATATGCTTATTTTAGAATAAGGTGTTCTGTAAAATATTTCGCAAGGGTGTAAAATGAAATCAGTAATCATTGTCTTCCTGGTTATTATTACTGCACTTTTCCTGGGGTGTTCTGAAAACGAGCCAACAAACATTATCAGTCAAGCTCCTTATCTGGAAATAACAAATCCCGTAATGAATTCAAATGTACCCGATAGCACCACAATAAAAATCAGTACGAATATTGATAATCTGATAAGAGTTGAGTTGTATATTGATCAATCAATTCCATCACCGGGTGCAATATTTAGAGAACCGCCTTATGAGTATTTGTGGAGCACACTCTTTTATCAGGATGGAAGTCAGCATATTCTTCAGGCAAAAGGATATGATCTGGATGGAAATTTAACAGATTCCAAATATGTTATTGTGAATGTTTACCGGTTTATGCCAAGTAACTTGCAGGCGTTTATTAAATCAGATACTCTAATCGAATTGAGCTGGATTGATAACTGCACTTTCGAGACCGGATTTGAGATTGAAGAAGCTATAAATGATTCCATTTTTTCTAAAATAGGTGAAGTAGATTCAAATATTACAAATTACAATGTCATTGGACAGGTTGATATAAATAAGAGTTATTATTTCAGGGTGAGGACCAAATCAAAGGATGGATTCAGCGGTTATACAAATATTGCAGCTGCAATCGTTCTGTTAAATACACCTGATAATCCCGATATAAACTTTATTTCAGATACCGCTGCAACATTGAGCTGGAACGATAATAATGATTTTGAAACCGGATATGTGATTGAAAAACAAAGTTATTATGGAAGTTATATTGTAAAAGAAGTACCTGCAAATACCACCGAAACAGTCGTACTGGATTCTTTTATCACAGGGCAGTATTATGTTTTTTATATTTATGCGAAGATGGGTTACATTCACGGAGAACGTGCACAATTTCCATTCAGGACTCTTCAGTTCTCAGCTCCTTATAATTTGACCCTGACAGGAATAAATACTAATTCCCTGAAATTAAGGTGGGAGTATAATCATAGTTTTGAAACAGGTTTTATAATTGAACGAAGCACAGATGGATTCTTATATACTGAAATAGGCAGAACCAGCAGTCATTCTTTTACGGATAATAATCTGGATACTACGTATAGCTACAGTTACCGTGTTGCCGCTTATTCCCGGTACAATAAATCCGATTATTCGAATAAAACAGATGCAATTTTTGCTAATCAATTAAAACAAATTCATAAATTCCTTGTCCCTTATCCAATCTCCTGGGCAACCTTAAGCGACAATGCCTCTATTATTGCGTTCGGATGCACCACATCAAATGAAGCCTCAATTCTTATTTATGATACCTTTACCGGGCAGCATAAATTTACATTACCCAGCCCTGATTCCTCATCCAGAATACTCTCACAGATTACAATCAGTCCGGATAACAGGTTACTGGCTGCCGCAGGGGATAATCGTTACGTTACTGTCTGGGATATCAATTCAGGAACGGTTGTAGACAGGATATATAACCTGGAGTACCCTCATGTCGTGAAATTCAGCCCTGGAGGTAAATATTTAATAATCGAAAAACGCGGGGCACTCAGATTTTTTGATGTTCAGTCCTGGCAGTTTGAAACAAGAATTAGCACATCATACTACATAACTCATATGGATATAGATCGCGATGAAACCATAATAGCAACCAGTGATGAACGGACAAATGTTAAACTTTGGGATTTTAATACAGGAATTCTGATCAGGGAAATTCCTCAATCAATTAATGCTTATCCATTAGAATTTAACAGACCGGATACGAAATTATATTCGGTAATTAATACTGAATTATTTGCATGGGATGTGAATACTTTTTCAATTGTCCTTGATATATCTAATTTCCAGAGAAGAAACTGTATAGCCATAAATGAAGAGAAAAATATTGCTGTAAGTACTTTTGGTGAATCAGGGATTGGATTATGGGAGCTTGAGAGCGGGAATTTTGTACAAGAACTATTCCTGGGTATTGAAGAGGTATTCTTTTCACCTGATAATTATCTGATCGGGAGAGGGTTGTATCCTTCATACTATATATGGGAACTTACAAGGAAGTGGGTGACTCCGATTCAATAGTCCTCACTAAACTTGCTTTGACAGTGATATCGCTTTTACGGCCTGTGTCTAAAATATTTTATTATGCTGACGGGAAGACATCGGAAATCAATAAAGTCAATACTAGCGACTAAAATACTTTAACGCGAGGCAGGTAATATCATCTGACTGCTCGACTCCATCAGTAAATTTCCTGACATCAGAAATTATTTTGTGAGGATCATTTTTTTAACTGAGGAAAACTTTTGTCCGTTAGCTCCTTCAGCCTCTATCCGGTAAAAATAAATTCCGCTGTTTAAAACGGACGCATCAAAATCAATATCGTTATTTCCGACCGGCATATTTCCATTTACTAACGATTTTACTTTTTGCCCCAGTATATCATAAACATTAAGGGTCACCCTGGAATCTACTGGAAGACTAAAACTGATTCTGGTGGATGGATTAAAAGGATTGGGATAATTTTGTTTTAGAGAAAATTCAAAAGGATTAATGACTTCCACATCGACAACATTCGAATATTCAGAATTGCCGTTAAAATCGATTTGCTTTAAGCGGTAGGAATATGTCCCTACTTCAAGATTATTATCTGTATAGTTGTAGGAACAGGATTTTGTAGTTGTTCCATTTCCTTCAATAAAACCAACCTTTTTCCACTCTGAATTTTTAACACCGCCGGTTTGCCGCTCTATTTCAAAACCCGAATTATTAACTTCTGTCGCTGTCACCCAGTAAAGAACAACATCTCCATTTGATGTCCGGGCTGTGAATGAAGTCAGTTCAACCGGGACAGCATCAAGGTCAATTAAAGTCAAGATCATCAACATACCAGAAATCAATATCATTTGCATCTCCAAGGTAATAGAGCGCAACCTGCATATTATCTATTCCGGCAAAGTTTACAGTGATTTGTTCAGGACCTGAATTCCCGTTTGCCTGCAATTCCCAGATTGAGTTATAAGTATTCCCACCGTCACCGGTTATTGCAACACCGACATAAACAATATTTGACCAATAATCCTCAAAGTAATTAAATTTTAGCTCCATATTATGTCCCTGTATCCCGTTGAAAACAGGTGAAGCAAGCAGGTACGATTCACCTACAAAAAGGTATTCCCAGGTAAACCGGACTTCCGGGCTGGCAAAACCCCCGGCATTATTTGAATTTGCTATCGACCAGTTATCAAAGCCCTGGGGGCCCACTGGTGTCCAGTTATCCATATTATAAAAAGCTTCATAGAAAAGTGTATCTTGATTTTGAGCGGGAAGGGGAGGATTTGAGAATAAGATTAACAGACAAACAGCTAAAAGAAACAATAATCCGGTAGATTTGTACATTTAAACCTCCGATTTAATTTATTTTTAATATCTGCAAATAGAAAAGGTACTATAACTGATAGTAATAACAGAACTAATATAGGGACAAGGAATAAATTAAATTTAATCTTACAGGTAGTCAGAATCCAGGTTCACTTATCATCATTTCAGATATCTGAATGCCATGCAAGTTATATCATCTGATTGCTCAACCCCTTCGGTGAATATCCGGACGTCAGAAATTATCTTATCAACGAGTTTTACAGTGCTTAATCCGATGGTATTTTGAAGTGAACCAGCCAGCCGTTTATAATCATATTCTTCATCGTTTTTATTGAATGCCTCAGTTATTCCATCGGTATATAGTATCAGAGTATCATTATTGCTTAACATTATAATATTGGATTCATATTCTGAATCATTCATTGCCCCAAGCATTAATCCACCAATATTGTCAATTTGTACTAAACTACCATTAGCAGAGATTAAATATGGTGAATTATGTCCTGCGTTGGAATATTCAAAAGAACCATTTCTTGTATCAAGCACACCATAAAATACTGTTACAAACATATTTGGAGGGCTGTCATCGACAAGAATTTTATTAACTTCTGCTAATACATTATCAGTCGGCATTCCTTTGGAAGCAGTAACTTTCAGGAGAGTTTTACAAACGGCCATAAGTAAAGCAGCCGCTATTCCTTTTCCTGAAACATCTCCGATAATTATACCCAGCCTGTATTTATCGATTAAGAAAAAATCGTATAAATCACCGCCGACTTCTTTAGCAGGGATCATTTTAGCGTAAATTTCAAAATCCTTTCTATCTGGAAATGCGGGAAATGTTTTAGGAAGGATAGAAGTCTGAATTATAGTTGCTATGTCCAGTTCCTGTTTAAGGGCTACTAATTTATCGTGTGCTGATAATGCGAGTTTATACTGTTCAATTTCCCTTAGAGATTTTTCGATAGTAATTTCCAGGTCTTTCAAATCGATTGGTTTAGTGATAAAATCATAGGCGCCTCTGTTCATGGCTGTTCTTATATTTTCCATATCGCCATAGGCTGATACAATAATCGATCTTAAAAGACTGTTATTAAGTGAATTTATTTTAGTAAGTAAGGTAAGTCCGTCCATGACAGGCATATTAATATCAGTCAGAATAAGATCTATGGTCCCATCGTTGACAATTTTATCGAGGGCTTCTGCACCGTTTTCTGCGAAATGGAATTCATACTCTTTTGATTTAATCTTATTACGGAATTTTTGACGAATCAGTACCTGAAGATCAGGTTCATCATCTACGACCAATATTTTTACCGGCTGCATTTATTTATCCCGTTTATTTCTTTGTTTTAACTTAGTTTCTCTTTAAGTAGATCAAATTGAAGCGGTTTAGTAAAGTAATCATCAGCACCAAGGTTTTTAGCAAGGTTAAAATTATGATCATCATCATAAGCCGTAATCATAAATACTTTTAATTCAGGGTACCGGTTTTTTATTTCTTTCAATAATTCTATTCCATTCATTTCCGGCATATTAATATCCGTCAATATCATGTAGTCAGTACGGTTTTCAACCGATTCTATCAATTCAAGTGCTGAACTACCATTGAAAGCATAGCGTATTTGCATCTGCCCGGATTTAATTTCTTTCCTGAATTTCTGTTGAAATAAAAACTGGACATCGCTTTCATCGTCAACCACTAACAACTTCATATTGTCCTCATTGTAATTTAGGCAAGGTGATTATAAACTCGGTAAACTCACGTTCTTTACTCTCAACTTTAATTTCCCCGTGGTGTACTTTTGTCACAATATCATAACTGAGCGAAAGACCGAGACCCGTGCCTTCACCTGTCGGTTTTGTTGTAAAAAATGGATTAAATATCTGTTCTCTTATTGAATCCGGTACTCCATTGCCATTATCGCGGATTTTGATTTCAACTTTATTTTTCAAATCTCTGGTAGAAACTTTAAGCAGGGGAGAGAAATTATTTCCTTCATTTCGCTTTCTATCATTCGCCGCATAGCAGGCGTTGTTAATAATGTTCAGAAATACTCTACTTATATCCTGGGGTACCACATTTAGCTTTTCCATGGTTTCATCATAATCTTTTTCAATAGTAATATTAAATTCCTTATTCTGAGCTCTCATTCCGTGATAGGCAAGCACAACATATTGATCCAGAAGGTCATTAATATTAGTTAAAACTTTTTCTCCTGAGGTTCCTCTTGAATGAAGAAGCATACCTTTTACTATTGAATCAGCCCTTTTCCCGTGATAATTTATTTTTTCAAGGTTTTGTTTTAAATCCTCTGCTATTTGGATTACCTCTTCAGCATTATTATTCTTAAGTTCGATTTTCATTTCATCAAGCAATTCCCGGCTAACCTCAGAGAAATTATTTACAAAGTTTAATGGATTTTTTATTTCATGTGCTATTCCCGCGGTAAGCTCACCAAGTGAAGCCATTTTTTCAGAATGTATAAGCTGTGCCTGTGCTGATTTTAATTCAGAGAGTGTAGCTTCAATTCGATTTTTGGCATCTTCCAGATTTTTGAAATCTTCATATCTTGCATAAGCAATTGAGAATGCTTCAGCCAGTGATTTAACTAATTGAAGTTTTTCATCAGTAAGCGGGGAAGTATTTCCAACGTAAAGCATTCCTTGTGCGAAGGGAACAAAATGCAGGTTTAAGGATTCAGGAGGATTGGCTGAACCCTGATAAGTTTCTGCGTTTTGAACCTGGCCCAGTTCTATCATTGATTTTGTCCAGTTGATAAACTTATCCCTGTTCCAATATTCTTTGTATACTTTTTTCATTCGCCAAAACTCAACGGTGTTGCTCGTAAGTTTATTAGCTGAAAATGGTAAATTCAATACACCGAGCGATTTGCCGTCCGGTGTCGTCAAATAAACCTGGATCTTATTCTCTGTTTCATTAATGATGTAGACTCCACACCTGATAAATGGCACTTCGAGCACTTTAAGCTCATGCCAGATTATAGGCGTAATGCGCTTGAGATCCTCTGCAGTACGCATTGAGGCAATTTCTGCCCGTACTCGATCTAGTGAAGACTGTCTTACTGCCTCAAATGCACGGGCTTCGGTTTCCTTTAAGTCAAGATAACGTCTGTATGTCAGGCTGAGTACGGACGTAAATCTGCGGAATATTTTCAGATCTTCTTCTCCTAGTTCTTTATCGGTCCATGCAAAAACGAATCCTTCTTTAAAGGGAAAAGTATTTCCATATTGTGTTATATCTTCCGGATAATCGGGATAAGCGATCTGAGTATTCATAACACTGTAATACGCTTTGATTTCTGCTCCCTCCAGAATTGGGTGATATTCTTCCTGAAGTTTCCAATTTTCAAAAATTCCATCCAGTACGGGATGTCCTGTCTGTTTTATTTTGCCAATCACCTCAAATGAATCCCCTTGTTGAGAAGATGTTGTAGTTGTAAGACTGGTCGTACGGGTTGCTTCATCAATCCGGCCTACACCGCAGCGGATAGGAATAATACCAAGTGTTTTTAATTCTTTAAAGAAAACATTAACTGTGATTGACAAATCTTCGGAGCTGTGCATCGACATCGCTTTAGAGCGCACTCTCTCAAGTGAAGCTTCAATTTTTGCTTCGCGTGCCTGGGCTTCAGCTTTTTGCAGGTCGAGAAAACGGGTATAGGTTTGCTCGAATACTTTTCCGAACCTTTTCAGGATTTCATTGTCTGAGTCGGAGAATCTTTTCCCATTATGGTTTATCATTAATATACTTGTGTGGTAGGATACAGCCAGGGATCTTGAATAACCACCCTCAAGGGATAACAAATGTTTTTTTCTCTCTGTTGGTGCAGAATTGAAGGGTTGATGTTTAAACAGGTAATTGAAAAACTCGATTTTTTCTTCCCTTGTATATTCTTCAATAAAGAATCCCTCTCTTTTTTTTATAGCTTCCTTCATTTCTATATAGATTGGAAGGTCCAGGAAAGGAACATTGACTCTTTGCACGTAAGAAGTTACACCGGATGATCCCCAGAGGTAGATATCCTCATCAACATCGTCATTAATAGCAATAAAGACTCCGCCGTTTATATCCATCTCCAGCAGCTGCAGTTGCTGGGCGACAGTATTGACCACTTCCTGCAGTTCAGAAGTGTGATGCATTGCCATACCCTTCGCTCTGACACGTTCCAATGCCACCTCAATTTGTGCCTCTCTTGCCTGTGCTTCTGCTTTCTTGAGATCGAGGAAACGGGTATAAGTAAGATCAAAAACGCCTGTAAATCTTTCTAACAGCTTAATCGTTTCCGCCGGTCTTTGCTCCGGAGTCGCGACAGATAACAGGCCCTTTGAGAAAAAAGCACTGTGAATAACACGTCGACTTTCTTCTACGTTTAAGCTATTCTTAAAATCATTGTATTCTTTATATTCAGTTAAACTTTGTCTGAAATTATTATATGCTTTTAAATCATTACCGGAAATATCAATTATCAGGGATTTTTTTTGTTCTTTCCAGGCGGCGTATATTTTATTTATTACAATGGGTTCATCAATAGAAGCTTTAAACATTTTATTCATTTGGTTCCCCCCGAGGGTAAGCCAAAGTTCTATTACCCGTTCACTTTCATTGACGATACCTATGGTTAATTGTTCAGGATTCTCGCCTAACAAACCAAATTGTTGATAAAGTACGTAAGCTGTTTCAGCAAGGTCATCAGATTTCTGCATCGCCATCGTTCTTGCGCGGACTCTTTCCAATGCCAGTTCAATCTGTGCCTCTCTTGCCTGTGCTTCTGCTTTTTGAAGATCAAAGAATCGGCGGAAAGTAAGGTCAATGATACTTTTGAAGCGATTCAGGATATTAATCTCATTTTCTGAGTAGGGTTTAATCGTCCAGGCATAAAACAATCCTTCTGAAAAAGGTATGTAATAGCCGTATTCTTTATGATCGAAATGATCAGGGGGAACATAGGAAGCTGACGAATGAAAAAAAGGAAGCTGGTAGTAGGATTTCAACTCTTCATCGCTAAGCACCGCCACATAATTCTCCTGGAGAAGCCAGCTTTCATACTGTTTCATTAGGGATGTATGTTGTGTCATCTCAACTGATCGTCTCAGCGTATAATACTCGCCGTCCAAAGATGTAGCGGCAGCATACACCTCACCCGTTCGGGAACTTTTTGAGAGCAATGCCACACCAGAACGGATCGACTGTATACCCAGCTTTCGCAATTCGGCAAATATTGCACTTGTTGTTGCAGAAATGTCGTTACTGTTATGCATAGTCATTGCGCTGCCTCTGACCCTTTCCAACGCCAATTCAATCTGTGCTTCCCGTGTCTGTGCTTCCGCGAGAGCGATATCTATATAACGATGGTAGGATAAACTGAAAACATTTCGAAATCTCTTTAGCAATTCAATTTTTTCTTCATCAATAGAACTAAAGGTCGAAATTCCAATAGAGCCTGTTCCAATTGAATAAAAGTAGTAATGCAATGAAGTGGTATCATTAATCCTTGGATCATCTTTTTCCCCTATCTTTTTCCTGAACGCTTTCCAATCAGCCAGATCTTTCCCGCTAAATACTGTTTCCGAAAAAGCATTGTTTGCTTTCCTGATTTGTTTTATCTGATTTTCAATTACAGGATGAATATTGTAATGTAAATGATTGATGCTTTTTCCGATCTCGTCGGAATAATCATAATTTACAAAGGTTCCTTTTTCATCATTATGAATGTTGACCATTGCATTTCTCAGCTCGCTGAATCCAAAAGAATGAAATTCTCTATACAGAACTTCACAAATATTTAACAAGTCGTCCGGTTTATTCATGCTCATCGCGGCGGCTCTGACTTTTTCTAATGCGGCCTCTATACTTGCTTCACGAGCCTGTGCGATCGCTGTTTCAAGATCGATGAACCGTCTGTAAGCTAATGTAAAAACTTTATGAAAACGTTTGAATATTTTCAGTCCTGCTTTTGGTAAAGCCTTATAGGTTGTTAAGCCTAATCCCCCTGGGCCGATAGAGTAGAAATAATAGTGCATTGCATCTGCGTTATCCAGTAAAGGGTCGGGGAACTGATTGTCCTGCTTTCTATATTTCCTGAAAACATTAAGTTCATCATCCTCAAAACTTCCGTTAAAAAAAGCATCTGCTGATTTTTTCATTTCATTAACCATCTCAAGGACTTTAGGGTGTTTATTGTATTCCGTTTCTTCAACAATACCCTTGTTATATGCGGTAAAATATTGATAATTGAGATAAGTGCCTTTTAGTTCATTGATGATAGCAGTCTGTATGTTTCTAATGTTGTTTACGCCCAGCAAGATTAATTGATCAGATATAATCCTGCATACTTCTACCATATCACCGGGCATCTTCATTGCCAGTGCAGAGGAACGAACTTTTTCCAATGCGGTTTCAATTTCCAGTTCACGGTTTTGGGCTTCAACTGCTTTTCTCTTCTGTTCAAGTTCTTCAATTGTCTCTTCGAGCAATATGGCGGTAGTTCTCTTAACCTTTTCGGTTCTTTCAAGTTTAAATGCTGTAATTTCTAATTCTTTATCTGCATCCTTTACTGCTTGCAACGCTGATTGCGTTTCCTCAGCAGTCAGGTTTTTATTTTGTTCAATCAGATTTAATATTTTTTGGAGATGTCGGTTCATATTAAAATTAATTTTTCTTTTAATGCATATAACAGGTGGTGAGATTATATAAGCGGCTATTAGCCGATTTCAATTAATTAAAAATTTTAATAACTGGTTTTATTCTGGAAAATGGTTTTTTTATAAAAAAGATTTTACAATCTACCTTTCCTTCATTACTACAATACAGCATGTGTTGTTATGAAATTCCTGATGCCCGTTTAAAGATTTTCCTATTTCACCATAACAGAAAAGTCCGGCCATAGGAGATTCCCAAACATTCCTTACTTCTTCAATTTCAGATGAGACTAAAGGACCTAAAGAATAGTATCGGCTGATACAGGAAAACATTATCATAGCTTCTCCTTCAGGCTGATATTCCTGTTTCAGATGTTTACATTCCTCGGTAACCTTTTGAATTATATTATTGTCAGGCGGCAAAGAAAATCTGATTTTCGTTCCACGTTTTACAGGACCGGCTAACAAAATTGATCGTTCTTTCGTATTAAGATATCTTATGGCACGTGTAATTGTGCTGCCGTCTTCTCTTAGTAGCTGGATAGGATCCATCTTACCGACATTATGAATTAACTCATCACCGGGATAGTCATCCAATAAAATTCCGAGAAACTTTATCATGATATCAAGCGCAGGTTCATCGTCAATGGTAAAAACCTTGCAATCTTCACAGTCAGTGATTGTTCTTACAGTTCCAATTGCTTTCCAGCCGTGTGTGGCAAGACCAGCTAATTGTATTTTATCATTATCGAAAATTAATGCAATAATTCCATCCTGAGTCGATGTGTGATTTGTAAATAAATGTGTTTCAGTACCCCTTAATTCATCACCCGCTATACCGCCGAATATTACAGAATCCGCACCGGCATTATCACTAATTCCACTGATGATTGTTTCTCCGTCAATAATTGAGCCTCCGGCAGCAATGATAAACGCAGGGTGTGAAAAAGATTCGATTCCTATTTTGCCTATTTCCCCGGCAGTTTTCAGTTTACTTTTACTAGTTCTTCCTTCAAGGTGAATTATAAAGTTATTCCTGTCTGCGTTAAGTAATAAAATGGCAATTGAATCCTTTTCCAGCTCACCATCAATAAATTCTCCTGCCGCCGTAGATCCGAAAATACTAATGCCTTCATCGTTAAGAATACGGCATACTGCATCACGGTCTTGTTTGGCAGATAAAAAAACAATCGCTAAAGTTGGTTTAAATCCTTCAGCCATGCTCTGCCGTAGTGCAGTTTTTATTTCTCCGGGTGCGCTGCCTTTTATCGATTTTACTATCATTGGAATATTTTTTTCTTATATCAGATCAAATGTTAATTATCAGCCGATTTTATAAGTCCCAGTTGCGTCATAAAGTCCAGATTATCATAAAAATCTCTTTCCTCTGCAATTTTTCCTTTATACATGCGTACCAGGGTGGTGCCGTCTATACTCACACTTTTTCCTGTTGCCGGTATTCCGAAAAAATCACCGGTATGTGTCCCTTTAAAATTCCAGTATTTTACCAGTTTATCTCCCTGGCCAAAAACATCTTTTATGGTGAACTTAATATTAGAGAAACCGGTAAGGAAGTTTGCATAATAGGCCCTGGCACTATCAATACCAACCACGTCTGACGGACTGGCATGCATTACCACATTTTCGGTAAAATTGGAATTATTGAACATCTCCAGCTTCCCCTTGTTCATTATTTCATCCCACACGTGAGAATAAGTCTTGATGTTTGTGGCGACATGGTTCTCTTTACCGGAAGATGAGCAGCCATTAAATATTAAGGTTTCAAGAGCGATTAAAACCAGCAAAGAAATATTAGGGTTAATAAGTTTTTTCATTTTTCCAGCGTTAAGTTATTTATTTGTTTTTCATACTATGCGACCCGGCAGCAGGTAGTAGAATGAAATTCCTGCAGCTTTATCAGGAGTCGAAAAAAATATAGATAAAAAGGTTTTTTCTGAAGATATATAAAATTTTCAATTTTTGCTCACAAATTCTTTTAATTCTTAACAAAGATATTTCAAAAGATTTATTTCTCAGTTTTTAAAAATGAAAGATGCCACCTGACAGAGATGACATCTTGAAAATTTGGCGAGGTTGTATTAAAAAAAATACTTTATCGACAGCAGCTATTCACCTGTACTGCTATTACCGCCGGAAGTTTTTCCGCCGTGGTCGCCGATCAAAACCCACTTGCCGTCTTTTTTCATTAGAATATCTGTCCATGTACCTGAACTTGGTGTCTTTTTGCTGGTCTCTTTATTTTGCTCAAGTGTCGAATATGTGTAATGCACATAGGCAAAATCACCTTTTACCCAAATTGTCAGAGGGGTAATACTATATACCAGAGTTGAGTTGTCCTTTGAATCCTGTGTTATCCATTTGCTAACGTTATCTTTGCTCATGGGAACTCTTGACTGATTGCTCCAGCCCATGTAGCTGTCATCAAAATACGACATAAATCCCTGTGCATTTCCCGATGAAGAAACTTCCCAATACTTTTGGACACCTGCCCATACATCTTTTTGTGCATCAGACCATTGCTGTGCAAAGCTGTTGCTTGATAACAGCAATAAAACGAACATTGCAAATAATGAAAGTGCTAATTTTTTCATAGAACTTATCCTTTTTTGTTATGAATTTATTAATTGATTTTTTACCATCCATTGTTTCTAGTTCGCAGATTTTAATTTGCAAACTTGTACAAGGACTGAAAGGAGACAACTTCCGGTTATCTCCTTTCATTTATTATAATTTAAGCTGCTATTTGAAGGCAACTTCGCGGTAAATTTCATCTGAATGTTTACCGGTGAAGTACTTGTCATAAGCTTTATTAAAAGCGTCTCTGTCCGCTTTATTAGGCATTGCCTTCATAAATTGATTATTAGCCTCTTCACTTGCTTTATCAACGTCGTTCCAACTTTTTACTTCGATAATCTGCATAAAATCCCGGTTGTCATGTCCCCACCAGTGACGGACAACCTTATAGCTGACAACATAGGGATTGTTTTTATAGGAATTATCCATCATTATCTGTGTAAGTGAATCTAATTCCCGTGCAGAACCGTTTTCAGGAAATGCTCTTTCGAAATTGCTCATGACGAATACATTTCCCTGGGCCGCCTGCGCGTAAACCGAAGTGTTCAGAGAAATAAAGAGGGCTAGCAAAAAAAGAACTGAGAAGAATGTTTTCATATTTTTCCTTTCGGATATTGTTATTGGTGTTATTGATTAGCCTTAACTAATTATTTGGATCGAGAGCAAAATTTCCGTGAACAAGTCTCCACTCACCATTCATTTTGACATAAACTCTTGTTGATTTAGCTTTACTGCTTGTGATTTTTCCATCAATTCCCTTAGTTACTCCAGCATAATTATAAGACAGAATTGCGACATCACCATAGACCTGAACTTTCGGATTAAGCATCTCGGCAGCAAGCACAGTACCTTCGCCCTGAGTGCTTGGATCACTAAGTTTAACATAAGTAGATTTTCCGTCTATACGGGTTGAAAAATCCGGATTGAACTCTGTATAATCATCCGCTACATATTTGTTCATTTCATTCAGATCTTTACTCATTTCTGCTTTCCAGATTTTATAAGTCACTGCGATAACCTCATCTTCGGCAGAAGGAACAGGAACCTGGGCCAACGAAGAAGATGACAATGCCGGGAGAAGGATAAACAACAGAAGTGCACATAAATTATTTAATTTATTCATTCAAGATTCTCCTTAATTATTTATGAGTATATTTATTAACCTTTAGGCTGCTGAAGTTTCAATCCTGAGCCATTTTTCATCGCTGCAACAGCTTCTTTAACTGTTATCAAAGGTGTCGTTTTAATTTTTGAAGTTCCCCCTCCGGCAAAAGCAACCATTGAAGCAGTCAGCAAAGAACTGTCGTCAGGCATATCCACGATTACTACTCCGTCATATTCTCCGAAACAGTAGTAGAATCCGAGTAATTTACCTCCGAGTTTTTCAAAAAGGTTTTCAAGCGCAACTGAACGATCTTCCGGATTACGAATTAACTTTCCCGCCGTTTCTGAATTATACGAAAATTGAATTAGTGCCAGTGCCATTTTATCAGCTCCTTATAATAATTAATAATGATGTTTATTTTTTTTAATTCTTATTGCCCGCTTAACCATTGTTCAAAACTTTTATTTTTTTCCCCCCTGGGATAAACCCAGTCGGGTTTTAGCCTTAATCCGCTCTGACTCTGCCAGATAAAATCAATTGCATCATTGATATCATTTTCATTTGAAATTCTAATCATAAATAATTTGTGATCCGAAAGGGGTACGATTTTTATTTCAGCGCTTATGTGCTGTGCGAGGAGAGTACTTTGAACAATTTCAGCCTGTCGCAGATCGATGGTAGCCCAGACTATGCCCCCTATACCAAGTAATAAATCATTCTCTCTAAAAGAAAGGGTTAGCTCCACCTTTATAGATGGAGGAAGTTCAGGAAAATTATTCTCACTTAATTCATCCCAGTGTAAAAGCCTGCCTTTTTCCAGAACTATTGTTCCGTCACTTTTGTATATACCTGCTATTTTAAGCATTAACATTTAGTTATTGAATTTTAAATTTAGGAGAAAGCTCGTTGATAAAGCCGAGGCTAAAAGTAGGTTAAAATCTTAATGATTTCTTGTACAAATTGCGCAAATGTTAGGATTTTTTAACTTTTGCTGTATCTATCATTGGCGGAGGATAAAAGAAAATATAAAATAAAACTATTAACTGCTCTCAGCTTTCTTATATTCTGAAGGACTGCACCCGAATTGCTTTTTGAATGCTCTTGAAAAATAAGACTGGTCGCCGAATCCGACTTTATAACAAACCTCTGCTACGGATCCTGCGTTTTGTGATAAAAGATCTGCTGCGCGTTGAAGGCGAAGTGACCGGATTAATTGTCCTGCCGGCTGATCGATCAGAGCCTTTAGCTTCCTGTTAAGCTGGGATACACTCATTGATATCTCTTCGGAAAGCCTTTCAACACTGAATTGTTCATCTTCAAAATGAGCTTCTATACTCTTTATCGTCTTCTGTAGAAATTGCCGGTCGGCATCGACCGCCGATACTTCTGAAG
This sequence comes from uncultured Ignavibacteria bacterium, assembly GCA_963743325.1. GTDB lineage: Bacteria > Bacteroidota > Ignavibacteria > Ignavibacteriales > Ignavibacteriaceae > DATFVA01. Next base: position 137,981 of record CAVUOZ010000006.1, read on the forward strand.
GTTTAATAATTGTTGCCCGGCTGAATTTCTTTCTTAATTCGCTTCGCTTAATTATTAAATTTTTAACCCTTATTTTTAGCTCCTTTGCACTGAAAGGTTTAGTAAGATAATCATCAACCCCCGTCTCAAGACCTTCAATTTTATCATCGAGGCCGGCTTTTGCAGTAAGCATAATAACAGGAATATGGCTTGTTTTTTCATCCTTTCTTATTACCCGACTGAATTTATGCCCATCCAATTTAGGCATCATAATATCAGTAATAATTAAATCAGGAATAAATTCTCGTGCTTTATTAATTCCTTCTTCACCATTTGAAGCTTCAATTATAATATAATCGGCTTCGGTCTGCTCCCTGATATAATTTCGTACATCGACATTGTCTTCAACGATTAGCAGGATCTCATTTTTTTTATTGTACGTGTCAATTTGTTCACTGACTAGAGAATTATCATATTTTAGGGTTTCTTTAGTATCATACAGCATATCATTAAATGTAATTTTTTCTAAATCGGCCTCTGCCAGATTCTCTTTTTGATGTTTTAAATACACTAAATGCAGTTGAATCGTGAATTCTGTACCTTTACCTTCGCTACTGGTGACAGATATTTTACCTTTATGCAATTCTATCAACTCCTTAGCGAGCGCAAGACCGATGCCTGTACCTTCGTGTTCACGTGTGCTGGAATTATCAACCTGGTAAAACCGGTCAAATATTTTTGTTAATCGATCTGCCGGAATTCCGGTTCCATTATCTTTGATGCGGATCTCAACCAGGCCTGGTGTTGGAATATCTGCATTTACCTTTATTTCACCGCCTTCGGGAGTAAACTTAAATGCATTCGAAACCAGATTATAAAATACTTTCTCCATTTTATCGGGTTCAAATATGACAGGAATGTTTTGATAATCTGATTCAAACTTAAGTTGTATTTTTTTTGTTTCGGCAAGTGATTCAAATGAATAGAAGAGACTCTTAAGAAATGAAACTAAATTATGCTGTTCAGCCTTAAGCTCCATACTTCCGGCTTCTATTTTTGAGATATCGAGCAGCTGATTTATTAATGTCAGGAGTCGTCTTGCATTCCTGTCTGCAATATGAAGCTTACCCTTTTCCTTTGTTTCGATTCCTGAGGAAAGTACGCTTTCAATCTGTCCCAGAATTAAAGTCAGGGGGGTACGGAATTCATGTGATATATTTGCGAAGAATCTTGTCTTCAACTGATCTAAATGACGTAATGAATCAGATTCCACTTTTTCAAGCTTCAACTGATTTTTAAGATTAATGCGGTTTAACTCATACCGTCTTAGAATATAGAGTATTGAAATAAACAATAGAGCGTATATTAAATAAGCCCACCAGGTCTGCCACCATGGTGGAAGTATAATAAGCTTCAATGATGCGCCTTTTTCATTCCATATCCCGTCATTATTAGAACCTTTTACTCTAAAAATATATTCACCTGGGGGAAGGTGAGTAAAAGTTGCACTATGGCGGGTGTCGGCAATTATCCAGTCCTCGTGAAAATTCTCAAGCTTGTAAGCATACTTGTTTTTTTCCGGCGCAGAATAATCAAGTGCAGAAAATTCAAATCGGATATAATTTTCATTATCGGATAAAGTCAAAGTACCCGCATTAAAAATTGGTTTGATTATTGGCCGGCTGCTTCCGGTTTCCGGAGACTGGTTCAGAATTTCACAATTTGTAATTACAATATTCGGAACAAACGGATTACTCTTTACATTTTCCGGGTAGAAGTGATTTAATCCTTTAATCCCCCCAAAAAACATTTCACCGTTTTGATCTTTGAAATAGGCTCCTGTGTTAAATTCATTACTCTGTAAACCGTCAAGTACATCAAAATTCTTAAATGTAAAAGTATTTGGATTAAATACCGATAACCCGTGGTTGGTACTCAGCCAGAGATTTCCCTTTGAATCAGATAGTATTCCATATATAACGTTATTGGGCAGTCCATTTTTAGTTGTGAAAAAACTAAAGCGTTTATCAACCTTATTGAATTTATTCAGGCCGCCGCCGGCAGTACCAATCCAGAGATATTTATACGGATCGCCAGGATCAGGATAAATTGATTTAATGGAATTGTTATTCAGACTGTGAAGATCGGCTGGATCATTAAGATATTTGTTCATGGATCCTGATATATGATCGAAGCTTACTAATCCTCTGTCAGTACCTATCCAGAACATATTTTCTTTATCCTGGTAAATACAGGGGCGTACAATATCGTTTTGCGATGTTTCTTCATTGTATCTGTAATTTCTGAATTTTCCGCTTTTAACATCTATCAGTTCGCAAAAATAATTTTCGGTAGCGATCCAGATATATCCATCATTATCTTTGTAAACAGCATAGACCTCTTTTTGCGGTAATCCTGAAGTATTTGAAGGCTCATATTTATACTGTCTTGGCTGCGCTGCTGCCGGATCATAACTGAATAATCCCCGTGAGGTAGCGAACCATAAAATTCCTTTTGAGTCTTTTATAATTGACCAGGCACCCGTGTTCCCAAAATCATCGGGTCTTGCGGAGGATGTTTCATAACTTTTTAATTCACCTGATTTTCTATCCCAGCAATAAAGGACATCAGTACTTATCCAGATAAGTCCATTATCATCTTCACAGACAGCGCGTACACTGAACCCGGTAATTCGTGAATCCAGTTCTTTTTGTCGTGTAAGAGTTGAAAAACGACTTGCTTTCGGATCAGTAAATATTAATTCCCGCGCCCGGTGTTCCAATCCAGATTATTCCTGACCTGTCAAGGCAGATGCTTGAAACAGCATTATAGCTCATTGAGTTTGGATCAAGCGGATCATTCCTGAAATATTGATATGACTTCTTGACAGGATCAAACAACATTAACTCCCCGGGTGATGCCAGCCAGAACTTACCGTTATGATCAGATATTATTTGTATGATTCTTCCCCAGCCGAAACGGAATATATTATAGTGATGAGGAAATAGTTTATACTCTCCGGTGTCCATTTCGAAATCGACCAATCCGCTTGGTGTACCCAGCCAGAGATGGTTAAGCTTTAGCTGAGTTATTGCTGTTATACCGTTATCCGCAGGAAAAGATGGAGCTTCCGGGCTCTTAGTTGTGATTTTATAATGTATAAATGTCTGCTTTTGATTATCAAATTTCTCCAGGCCCGCTGAGTTACCAATCCATAGAATTCCTTTTGAATCAACTAATAATGCTGAAATAAAATTGTCGCTTAAATCTCCAGGATTTTCAGAATCAATGAAATGTTCCAATTTAAGGAAGAAGCAATCTACATAGTAAAAATTCTAAATACACCATTTCCGTCTGTTCCGATCCATATATTACCAGATCTATCCTCTGTAATTGATGTAATTTTAACATTATTATCGATCTCTCTAGACTCTGGTAACAGACTCATTATCTCTTCTTATGATATAGATTGAAATCCCCATCCAGTACCGATCCAGGATTTCAACCACGGCTGTCCTCGAATAGTGCAGAGATGTAATTTGAAGAAATAGGTGGTCGTGTCCAGTGGATCATTCTGAAATATTTTGAATGTATAACCGTCATAGCGGTTTAGTCCGTCTTTGGTACCAAACCACATAAAACCCTGTCTGTCCTGTATAATAGAGGGGACAGCATTCTGTGAAAGGCCGTTATCTATAGTCAAATGTCTGAAATGAATTTGCTGGGATTCAGCCCGGAATGTGAACAAAATGAATAATACTAACTGAAAATAAAAAAAGTTTAGCTTCACACTTCAGAAGATTAAATGATTCTTTAATTTTTATTTAAAAACAATTCTGAGCAGCAAACGAAGGATATTGTTTTGTAAGATTTTTCGACATCATGACACAAATCATAGAGGGCAATAAAATTTACTTTGGTTTATTCGCTAGGATACAAGGGGGGAATAGTGAAATTATCAGTTTTATCCTTTTTCCAAATCGATAAAAAGTACATATTTACCCTTATTACACTCTATCTGAATGCGCTGTGGATTCTATTTTATTTATAAAATCATACTTCTCAAATTACAGGGCTTCTGAGCTTATTTGTATTGATACTGACTCTTACAAAGATTTAAAGCCTCCCTCCTGATGAATGATTTAATTTCCCGCTTTTCCTTTCCAAAAAACCCGGAATATCTGTGTGCTTCATATTTCGATTGCGGTTTAATTCTCTTATCCGGCCGATTGAAGTAGTTTATTTCAATCATTACTTTATCCTTTTTCGTTTCCTTTTCCAGGTTCCGATAACTTTCCGTTATAAATTACTATGGCTCTGAATATTCCGTTAGAGGATATAATATTTCTGTGAGCATCAGAGTTCAGAACAGCAGACCGGTCACTGTAGCTGATAATAAATTCATCATAAGTCGGCAAAAGGAAAACCTTATCTGTCTGATTCCCAGATTCGGAGGTTGACTAATACACCAGTAAGTCTGAGAATTTATTTCAAAGGTTTCATTTCCTGTTCTAATATTTCCAGGGCCGTCCTGACCTGGGTAATCGCCTGGCCTGACCACCACGAAAAATCCTTTAGCGTTGCAGGGCCCCGGCTCATAAAATACTTTTGAGCCAGCCTTTTAAGAGCCTCTTCTTTATTTAGCGGTTTATTTTGAGGAACTCTTTCTTCCAGGAGAGCATATGTTTGCTTATTTCCGATTGAAATACCGCTGCAGATTATCCCCGACAGCTCGGCTTCCGCTAATAAGTGGGATGCTCTGTTTTTATCCGTTTTGATTTTTGCTTTGTTTAATAATCCTATCAATTCTTCTCTTGTCATATGATTATTCCCGGTCAAAGCTTCGCGTAGGATCTTATTGCTCTTTTTAATAACCGACTGTGTTAATTCAAGTTCTCTGTTACGTGAACTCATTGATGATTTAATTCTGGAAGAGGTAAGTTCAAGCATCCAGTATATATCTTCTGATGAAACAAAATGCCAGGTGGGTCGGATGAGGTGAGTTCTTATTATTTCTCCTTTATTGATTGCATCATTAATTAAAGATTCCGATGCTTTTTTAACCTGAGACCGATAGCCCATTTTGCATCGCATAGTCCTGTGACTGGAATGCACCCATATAACCAACAAGATCCTGCACCGAATTAAATTTTCTAATCGATATTTGCTGGTTGGCTAATCTTAGCGTTGTAATATCTTCAAACGTCATTTTAATAATTTCAGATACATATCAATAATCTAGAAGCTTTTTTCTTCTGTATTGCATAATAAAACGAGGATGCTCTAACGGTATAATTTCACCGAACAAATTTTCCTTATTATTCAGTTCAAGTAAAAACTTATAATTCTTACCTGATCCCAGGCAGTAACACGAATTAGTTTTAATTCCGAAGGATATTTGTGATTTTAAATTTTTGACCATAAAATCAAAAACAGTTGCAGTAAGCTCTTTGTCATCATAATAATTATAATTCACTGCTTTACCAAGCCCATTTATCTTTGTGAATCCCAGCGGGCATATTGCATTTATGTAATACCGGGAATAGAATTTATGTACCCCGCCGTATGCTTCAATCAGCGTATAAATGAATTCTGACGAAGTTTCATAAGAGTTGAACTCTTTAATTTTTATATCGCAATACTTTTCAAGCCTGAGTGTATCAGTAAAGGGGATTCCTGTAATTCCTGCGCCGTGTCTGCCCGGGTTTATACCGATAATCAAATACCGCTCTTTTTCATCATCATAAAATTTATTGTAAAACAAATTTGATATTGGCAGAATAGAGGAGTTCTCTTTGAAAGGATTCATTATCTGAATACCCTTTGGCAAAGGTTTTGTAAAATTTAAGCTGCTGTTAAATGAATTAACCTTTGCTGCAAATGTCATTCAGTTCCATAATAAGATAGTAAGCTATATGAGTACATTTCTTCAATCTGGTTAGAACTAAAATACGTTTTTATTAAAATATTGAAAAGCTTAATATATAAATAAGGATCCCTTTATTGATTGTTCTTTAGTAATTACAAATTACCTGTAACAAACTGTGATTTGACTTTTAATTCTGCTAAAAAATACCAAAATGTTTTTATATTGGAATATCGATTAAATATTTATAAGAATTATAACTGATGAACAAACTTTTGAAAGAAGACATAATACTAGCCGTCATAACAGTAGGTTATAATCTTGTCGAAGGACTGGTTTCGGTCTTCTTCGGCACACAGGATGAGACCCTTG
>CAVUOZ010000007.1:0-7210 GCA_963743325.1 uncultured Ignavibacteria bacterium
CCCTTAAAATGGGCGAATGGATTGAATTCAGTTCCCTGAAGTCCGCTGGTAGCATCGTAATTTGTAAATTGCTCATTATCATGTTCGAACCTGGATATCCCTTTCCCGGTACTGATCCACAAATATCCATTGTCATCTTCCAGGATCCCGGTGACCATATCATTTATCAGACCATCCTTTTCAGTATAGTGTCTGAATTCCATTTTATCGGGTCTGAACTTGTTGATCCCCAGGCTGGTACCTGCCCAGACATTTCCCTTTTTATCTTCCAGAATGACTGAAACCACATCATTACTTAAACTTGTTTTTAGATTTTCAGCATCATGTTTGTAGCAGATAAAACCGTCAATGCTGCTGTCGTACTTTAATAACCCGCCGCCGTTGGTGCCGATCCAGATATTACCTTTCCGGTCTTCATAAATTGAATAAACAAGATACTCACTTATGCTGTTTTTATCGTTAATATTATTTTTATAATGGACAAATTTATTTTCATTCATAATAAACTTATCCATTCCCTGTCCCTCAATTCCGATCCACAAATTCCCCCGTGAGTCGAAATGAATCATACCGATATTGTTGCTGCTAATACTGTTCTTATTATCGGGATCATTATTGTAACGGGTAAACTTATTAGTTTTTCTGTCGTACCTGTTTATTCCGCCGCCGTAGGTTCCTATCCAGATGTAGCCGTCCTTATCCTCACAAATCGAATTTACGCTGTTGTTACCGATACTGCTGGGATCGTTCGGATCAAAAGTGTAATGAGAGACCTTTTTTCTGCTCTTATCAAATCTGTCCATACCGCCGCCGGCAGTTCCAATCCAGAGCTCATTAAACTTATCCACATAAATGGAATAGACCTCATTGCTTCCGAGACTGTTTTTGTCATTCGGATTATGGGCATAAGTTTTAAATTTTTCTTTTGCCTTATCATACTTGTTTAGACCGCCGCTCCACGTTCCGAACCAGAGTATTCCCGATCTATCCTCGAGAATTGAATATATGCCCGTATCATTTAATCCTTCGGGATCATAACTCTTTCTAATCTGAATAAACCGGTTTTTATTTCTGTCGAAAAGACAAAGCCCGTCGTTAACGGTACCGATCCATAATTTGTTTTCAGAATCCCAGTAGATTGACCAGATATCATTACTGCTTAAGCTGGCATCATCATCCGGGTCATTCATATAGTGGGTAAATTTATTTTTCCCCCTGTCGAACTTTTCCAGTCCGCCGCCTGCAGTACCCAGCCACAAATATCCTGAATTATCTTCATACATTGAGGTTATATAATTACTGCTTATACTTCCCGGGTCATCGGGATTGTGTTTATATGAGGTGAATTTTTTATTGACCCTGTCAAATTTATTCAGCCCCCCTTTTTGTGTACCTATCCATAATGTTTCGTTTTTATCAATAAATAGTGAAAAAATAATATTATCGCTCAAACTGGACGGATCACCGGGATTATTTTTATAATGCTTAATATTTTCACTCTTTACATCGATCAAATCCAGCCCCCCACCGGCAGTGCCGATCCAGAGATAGCCCGGTTCGCTCCTGCAAATAGCACTTATATTATTATTGCTGATACTCTGCGGATCATCGGATTTATGCATATATCTTTTGAAAATTTCTTTATCACGGACAAATTTATTCAGCCCTCCGTTCAATGTTCCAATCCACAGGTTTCCATCATTATCCTCGCACATTGATCTTATCTGATTGTCACTCAGACTGGTCTCATCTCCTTCAATATTTTTATAAACTTTAATATTATAACCGTCATATCTGTCTAATCCATTGTAAGTTCCGATCCAGAGAAACCCCCTGCTGTCCTGGTAAAGACATACAACTGTGTTTGCAGATAAGCCGTCTTCGACAGTTTGTAATTGAGTAGTAAGATGTTCAAACCGGAAGTTGCTATTCTGTCCGTAGCATACCAGGCCAGTCAGGAGTAATAAATATGTGATCTTTTTAAGCATCATCTTAATTCAGACTTTTTCCAACAATATACTATATCATTTACCAGGGCGTCATATTATTATCCTGGGCGGTGACGCTGGCGGCAGGGGTATTTGTCCGTCGCCGTTGAACTGATGACACCAACCAAGTAATCTTTAGTTTCGTTCACATCAGGTCGTGAACCTAACTTAAGAGTAAGAGGAGTTTTGGCGGTGACATAAAATATTAAGAGACTTTTAGAACCCTCAAAAAAAAGATCATAGTTATCAATTACTATACGAAAAGTAAGTAATTCGTCTGTAAAAACTCTATCAGCCGTTGGGTCGACCGTAGGTGTTTCGGGTGATGCTTATTTTGTCTGGATTTCACAGAGATATTTAAACGTATACATATAAAGTACCCTTTCTATTTTGTTTTAAAATTATTTATTAAAAATTACCTGAACCGGTATTATATTTATGAGAATGAAATATGAAAATGAGCCGTTCTGTATAAACGGAAGGATGGGATACAGGAATGTAATAACGTGGATAAGTCGAGTTAGTAAGAAGAGGAGAGGTTCCCTCAGTAATATTTTCGGGTCCTATCATATTTCCCCATAAATACGGTTAATATTAACCCGGAATTACCAGTAGAGAAATAACAACAATTGAAATAAAGAATATTTGTCGATAATAAGCAATATCCTGGAAATATTTTTCTGTAACCCCATAAAATGAAGCAGAAAGAATAGGAATAGTGGAATAGTGGAATAGTGGAATAATGGAATAATGGAATCGTGGAATAATGGAGTAATAGAATGATGAAATTATGGAATAGTAGTGTAATGAAATTATGCAATCTTGCAATTTTTCCTATACCCGTTCACCTTCCACAATCCTGACTTCCTCTTCCGTCAATCCGTACAGCTCATATACAAGCCGGTCTATCTGTTTGTCTGTTGCATCTATCTGACGCTGGAGTGCGGTTTTTTCCTGAGGGGTTTTTAGAAGATCAAGGAGTTTTAGCGTATTCATTTCAAATTTAACTAATTCACATATTTTGTTATATATAGAAAATTTTTTTTCTTTCGATTTTATTGGAAGTTTTTCCACATATTGTTTAGTACAGGTTATCCAGCCACCCCTAAAATCGTTACTTAACTTTTCTAAATACCAGAATATAAGTTTTGAGTTTAATAATCCTAAAATATAATTCGGATCATATTCCTTGTTTAGTACCCAAATGCTAAATCCACCACTTGCCATTAAAGTGAAATTATTTCTTATACCCATGAAAATGGTAAATAATCCCCTGTTAGCTAAAAGTGGGATCAATATGTCGGATTTAATGTGTTCAGACAAATTTCTGGGTGCGCTATATCCATACCACTGAGAAAACTGTTTTCTTTTCTCTAATTCCTTTTTGTTGTTTTTTAAATAGTTATATGCTCCTGGATAATTTTCTTTAATATAATCTTCTGTCATTAAATTATATCCATTATTAGTTATTGTATAAGGGAATAATAAATATTTATTACCTGTGGGGTTAAATTTGAATCTAGTAAAATCTGTTGCAAATATTGGAATTTTCAAAAAACCTTCCTCAATTTCAATTTTATTGTCCTTGTTGTAATAATATATCCCTCTTTTTTCTAACATAAAAATTTTATCATTTCCTGTACTTGAGCCTCTGCTGATTTTGACTGGTATATCAGCCAGATTTATAGTTGCGTTCTTAAGTTTTGCAATTATTTGATCTTCATCCTTTGTATAGATAATCCATGGTTCTGATGTAATTGATTCAGACTTATTAAAAGTGAAATTCAATTCATTTTGGATATTTCTAGGTTCATTAGTTTTGATATAATAAAAATGATCTATTGTTTTTTTTGACAGAAACATTAAGCAGGTATATGTTGTGGCATTCGAAAAGACTTGAGAAGATCCAAAGTCAATTATTTTTTCTACTGCCTTATTTTTTGTAATCAACCCTCTTAAATTTTCACCATAGTCAGTTAGAAAAAATTTATTAGGAAGAATAAATCCTAATAATCCACTCCTTAACAACATAAAACCCTTCTCAACGAAAGTAACATAAATATCATAGTTTCCACTTTTTGCGCTCTCATAATTATTAGATAAGTACATTATTTCAGATGCCCATTCCTTCATAGCTTGTATTCTTATATAAGGCGGATTTCCTATCACCACATCAAATCCCCCCGCATCCATAATTTCCTTAAACTCGCTCTTCCAGTCAAACACATTTATTCTCAGCTTTTCTTCATCATTAAGAAATTGCATTTCAGTCTGGTTATAGAAATCGGGACCAATTAAAGAGTTGCCGCATTTAATATTATCGGAAAGATCTGGTAAAGCACGTTCCCTGAAAAACTTCAGCTGGTTTTTAATAGTCTCTTCGCTTTCTCCTTCAAGCACTTTAAGCAGCAGCGAAAGCTTTGTTACTTCTACCGCCTGTGAATCTATATCAACTCCGTAAATATTATTAAGCAGTATTCTCTTCTTTTCAGATGTTGTCAGCAAGAAACTTCCGTTTGCCGCCTGGTATATGGGCGGATTTTTAACAGCGAGAAATTTTTCAACTACTCGCCGGATTAGCAGTATAGTATTTCAGGTGCCAGTCAATCAAGCACTGGAAAGCACCTATTAAAAAGCTCCCCGAACCGCAGGCAGGATCGAGTATTTTTATTTTACTTATCTCTTTAACATTTTTCTGTGCCTGTTTAGTGGGTGGTATTTCTCCCTCCGGTCGAAATGACAATAACCTGCCAAGAGTATTTTCCACAATGTAGCTAACTATATATGTGGGTGTATAATAAACCCCGCCGGCTTTTTTAACTTCGGGTTTGTCTTCAATAACAGCCTGGTGAGAAGGAGTTAATCTTATAACTTTGCCCAGGAACTGTTCGTAAACCTGTCCCAGTATATCTGCCGGCAGAACAGAAAACTCATAAGGGCTATCGGGATAATACAGATGCTTCACAATATCTTTAATTGCTTTATCATCAATCGATAAGTCAAGAGTAAGGTTATCCGGCTTTTCATTCCTTTCTTTTTCCTGTTCAAAATGGAATAATCCCGAATTATATTTTTCATCTGCACGGTAATAAATCTGTTTAAGTCTATCGTAGACATTCACACCGTTCTGCAGGTTCATTAACTGTCCGTAATCCTCTATGCCGCGATCTTCGCAAATCCTGAGGAATATTATCCTGTCAATTGTTTTCTGTACAGCATAGTTCAATTCTCTTATACTTAAGGAAGGATTGCGGAGAGCAATATTCCTGGCAAGCAGTTTTCTCCATTCCTCCATCTGCTGGAGGAAAACGGAATCAACTTCCGCCGTACCCCTTTTTTTCTTATTACTTTCAACGTATTTATCGAATGAACCTTTGAGAACCGACTCGCGTGAAAATACATTTTCAATTTCATCCCACTTTTCAAGGTAATCATCAAAGACATAGTACATTATGCGTGCGGTGGAAGATTTATCTTTTTTATCAGGCGGAATACGGCAGTCGTACACAGCAAACTCTTCAAAGTCGGTAAGCACACTCAGTGGCAGTTTGGCAGACCATGCATAGCTGCGCACCTGGAAAGCAGGGTGGATATCTTCCTTAAGATTTACGCTTGGCTTTTTTGCTTCCACAAAGAACTTACGCGTACCGCCTATACGGAAGCAATAATCGGGTGCCTCTCTTACATCTTTTGTCTTGAGGGAGTATTCGTGAATAACATCTTTATATGCCTCTGCATAACCTCTTTTATTCTCAACATCCCAGCCGAGAACAGAAAAGAAAGGATCAAGATATTCCCGTCTAAGCTGAGTTTCGTTAAAGTTGCCGGATTTATAAAAATCGAAATTTCGTTTAAAAGTTTCTACAAGCTGTTTAATCTTATCGGGAGCCCCCGCCATGATAATTCCTTTTTATGTGAAAAACTGGTTTAAACATAAGCAGGAGAGAGGATTTACTCAATAGCGGAAAGCTTACAGATCAGTTTGCAGGTCGCGGGGTGGCCTTGGGTTTAATTGAATTATAATAATAGACGGTTTAATAGTTCTAACGGATAGGAATTATTTATTATTGGTTTTACCATGTGTAAGTCAAAGCGAATGTGCATTCAATTGCCCCTTACAATCTGGAGCTAACATCTGCCGTAATAAGGCAGCAGGCATTCAATCTTCCATTTCTTTATCAACTTGTTATTCTTTCGATCTGAATGCGTTTTGAATGCGTCTTGAATGCGTCTTGAATGCGTTTTACTTTCTTTCTGATTATATCTATCTTTCGTATCAATAAAGTGGGAATTATTATGGCGGAAGTAAAAAAATCTGTTTTGGGAGTTGTGTCCGGCCGACTGGATAATATTGTTTTCAGAGTAAGAAATGGTAAACGTTTTGTTTCTGTCCGTCCAAGAAAATATAAAGCAAGTAAATCCGCAGCATCTAAAGCAGGGAGGAATAATTTTGCTATTACGGTAAAACTGGCAAAAACTGTCAATTCTATCAGGGACTTGAAAGAGATCTGGGCAGCAGCTTCTTTAGAAGGGACGGATTCATATCACAAGGTAATTAAATTAAATGCAAGAATGGTAAAGGAAGGTTCTTTAACAACCTCAAATAAAATAACCCCGAACGGACTATCATTAAAACTTTACTCAGCCTCCATTCAAAATAAATCTCTGCATCTGTCATTTCTATGTCTTTCTGAACCCAATCTTAAATTCCCGGCCAGACTTTTCATTTACTTGTACTTTGAAAAGGCTGAAAATTCTATTATCCCGCTTTCTGTTGCCATAACTGTTCCCTCACCGGATAATTTATACACTCTGGATATAAAGTTAGATAGTCAGACAAAAAGAATAGCAGCACAGGATCCCGAACCAATTATTTACCTGGCTCTCGCCGGCGGGATACCTTACAAGAAAAAAGTTTATTGGACGAGCACGGCATCAATAAAGGTCGGATAATACGGGTAAAACGGTAAACAGGTTGTATTATTTATGTTTTGTTAGGGATGACTAATAAGTTCAGATTGGTCAGTCTGAGTTTATCGAAGACTGAAATTTCAGAAAGAATTCACACTTCGACAGGCTCAGTGTGGCAGGCTCAGGCTCAGTGTGACAGTAAAATTTGCTTTTGGGACAACCCCAGAGGCCTTCTGTTAATTTGCATTCTCAAGAAGCATTCACAGAGTCAATTCATCAGGATTAATCTGATGTAAGTCTCAACAGTCTCT
>CAVUOZ010000008.1:0-518981 GCA_963743325.1 uncultured Ignavibacteria bacterium
GAGCGGGATTTCGTCGCTTCGCTCCTCAACTTGAAATCAAATTCTGTCCTGTTACTATTTAAAAATAAAAAACCCGACCTTAACGGCCGGGATTTTTTATTTTTAGTAGCGGGGGCAGGACTTGAACCTACAACCTTCGGGTTATGAGCCCGACGAGCTACCAATTGCTCCACCCCGCGGTATATTTAATTAATTTTGAACTTTCAATATAACCATTAACCGGCGGGTTGTCAAATATTTCATCAGTGCATTAATTTAATCGCTAATTTCAGGCTTTTCATTACTGTTTAAAATAGAATAAACAGACTACTATGCGGGTGTAACTGACAAAATGTCATAAAAATTTAGCTGGATTGAATCCGGCAGAAATTTTAGCGCAATTTAACCGAGAGTAGAACGAGAGTATAACGAAATTAAAATGAAATTAGGGACCCTTAAAAATGAATGAAAAAAGAAGATTTGACCTCCAGGAATACAGACTAGTATTGTCATTTTGTCAGTGGGATAAAGTCAGGCTTAGAGATGGTTGTACTCTCTTACTTCAGTGATTAGAGCTGTCGGCCAGGGTGCTATAAACACTTCCACCACCTTAAAATTGTAACAACAATTTCATTCCAATCGCCATCATGAAATTCATAATCATCAGGATCAATATAAATTGTTCGTGTTATAAAATTTTTAGAACCAGGTATTTCACACGGGTATTGCAAATAATATAATATGTTTTTATGTTTATGTGTCCCTATGAGGAGAATTATTCACCTATAGGGGATACATTCATTATTAAGGCTAAATATGAAAGATCTGATAGATAAGCTTCAGGTGCTTGGTATCCCAAGGAGAGAAGCTGAAGTCTACTTTGCTCTGCTTCAGAAGAGAGAATTTACTGCTCCTGAAATTGCCGGGATCACCTCATTAAGCCGTACAAAATCTTATGAAATTTTACAAAATCTTGCTAAGAAAGGTCTATGCAACCAAAATTATAGAAACGGCATAAAAGTTTTTAGCTGTATTGAGCCGAAAATTGTTATGGAAAATATTTTATCCGATTATGAAGAAAAGATCAACGTTGCAAATCAGCTTCAGACAAACTTATCTGAAGTTTATAACAGCAGGAAAAAGGATGAGCCGTTGGATTATATTGAAGTTCTGAACGACACGCGGCAGATAAAAGACAGATGGCTGACCCTTCAAATGAATGCTAAACTGGAAATGCTTGTATTTACCAAGGCACCTTATATTCTGCAATTTTCTGAAAATATCAGTCCTGAAAAATCTGCCCTGGAAAAAAAGATTCATATCAAGGCGATATATGAATATTATAATATAACAGAAGAGTCGAATCCAAATTTTATCAGCATGTTAAACTCTTTTGCAAAATTGGGGGAAGAAATTAAACTGATTCACACTCTCCCGATGAAACTTGCAATTTTTGACGAGAAGGTTACAATGCTTGCCCTGAATGATCCCGTCTCTATGAACCCGAGTATTACGACAATGATTGTAGATCACGCAAGTTTTGCATTATCATTAAAAAAAGTTTTTGAAAGTTTCTGGACAGATTCTATTCCTCTTGACGATTTTAAAAAACTAAAAGCAGAGGGTTCTTCTTAAACTTATTATTCAATTCATTAAAAGTGGAGATGTTTTCATGAAAAGTTTAATTCTCACATTTATTAGTGCGGCAGCCTTTCTCTCTGTCAGTTATTCACAAGTTACCCCGGAATGGGAGCAAAGATACAACGGGCCCGGAAACGGAATAGACCTGGCATTTTCTATTGTCGTGGATAATCAGGGTAATGTTTACGTTACGGGTAACAGCGTAGGCGAAACATCGGATAATGATATAACCACTATTAAATACAGTGCGTCCGGTGTGCAGGAATGGATTCAAAGATATAACGGACCATCAAACGCCCTTGATGTAATAAACGGTACAAATGCGATTGCCGTCGACGGTTCGGGTAATGTTTATGTAGCGGGATGCAGCGAAACAGGAGCAACAAATTACATCGACTATGCTGTTATAAAATATAATTCTGCCGGCGTACAGCAGTGGGTGCAGTACTATAACGGCCCGGGAAACAGTTATGATGCACCTTCCGGAATTGCGCTGGATGCTGCGGATAATGTTTATGTTACAGGTAGAAGCGAAAGTATATCAGCAGGGGCAGATTATACAACCATAAAATTCAACAGCGACGGCGTTCAGCAATGGATTGAAACTTATAACGGAGCCGGAAACAGTTATGATGCTGCTAATGCAATATCGTTAGATAATGACGGCAATGTTTATATAACCGGTTATTGCTCAGGAGCGGGATCGGGTGACTGCGCTACTATTAAATATAATACTGATGGCGTGCAGCAATGGGCGGAAATTTATGATGGTCCTGAAAACGGCGGTGATTATGAAAATGCGATTGCAGTCGACGGTTCGGGTAATGTAGTTGTAACCGGAGGTACTGCCGGAAGCGGAACATATAACGACTACCTCACAATGAAATATAATTCCTCAGGTCAGCAGCAATGGACAGCAACATACAGCAGTGCCGGGAGTAATTTTGATGAAGCACGTTCTATAGCATTAGACGGCGTGGGAAATGTCTATATAACCGGCGTATTAGTTTATAGTGAGGGAGGGACTACTGATAACTACGGCACAGTAAAATATAATTCGTCAGGCGTTGAACAGTGGTCTCAGGTATATAATGGTCCCGCAGGTCTCGCAGATGAAGCTTATTCAATAGCAGTTGATGCAGATGGAAATTCTTATGTGATCGGTTATTACGATGGGTGGGGAAATCAGAATATCGGGATAGTCAAATACAATTCTGATGGTGTTCAGCAATGGATGCAGAGTTACGACGGACCGGCCAGTGACAATGATAACGGATTTGATATAGTAGTGGATTCAGAAAACAATTTTTACATTTCGGGAGGCAGCGTAGGCATTGGTACAACAATGGACTATGTCGTAGTAAAATATTCTCAAATTATCCCCGTTGAACTTACATCTTTCACGGCCGATGCTGATAAAGGAGAAGTTGAATTACGATGGCAGACTGCTACTGAAACTAACAATAAGGGATTTGAGGTGGAAAGAAGCCAGGAATCAGGAGCCGGAACCCGGAATTGGGAAAATATTGGTTACGTACAAGGATATGGAACAACTACGGAGCCCAAAACATATTCATTTAATGATAATAATGTTGTATCTGGAATTTATACTTACAGGTTAAAGCAGATAGACTTCGACGGAACATGTAAGTATTCAAATGAAATTGAAGTAAGTGTAAATTTACCGTTACAATATTCACTCAGTCAGAATTTTCCGAATCCATTTAATCCAATTACCACAATTGAATTTTCACTCCCAGAGAATGTTAATAATGCCAGGCTGACGATATACAATACTCTGGGAGAAAAGGTGGCTGAATTGGTCAACCAGACCCTGGAAGCAGGCAAGCACCGTTATAACTGGGATGCAGCGAATGCAGCAACGGGATTATATATCTATGAATTAAGAAGTGATAACTTTATCGCTGTAAAGAAGATGATATTGTTGAAATAGAATGTCAGAGTATGTAACGGATTTTTGCTCCGCCAAAGGCGGGCAAGGTTAATATTAAGAACCCTCTTACCGGAGAGGGTTTTTTATTTTTAAATAGTGAGAGGGCGCGATTTGTCGTCCTGTTTACCTGATATTATCCTGCTTCCTGCATTTTAATGTTCGTTATGATTGCAGATTAACCTTGCATCATCCTTTAGTTCACCTTAAATACTTAATACTATTAAAATGCGGACTTCAATGGATGTAGTTCGATTTAATGCTGTAAATATCCAAATTCAAATCTTTTACTCATTTTTTCATCAATCCGGCACACATTCCTTATATAATTACGTATAGAGTCACTATCAGGATCGGCTGCAATTTTTTCAACAAACAGACACAGGAGTTTTTTCTGAGATATCGAAAAACATTTTCAAAGTAAACTCATCATTTAATTCAGTTTGCATGTCAAATTGACAAAAGCAAATAAGGTGCCTAATTTGCAGGTGTTGAAATAATTATTACTAATTCTGAATCAAATAAGGAGGTGCTATGAGATTTAATCCCTCTTCAAAAAATTTCTCTATTTTTTACTTTTGTGTTTTTATATTGTTGACCTCGGTCGCATTTGCACAACCGAATTTTTCCAATTTATGGAATGACATTTCTGAAACCGGGTTGAATGCTTCAGGTACCAGGTACATTATTCCTCAATCATACCGCACACTTGAACTTAATCTGCAGGGATTATCTAAAACACTAAGCCGTGTGCCTCACGAGAATCTTACTCGCGTAAAAGAATCAGACTTTTTATTAAGCTTACCGCTTCCCGATGACAGCTTCACTACCTTTAAAGTTGTAGAATCTCCGGTGATGGCTGAAAAGCTTTCAATAAAATATCCGCAAATAAAAACCTATCTCGGGCAGGGAGTAGATGATGTTACGTCAAGGGTTAGATTCGATATTACACCCGAAGGTTTCCATGCGATAATTTTTTCTATTAAGGGCACTGTATATATTGATCCTTACTCTCTTGGTGAAACAAGGTATTACATTTCTTATTACGAAAAAGATTATTTACCAACTGAAGATGAGCTAAAAGCTACTTGCAATTTATTTGGAACTGATTCTGAGTTTGGTGATCACATTAGAAATCTTGTTGAAAATAATCCGGATGTTTTGATAGGTTCTCAATTAAGAACTTACAGGCTTGCCTGTGCTGCAACCGGTGAATACACTATTTTCCATGGAGGCACAGTTGAACTTGGACTTGCCGCAGTTGTTACAGCAGTAAACAGAATAACCGGAGTTTATGAATCCGAGGTTGGAGTAAGACTAGAATTAATTCCGAATAATGATTTGATAATTTACACTAACCCAACAACCGATCCTTACACCAATAACGATGGCTCTGCTATGCTCGATCAAAACCAGTCAAATCTTGATGCAGTTATAGGAAATGCAAATTATGATATCGGACATGTAGTCAGTACCGGCGGGGGCGGCGTTGCATATCTCGGTGTTGTTTGTCAGACAGGATGGAAGGCAAGAGGAGTAACCGGTTCGCCACAGCCGATCGGTGATCCGTTTTATATTGATTACGTTGCTCACGAAATGGGGCACCAGTACGGCGGGAACCATTCATTTAATGGAAATGAAGGTGCTTGCGGCGGCGGCAATAGAAATGGCTCAACAGCTTATGAACCCGGCAGCGGAAGTACAATTATGTCGTATGCCGGCATTTGTGGCAGTCAGGATTTACAGAATCACAGTGATGCTTATTTCCATAGTATTTCCTTTGTTGAAATAGTTAATTACACTAACAATGGTAATGGAAATTCCTGTCCGGTAATAACCGGCACAGGAAATAATGAACCGTCAGCCAATGTTCCTGCGGGCGGATTTACTATTCCAATCAGTACACCCTTTATGCTTGTTGGTTCAGGAAGTGATCCGGACAGCGATCCTTTAACGTACTGCTGGGAAGAATGGGACCTCGGACCTGCAGGGCATCCAAATTCTCCTTCCGGCAACGCGCCAATATTCAGGTCATTCGACCCGGTTGATGTGCCTTACAGATATTTCCCGAAACTGGCAAACATTTTAAATAACACTCAGACAATCGGGGAAATTCTTCCAACGTATACACGTACTTTGACTTTCAGGTTAACAGTAAGAGATAACCGCGCAGGTGGCGGAGGTGTAAATTACGCCCAGATGCAGTCAATCAATGTTACGAACACTGCAGGGCCATTTTTAGTTACACAGCCAAACACTACAGTGACATGGCAGGGAAATTCGAATCAGACCGTAACATGGAATGTTGCAAATACAAGTGTTGCTCCGGTGAATGTGACTCAAGTAAATATTCTTCTTTCAACAGACGGCGGGAACAATTTTACTGAAATGCTTGCAGCGAATACTCCGAATGATGGTTCAGAAGATATACTACTTCCTAACCTTCCAACCACGGAAGCAAGAATTAAAATTGAAGCAGTTGGAAATGTTTTCTTCGATATCTCAAATACAAACTTCACCATCGAAGAGTATGTGCCGGTTGAGCTGACGGCTTTTTTTACATTAAGCACAGAGAAAGGAATTACGCTTAAATGGACAACAGCTAGCGAGACCAACAATTCGGGATTTATGATAGAGAGAAGTTTAAACAAAGTCGATTTTAATGAAGTAGCTTTCATTAATGGAAAAGGAAATACAACCGAAGTTACTCATTATGAATACGTTGATGTTATTTCCAAACCAGGAACTTATTACTACCACTTGAAACAAGTTGATTTTGATGGATCACTCAGCTATTCAAATATTGTAGAAGGAGAAATTAATGGACCGGAAGTGTTTGACCTTTCACAGAACTATCCTAACCCTTTCAATCCTTCAACGTTAATAAATTTCTCATTACCACTTGATTCACGGGTGAGCATTGAGCTTTATAATACACTCGGAGAAAAGGTAGATGAGCTGACAAATGGTGATTACAGCATTGGCAATCATCAGATAAACTTTGATGCTTCGAAATTATCAAATGGAATTTACTATTATACTATCAGTGCAAAGGGTGTTGATGGTTCTACTTTCAATAAAACAAAGAAAATGGTTTTAATGAAATGATAATCTTTTTCTCTTGATCCCATAATAGCAGAAAAAGCCTCTGACTAAGACTTTTTTCAATCAGGCCCCTGTCAATACTATTTGGCCGGGGTTTTTTTATTTGATAATTACAAACCGATCAAAATGGAATCAAAATGGTATTGCAGAATAAATATTATAAGCCTTTCTCATCATAATAAGAACCCTGTTTATAGTTTTATTTATTTTATGACTTTTATAGCGGAACAAAAAAAGATAAAAGATTAAAGAAAAAAGAAAAAAGTGAAGGACAGAGAGCCAACATTAATATGTCCCATTCTTTTCTTTCTTTTATAGTTAATGTTTGCGACTGACTGCAAGTCTGTCTGTCTTTTTATAAAATGCATTTTTGGACCCACTTATTTTTTATTCGTTTAATATTCTGTTAAAAGCATCAATAAAATGTTTCAGTCTTTCAATAGTTTCTGTATCGGTCAAACAGCCTTCTTTATTAAATTTTCCTTTTATGCCTTTTATTAATAAAGTCGTATCTTCGGTAAATTTTGATTCAATAGTTTTCATAACCAGTTTAAGTTCTTCATGTCCCTTTTCTCCGGAAGCAGAGGCCGTAATTAAACCGACGGGTTTTTGAGAAAAAATGGTCGTCGATACACACCATTCAATTGCATTTTTCAGACTTCCCGGTAAACTAAAAACATATTCCGGGGTACTGATTATCACTCCATCAGAGTCTGCAATATGCTGTCTGAATTCAATAATTTCCCCTGGTGGATTTTCATCGTCAAGATCCGGGTTAAAGTGCGGGAGCTTACCCATTCCCTGAAAGATTGTCATTTCATAATTCTCAGCTGTCATCTCTCTGAGTTTCCTGATGAGTTTCAGATTTGAAGAGTATGCTCCTATACTTCCGATAATTGCTAATATTTTTTTCTTTTCCGGCATGCTTATTTGTTATGACTTACTGTCAGGAAAATTTTCCTCATTTCATTAAAATCATTTTTTTAACCATGTGAAGGTTACCCGTATTCAACCGGTAAAAATAAACACCGCTGGATAATCTGCCTGCATTAAAAGATATTTCATAATTACCTGGCTGCTGTTCTTTATTTACAAGGGTTGCAACTTCATTACCAAGAATATCATAAACCTTTAATTGTACAGACAAAGCAGCCTGTCCCGAATTATTAAACTGCCCATTCCCTGCGCTGGTGTAGGGTATTGTGTACTTAATTTTTGTAGTAGGATTAAAGGGATTCGGATAATTCTGCTCAAGTGTAAATGAAGTTAAAGATTTTCCTGAATTATTATCATCTACATCAGTTGCTAAATTATCGGTATAACGGATCAGTGTAAAAACAGAGTAGTCTGCAATTGTGCTGCTGGAAGATCCCCCCGCAATTATTTTTCCATCGCCTTGAAGCAGAAGCGAAGATGCAGAACTGGTTGATGATCCAATCTGCGTCTTTATCACGCCATTTGTGCCAAATGCCGGGTCAGGATTTCCATCAGTATCATATCTTGCCAAAGCAAAATTCTCAATTGTGCCTTCCTGGGTATTACCTAAAACAGTGATTTTTCTATCCTTTTGAAGCGTCAGGGAGACAGCAATATCATCTTCATTCCCGATTGAAGTAGTGACTACGCCGTTTGATCCAAAAGTACGGTCAATACTGCCGTCCTCATTATATCGTACTAAAGAAAAATTATAATCACTTACACCTGATGCCCCGGCCGTAATTATTTTTCCATCACTCTGAATAGCTACTGAGTAAGTAAAATCGTCGGCAGTCCCGATTGAGTTTACCACAATACCATTAGTTCCAAAGGAATTATCAGGGATTCCGTTTGAGTCGTACCGGATTACAGCCAGATCCAGTTTGTTTGCGATATTCCTGTAATCACCTGCAACTACTATTTTCCCATCCTTTTGAACTGCAATTGAATTGGCAAAATCATCTGACGTTCCAATTGGCGTTACAGCAATACCGTCACCTCTTGAACCAAATTTAGTATCTAAATTTCCTTCGGAATCATAGCGGACTACAGCAAAATCAAAGTCATTATCATTAAAGAAACCACCGGCAATTACAATCTTCCCGTCATCCTGTATCGCTGCAGAATTATTTGATCGGTCTGTGGACGAAACTGGTAAAATAATAAATCCCTTTGATCCAAATAGAGTATCAATAATTCCATCCTGGTTATAACGGACTAAAGTAGCCAGGCCGACAGCAATTATCTTTCCGTCATTTTGAACAAGTAATGCTCTGATTGATTCAGGTTTTGTAGTTGGAGTTATAACAATCCCGTCACCATTTTTTCCGAATGAGCTATCAGGTTTTCCATCAGGATTGTAACGAACCATTGTAATGACAGAATTTTCTCCTTCATTAGTATAGCCGGCAGTAATAATCTTTTCTATTCCGCCTTCCGGTTGAACTGCAATTACATTTAAAACTGAATGAGTATTTATTACCGGAGTTTTAACTATTCCATTTGTTCCAAAACTGTTATCGATTATTCCGTCACCATTTAAAGCTGCTAATGAAAAATATATACTGGCACCATCAAAAAAATATCCTGCGGTAATGATCTTAGTGACTTTTTGGTTTAGCGGGTCAGTCTCATAATCTGCTGCAAATGCTGTTTGATTCGATTTTGCTTCCGGAATGATCACAATGCCTCCGGTACCAAATGAATCATCCAATTTTCCGCCGGTATCGTATCGGGCCACGGCAACATCTATATCAAAACCATTAAAATATGAACCGGCAGCGATTATTTTTTCATTTTCCCTATCGGAATGATCGATAAATATTGATCCGATACCGCTGTTATTTTGCAGATTTGTAATTACTATACCATTGTCATTAAAAGTAGAGTCCGGTTCCCCGTTGGATTTATACCTAAGCAAAGTAAAATCATTAATGTTGTCGTTTAATGAACGCCCTCCGATAACTATTTTACCATCTTCCTGTATTGCTGCTGATAATGCAATATTATTTCGCTGAGCACCAGGTGAACCGACACTTGTTAATGCAATACCGTTGCTGGCGAAAGAAGGATCAAGGAAACCGCTGGATTTATAACGTGCTGCTGCAAAAGAGTTTTCCTGATCAGATGATCCTGCGATAACCAGATCTCCGTTATTTTGAATTGCAACCGCATACGCACGATCATCGGTCCCTTTACCTGAAATTTCAGTAGTTACAATACCATCCGGATTGCCAAAATTGTTATCCGGTATTCCATCTGCGCTAAAACGTGCCACCATAAAATCAAAATCATGACCGTTAAACTGATAACCTGCTACTACAAGCTTTCCATCTTTTTGTTGAGTAATGGATGTCGCAAAGTCGGCATAATTACTGGTCCCTGATTTAACTATACCATTTCCATCTCCTCCAAATGTACTATCCAGGGAACCGTTTGGATTATAACGGACTAATACAAAGTCAGTATCGCGGCTGTTCTGAGAAAATCCGGCGGCAATAATTTTTTCGATATTTCCCTCTGCTGAATCTATTTGAATTAGGATTGAATTGATTTCATCAGCACCCCTGCTGACCGGTGTAATTACAATACCATTAGTTCCGAATGAGTTGTCCAGTGAGCCATCATTATTATAACGGATAACTGCGAAATCAAAATCATTGCCGTTAAAATAAAAGCCACCTGCAACAATTTTCCCATCGCCTTGAATTTTAGTTGCAAATGCCTCACTATTACTCCTGTCATGAATTATTGCAGTAGTTGCTATTCCTTTGTTTCCGAATGTTTCATCCAGTTGTCCGCTTTGCGGATGAGAATCGCTTACGATTATGAAAGCAATAAGCACCGTAAGATAAATAAACATTTTTCTTCCTATATACATAACAAGCCTCTTAAAATTTTTTTAATTAATGATAAATATGATGCTGTCTGCATCAAAAGCACAAAAGCTCTTCTTTTTATCTTTCTCTGCATATGAATGACATATGCTTTTGCAGTGATAATCAAAAAGTTTTGTGAACCGATTATACTTGTCGATTAATGGAATAAGAAGGAAGTGAAACCCTAAGAAATGGTCATTAATTTGCGTTTGTATCCCAAACACCAGCCATACTGCCTAATATCGAAACATTTAATACGTTATCTTTATTGACAAAGTCGGATATGATCATCAGGTTCAAGTCACTATTTTTCCAGGTACTACCATTATCTGTAATGGTTAGAGCATCGGATCTAAAATTATTCCATCGCGATCATTTATAGGCTTAAGTATATATTTAGAGATAAAAGTGACAAACATTAATAAATCGGGGAGAAAACACGGGAATCAAAAGATAGAATCATAAATTAGATGGATTTTCGTAAACCTACACTTTTTCGAAAGGCATTCCCCTCACTTCTCACAGTTAAACTTTTTTGAGAAACATCTCCAGATATTCAGGGAGTTACATTTAGATTTAACTAAATTATAATAACTTCGCAAAAGAGATTTGTACTATTACTCTAAAATTATTCAATAACATAATACACCTTTAATCACTATGCACAGAAGAGATTTCGTAAAATTAGGAAGTGTCATTGCGGCAGCCGCGACACCTATTAACATTTTTGCGACTGAAAAATTTGCAAAACTGTATGAAAACTCAGACAAATCTGTAGATTTCATTCACGACGGATTACAGTTATCCCCCAAAGAATACTCCGAACTGCTTATGAAACTGGCAGACGAAGGAAAAATTAAACCTGATTATTATTCCAACGGAGGAGTAGTTGAAGAATTAGAAAACAAATTTGCTAAACTTTTAGGAAAAGAGTCGGCTATATTTATGCCCACCGGAACGCTGGCCAACCATATTGCTGTGCGCCATCTGGCAAATAGCAATCGCAGGATAATAGTTCAGGAACAAAGTCATTTATATAACGATTCAGGTGATTGTTGCCAGACTCTTAGCGGGCTCAATCTTATTCCGGTTGGGGAAAATTCTGTTGAGTTTGATTTAAGTGAGATTGAAAATGCTATCAGCAAAACAGAGAAAGGAAGAGTTGAAACAAGGGTAGGGGTAATATCAATCGAAACCCCGGTTAGAAGGCAGCAGGACCGTATGTTTAACTTTGATAATCTGAAAGCTATCACCGAGTATGCAAAAAAACATGAAATTAAAACTCATTTAGATGGAGCGAGGATCTTTGTACAATCAGTACATAGCAATATAACTCCGGCCGGATATGGAGAATTGTCCGACACCGTATATACATCAATGTGGAAATGCTTTAATGCAGCATCAGGTGCAATATTGGCCGGGTCTAGGACTTTTACAACAAATTTGTTCCACGAAAGAAGAATGTTTGGAGGAGGACTTCCGGCCGCCTGGCCATTTGCTGCAGTTGCTTTACACTTTGCTGATGGCTTTATAGATGATTATAAAACTGCATGGCAAAATGCTGAAAAGTTTTTTTCTCTGTTACTAAAAGAAGAAAACTTTCAGATAACAAAATATGAAAACGGGTCTCATATTGTCTTATTGAATATAAAAAACGCAAACAATAAACGATTTACAGATTCTCTCAGTAAAAAGAATATCCAGCTACCCGCATCAGATGAAAATGGATTTTTACTTAAAATTAATCCTTCACTTAATAGAGAAACACCTCAAAATTTAGCACAATATTTTATTGAGTCATTAAAAGATTCAAACTAAAAGTGCAGGTTGACAAGTGTTCTATTTCCTTCCGGCAGATATAAATATAATCAGCAGATTTATCTAAAATATTACCCTGAAATTATCTCAGCTGTCGTTTTTTACAGTATTAAATGTTGATACTGTTCATTTAGTTTATTAGTTTGTGTTGAGTTTAATTTCCGGCGGGGTGAAAAAATGCGGACGCTCAAAATATCTATCCTGATTTTTATTCTTTCTATAACTATACCTGCACAAAATCCAAAACAAAGTATAATAAATGTCAGTAATATAACATCCTGGGTAGGAGATGATGGATATCACGATTGGGTAGTTAATGATAACTGGAATGGAGCTTACCCCAATGGTTTATCGGTCGGGGTAATTTTTGCTGAAGGAATTTGCTGGGGGGGACTGGTTTTTGATGGACAGGATCAGAAAGTAAGAGTAAACGGTAATACTTATAGTACCGGATGTTCACCGATAACCAGATTATACAGGGTAAGAACAGATTATTACAAGGCTGATCTGACAAATGATGCAGAAAATTTTTTTATGAAAGACCGGAAAGACATAACAACTGAAGATCTGGAAACGATAAAGAATCAATATGAAAAAGATTGGAACGAATGGCCGGCAGACAGAGGTGCTCCTTACTATGATACGGATAAAGATGGAAAATATAATCCCGATGTTGATGTTCCGGGAGTTCCCGGTGCACTGCAGACAATATGGATAAATTATAAAGATGATATATCTAACTTACTTTATGGTTCGGATCCCATTGGATTGGAAATTCAGGAAACTTATTGGGCCTACAGTTCATTAAATCCAATCGGTAATGTTATATATAAAAAAGTTGATATTATTTACAGCGGGACATCAACTACACCTCCGGGTTCTAGGATTGATAGTATGTACATTTGTCAGTGGTCTGATACCGATGTTGGAAATTATACAGACGATTTTATCGGTTGTGATACAACGCTGAACCTTGGTTACTCTTATAACTCAAATGACCAGGATCTTGAATATATAAAATTTGGTTTAGCTCCTCCTGCTGTCGGGTATAGCATTATTCAGGGGGTTTCAAAATTTACAGGAAATAACTCTGACAGTGCTATATTTAACTTTAAATGGGTAAAAGGATATAGATATTTTAATCCAAAACCATTAACTGTAGCGATTTTACATAGAACTGGCGGATACTTTGCAGATCCAAGCTTTAATTATGATGGGACTCTGGAGTTTTATAATCTTATGTCAGGATATAAACCATACCCACCATATCCGAGCAGACAAACAGGTGCTGAGTTCATCGGTTATGGAACTTATATGTTGCCGGGTGATCCGGTAACCGGTACAGGGGCAATTGATGGAATTACAGATGGGCCGGGGGGAAGGAGTATGTGGTTAATGAATGGTCCCTTTAGTATGGATTTAGGCGATACTGCAGAAGTGGTAATAGCATTAGTCGGCGGAATGGGAGAAGATCATCTTGCAAGCGTTTCAAATCTTAAATACAATACAAAAGCAGCAAATTTGTTTTACAATTATTTTGTAGAAGAGATTACTAATGGTACCATTGAAGTCCCTCCACCAGATAGATCAATACCCAATTTGATTCCGGATAATTATGTTATGTACCAAAACTACCCGAATCCTTTCAATTCCTTCACAACAATCAGGTACGAATTACCGGACCCTGCATTTGTAAAGTTAATTGTTTATGATGTGCTTGGAGGAGAAGTTAAAAGATTAGTAAATGAAGAAAAACCGGCAGGAAGGTACAGTGTGCAATTTGATGCAAACAATTTATCAAGCGGCGTGTACTTTTATAAAATATCATTCGATAATCAATCCAACAAACTGGTTTTTGATGGCTTGAATAAAACGATGAAATTGATATTAATAAAATAATTTGTTAAAAGGTTCCCGATCCTTAATAAAAATTAAATTCCTTCTAATATAATACCTCGCCAGCATCCGATGAAATATTTTCCTTAAGCGATATTTAATTCCCCGAAATAGTAGTAACATTATCCCCCCTTATCCAGAGTACGAGTGATTTAGCGGAAGAATAAATATTTACTATCCAGTCCGCAGTATTCGATACCGTGAGTGTTGTATCAATAGATTTGCCCGGTATTAGAAACATATCAATTTTACTTCCTGCATTCTGATTCATAAATGCAGTTCCGCCTGCAGTTAAAGCTTTTGATATTGCCTGGGGACTATCATCGTAACTTGCGTTGGGATCAACAGCAACCGTTGCCAGCCTGCCAAAAACCAAACCCATTATATTACCTGCAGTTGTATCTTTAATAAATGAAAGCATCGTGGAAAAATTAATGGGAGATCTTACCGGTCCTGCTCCGAATACAGGAATATAAAATTCATTACTTTGGAGCTGGTCGGATTGCATTACATAAACGAATGCACTAACCGAAGAATTGTTCGCCAGGTCAATCTCTCCGTTAGTGCTTACCTCCCTGCCGTAAATTGCTGAAAGTTGTGCATCTATTCTATAGATTTTGATGGAAGTAAACTTGCAACGGAAATGTATATTTATAAAATTCAGGCCGGGAATTACGTCCAGATCAAAAAGATGATTTTAGTGAAGTAAAACAGAATGAATTTACCAATGAAGGCCGGGTACATCACCTGGTCTTTTTTTTCAGAAGTTCGAGCTAAGTAATTGGCTGGTACAGTTAAAATAGGGATTCATATCCAGACTTAGTCAGGATGCAGGTTCTATGCCTGAGGCGGACTATTTGCTTCTAATGAGCTTACTTATTTGCTTTTTATTAAATAATAGTTGATATTAAGCAAATAAGAATACATCCACACCTGAAGGATGAAGATCCTTTCCGTATAACAGAGTATCAATTTCCCTCTCCAAATGACATCTCTAAGGCGTAGATGCAATTCTATGGATTGAGTTCTGTGTCAAAGACTAAACAATTTTAAATAAAATATTAAATCCATTTAATTTCATCATCAATTACCAGGGTAGACTCAATGAAAACTTATTCAACCATCGGGGTATTTCTTTTCACTTTGATTGTATTGAGCACTGTTACGCCTGCTCAAATAACAATTACCTCAACAGATGTATCTGCCATTAATGCAGTTGGCAATGTAAGAACCAATCATCTCGATTCAACAACTACCTCTATTGATATTGGATCGCCAGGCGCAACTTCCTGGGATTTTTCTTCGCTCAATTCTCATTATACAGGTACTTTTACAAGTGTTGTACCTTCTTCAACACCATATTATTCGTCGGACTTCCCCAATTCAAACGTGGCTTTTACTTTTACCGAAATAATTGAAGGTACCGCTGCTGATGGCTGGCAATACTCTACCCAAAATCCCGGGGATTACTTAATGAATGGAGTAGTAATTAGAGCAGTTATTGGAACAGATACAATGCTTATTAAAGCAGTTTATTCTCCCACTCAAGTCATTTTTCCACTTCCGTTTACTTATAATAGTCAGTGGGGAAGCGATTTTACTATTACGAACACAACTTATTATAATGGTAGTCCATTCTTTACTACCACTGCAAACCACACGGAAACAACATTAGTTGATGCCTGGGGTAATATGACTATTCCGGGTGGAGCTGTTTTACAAGCTTTGAGATTACGCAGGGATGACAGATATACTTCTCCTTCTCCTCCTTTTTATGTCAGAACTATATCATATTCGTTCTTAACTAAATCCGGTTCTATAGTAGAGGTTGTAGCCAGTGACACTACGGCGCCAAATAGTGGTATAATTCAAACTGATGGAGCTACCTGGAGTATCAACGGCACTGTAGGTGTTGAAAAAGAAGATCAAATTCCAACTAAATATTCTTTGAGCCAAAATTATCCCAATCCATTCAACCCGTCAACAACAATTCATTTTTCAGTGCCATCTTCAGAATTTGTAACACTTAAAGTTTTTGATGTGCTGGGTAGTGAAGTAGCAATATTAATTAATGAGGAGAAATCTGCAGGAAATTATGAGGTAGATTTTAGAGCTTCACAATTTACGTCGGGTGTTTATTTCTATACCATTAATGCCGGAAGTTTTATCGAAACCAAAAAAATGATTCTAATGAAATAAGGAAATTAAAAATGTTAAAAAGAAAGTTATTTCACCCAGGGATAATTGCAGAAATTTTCTTGCTTGCAATTTCAATAATTGCAGCCCCGCTTGCCCTTGCACAAAATGAAGGGCATCCGCTGATTAAAGCTTTTGAAGGATCCGTTATTGAAGGACAGGAAGTGAAAGAGTTTGATGAACAGCAGTTCGTGGTCGGCAAAGTTCAACAAGATGGCTCTGTTAAAACTGAGAAGATCGAGGGAAAAGTTACAAGGATCGATTACCGGGATCCCGACAACCGCTCTTCGCTTGAACGAATGCGCAACTATGAAGAGGCGTTTAAGAAAGCAGGATTCGAAATTAAATTTAGCTGCGGTAAAGAGGAATGCGGACCTGAAATTCAAATTGAAACAATTGGCTACTATCCTCCCGAACGTTATCTGACTGCATTTCAAAAAAGAAAAGAAGGCAATGTATGGATTGGTGTATTTGTAGCTGAAGGTCCATGGACAAAGATAAGAGTAGTTGAGGAAAAGCCGATGGAAACCGGGATGGTAAAAGTAACGGCTGACATTCTTAAAATGAATATTCTTAAAGATGGCCACATGGCGGTTTATGGAATTTACTTTGATACAGGTAAATCAGATATCAAACCGGAATCCGCTGAAACGATAGAGGAGATCGCTGCACTTCTTCAAAAAAATCCCTCATTACAAATTTATGTAGTTGGGCATACGGATAATGTCGGCAAGCTTAAGGATAATATGGAGCTTTCCCAGAAAAGAGCCGAAGCAGTTGTAAATGAATTAATCACAAAGTATAAAATTTCTTCAAACAATCTTGAGGCAGGAGGCGTTGGTCCCATGGCACCGGTTGCAACAAATGATACTAAAGAAGGTAAAGAGCTGAACAGAAGAGTTGAGATTGTAAAAAAATAATTATTGTAGTATAACAATACAAATTGGGGTTAAGGTGAAAACATTAAAGAAAAAAATAGATTAATTTTAATTCAAGCAGAATCTCCGGTCATTTTTTTTACTATAGCAGCAAGCATCGTAATTGTCATTCTTGCGAATTCATCACCACTCATGGCAGGCGAAAAGAATCAGCAGGATTCAGTAACGATTAGAAATGAAGAATACCGGTTTGAAGTAACTGTTCCTGAGAGCTGGAGTTTCAGAAAAATCGTTCAACAGGATCCTTACCAAGAAATGGAGTCGGGTTTGTATAGCTCCTCAATTTCCGTCGGTGAAGATCAGGAGGAACCGGAAAGCTGGAACGGGTTTAAACTCATTTCTACGGACACATCGGATAATCCTCAACCGTTTCTAATAATTTATGGTCACAAAGTATCTGATCAAAATCGGGAGGAGTTTTCAAAGCTTTTCGAAAAGTCAATCTCCGGTTTTAGTGGGAACGGGTTAAGAGCGAACCGGGACTTCTCTGCAGGAGATGCTAAAGGCTTTAACTATACCTATGGCCTCGGTGCCAAAGTGCGTTACACAGCTCTCTACAAGAATGGAATACGAGTTGTCATTATGTACTATTTCCCGTCAAGTGATCCAACGGACTTTGATAAATATGCGCCAGAGGTCGATGCGGTTATTCAGTCGCTGCATATTGAATAAATGAATATAGATTTAAATAAAATAATTAAAGAAATGTTACAATATTAATTAGAGTTAAAATGAAAGTCTCTAATAATCTTTTCTTTAATTGATGGATTATCTTTTCTTAAACTGGAATCTCTCGCGCTAATTCATCAGGATTGGATAACTAGAATTAATAGTAATTCTGCAATAACGGGAACTAATCCGCACCTTAAAAGCAGTCATCTAATTGGAGAAAAATAATATGAGAAACAATTACTTAACACAAAAAGGCATAATATTTTTAGTGCTTGCACTATTATTATTATATAAAACTGCATTTGCAGAATGGAAACTTATCCAGAATAGTCCTACAACAAATAACCTGCGCTCTGTTTACTTTCTTGATGATAATACAGGCTGGATAGCCGGAGACAACAGTTCTATTTACAAAACAACAAACAGCGGTGAAAGCTGGGTGCAGCAGACAAGTCCTGAAGCAAGTAATTTTCAGTGCATTGCTTTTGTGGATGCCAATATCGGCTGGGCTTGCGGTACCGGTGGAACAGTTATTAAAACTACTAACGGCGGCACTAACTGGATCTCACAGACTTTTACGGCATCAAAATTAAGCTCAATGGATTTTATGGATGCAAATTCCGGGTATATCGCCGGAGATTTTGGAAATATATATAAGACTACTGATGGAGGAAGCAGCTGGATAATACAGCTAACCGGACTTAGCTGGAATTTACACCAAATAAAATTTGAGGATGAATATACTACTGGATTTGCAGCAGGCGATAATGCTATTATATTCAAAACAACAGATGGGGGTCTTCATTGGTGGCAAATGACCACCCCCGCGATAGCAAGCCAAATATTTTATTCTATCGGAGACGAATTTTCTTTAGATGATAAAATTTTTGCAACAGGAACTGTAACAAAATATTCAACAGATCAGGGAGAGTCCTGGAATTTGGGAGAATTCCCTGCAGAACCTATATTTTCTTTAACCGCTTTGGGAGACTATAGATACGTTGGAGTTGGCGGGAATGGTTATATAGTGAAAACTGCTGATGAAGGTATTACCTGGACGATAGAACAAAGCCCTACAGCGCAAAATCTTTACTCTGTTAATTGTTTACAGACCTCTAATTTTATGTGGGCGGTCGGAGCAAACGGGACAGTATTAAAATATATACCGGACTGGAGTTATACATTTGCTTCCGGGGATGCCTATAGGGGTGTACATTTTATTAATCAAAATACCGGATGGGTAGTTGGCCAGAGCGGAAAGATAGCAAAAACTACTGACAGCGGGACAACCTGGTCTACACAGAATTCGGGGACTTCACAAATTTTATCTTCAGTTTATTTTAGTGATGCCAGTACGGGTTATACTGCCGGTAGTCAAGGGACAATTTTAAAAACCACAAACGGCGGAACTAACTGGAACCCGCTTTCTTCCGCTACTGCTGAATGGTTATATTCAGTTTATTTTATAGATGCAAATACAGGTTATTCTGTTGGTGGAAATGGTACAATTATGAAAACCACAAACAGCGGAACTAACTGGATACAACAGTCAAGTGGAACAACATATACTCTAAAAGATGTTTTCTTCGCTGATGCAAATAATGGTATTGCTGTCGGCGGTTATGCTGGTTTAGGCATAATACTTAGAACAACAAATAGCGGAACAACCTGGACAACTCAAAATTCTGGAACTATAAATTTTTTATCTTCGGTTTATTTTATAGATGCAAATACAGGTTATACTGTTGGTGATAGTGGTACAATATTTAAAACCACAAACGGCGGAGCAAACTGGGACGCACTCTCTTCAGGTACCAATGAAGATTTACGATCAGTTTATTTTATAGACGCTAATGTCGGGTACATAGTTAGTGAACATAGCATTTATAAGACAAATAATGGGGGCAGCAATTGGTTTGAAGATGAAGTTCCGGGCGGATTGTGGGGCATGAATGAAGTACAAATCGTTTTTGAAAACAATACTGCTATTGGTTTCGGAGCCGGTTATGGTATACTTCGCACATCCTTTGAATACTTAGGTGGAGACCCCACGGGCAGCAGCGGAAACTATCCGGGCTGGGTACAGGTTAACGGCGGTACAACAACCGGCTTTTTAACCGGGGTAGATTACATAAATCCGTTCGTAGCATATGCTGTCGGCGGACCGAACGATGGAGGTACTGAAATGGCACTGATTTTAAGAACAATTAACGGCGGGCAAACGTGGACAAGACAGCAATCGAATGTAACAACATACTATTTATACGATGTTTCATTTGCTGATGTTAATAACGGCATTGCTGTAGGTGGATTTGTAAGCGGTATAATCAGGAAAACAACAAACGGCGGGGCAGATTGGATAGAACAAACCAGTAATCCACTTTATGCCCTTTATTCTGTCGATATGCTCGACATAAACAATGCATTTGCCTGCGGGTTTCAAGGCTTAATGTTACACACTTCTGATGGGGGAACAAACTGGCAAACCCAGACCACCGGAATATCGGGGGTTAGTTGGAATAGTGTCGACTACATAAATTCAACAACTGCCACTGCAGTTGGATCCCCCGGAAAAATAATCAGAACTACGGATGCAGGACTTAATTGGGTTGCACAAACAGGCGGAAGAAACCTTGACTTTAGAGGAGTTGAGTTCATAGATGTTAACTATGGAATTGCAATAGCAAGTGAGGGACCGGTACTCCGCACAACAAATGGCGGGACTGATTGGGTTCAGGTAGATTCGCTAAACGGATATCCTTCAGCAATTAGCTATATTAATTTTAATAATGCCTTTATTATTTCGCAGTTTGGCGGTATAAGTTGGATTTACCGTTCAACAAACGGAGGTTTAACCTGGATATTACAGACCACAGATAATGCAAGTTACCTGTCAGTATCTTTTACAGATGAAAATAATGGTTTAATCACAGGTATTGAGGGACTGATTTTACGCACTTCAAACGGCGGTGTCATTTCAGAAACTAATACTGCATACAACAGGAACGGTCTCAACTTACCCATTGGAGATTTTCAGAATACGGATGACAGTATAAATGTTAATATAACTGATAATCTAAGTGCGTATGCTGTTACACGTGTATATCTCACAATAGATACTGTGCTTCATACAAATGATGCCGACCTTGAATTTTTCCTTGGACATAATGGTATTACTGATACTTTGATTTACCAGAACGGTGGAAGTGGCGATAACTTCCTTGGCACTTTCCTTAACGACGAAACTAATTTCCCGCTAGTGAGTGGAGAGGCACCATTCAGAGGTTCATATGAACCATACAGACCTCTATCGAAATTCAATGGGCAGGATCCGGACGGGTACTGGAACTTAAGAATATATGATAGGGCTGCAGGCAGCACAGGAACTCTAGAGGCGTGGTCGCTTACTCTTTTATATCAGTCATTAACTGGTGTGCCTGAAGATCATAAGATTCCCACGACATATCTGTTATCTCAGAATTTTCCTAATCCATTCAATCCGAGTACAATGATTCGTTATCATCTTCCGGAACGCCTGCTTGTTACTATAAAGATCTTCAATATACTTGGGCAGGAAGTAGTAACATTAATTAATGAAGAAAAACCTGCAGGTAGTTATGAGGTCAATTTTAATGCAAGCAAATTATCAAGCGGAGTTTATTTTTATAGACTACAGGCAGGTAATTTCATCAGCACTAAAAAAATGATTTTACTTAAATAAGGAAAATTTTCCTAACAGTAAATAGTATATGGGGAGGTAACTCCCCATTTAATCCAATTTCTCAACAGCATTACGCAGATCGTCATTTCTAAGATATGCATAGAATTTTTGTGCAGTTCTAATGTCCGCGTGTCCGAGTAGTTTGCCTACTTCGTTTATCGATACGCTATTCTGCCCAAGTCAGGATGCGAAGGTATGGCGAAAGGAACGGAGGCGGACCTCCACCCCGCCAAATGCGGGCAAGTCTTTAATTCAGCCACATTTATTTCACGTCGAAGCGGAAAACCTCTTGAAAATGCTATAAATATTCTTCTCTTACAGGTGAGAATATTTCGATAACAATACAATCATCAATAACATCAACCCCGTGTTCCTCGTTCCCCGGAATATTCCAGCTGTCACCGGGTCCTACCGGTACTGTTTTACCTTTTACAATAAAATTCATTCTGCCTGAAACCATATAACCGGTTTGTTCATGCGGGTGAGAGTGTATTGGAATTTTACTTCCTTTATCGAGTTTGAATTCATGCAGTGAGGTATTGATCCCATGAACCAAAGTTTTGAAATGAATACCATCTAGTCGTGTTTTATATACGGTATTATCTTTTTTGTAAAACATTACTGCCTCCAATAATCAATTGTAAACTTTTATGGGAAATGATATCCGGATTCACTTAATAAAAATAATTTAATGTTTAATGTAATAATTTTTAAGGTTCAAAGATTCCCGGTACTCCATTTTTGACATTTCTTAATAGGCTTTAATTTTTTCGATGAATGCTTTTTGCTCAGGTATTAATAAAATCTTTTTTTAATTATCTATTTGACATTTAATATAATTATCGTATATTTACGATAAACGTTATAGGAGTCTTTAATGGCTGTATCTAAAAAGAATGAATTTTCACAGGAGGACATCTGGCTTGCTGATGTTGCAAAAGCCCTGTCACATCCGGCAAGGATAAGGATTCTAAAGATTCTTAATAATATGAGCACTTGTATGGTTGGAAGCCTGGTAGATAAAATGCCGCTTGCACAGTCAACTGTGTCCCAGCATTTAAAAGAGCTGAAAAGGGTCGGTCTAATTGATGGTGAGATTGACGGACCTAAAATATGTTATTGTGTGAACAATAAAGCTCTTGTAAAAGCCAAATCTTCCCTCGATACATTGTTTTCGAAAATAGGCTGCTGTTAAACAAAAAATAAAGGAGTTAACAAATGGAAACACCAAATGAATTAAAACAGGTAGTAAAAGAGAAATACGGGGAAATTGCCAAAGCATCAAAGAGTTCCGGCTGCTGCGGCCCGACTTGCTGCGGTGATTCAGAGGGTAAAATTGTCGGTTACACCGTAATGGAGGACGAATACGATCATCTTGATGGATATGTGGCAGATGCCGATCTCAAGCTTGGCTGCGGACTGCCGACTGAATATGCCGGAATTAAAAAAGGTGATACTGTTGTAGATCTTGGCTCGGGAGCAGGCAACGATGTGTTTATAGCAAGGGCTATAGTCGGAGATGAAGGAAAAGTTATCGGACTGGATATGACAGATGAAATGATTGAAAAAGCTAACATTAACAACACCAGGCTTGATTATAAGAATGTTGAGTTCAAACTTGGTGATATCGAACAGATGCCTCTCAAAGATAACCTGGCAGATGTTGTAGTAAGCAACTGTGTTCTTAATCTTGTACCTGACAAGAGAAAGGCCTTTTCTGAAATTTACAGGATATTAAAACCCGGAGCTCACTTCTGTGTATCCGATATTGTGATCCAGGGCGAAATGACCGGAGAATTAAAAAAATCTGCTGAAATGTATGCCGGATGTGTTTCAGGCGCTTTGCAGCAGGATGATTATCTGAATATAATCCAAAATACTGGATTCAAAAATATCGAAATCAAAAAATCGAAAAGAATTGTTCTGCCCGACGATGTATTAAATCAATTTCTCTCTGCCGAAGGTATTAAAGAATATAAAGATAACGTTAAAGGTATTTTCAGTATTACAGTCATAGCTCATAAGAACTGATCAAAATCAATCGGGATGCGATGAAATTTGTGTCCCGATTTTTTTGTTGATATATTTCGTTAGTTAACGAAATGACTTTTGTGACAAAGCAAAAAACTAAATTATTCAGAGCTCTTTCCGATTCGAACAGGCTGCGCATTTTAAAGATGCTGCAAAGCAAACATCTCTGTGTCTGTGAAATGACAGAAGTGCTCGGGCTTGCAACTTCCACCGTATCAAAACATCTTAGCATATTAAGGGATACGGGATTTATTATCGAGGAAAAAGAAGGTAAATGGGTCAATTACCAGATAAATCCTCATCCTTCAGATAACAGAATTTCCTCGATTCTTTCTTCCCTTGATTTCTGGATCTCTGATGATCAGATGATCATCAGCGACAAACAAAAAATTCAAAAGGTTAACCGATATGAAGTATGCAGCCGCTAAAAATATTTCAGAGAATAATTCGACAACAGGCGAATCAGTCCGACGGGAAAATTTAACTGCTTTAGTTTTAGGAAATAGGTACTGAATGAAAAAAAGAATTCTTATACTCTGCACAGGCAATTCCTGCCGCAGCCAGATGGCTGAAGGTTTTTTGAAATCGTTTGGCGAAAACCTTGAGGTTTTTTCTGCAGGGACAAAGCCTGCTGACAGGGTTAATCCTTCCGCTGTTAAAGTGATGCGAGAGGTTGGAATTGACATAAGCAGACATATTCCTGAAAACGTTGAGAAGTATATCAATCAGTCATTCGATTATGTTATTACGGTTTGCGATAATGCTAAGGAAACATGCCCGCTGTTTATTGGGGATGTAAAGCATCGTTTACACATTGGATTTGAAGATCCTGCCGAAGCAGCAGGAACTCGGGCCGAAGTGCTTTCTGTTTACAGAAAAGTCCGTAATGAAATCAGAGAAGAATTCTTTGAATTATATAAGAATGAAATCAGGGAGAAGTAAATGCTGACGATCAGGATTGCAGGTACCGGCTGTGCGAATTGCGAAAAACTTTTCCAGATGTGCATGAATGCAGCTGCGGAAAATGACCTTGATGCTGATATTCAGAAAATAACAGATATAGAAAAATTTGCAGAACTTGGGATTTGGGTGACGCCGGCTTTGGTTGTTAACGGGCAGATTTTAGTTCAGGGGAAATTACCAGCCAAATCTACACTTGAACATTGGTTGAAAAAAGAGTCAGCCCGCTGATGACAACAACAAAAAATGATTTTTAGCGGAGAATTTATGAGCACTATTACTAAAAAGCTTTCGTTCCTGGATCGTTATCTGACTTTGTGGATTTTTTCTGCAATGCTTATCGGAGTGATGTCAGGATATTTATTTCCGGGGGTTGTCGACTTCTGGAATCAGTTTCAGGTTGGGACTACAAACATTCCTATAGCAATCGGATTAATCTTAATGATGTATCCGCCGCTCGCAAAAGTTAAGTATGAAGAACTTCCGGATGTTTTCAGAAATTTAAAAGTGCTATCTCTTTCCCTGATTCAAAACTGGATCATTGGTCCTATACTGATGTTCTTTCTTGCGATTATTTTCCTTCAGGATTATCCTGAATATATGGCAGGAGTAATTCTTATCGGATTAGCGCGTTGCATTGCAATGGTTATTGTCTGGAATGAACTTGCCAAAGGTGACACAGAATATGCGGCGGGACTTGTTGCATTCAACTCAATTTTCCAGGTTTTGTTCTTTTCTTTTTATGCTTATGTGTTCTTAACAGTTTTACCCTCGTGGTTAGGGCTAAAAACTTTTACTGTGAATATTACAATCGGGCAGATTGCGGAAAGTGTGTTTATCTATTTAGGAATTCCATTCTTCGCAGGAATGATAACGAGATTCGTCCTTCTGAAAATAAAAAGCAGACAATGGTACGAACAAAAATTCATTCCCAGGATAAGTCCAATAACTCTGATTGCACTTCTTTTTACTATTCTTGTAATGTTTTCACTTAAGGGTGAATATATAGTTAAAATTCCTTTGGACGTTATAAGGATTGCAATTCCTCTTGTTTTCTATTTTGCAATAATGTTTTTCGTTTCTTTTTATATGGGTAGAAAAGTCGGAGCTGATTACAGTAAAACAGCAACACTATCATTTACGGCGGCGAGTAACAATTTTGAACTGGCTATTGCTGTTGCAATTGCAGTATTCGGAATAAATTCAGGTGAAGCATTTGCTGCCGTAATCGGACCTCTTGTTGAAGTACCGGTTTTAATATCACTTGTTAATATTGCTCTCTTCTTTCAGAAAAAATATTTTAAGGAAAGTTACAGTTTAGAATAATAGATTGAAATTCCAGACTAATGACCAATGACTATTTACAAATGTCCATAAATGAGTATCAAATGACCACTTATCTCTGCAAATCACGCCTCCATACATTTCGCTCTTGGATTAGTGGAAAATTGTCTGTATGTTTATTTAAATAATAATGGAACTATACTTACACAGTAGGTAAAAAGAAAGAATTAAAAGGAAAAAATAAAAAAGCTGAACTGACCCTTTAATAGTCCCCCTTTTTTAATGACCCTTAATAAACGTTCCCCATTGAAATCTGAATTTCTTCAATTTTTTAATTAAATAATATCAACTTTCCGTCTGCTTTATTAGAATAATTCAATTTAGTATGCCGGGAAAAACATAACAAACAAAAGGAAAAATGTATGAACATTTACGTAGGAAATCTTTCGTCGGCAGTTACCGAAGAGGATTTAAGGAACCTGTTTTCCGAGTACGGAAATATTACCAGTGTTAAAATTATAAAGGATATATATACCGGCGTTTCCAAAGGCTTCGGCTTCGTTGAATTATCCGGTAAGGGAGAGGTTGCTGTTCAGCAGCTTAACTCAAAGGACTTAAAAGGAAAAAGCATAGTTGTAAATGAAGCCCGTCCTAAAAATAACAACGGTTCTGCAGGCGGAAGAGGACGTGGAACTTTCAGCGGTTCCGGCAACGGACGCTCCGGCAAATGGTAATAACCGGCTTTAGCCCTGAACCTGTTACCGGGATTATCTCTTTTTAACCAATTATTAATGATAAAAAAAAGCATCCATAATTTTCACATCCCTGTAATGGGTCTCGCTTTTACGATAGATGCCCCTTTAAAAGTTGCACATTTTGGAATAAATTCGGTTATCTCAATCGTTGATGACGACCTCATTGAAAAAATGAGGAGAATTCATTCCGCTCTGAATAAAATCCCTTTTATTCCCGTTTCAACCAGGGAACCTGATTTCAGGGCTAAGAGGATTACTCTTTACCTAAACCTCGTAAACGAACTTGTTCTTAAAAATTTCAGCTCCCTTAAAGATAACATACTGGATAAAAGCGGGGAGCTTGAGAAATATTACTCACTCCTCCCGGATGATGCTGAACTAAAACTGCCGCTGGAAAAGTTTATCGGCGGTTTGCTGGACAGGGATGAAATGAAAATTAAACTCGACAGCCTGATGCATACAGGAAGTATTGATGTTAACATTATGACAAAGGTGGATAAGGTTAACTATGATAAATCCGGTCAGCTTCCGGTTGAGTTTAATGACGCCCACGCTTCTTTAAGGGGATTTGCTCAAAGCAGTCTTGATTCAGCGGTCGTACTGTCGGCAGGAATGAACCCGAGACTCTACAGCTATTTTGAGAACTTCCCTGATTTCTTTCCTGATGGTAAAGGTGAATTAAAGAAAAAAATTATCCTCAAAGTTAGCGATTTCCGTTCTGCGCTTATCCAGGGAAAATTCTTTGCTAAAAAAGGACTGTGGGTCTCCGAATACAGGATTGAATCAGGACTTAACTGCGGCGGGCATGCTTTTGCCACTGACGGTTATTTAATGGGGCCTATACTCGAAGAGTTTAAAACTAACCGCAGTTTTTTAATTAATACTGTTTTCGAAATTTTTGCTGATGCCCTGACCCTCAGGAACATTCCTTTCGGTGAATCGGCTCCCGAACTGAAGATTACTGCACAGGGCGGTGTAGGCACATCTGAAGAAAATAATTTTTTACTGGATTACTATAATGTTGATTCAGTAGGCTGGGGAACACCTTTCCTGCTTGTTCCTGAAGTTACAAATGTTGATGAGAGGACTTTATCTCTTCTCAGTAATGCTTCAGAAGATGATCTTTATTTAAGCAATACATCACCGCTGGGAGTGCCGTTTAATAGTCTGCGCGGAAATACAAAAGATGTTGAG
Source organism: uncultured Ignavibacteria bacterium (assembly GCA_963743325.1). Lineage (GTDB taxonomy): Bacteria > Bacteroidota > Ignavibacteria > Ignavibacteriales > Ignavibacteriaceae > DATFVA01. Next base: position 27,996 of record CAVUOZ010000008.1, read on the forward strand.
AAAGAAGAGAAAGCAGCAAGAGGAAAACCCGGAAGCGCCTGTCCCAAAAAACTCCTGATTTCAGATAAAGAGTTCAGCGAAAAGCCTATCTGCACTGCCTCTGTAAAATATCAGTCACAGAAAATCGAACAGCTGAATTCTTCTTCACTTGGTAGAGCGGAAAAGGATAAAGAGTATAATAAAATAATTGATAAGACCTGTTTGTGCATGGGACTCGCTTTCCCCGTTCTGGAATTAAATAATGCTGTCTCAAAAGCTGACGGCGTTGGAACGGCTGTCTGCCCCGGCCCCAATATGGCTTACTTTTCATCTATTGTTACATTAAGTGAAATGGTAAATCATATCTACGGAAGGATTAATCTGATTAAGAGGAATGACCGTCCGAATATGTTTATGAAAGAGCTAAAGCTTTACCTTAATTATCTCGAAGAAAAAATAGCTGCTGTCGATTTTCCGACATCAAAAAATCAGACTAAATATTTTACCACATTCATAAATAATATGTCGGAGGGCATTGAATATTATAAACGGCTGTTCTCGGCTGCTATGGGAAAAATCTTTGATATCAAAATGAAGCCCGACTATGATATAACCACACTTGAGGAAAAGCTCGGCTTTTTAATATCAGATATGGTTGATAAAAAAATAATACCTGATATTAAAAGCTGTACGGCTCAGGTTTCCTGAATCTTTTTAAAGCTGTCATCCTTGCAATGCAAAATCCCCTGATACTTAAAGATGACATCTTTTACATGTCGGACTACTTCTGAAAAGATGTCATCTTTTTTCTTATATATCCTCTTCAATTAAGTATTCATTACTAAAGTTCCTGTCTTTCGTCTGCGAATGGTAATCAATAAAATTCCCTCTGCCTCCGAACCATTCCATCACTTCATCTCTGCACAAAATAGTTTTGTCATTGCTAATCAGATTATTATAGGAACTGAACTTATATTTCTTTAAGTCCTTGACTATGTTATGATGAACAGGATTGTAGTGAATATAGTAGACCGCGGTGTAAAAGTATCTCTCATTTTCAATTAACTTTCTCTTAAAACCGCGCTGAAACAGATTTCCCCTTCTTTTTTCCCTTTCATTTACCGACATAGAATATGATATAAAAAATTTTCTGAAATTTCCGCTTACTGTTTCTGGATCAACATTTTTTATTCTTATCAAAAGATGAAAATGATTGGGCAATAAACAGTACGCAAAGGTATCAACATAATTACATATATATTTTTCATACCGGCGCAGGAAATAATAATAATTTTCTTCCGAGAAAAATATTTTCTCTTTTCCGTTCCCGCGATTATATATGTGATAAAGATTCCCTTCATAGAGGGGAACATTATAATCTGTTCTCTTCATAAAATTTATCCAGAAATGCAAATCCAAAGATGACATCTTTTACCAACAGGACTATTTCTTAAAAGATGTCATCTTTATACATTGTAATGCAAAAAACCCCGTGTTAAGCACAGGGTTCTATGAAATCAGTCAGACATTTATTCCCGCCTTTAAACCCCTTTCAGAATTCTCTTAATCTTGAACTTACACTTGATCCTGAACTTATAAATTACCCGTCTATATTATTGAAGCTCGAAGCTACCCCGTCCATTGCCTGGGCTCTTACGTGAATTTCATTCAGCTTTTGAATTATTCTCAGAATTGCTTCACGTTTCTCTTCCACCAGGTCTGTTACAAAACTCTTTACTTCCGGCATATTGCATTCATCCAGAATCCCCTCGTAAAAACGAACAATTGAGGTTTCCTTGCGAAGTGCTTCATTCAGCATAGCGCATGTATTTCTGCAGGCATGTCCGCATTTCAATTCATTTTCTACCATCTTTTACCTCATTCAGGAATATTTATTATTAAACTGTAATGTTTTCTGCTTCCTGAGCAAATTTCTTCCCGATCATCAAAGCCTGTTCGTTAAGCGGAATTAAATGGTGATGTCTTTCCGGTAATACTTTTTTTAGTGCTTTCAGAATATTTTCCATCTTAACTATGGGACGTTTCTCGAGGAAAGCACCAACAAGGATCATGTTTGCTACCTGTCTTTTATTCAGTTTTTTTGTTGCTTCTTCAACGGCAGGTAAACTTAATATTTCTATATCATCCCGGGTGGGAGGATTTATAATTCCCGACTGCTCATAGAGCAAAAAACCGCCCGGTTTAATAGTCTGTTCAAATTTGTCAAGTGAAGGCTGGTTTAACATAATACCCGAATCAAATTTTGATAAAATCGGAGAACTAATTCTTGTATCACTTACTATCACGGTACAGTTAGCAGTTCCGCCTCTCATCTCGGGACCATAGGAAGGCATCCAGCTTACTTCCTTATTCTCAATCATTGCTGCGTAAGCAATAATCTGTCCCATTGAAAGGATTCCCTGTCCTCCGAAACCTGCAAAAATTATTTCCTGAGCTTTCTGCATTTTAATAACCTTTAATATTCATCGTATAAAATTCTTAATTATTTCCCGTCCTGAGGCACTTTAATATCGCCAAGCGGGTATTGGGGAAACATATCATTTTCAAGGTAGCTGATAGTTTCAACCGGAGTCATCTTCCATCCTGAAGGGCAGTTGGATACTACTTCAATAAAGGATGTTCCTTTATCCAGATCCTGGTACTGGAAACCTTTGGTGATTGCTTTCTTAAGCTTCCTTACTGCACCGGGTGTATGAACCGACTGCCTTGTTACATAATATGCACCGGGAAGATTTGCAACCAGTTCAGTAATTTTTAAAGGATAACCGATAAGATCTTTATCTCTTCCATACGGCGTAGTTGATGTCTTCATTCCCAGTAAAGAAGTAGGAGCCATCTGTCCGCCGGTCATACCGTAAATAGCATTGTTAATAAAAACAATTAATAAATTCTCACCGCGGTTTACGGTATGAATTGTTTCTGCTGTGCCTATTGCAGCAAGATCACCGTCTCCCTGGTATGAAAAAACATAACGGTCGGGAAGCATTCTTTTTATTCCTGTTGCAACTGCGCTTGCTCTTCCGTGAGCGGCTTCCTGCATATCTATATCAAGATAGTGATAAGCAAAAACCGAACATCCTACCGGGGCTACTCCGATTGTCTTTTCCTGTATCCCAAGCTCTTCAACAACTTCCATCAGTAACCTGTGCACGACGCTGTGCCCGCATCCCGGGCAATAGTGAAATACTGTATCTGTTAATGTAGATGGCTTCTTGTAGACTAATTCCATTCCATCAATTGCTTCTAGAGTTTCCATTTTATTTCCTTCTAATCCTGACTAATTGATTGTTTTTCCAGAATCGCTTCGACTTCCGTGAATATATCTTCCGGTGAAGGGATCATACCGCCCATTCTTCCTTTAAAATGAACTGGTTTCCTTCCCTCAACCGCGAGACGAACGTCTTCCACCATTTGACCTGCATTCATTTCAACTACAAGGTAGAAATCAACCTGTCCGGCTAATTCTCTTAATCTGTCATATGGGAAAGGATATAATGTAATCGGTCTCAAAAGCCCGAGTTTAATTCCCTTCTCTCGTGCAAGGTCAACGGCTTTCTGGCAGATCCTTGAAGACAATCCGAAAGCTACAAGCAGTATATCGGCATCTTTAGTATCAAATTCTTCAAACTTTACTTCTTTCTTCAATTCCTCATATTTCGCCTGGAGATTTAGATTTATCTGTTCCATTTTTTCCGGTTGAATAAAAAGAGAAGTAATTATATTCCTTTCACGTGAAGCAGGTTTACCTACTGTTGTCCAGTCATATTTTGTTTTCGGCAATGAACCTGCCGGAGGAAGAACAACTTTCTCCATCATTTGTCCAAGAGCACCGTCTGTTAAAATCATTGCGGGGTTGCGGTATTTTTCCGCAAGCCTGAAACCTTCAAAAACAAAATCGGCCATTTCCTGGACAGATGCGGGTGCAAGAACTATTAAATGATAATCTCCGTGTCCGCCGCCTTTAACAGCCTGGAAATAATCTCCCTGAGAAGGTTGAATAGTTCCCAATCCGGGTCCGCCGCGAACTACATTTACAACAAGGCAGGGGAGCTGGGCTGATGCAATGTAGGACAAACCTTCCTGCATTAAGCTTATACCAGGACTTGAGGATGAAGTCATTACTCTTCCTCCCGCACCTGAAGCGCCATAAATCATATTTATTGCAGCCAGTTCACTCTCTGCCTGTAAAACAACTCCGCCCCTTTTGGGACATTCCTCGGCAAAATATTCAAGAACTTCCGATTGTGGAGTTATGGGGTAACCAAAATATCCGTCCATACCTGCTCTTATTGCAGCTTCGGCCAGAGCTTCATTACCTTTCATCAAACGAACATCGTCGTTTTGCTTATTTTCTGAATTGTTCATTTCAAACCTTTATTAATCAATTAACCGATAACTTCAGCAGTGTTTGCAGTTTTCTTTAATGCTGATTTGGGCTGGCGGTAAACAGTTATCGCCGCTTCGGGGCATACCAGTGCACAATTAATACAGCCTGTACAATTATCCTGTATTAATTCTATATACCGATACCCGGCTTTATTTATATGAGATGATAATCCGAGGCTTTCTTGAGGACATGCAACTATGCATAATTCGCAGCCTTTGCATACAACCCCGTCAATTATTACCGTTCCTTTGATCATTTTTACTCCAATTTCTAAATCAGACTTTGCGGTAATTAGACAACATATATGCCAGCTACCGGTGTTTTTTAAAGTGTCATTTTAGGCATTATACCCATTAATGTAGTTTGAAAATTTTCAGAATTAAGAAGCACTGTTGAATTATATTTTTATTTATGGGAAGGCGGAATGCAGGAAAATGTTGAAAACTTCACCAATTTTAAAGGAATTTAGGGAGGTGGCAAATTTAAGAATTTAGCGGATCAGGACATAAATCACCTGACACCAGGTACAATAAATTTTATTGATCCTCTATGAGGATCCGTTTCTATTTCAATGTGTTATTATTCTACAATAATTGAACGTCTACGACGTTCTGTTTCACTTCGAATTTTGGAGATACGTCTTTAACAAGGATTTTTTTATAGTATTTACTCTTTTTAAATGTGTTGTTGTCTTTCTCTGTATAACCTCGTAGAGGTTATATTATTGTAGAAAAGAAATCCCCGGCGTCAGAGTCCAATCCTCGTAGAGGATTTATAAAAACGGGTTGCATTGTTTGATTTCTTTTATTGATCCTCTACGAGGATCTGGTTCTATTTCAATGGACTATTATTCTACAATAATTGAACGTCTACGACGTTCTGTTTTGAATTAACCCTCTGGTTTATGAGGTAAATGTTTTATTTGCATCACCTTAATCTTGTAAAAGTTTTATTATCCCTAAAAATAAAATCTCCAACCCATAATTAAACGTGTACGACGTTCTTTTGCAGAGCAATCATTCCACTTGAAAATAAAAAACCCTGGATTCTGTGAATTCCAGGGTTTCTTAATTTTACTTGTCTGTTCGTGCCAAAGGGTAGTGTTCAAAAGGGACCTCGCCACAGAGTCTGACAGACTCGTTGGAGTTTGACACACTCAGAGAGTTATTAATTTTTATCTTTTCCCCTAATCGCTCACGCTTATATTAATCGTTGAACTGTTTCCTCCCACTTCAGGATAATACATTAAATAAGCCTGCGCTGCGGGTACTTTATACTCACCGGGCATCTGTGCTTTTATAATATAGGAGAATTCCATTTTATCATTAACATTTGTCACAAAGAATGCGACCTTCTCATCGCGGTATTCTCTGTCAGCATAGAACCATATCCACGGCCTGTAATCCCAATAGTCATAATACTTATAGTTATCTTCCCCTTCTATCTCAAAATTCTGCTCATCCTTTACAACCTCAAAACCCGAAGGAAGCATATCCTCAAGAATGAGATACTGAAGGTCATTATCGAGTGCATCAACATAAGTTTTAACCAGAATATTTTCGCCTGATACTGCCTTCCCATCAAAAGTAACCTTCCTGTAGATGATCCGGTCTTTTAACTGCTCAGGTCTAAGGATATAGTACTCTCTCCTAATCTTAAAGCTGTTCACTTTGGCAGCTGCCGTCTGATTCTTGGTATAATACTGGTTTATACCCGAGAAGTAAAGCTTACCGATTCCGTTTTTCACGACTTTAACTTCATTTTCACCTTTAAGAAGAATATTATCCTTTAATCCCAAAAGATTAAAAGTTTTGGTTTCCTTAAAAATATCTTCCTTAGTAAAATGCTGATTTGTAACCTGCTCACCATTGACATAAACAGTAACATTGTAATCGGGATTGAGCTCATTGGTTGTTTTAAGGTAATCCGCGAGTGCATATATTACGGCGGCAGTTTCCTGTGTAGATCTCCAGCTGAAACCCTGCTTCTGTTGAAGCAGCCATCTCACTGTCTTCCCTATTAAATCAGAATTGGACCTGGTATTTAACAACGCTTTAAGCACAAAAGCGGTTGTCTGAACCTTATCATCCTGCCAGCTGTAATGCCATTCCTTCCCTCCCCAGTAAGCAAACCTTTCTTCACTGTGCACCATTCTTTCAAGCTTATCTGCAGTGACATCAGCAAGAGAATTATTGTTTATATATTTTAATGACAAAGTCAGTAATGAAAGTGAATAGGCATTCAGATCGCTCTCCAGTAACTTTTCTATTTTCTCATTTAATTCAGAATAATCGCCCGTATTATACTTCATTGCTGTTGCCATAGAGTACAGCATAAATGAAAGCGTGGTTTCATCGATGTCATCTGATTTTTCTATCTGCTGTTTCAGGTTTTCAACTCCCCTTGAATAAATGTTGTTATCAACCGGGTAACCTGCATTTTTAGACAGGGTCATGCCGTAAATAACATATGCGGTCATATAAGGATGAGTTTTATCGTTTGTCCACCACCCCCAGCCTCCGTCATCATGCTGGAAGTTATAAAGTCTCTTTAACCCGGCGTCAGCCATTTTCGGAAGTTCTTCAATTGTCGAATACTTCAGAGGGGCATCGATATCTTTGAATGTATTTGCCACTATAATGGTAGGAAGAAAACGGCTCATAGTCTGCTCGACACATCCGTAAGGATATCCAACCAAATCATCCAGGGCCTTTATGATAGTTCCGGCAAGGGAGGGACTTAAGTTAAGTTCCAGCTTTGCCGTCCTTAAATCAACATCATCAGGGATTCTGAAGCTCAGCTCTTCAGTTTTATTGTAATCATCAAAATCAGAGACAATCGGATTTGTTTCACATATTCCCTGTGGAAGTATCGGCACTTTCAGTTCCAGTGCGTCCGATTCCTCGTTCGTTAAAGCCTGAGCAGTCAGTTTTGCCTCTCCCATCGGTTTATCAACTTTCACTTTCCAGTCGATTCTTAATTCCCCGTTTTTATCTATTATAATTTCATAAACACCATTTTTATCTTTATTTATTTCAGAATCATATCCTTTACTGTTTACTTTAGAACCGATCAGCTTAATATTTTCAGTATTAAATGTGATTTTTGTTTTCTTATTTTCATCAAGATAATTATGCACTATTGTTGAGACTGTCATCTCATCGCCTTCACGGAAAAAGCGGGGAGTCTCCATTCTTACAAGCAGATCTTTTCGCGAAATTATCTTATCTGTCTGCTGACCGACATCCGTAGTTTTTGTCACCCCTCTTACTGTGGTTCTCCAGGTAGTAAGATTATCAGGTATCTTAAATGAAACTTTAGCTTCTCCCTTTTTATCGGTAACAATATCAGCTTTCCAGATCAGGGCATCAACAAAGTTTGAACGTACTTCTGCCTTAACATAACTGCTTTTATCCTTCATTTCCGATTTCATCATCATTCCGTTAGCTCTCGGCGCATTTGCCGCTAATTCCTGTACCTGTGTACCGCCATCCGCTGTGAATTGATTATTCCCCGTGACAGCAACCACCTGAGGTTTTTCTATCTCAAAGTCATACTCAGCCGATTTTTTATTTATTGTAATATTTTTTATCAGGGTCAGGTTATACCCTCTGCCTGATATATAAAGTTCATAATTACCCTGTACAATATTCGAGATTTTATAATTTCCATTGGTATCCGTCTGCGCAGTATAATAGTATTTTTCGCTGGTCAGTATAACATAAATATCCTTTGCATGTTCTTCACTTCCTTTAATGTTTATTTTCCCGTACAGGGTTCCTTTTTTAAGGTTTGACTCATCCCTGTGCTCCTCTTTAAAGTAATTCTTATCTATATATGTCGCATCCCTGCTCTGACTGCTGAAATTACTATACTGAAGTGAATTGTATGTCGGGATATATGAATAAGTCGGGGCATAAAAGAATGACTGAATATCCTGGGTAGCATCCTCTTTTATTGCATATATGCTTTCATCAATTATACCGAATGATAAGTCAGTATTTGGAACTGAATTACCATTGTAATCCTTTACACTTACAAGATAGTCTGCATTTTCACCCGGCTTAAAGATTCCTTTTGAAGGCTTCAGGGTAATATCGAGGAATTTATCTTTTGCCAGAACTCCCACGAGTTTGCTCGTGTTATAAAACTGTCTGTCTTTAAGGTAACAGACAGATATATTGAAGCTCGGCGAGAATTTATCTGTGAGTTTTTCACGGATGGTGAAACTATTTCCATCTACATTATACTTCTTGAATTTTATGAAAATATCCGATTCGTAGGTAAGCAGAAGTTCCGTATTTGTAGTGGGAATAAATATATAAGCAATTAGACTATCGCCTTTATCATAGGCATCTTTATCAGTCACTATTTCCAGTCCTGAACCAGTTCTGCCGTAATAATAATTATTTATATCACCAACATAAAAAGAAGAGGAAGCAGTTATTTCCCTGTCTTTATTATCATAAGCTTTAACTGTGTAGGTATAATACCCTTCACTTAAATGCCCGGTATTAAAGGGAACTGATGCTTTTCCGTGTGCATCGGTAGTACCATGCAGGACATCCACCTTATCCTGGTTATATCCAGTCCTGGGATTTGAATAGTTTATAATTATATCAAAGTCTGTCTGTATGGGATTATCAGAAAAATCATTTGCATTAACACGGAGGTTTACTGTCTTGCCTCTTTCAATAAAATAACGGTCAGGGGAGGTGAATATTGAAAATGCGCCTCTAGTGACGTAAACCTCGGAAGAACCCGAAATAACCCTGCGGGATGCATCTTTTACCTCAGCTGTTACCACGTAGATGTAGTCGTACTGCACATCCTCGTCAATTTTATAGCTGAACCGGTATTCTCCCCTCTCATCAAGCGAACCGTTCTCCTGTGAAACAAGCTGCTGATTGCCGTAATACATTGGCTTGGTATAGGAACGGTAGAACCAGCTGTATTCCGACCAGTACCACCATGGTCTCCAGTACTGCTTCTTATAGATGCTTAATGTTACCTCCCCGTTTGTGACGGGGGAACCAAAATAATAATCAGCCGAAACGGTTCCGTTAATCACATCTCTGGCAGCATAATTCTTAGAGCCGGTATTTACTTCTACCTTATATTCAGGCTTCTTATACTCTTCAACGCTGAAAGAACCATAATAAGTATTTTGTCCGTTGGAAAGAGTTATGGAATAATCACCAAGATCTGCTTCTTCGTCAAGAATAAAGTCCGAGCTTAGAGTACCGAATTCATTTGTTGTCAAATCCGAGGAAAATGCTTCTTTATTTTTGGGTGACTTTACTGTAACTGAAAACTTTTCATAGGGAACATTTTTAATCTCATTACCGCCTTTTTCCCTGATTACCGCCTTAAAGAAAACCTGCTGTCCTGGCCTGTAAACAGGCTGATTCGTATAGATATATGCAGTATAATATTTACTTGTTCCATTCCTGAAATAATAATAAGGGTCGCTCAATATAGTTTCTCCATCGGCCTGTGCAATAAGTAAAGGCGAGTTAATATTCTCATCATTCAGCTTTGACATATCAAACAGTACGAGACCATCTTTATCTGCTGTCTGACCGGTTATCAGCTTACCATCATTATAAACAGATATCCTGCTCTTTAGGATAAACTCACTGGTTTGGGTATTTGCAACAAAAGCAAGAATCTCCCTGCTGCTGTTTTTGTAAACAAGTGAAAGATCCGAAACAACAATACCGCAATAGGCAACCTTATCAGACTTCATTGCCTGGAGAATATATATACCCGGTTTATCTATTTTTCCTACAGAAACATTATTATTGTTCCCATAATAATTGGAAGGAAGATAATCTTTCCATTCTTTTATCAGAGAAGTATATTTAAGAAGAACTTCTTTCCGGCCTCCGAAAATATCAAAGGCATACCGCATGTTATTCTTATCAATGGAAGAAAAGTAGCTGACCGGATCTTCAATTTCCAGCAGCCGAAACATATAAGTGCCGCCGGTTCTGTTGTAATTATAAAGGTTTACGGAGACCCGGCTTCCCGGGGAGAAGGTTGAATAGTTAGATAAATAAAAATTATCATCATCATTTAATTCCCGTTGATTTGAGCTCCCTAATAAAAGAGGTAGTAAAAAAGTGATAAGTAATAACAACCGCTGCCCGGTGGAAGAAGAATGGTTCATGCTGGCTCCTCGTTTGTTTTGGGATTATACAAGGCCAACCTGAAAAAAGTGCCAGACCTGGGTAAACTTTTTCAGGAACACTAATATAATCTTTAACAGGACAGCGGTGAAATCATTCCTGCAGCAGGGGTGATATAAATTAAGAATGTTTTAGTCTTTTCTATACCAAACACTCCCTAAAGTCGATACCTGGGGATTCTTTAACCTCAGGTTCGTACACCGGATATGCGATATTACTGCTTTTGGCTGGTGTGAGGGCTCAAAAATCAAAATTGCAGACGAAAAACCGACTTTAACACTATAATAGTCGATTGTTTTGGACTTTGTTCAGTCAGGCACTATTCAGGTATTGATTCTTGTATGTACATATCTGGTAGTCTAATTTAGTACTAGTTATAATCAATTAACAAAGATGAGGTGATATTGAAGTTACTCACAAGAATATCAATCGTGGGCATCTTAGCTTTACTGGTTGGATTCACGATAGTTAAGACAGAAATGAGCGGGACAGCAGAACCAGTAATGAATACAAGTTCAGTTACGGAAGAAGAGAGTCTTGTTGAAACATCAGCAATATCTTATGTAGATAAAGGTTACATGACAGCTTCCTGGTACGGACCCCGTTTCCACGGAAGGAAAACCGCTAACGGTGAAATTTACGATCAAACGGCTTTTACCGCAGCTCATAAAGGACTGAAATTCGGGACTTTGTTGAAAATAACAAACCCCAGAAACGATCAATCAGTTATCGTCAGAATCAATGATCGTGGTCCTTATATTGGAGGAAGACAGCTTGATCTTTCCAGAGCAGCTGCACTTCAGCTTGGAATGATGAAGCGTGGAGTTTTAAAGGTAAAAGTGGACGAATTGAGTCTAAAAGGTGTAAACTTCCCCGTTATCACCCTGAACTAATAGCTTTTATCTACAAAAATAATCCAAAAACCCGGCATTTACGGCCGGGTTTTTTATTTTATATCTGGCTAATTATTAAATTGCATAATAATAATTATTGATAAGTTTAACCGACAGGAAGTAATGACTGAACAGAAAAAACTGAATCTTGGCTGCGGGAAAGACATTAAACAGGGGTACATAAACCTTGATGTAGTGGATTATGGCGGTAATATGATTCACAACATTAATTCATTCCCTTATCCTTTTGATGATAATACTTTCGATGAGATTTATGCGAGCCATATACTGGAACACCTGGACAGTTTTCATAATACAGTAACTGAACTATACAGGATCTCTAAACCTGATGCAAAGATAATCGTATATGCCCCTTTCTTCCTGAATACAAAATATTTCGGCGAACCCGACCATAAAATCCCCTTTTCGATCAGAACATTTGATAATTATGAATATATAGGCAGCCGGAAGCTGAAGTTTTATGAACAGTGGAAACTTAATCACCGGACAAACTATGAAGGTAAAGCCCGGTTTGAAATAGTGGAAAAGAGATTCATCACATCACATTTTGCCCTATTGAAATGGATGGACTTCCTGTTAAATATAGAACCGGTTATATATGAAAGATTCTTTGCCGGAATATTTTCCCCGGAAGAAGTCCATTTTAAGCTGCGGGTAGTGAAGAGTTAGCTCAATGTAGTCAGCCGCTAATTCGCGAATATAATTAGAATATTCACCGCTTATTTAGCCCGAATTTAATTAGCGCATTCGCGGCAATAAATTAAGGTAATTTTATTTTTTTCTTAATTGCGATCCATACAAGAGACAACCAGCCGATCAGGAAACAAACTCCGCCTACAGGTGTAAAGTAAGCAAAGAAAGTTATCCCTGTTACAGCATAAAAATAAAGAGAAAAAGAAAACAAAATTATTCCTGCACAGAAAAACCATTTAGAGAATTCAAATGTATTCCCGGCAGCAAGCGCAAGTGCCAGCAGCACGACACTATGAATCAATTGATATAGCACTCCCGTTTTATATATTTCAAGCATTTCAGGCGGCAGGCTGTCTCTAAACCCGTGTGCGCCGAATGCTCCCAGGGCTACACCTGCAAATCCTGAAATCCCGGCAATAACAATCCAGTTTTTGCTCATTTTAGAAACTTCCTTTCAACGTGAACCATTTCAAATTACATTGTACAGTAAAAAATAAAATTGCTAAATTTATCAGCTAATTATAATTAACAATTTATATAAAATGAAAGCATTACAAAAAATGATACTGCCTGCATTACTGCTGGCAGCTATTCTAATAGTCTATTTTATCTATTTCGCTCCGGCGGAAGGACTTGGCTTATACTCTAACTTCGATACGAACAATAATGCCAATAAGGAAATCCGCGTAGCATTGGTTCATCAGAAGGAAATCAAGACAGACCCTGTTAAGCAGAGCGCACTTTTTTACGCCGTTGATGCAGACGGCGTACAGCAGCTTGTCCAGGCTCCCTACCCGCTTCCGCAGGGAATAGAGGAATCTGATCTGATTATTCTCAAAGGCCACCTGCACGATGATCATTTTCACGCAGTTGAAGTGAATTTACCTTAGATTCTATGAGAGATAAATTTGAATTAGTATCCGGCTACAAGCCTTCGGGTGATCAGCCCGAGGCAATAAAACAGCTTACAAAAGGCATTGTAGACGGAGATAAGTTTCAGACTCTGCTTGGGGTTACAGGCAGCGGAAAAACTTTTACCATCTCCAATGTTATCGCAGAGATCAATAAACCTACCCTGGTCATTTCACATAATAAGACCCTGGCAGCACAACTCTACTCCGAATTCAAAGCTTTCTTTCCGAATAATGCAGTTGAATTTTTTATCAGTTACTACGATTACTATCAGCCTGAGGCTTATGTAGTATCAAGTGATCTATATATAGAAAAAGATTTTTCAATAAACGAAGAAATAGATCGTTTAAGGTTAAAAGCTACAACTGCCCTGATCGAAGGAAGGAAGGATGTAATTGTAGTCGCTTCTGTCAGCTGTATATACGGAATCGGAGCCCCGCAGGATTATGCAGACCAGATAATTTTTCTGAGACAGGGAATGAAGATCCCCCGTAAGAAACTATTGAGGGATCTGATCGATATCCATTATGTGAGGAATGATGCCGAGTTCAGCCGGGGTACTTTCCGTGCACGCGGTGATGTCGTCGAAATTATTCCTGCATACCAGTATGAAGAAGCTGTCAGAATAGAATTCTGGGATGATGAAATTGAAAAGCTCAGTATCATCGATTCTGTTACCGGTGATGTCATCAGGGAGATTGATTCAAATCCAATATATCCCGCAAAATATTTTGTCTCCGACCGTGAAAAGATTCAAAAAGCGATTTATAATATCGAACAGGAGATGGAGGATAGACTTAAGTACTTCCGTTCAGAAGAAAAATACCTTGAGGCCCAGAGAATTGAACAGAGAACCAAATTCGATATTGAAATGATGAAGGAAATCGGCTACTGTTCGGGAATTGAAAATTACTCAAGGCATCTTGATGGAAGGGCTCCGGGTTCCCGTCCTTATAACCTTATGGATTATTTTCCAAAGGATTTTTTGTGTGTAATTGATGAATCACACGTCACTGTCCCTCAGATCAGGGGAATGTATAATGGTGACAGGTCAAGAAAAGAAACCCTGGTTGAATATGGATTCCGGCTTCCTTCCGCTCTTGATAACCGTCCTATGAAGTTTGAAGAATTCGAAGGTATGCTTGACCAGGTGATTTTTGTGAGTGCAACCCCTGCTGATTTTGAGCTTGAGAAAAGCGGCGGAGTTATAGTCGAACAGATTATCCGGCCTACAGGGTTACTTGACCCGGAAATTCTGGTGAGACCTATTAAAGGGCAAATAGACGACCTGATAGGTGAAGTAAGAATCAGAACCGGGAAAAAGGAAAAGACTCTGGTTACCACTTTAACAAAAAAAATGGCCGAAGACCTTTCTGATTATCTTGATAAGATCGGTATTCTTGTAAGGTATATTCACAGTGATATAGATGCTCTTGAACGCGTTGAAATCCTCAGAGATCTAAGAATAGGTGAGTTCGATGTTCTCGTGGGTGTAAACCTTTTACGTGAGGGATTAGATCTTCCCGAAGTGTCTCTGGTCGCTATAATCGATGCTGATAAAGAAGGTTTCCTCAGGAGTGAAAGATCGCTTATGCAGACTGCGGGACGAACAGCCCGTAATGTAAATGGCAAAGTTATAATGTACGCGGATAGGATCACTGAATCAATGAGAAAGACGATCGATGAAACTAACCGCAGGCGGATACTTCAGCAGGAATACAATGAGAAGCACGGCATAGAACCGAAGACAATTTATAAGAGTATAGAGGAAATAATGTCTTCCACTTCTATTGCAGATATACGAAAGAAGGAAGTACAGGAGGACTTTTCTTTTTCAAAAGTCGCTGAACCGGTATTGAAATATATGAGCAATGATCAGAAACAGGATTTAATAGAGGAATTGAACGGACAGATGCACCAGGCAGCAAAAGATCTTGAGTTTGAAAGAGCTGCTCATTTAAGGGATGAAATTCAGCGGTTGAAGAAAATGGTTAAACAGTAGTCTTAATTTTTATGAATGAACTGAAATCCTCCTTTAATTTATCCCCCTTATAAATAACCTGCTCCAAAAATAATCCCGAAGGAGGAGCCGTATACCTGGCAGGTTCTTTTGATTTTGTGATAAGAAAGATCTTCAGATCTGCATCCGACATTTTCCCTCTCCCGACCTCTGCAAGAACCCCCACCATTCTTCTTACCATCTTCCAGAGGAAATGGGAACCGAGCAGCCTTACCAGGATAATATCCCCGTCTTTTTTCAATTGTATATCTTCTATCAGCACCTTTGTTGATTTTTCCCCCGGATCCTGATCTGAAAATGAAGAGAAATCGTGCATCCCAATAAACTGCTTTGCTGCCTTTTCCATTGCATTAAAATCAAGTTTATCCTTTATCCACCAGACATAATTTTTACCAAACGCAGTTCTCCTTGTGGATATTTGATATATATAGCTTCGTTTAACCGCATCGTGTCTTGCATGAAATTTTGGATGAGTTGTTTCTACTTCCAGAATATTAATATCATATGGCAGCAGATCGTTCAGTTTAATTTTTATTATTTCAGGAGCAAGCATTGTTTTAACTTCAAGGTGTGCTACCTGGCAAAATGCATGAACTCCGCTGTCTGTCCGGCCTGAACCCTGAATATCGATATTTTCTTTTTTGAAAATTTCCTCAGCGGCTCCATAGAGTGTCCCCTGAACTGTTTTCGTTGATGTCTGTCCCGGCTGTTTCTGCCAGCCCGAATAACGGGTTCCATCATATTCAATAAATAATTTAAAGCGGGACATTTCTACATTCCCGTTTCTTCTTCTGCATAATCATCAATTGATTCAAAAATTCTGACTTTTAGCTTTTTAATATTAGACGGCATTTCCTGTTTCTTTATTTCGGAGAGGATGTACTTACAAATATTTTCTACAGTTGATTGAAATCCCACAATAACTTTTTTTGAATTCATTGATTCTAAAAATTTCACAATCTCTTTATCCTTTTCATAAACCATAAAAGCATGGTCAAGCTGCTCAATGATAGGGTTAACTATTCTCTTCAGATCGAAATAATCCAATATCATCCCGTTATCATTAATGCTGCCTTCAAGTTCGACTATCATTCTGTAGGAATGACCATGTATGTTTTTACACTTGCCAAAATGTTCAGGTAAGCGGTGTCCCATTTCCCAGTGAAACTCTTTTGCGATTCTCATTAAACACCTTTTGAATCAGGCTGCCAGATAAACTTGTGCATTTGTAGTTGAAAGCGGGCTCTAATTCTGTCCTGGAGCATCCATTCTACCAGTTTAACAGGTTCAAGTTTACCGAAAACAACCGAAAAAAGTATAATACATTTTTGTTCCAGACCGAATTCGTTTATTATTTCTTTTGTCCAATCATAATCTTCCCTGCTTCCGATTACAAATTTAAGTTCATCATCAGGTTTAAGAAAATTAATATTATTATAAAGATTTTTTTTCATCATCCCGCTGGAAGGACACTTCAAATCCATGATTATTTTCACACGGGTATCCACATCTTTTACAGGAAGGCTTCCGCCGGTTTCCAGCATAACTTCAAAGTTTTCATCGCATAATCTCTTCATAAGTAACCTGCATTCTTCATCCTGTACAAGCGGTTCACCGCCGGTGATTTCAACAAGTTTACAATCGTATTCTTTAACCATATCAATTACCTGGTCAATAGTGTAATCTTTTCCTTCGTAGAAAGCATATTCGGTATCGCAATAGGAGCACCGCAGATTACAGTAGGTTAATCTTACAAAAACACAGGGCGAGCCGGCTTTGGTGCTTTCTCCTTGTATAGATATATATATTTCGTTGATTTTCAGCATCTTTTCCAGGATTTTAATATAGGTTCAGGATTAATTTAGTAAAGAATACATTGACATAAAATGCTCAATTGTCTATATTTATTATCTATTATTTTATTAAAACCAAGGAATTAAGAAAAAATGGCAAGTCATAAATCAGCAAAGAAAAGAATTCGTACTAATGATAGAAAAAGAGCTATTAATACAAGTTATGAATCAATGTTAAAGACTCATTATAAGAAAGTTCTGGAAGCTGAGAATAAAGAGGAAGCTGAAAAGTTATACAAAGAAGCCGTTGCCATTATAGACAAAGGGGCAGCAAAAAGAATTATTCACAATAATAATGCATCACGTAAAAAGGCCGCATTAACCAGGCACATTAATAAACTAAATACTGTGAAAGCAGCAAAATAACTATTAATAATATTGCAGAAATTTAAGGCTCCGGGCAGGAGCCTTTTTTATTTACAGGATTTAAAGATTCATTTAATATGATTAAGTTTCTACTATAGAATATAGGATTAAATCATACATTAACCGGGGAGAATATTATGCACAAAAAAAGTATTACATTATTAAATAAAGCAGTAGGTGACGAATTGACTGCAGTTCATCAGTATATGTATTTTCATTTTCATTGCGACGATCAGGGATATGATTTACTTGCGAATTTATTTAAAAGGACCGCGATTGCAGAAATGCTGCATATAGAAAGACTTGCTGAGAGAATTTTATTTCTTAAAGGTGAAGTCGAAATGGTAGCATCTTCGGAAACTCAGAAATTACCTGAGGTTGAGGATATGCTGAAGCTTGCTGCTAAAATGGAAGAAGACAGCGCGAAAGAATACAATCTATGGGCAAATGAATGTGCTGCCAATGCGGATTCGGTTTCTAAACAGTTATTTGAGAGTCTTGTAATTGAGGAAGAAACTCATTTCGATCAATATAATACTGAATTAGACAATATGAAAAAATTCGGTCCAAGTTATCTTGCTCTTCAATCCATTGAAAGAAGTAAAGGAAGAGATACTGGTCCTGCACCTGCAAAATAAATCACATTAAAAGCCGGCTAATCCCGGCTTTTATCTCACTCCCCCGAAAAAACTTCCAGATATGACGACAAAAATGTCAATTATTTCCTTGTAACAAGCCATTTTAGTCAGATTTCGCCTTGATATTTATGGCAAAGGTTTTGCTAATCATACAGGAACTAGTTGAGTGGAGATTTTTATGAATATAGAAGCTGTACTGATTCTGGCACAAGTTTTTATTCTGATATTTTTAGGGCTTAAATTCTACAAAAAGGTTCTGAATAATAGGGTAAGAATCAGATAATTCTCCCGTAATGTCCCTTATTCCTGACTACGGACACTATTCTTTCGATATCTTTTTTTAAAAAACCCCCAATAATTAAAGAAAGGATAGTGTTATGATCAGAAAAATCACTATTCGGTATTTCCTTGTTTTTCTCGGTTTGCTGTTTTTTTCTTCTTCATCATTTTGTACAAATTATACCGTTAATGTACAGAATTTTTCTTTTGCCCCTGCCACGGTGAATGCAATTGTAGGGGATACAATTACCTGGGTATGGGTTAGCGGTACACATACCACAACCTGTGACGGCGTAGTTGTTGGAACTTCACTCCCACCGGGAGCCACCCCCTGGGATGAACCTATAAATAGTACTATTACCACTTATTCATATGTATTAACCGTAGACGGTGAATATGATTATGTATGTACTTTTCATGGTATGCCCGGAGTAATAATGGCAGTACCGCTTCCCGTAGAACTTACCTCCTTTACAGCAAGCTTAAATGGTGAATTTGCAAGTCTCATCTGGAAAACCGCAACGGAAAAGAATAACAGCGGTTTTGAAATCCAGAGAAAAACAGGTGATTCCTGGGAGAAGATTTCCTTTGTACAGGGTCATGGAACAACCACAAAAGAAAACACTTATACATTCAAAGATAATATCAGCAAGCTCCAATCAGATGTAATATATTACAGATTGAAACAGGTGGATTTTGACGGTGCATATAAATATAGTTCAGAGGTAATGGTAAGTAAAACAATGCCTTCTGATTTTAGTTTAATGCAGAATTTCCCGAATCCTTTCAATCCGACCACACAGATTCATTATTCGGTTCCCCGGAATACACATGTACTCCTTAAAGTATACGACTCTGATGGAAGTGAAGTTGCTACACTAATAAATGAAAATCAGGAAGCCGGTAATTACACATTAAGTTTTAACGCATCTAACTTAGCTAGCGGAGTCTATTTTTATACGATTAATGCTGGTTCATTTACTGATACTAAAAAAATGATACTTATGAAATAGTATCAAAGGATACTGAAGGAAGAGTAAAAATAAAGTTAATAGTCAGCCGGTAATAATACCGGCTGATTTCATACTAACCCGTAAATCTGGTCTAAATAATGGGGAAACAATAGAATTGTTTAGGTTATCAAATTTAGATTAAGAAGTCTCATCCTTAAAACATTTACCCCCTTTTCGGAAGTTTTTCAAGAATTATTCCGGAAATTTTGAATCGTTTTGTGCAGATCTTTTTTTATGATATGGATAATTTATCAATACCCTCTCCCGTGAACAAGGTCCAAGTCCTTTTATCTCTCGATCAGCTCTCGACTATCTCGTGTCCCCATCATATTTCCCGACTGAATGACAAAATGGCAGACATAACATTTAGTTCAAAAAAAATGTTTTGTTCTTTACACTTAAATAAGCTTGTTTGATTATACTTTAAATCTGTTCCTTCTTTTTTCACAAGAATTTTTTTTATATGAATATAATTACAAATGCTTCTCACC
The DNA here is from genome assembly GCA_963743325.1 of uncultured Ignavibacteria bacterium. Lineage (GTDB taxonomy): Bacteria > Bacteroidota > Ignavibacteria > Ignavibacteriales > Ignavibacteriaceae > DATFVA01. The sequence goes on from CAVUOZ010000008.1 coordinate 47,753, forward strand.
CAATTAACGATAACCTCTGTGATAGAAGTTTTTATATAAAGCTACAGTAGTTAAACTGCCCGGGATTCCCCTTTGATCATATGCCATACCGTTAAAAGAATTATCTGGATATCTAGCCAGAAAGTCCAGTTTTCAATATACCACAGATCGTATTCAATTCTTTTTATCATTCTGAATTTGTTAAGTTCAAAGTCCTCAACATCCCCGCGGAATCCGTGAATCTGAGCCCAGCCGGTTATTCCTGGCTTCACCCAGCTTCTGATTTTAATCTCTTCAATCATATTCTCGTAAACCTGATTATATGGAAGAGCATGAGGTCTGGGTCCTACAATTGACATTTCACCTGTTAGAACATTAATAAATTGCGGTATTTCATCCAGGTTTGATCTTCTAAGAAACTTTCCAATTCCCGTTATGCGTGGATCATTCTCCACTAACGGTTTGTACGTTTCTTCCCCTGAATGTACGTGCATCGTTCTTAATTTATAACACTTAAATATTTTATTATTTGTTCCTATCCGATCCTGAGTAAAAAGCACAGGACCATTTGAAAATATTTTATTGAGAATAAATAATAAAGGAAATAACCAGGAAAGGACAAGTATTATCGACATAAGTGAGAATAGTATATCAAATGTCCGTTTTATAAATCTCCAGTGAGTTTCTGCAAGTGGTTCGCTTCTTACCCTGATAATAGGAAAATCTCCCATCATATTGATCTGGAATTTTTTTGAGACAAAACGGAAATAATCAGGGATAATGTTTATACGCACCGCGTGTTTATTGCAAATATGTATAATCTCATCTAATTGATTTGAAGCATAAATAGGAAGCGCAACTATTACTTCCCCGACTTCCCTATCCGAAATGATTTTGTCAAGCGAGTCGATTTTTCCAATTACATTTTCTGAATCTGATCCGGAGTCATCAATAAACCCTATAAAATTATATCCAAACTCTTTATGCTTTTCAAGCATTTCATAGAATCCTTTGCCGATATCACCGGCACCTATAATAAGAAGGTTCCAGGAATTCCTTTTTCGTCCCCTGACAGAGCTGAGAATACTGCGGATAACTATTACCCTCGTGCTTACAAAAAGAAAAAGAATTACTGTATATAGCAGAATAAAATTCCTGGTGAAAAGATCTTCTTTAACAAAAAAGATAAAAAGAACTGAAGCTAATACCTGGACTATTATACTTTTAAATATATTCACTATCTGAAAAGTATAATACCGTGTCCTGATATCATCATACAAGCTGACAACATTTGATACGAAATACCAGAGAAAGTTTAACACGGCCAGAAGGATAAACATATAGTCCCGATCAATCAGTATTGTCAGAGATTGGGCGATGACCGCAGACAGAATAAAGGCTGAATTGAGAAGCAGGAGATCTAAAAACAATCTCATGTAGTAACTTGATTTCTGATAGGCTATCATAATTTCTTAATTATCTTTCCCGAAAAACAATTCTGCTTTTTGATTTACAAAATTGCTTATATTTTTTTCAAATACTGATCGATCAAATTGTTCCGCATATTTATGCAAATTTAGCGGATCAAAGGATTTTTGGACTCTCTCAAATCTTTCAGCAGCTTCCATTAAAGCATCAACGGTTTGTTCAGCAAAATGAATTCCGGTAATTCCATCCTGAATGGTTTCTGCGGCACCCCCTTTATTAAGGGCGATTACCGGCGTACCGCAGGAAAGGGCTTCGATCGGCACAATTCCAAAATCTTCTTCGGCAGCAAAGACAAAGGCTTTAGCCTTTTGCATATAGTTTCTCAAAGTTTCAAAATCCTGATAACCAAGAATATTGATATTTGGCATGCTTTTACTTTTAATTTTTTCCTTTTCTGGACCGCTGCCAATTACTACTAACTTTTTATCCGGCATTCTCGCAAAAGCATCCACTATCAGATCAATCCGTTTATACGGAACAAGTCTGGATGCCGTTAAATAATAATTTTCTTTTTCAGTCACAACTGAAAACTTTTTAATATCCGCCGGCGGATAGATTACATCTGCTTCACGGTTGTAGATGCGTTTAATTTTTTTTGCAATATGAAGTGAGTTTGCGATGAAAAAGTTAACATTATCAGCAGAATGCAGGTCCCATCTTCGTAAATAGTTTACTGCGTACCGGGCGAGAATACCTTTTATACCGTTAGAAAGATTGGCTTCAGACAAGTAATAATCAGCCTCATCCCATGCATAACGCATAGGTGTGTGACAATAACAGATATGCAGCTGATTGTTCTTTGTTCTCACTCCTTTTGCAACCGAATGAGAACTGGAAATTATCAGGTCATATTCAGATAGTTTAAATGTTTCGATAGCCCTGGGAAACAATGGCAGATATTTCCTATGCTGTTTTTCAGCGTATGGTAAATGCTGAATAAAAGAGGTTTTTGCGTATTTTCCTTTCAGAATTGTGTTTCTTTCTTCCTCATTAAGAAAATCCACAAGTGCAAAAACATCTGCCTCCGGCCAGATATTTATAAAAGATTCCACGCATTTTTCGGAACCTGCATAGTTGACAAACCATTCGTGAACTATTGCAGTTTTTTTGGGACGCAATTTATAATGTCATCCTTTGAGTCTTAGACTGAAAAATAATTATAATAATTCCTGCAAACACAAAGTTCAGGATATAATAGAGACATAAGCATTTGACATTCACGATTTAAGTATTGAATTGAACAAATTAGTATAATTTAAAGCGAATCTTTCAATTGAATAATTATTCATGACTTGTTCAAATGCCTTAGTTTTTATACGGACTAATGTTTCACTTTTTATATTTTCTAAGCAAAATTCTATTTTTTCTCTTAATTGCTCTGCATTATCAGGTTCAATCAGAAATCCGGTTTCCCCATCAGATATCATTTCCTTCGGTCCTCCTGCCCTTGCAGCTATAACAATTTTTTTATATGCCATACCTTCAAGAACAGAAAAAGGGAAAGCTTCGGGAATAAGTGAGAAATTGACAACAATATCCAAGCTTGAATAAATATTATCTTTTGATTCTACGTGTCCCTTAAAAAAGACTTTATCTCCGATTCCGTACTTTTTAATCAGTTCTGCTAGTTCAGATCTATATTTGACGGAATCTTCATCGCCCGAAACTGAACCAAATATAAACAGGCTGACATTTGTACCTTTTAGTATACCCTTTAGTGCTTCAATTATTATATGAATCCCCTTAATCCTTATTAAACTTCCTACTATTCCGATCCTTACCTCCCCATCCGATATTTGACTAATAGTTTTATTGAATGGAACATTTATCCCATTAGGGATGACGATAATTTTAGGTGATCCGGATTTCTTCATCATTAATAACACATTTTCCTTAACTGCATAAGAAACGCATACAATCTTTTCAACATACCAATGAACCATTTTAAGCACTAAACGCTCAACAGACTTTTCATCAAAGATCAAATGCTGAACCACTATGAATCTTTTTCCCGCTAGAAGTGCGGATGGCAAAAGATATAAAGCGGCAAATAATCCATTTGCTAAAATTAATCCAGGTTTTTCTTTCATTAATATTTTTGATAACCTGAAAGTTGAAACCTTTATGTTAAGAATAATTCTCAGCAAGGAATAAAGGTTCCAGCCGGAGCCCTTGTAAATTTTTCTCAGACTATTAACAGTAATAGTTTTTATATCATTTTTTCTGAAATGCTCAGTCGCCTCTCCTTCAGGTGACACTATTACAAAATCATACTCCTTAACATTTTTGCAAAGGTTTAAAAGGAATTCTTCCCCGCCCCCTTTATTTTGCATAACAGAAATGCAAAGAATTTTGTGAGACCATTTATTTTCTTTATCCATACTACAATTGTCTAAAATATTTCAGACAGCTAATCTATCTTTGTTTTCAATATATCCGATAAATTTAAATAACAGGAATATTTTTAGATGAATTAAATTTCTTATAATCAAAAATGATAAACTTTTGCGTCGAAAATATTTATACTTTGGCAGTCCAATGTTTCTTTTTTCCGCAAGATATTTTAATCTTTTTTCCCGATTTTCCCAATCAGATGAGAATTGCTGCGTATGAATTCGGTAGTAAACATGAATTCTCGGAATAAAATGAAATTTTTCTGTCTCGCTTAATTTTAACCATAAATCATAATCTTCAATTTTTTGTTCCGGGTCCTCATCAAATCCCCCTGCTTTCTCAAATGCTTCCTTTTTAATCAGAACGGAGGAAAGTGGAATTGTATTGCCTATAAGAATTAAATCTTTTTTAATTCTAGCTGCTCTAAATGGAAGTGGGAAAAGTTCATATTGTTCTGAAAAAACATTTACATTGCCAAAAGTTATACTCATTGAATAGACAAAAGAAATTTCCGGGTTATTCTCCAGATATTTTAACTGATACATTAATTTTTCTCTCGTCCATAAATCATCTGAATCCAAAAAGGCTATTAAACTGCCAGATGCTTTTTCAATTCCGAAATTACGCGGCACGGAGGGTCTGCCTGAGTGGGTAATTTTGTAATTATTAATCCTTTTATCATTTAAGGCCATCTTCTTTACTATTTGAAATGAATTATCGGTCGATTCATCATCAACTACAATTATCTCAAAGTTCTGGTATGACTGATTAAGAACAGATTTTAGAGTATCCTCAATATATTTCTCAGAGTTAAAGCAGGGAATAATAACCGAAATCAGAGGTGATTTATTTAAATCGGTTGACATTTACTTTTTTATTAATTCAAATATCCCACAGCCATAATTACAATAAAAATTATTTATAATATTATTGTTCGATAATTCTGGGGAATTATGAAAATTATTTTCATCATCTATATAGGAAAATCTTTCCATTAAAAAATCGTTTTCAAGTAATTCTAAAAGATAATTTAGAGAAAAAACCCTGTGCGCATCAAATTCTATTCTTTGTGGTCCTATGATAGTTGAAAAATAAAACCTCCCTCCTTTTTTAAGTATTCGGACTATATTTTTTATACCTTTAATATAGCCATTAACATCTATCGTGTCTCCATATCGTCCTAACCCAAAGTGTTCTATTGCATGGAGACAGCTCACTGAATCGCAATAGTTAATTAGATTGAAATTATCAGACATGAGGTCGGCTTTAATAAATCGAACATTTGGAATAGAGTTAGCTATATCTCTTATATCAAAAACTTCAATTTCTCTAAAACTCGCAACGTGTGCTATAAAACCATCAACCCTCGAACCAATATCAATATGTTTCTGAGGATTGTTTTTATACAACCTCTGGGCTACATAAAGATCCTGATAAAAATAATGCAGAGGAAAGATCCCCGCTGAATCGAACCTATCATTTAGGCAAGGATAGTAGTCTGTTATTCGAAAAGGAGTATCCGCTTTTGTTAATTGCTTTTTTATTTCTCTTCTATTCTGGAAAAAATATGGTATTCCCCTGAATGAATGAAAAAATTGTTTTGGCGATATCCCAAATGTATTTAACAGGTTCACTATTTTAGGTGAGATTTTCTTCAATGACTGATCACCCTCTTAATAAGTTCCTCAAGATACTTTCCCGCTTTATGATCTTTAAGAGATCTTAAATATCCGTTTTCAGCAATATTATTTCTTAAGTTATCGTTCCGAAGGAAGAAATGAATCTCTTCGGGTAAGTTCCGGACACTATCAAATACAGCAATTTCTTTATCAATTTCATAAACAAGATTTAACCCCGGGACAAAATAACTCAGCTGAAAGCCGCCGGATCCGTTTATTTCATAATGCCTGCCTTTAACCTGTTCTTTATGCTTCTTCAGTAATAATAATTCCTTCAAATCCCTTATCGACAAAACAGAATGTGCTAAAAATGATATATCATGGTTTACGGCATTAGAGAGGTTAAGGTTGATTTTACTCTGATTAAAAATATTTACAACTTCTTCCTGAGTGACCCAGTTCCCATATTTCCCCCAGTTTCTACCGAATATGTTAACTTTTATTCCCTTAGTCTTTAAATAGTCGAGGATCCATCTCCTATGTGGACTATAGTTTCCGACAAAAGTCACATCATATTTTTTTTCCATATCCATTCTTTTGTAAATCGTAGGATTGAACCCGAATGGGGAATATATCACATTTTGAATTTCATCCAGGAGATATTTCTGATATGTATAGTAGTCAGGAGTAGAAAAGAAATGGAAGTATTTTCTCCAGTGTTTCGCAAATTCGATTCTCCATGGATCATCTATAAAATATGATACTGTTGCTCGTATAATCCCGTAGAGATGAAATCGTTTCCTCAGCAAATTCATTTTCAAACAAAGAAAATAGAGCGAAATCGGGTTTTTCAGATACAATAATTTCCTTTAATTTTTTGTTCATTCTCTGTTTACCCGAAGATTTGTATTCTGAGTAAAAATCAAATAGGTAAACATTTTCCTGACCAAGCAGATCACAAATCGGAAGATAAATATTATAATATTCAAAGGAGTACCCTCTCGACTCCACTCCATAATCATATTTCAGGACGGCAATAAATGCTTTAGCCATTTGATTCACCAGGCTTTCAAAATTCTTCTATTAACCAGTGTAATATAAAGAACATATAATAAACCTATAAGTAATATGGAGTAAGCTATGCCTTCAATTCCAAATGCGGAGATAAATAAGAAATTTATACCTAATGAGCCGACACCGATTATTATTTTGGGTATAATATATTTTTGCGGTTGACTCAATCCCAATCCTAGCAGGGTTTGTGCCTGACCTGTATAAAATAAACCCGTCCCCAGAACCAAAACCGGAAGGATATACCAGTATACGGCATAATTCTCACTGCTGATTAAATTTATTATTTCTTTTCCCCATAAGAATGTCAGCAAGGTTGCTATTATTGTTACCAGAAGAATAATCAGCATATTAATCTTGATATAACTATAGCCTGTAATAATATTTTCTTTGTTACTCATATCTGCAAATTGTTTGAATATAATAGGTGTTGCAAACTCAGTTATAATATTATTGGGAATAACCACCAATGCATTTACGATTGCCATCATTATTGCATAAATACCAACATCTGTTACGGTAAGTACCCCATTGATAATCCATTTTTCACCGTTTAACTGAAACCAACCCGCAATTCCCCAGATAAGAAAAGGGGAAATATATGCCATAACCGTTTTTATTATATCTTTTTGGTTCCCTTGTACGCTTTCTTCTTTATTATTCATGCGGATATACTTCCTGAACATAGATATTTTAGTATAAGCAAGTGTGAAGGAAATGAAACTGAATGCAAATAAAATGTCCAGAAGAACAAGATTTTGTACCTTGAGAAATATTAACAATGCCGCAATCATTAATATTCTTTCCGAAGCTTGAAGAAGAGCGTTCTCTTTTCTTCTTCTGATCAGATTCAAAATAGAATTAAAAAATTCACTAAGCTTTGATGTAACGACAAAAAACCCTGCTCCCAGGAAAAAAGCAGTTGAGTAATTGTTATCAAATAATGGAAACAGAACAGAAATTACGATACTCAAAGGAATAAATATCAGGAGAGTTAATTTTATGAAGTCGAACATCAATTTTACAACATTATCTCTGCGGTTTAATGCTTCATAGTGATAATAATATCTTAAGAATCCCTGAAGAAATGAGCCGTAAAATAATCCTAAAACAGCAGCTATTGTTAAGATGAGAGCATAGACCCCGTATTGTTCTGGACCAATTTTAGAAATCAGTTTTATAATTAAGAAACCAAGTACTACGTTAATACTTTGTCCGAAAAACACCCACCCCATTTCAGATGCAGAATTATAATTTATCTTGCCTTTTATGAGCCGATAAATGTTACCTGATTCTTTCATTCAGACGGGAAGCTATTAATAAGTTTTACTTTATGTAAATATAGAAAATATTGAAATGATTTTATAGTATGAGTCCATTACGGAATTCATTATAAAATGGATTTTGTAGATAAATTAGCAGGATTAATATAAGTTAGTTCTGAATGATTTTTGATTTATTAATTCCGGATCAGGATTTGAGATTATCCTCTGTTATCATAGCAAAAAATGAAGAATCAAACATACGCCGATGTATTGAAAGTCAGGCGGATTGCATCGATGAAATCATTGTTCTTGTGGATGATGCTTCAGAAGATAAAACCTACGACATTGCTACAGCTTACCCCTCGGTTATAGTTCAGAAGGTCAAATGGTTGGGTTATTCCGGGACCAAAACATATGGTATATCCCTTACCTCAAACGATTGGATTTTATGGATTGATGCGGATGAATCAATCACTCCTGACCTTTGTGAAGAAATTAAAGAATTCAAAAAATCTGTACCTCTTTTCATCGCTTTTTCGGTTCCACGCAGGGCATATTTCCTAGGTAAATGGATTAAACACAGCGGATGGTATCCCGGGAGAGTTATCCGTTTGTTTAATAAAAAAGAAGTGAGTTTAAATAATAACTCTGTGCACGAACAACTTGAGGTTTATGGAGTTACCGGAAAACTTAATCATGACCTGGAACATTACACTGATCCTTCTATTCATCATTATTTTGAAAAATTTAATAACTATACTTCTCTCGCCGCCTCTGAATTATTTACCAGAGGGAAAAGATTTTCAATTCCAGATATTTTATTACGGCCTGTGGGAATCTTTATAAAAATGTATTTTATTAAAGCCGGTTTTCTCGATGGAATTCAGGGGTTTATTCTTGCTATGTTTTCAGCATCGTATGTTTTTACGAAATATTGTAAGTTGTGGGAACTTGAAAGGAATAAAAAGTAATTACGTATGAACAGTGTAAATGATAAAGAGTTATTATTCCTGCAGCTTGTAATGCAGAATCAACAAATTGCGATGATGACTCTTGGAAAAATGAAAAATCCGGTAACAGACAAGATTGATAAAAACCATGAATATGCTAAAATAGCGATTGATACACTCGACATGCTGAAGGATAAAACAAAAGGAAACCTGTCGGAATACGAAGAACAATTTTTAAATGAGACATTGAGAGAATTAAAACTTGTTTATATCGCAGAAAATGGCAATGAATAAATTCTCTTCTTTAACGGTAATAAGATGACTATCGGAATTATTGCAAACTCCACTAAAGAAAAAGTTTATGACGTTGTATCGTTATTGGTTAAAAAGCTCAAGAGGAATGAACTGGATTTTTTAATTTCTGATACAATGATCTCCGACAGACAATCTTTGACAGAAAAAATTAATAAAAAATACTTTCTGCCTGATAAAAACCTTTATAAAAAAAGTGATATAATTATTTCAATCGGTGGTGACGGGACCATGCTTGCTACCTCCTACCAGGCCCAGTTTTATGATAAACCTGTACTTGGTTTAAATATGGGTAAGCTTGGGTTTCTAGCTGAAGCCAGTTTAGATCAGCTTGATACTTTTATAGGTGATATTAAAAATAACAAGATTCAAATTGAGGAACGAATGGTGATCTGCGGTGAATGTATAGGACATAAAATAGAAACTTTATACGCAATAAATGATATAGTTATTGATAAGGGCGGATGGCCTAAGATGATTGAACTTACTGTAAAGGTTGATGGCGAATATGTTACAACATTTGGAGCAGATGGTATAATAGCTGCGACACCTACAGGTTCCACCGGATATTCAATTTCTGTCGGTGGACCTATTGTTAGCCCTCTAGCAGATGTGATAACTTTAAGTCCCATTTCAGCACATAGTTTATCTGTAAGACCTCTGGTATTGCCAAGCAGCCAGGAAATTATAATAAAAGCTACTTCTCAGCATAAAGAAATCCTGGTTAACTGTGACGGTCAAAGAGTGTTCGCACTCCCCCCTCCGTTTGAAATAAAATTGACTAAAAGTGAAAGAGCCTTAAAACTTGCTCACACTTCAATTACAAGTTACTTTGAGACGCTCAGAAATAAGCTTATGTGGGGAATTGATTTAAGAAATTCTAATATTAAAAAATAGGTTTGTAAATATGCGCTTTTTATTGATTTCTCTTTTTATGGTTTCTTCGATTTCATTCCTGTCAGCACAGGATACAAACAAAATTATTCAGGATGAAGAATCAGGAGAGCCTATGCTTATAGGACATTGTACAAGAACCGCCTTTGCGGACAGCAGTTTCTCCGGATGGTTTAAATCGGAATATAAAATGTATATACCCGATTCCATAACAGTAAGAGAAATCGAATATAATCTTAATGACGTAAAAACTACAATTATTATGGGAACCTGGTGTAGTGACAGCAGAGAACAAGTTCCTCATTTCTTTAAGGTAATGGATGAAGCCGGTTACCCTGAAAATGATATTACAATAATTTGTGTAAATCACGATAAAAAGGATTCGTCCGGGAGTGTGGATAGTCTTAATATCGAACTCGTTCCGACATTCATTTTTTACCGGGATGGAAAAGAGATCGGCAGAATTATCGAGACTCCCCTGAAGACTATGGAAGAAGATCTCTATACTGTTTTAAAGGGCAGCACAGAATAAAATTCTGTGCTGTTTGCTAAACTTCGACTTCTTCTAATACAGGCAGTTCAATTTTAGTGAAGTCAATTTCCCTCACCTTATTCCTCGTAGTTCTTCCCGCATTAGTTCTTACGATTGCAGGAAGTTTTCTTGATACATTGTTCTTCTTAGGAGGATTGTTCTTATCCTTATAGTTTTTATAAACATATACTTTGTTTTTATAATTTCTAAGTATAATCCTGTCTTCATCATGGTGTAAGACGTATGCGGGCAGCAAAGGAATTTTACCGCCGCCGCCGGGTGCATCAATTACAAAATGAGGGATCGCCAGACCACTGGTATGACCTCTGAGATTTTCAATTATTTCGATTCCTGTTTCAATTGAAGTTCTGAAGTGATTTGCACCTTTTGTTTCATCAGCCATATACATGTAATAAGGCCTTACCCGTATCTTCAACAATTTCTGCATTAATTCTTTGACAACTGCAGGATTATCGTTAACACCTTTCATAAGAACCATCTGATTGCCGACGGGTACACCTGCATCTGCCAGCATTTCACAAGCTTTTGAACTTTCGGGGGTAATTTCCCATGGATGGTTGAAATGGGTATTGAGATAAATAGGGTGATATTTCTTAAGCATATCACAGAGCTCCGGGGTGATTCTCTGCGGAAGCACACAGGGCATTTTCGATCCCAGCCTTATAATTTCAATATGAGGAATTTCCCTTAAACGTATGAGAATTTTTTCAAGCATTATATCCGTCAGCATAAGCGGATCCCCGCCAGAGAGAATCACATCCCTGACTTCTGCATGTTCTTCAAGATATTTAAAGGCACTCTCCAGGCCCTTCATCGAGATTTTCTCATAATCCCCAACTTTTCTTTTACGGGTACAAAAACGGCAGTAAAGACCGCACTGGCTTGTAACAAGGAAGAGAGCTCTGTCCGGATAACGATGAGTAATATTTGGAACAGGACTCATAGCATCTTCCATTAAAGGATCTTCTTCAGCATCGAAGTCTTCCAGTTCGGCTTTATCCGGTACACACTGACGCCAGATAGGATCTCCCGGATACCTGATCAGGCTTAAGTAGTACGGATTAATTCTAGCCTGGAAAAATTCATCGAGATCTTCAGCAACTTTCCTCTCAATGCCAAATTTTTCTACAAGCTGATCGACAGTATGAACACTGTCTCTTATCATACGCTGCCACAGTTCCATGACTAACCTTCGGTTTGTTTATGGTTGACTAAAAAATTTTCCGAAAACAATGAGGTTGTCTCCGATAGAATAAAAATCATTTATCTCAGCTACAATTGAATAATTATTTCTGAGATAAAAATTTCTAGTCCGCGTATAATTTTCTTTAGAAGATGTTTCCGCGAGGAGCCATCTCCCGCTCTGCTGTTTAACAAACTCTTCTGCATGTTCAAGCAGTTTTTTACCGATCCCTTTTTCTGTGGCCACAGGATCGGCAACTATCCAGTACATATCAAATACCGCATCTGTTAAAGGTCTTTTACCGGTACAGTGATAACCAAAAATCCTGCCATCTTTTTCATATACATATATATTATAATCGTCCTGAAGTGGGTTTAATTCAGCAATGTTCACCAAATCCATTGCAACTTCTACTTCTTTCCGATTAAAATTTGATATCCTGTTCAAAATTTCTTCCAGTTTTTTTGAATCACCCGGCTTTAACTTGCGTATCACTTTTTTTCCTTGATAAAGCTAACTGAGAAATACGTAATAAAAGTTCGGAGTATTCTATTCCTGCCGCTGATGCAGCACGAGCAAATCCCGAATCAGTTGAAATATCCGGATTAGGGTTTACTTCAATTACATAGGTTCTATTTTTCCTGTCCAGTCTGAGATCTACACGTGCATAATCCCTGCAATTTGTAGCTTCAAAAGCCGCTATAGCAATCTCTTCCACTTTTTTCAGCATTCTTTTATTCAGCTTTGCCGGACATTCGGGATTTGTATACCGGAAATAAATACTGTCGTTCATCCACTTTCCGTCATAGGTGACAATTTTAGGAAAACCATCTGGCAGGCCTTTGAAAATAATTTCAGAGACAGGCAATACAGTTTTCCCGAGAATGGCGACATTAAGTTCTCTGCCTTCGATATATTCCTCAACAAGAATATCCTGCTTGTAGGTTTTCTGAAGAAACTGCAGGTGCTTATTTAAAGATTTAAATTCTTTTACCACGGAAAATTCCGATATGCCTATACTGGCATCCTCATTTAATAACTTAAGAATAAGAGGATAGGTAAGTTTTATATCCTTTTCAGTAACTTTTTCCGATTTTTTTATGATTATAGAATGGGGGGTGCTAATTCCAAAAGATCTTAAAATATTCTTTGTACGCGATTTATTAAGACAGTTTCCCAGACAGGACGGAACGTTTCCGGTGTACTCATAACCCAGCAGTTCAAACAATCCCGCCATACAATATTCGTAGGATGCAATTCCTTCAACCGATTCAACAAAGTTAAATATCAGGTCGGGCTTGAAACTGTTTAATTTCCTAACAGTTTTCTGAACATCACGATCTATTGCAAGAACACGTGTAGTCCTGAAATATTTTTTTAAGCTTTTCCTTATTTTAGAAATTTCTTTTTTAAACCCGTTTTCGGAAAGATCGTCGAGATGATTTTTATCCCCGGAAGGTTTTCCATTATAGACGGAAAAGATACTAACAGGGGCATTATAACAAATTAAAATTTTAGTATCTGAAATCATACAAGATTATGTCTTTTAACAGCAGCAAAAAGAACTTTATTTATCATATCATTATAATTCATCCCGGCAGTACGTGCTGCTTTAGGATAACAAGAATTTTCCTCGGGATTTGGAAGAATACCCGGGAGAGGATTCACTTCAATAATGTTCGGAATACCGCGATCATCCAGTCTTAGATCTATCCTGCTCCAATCTCTGCAGCGAAGAGTGTTGTAGGTTCTCAATACATTCTCTTTAATTGCCCTCTCAAGCTCAGGAGATATTTTTGCGGGGCAATGGAATACATCCAGAGGATTTTCTTTTGTATCGAGAATCCATTTCGCTTCATACGAATAGATCGGGATAAAGTCGTCAGGGAAATCTTTATAATTTATCTCTACAATAGGAAGAACTTCTGCTTCCGTGCCATTTCCCATGACTGCAGCTGTGAATTCTCTTCCCGGAAGAAATTCTTCTATTAAAGCCGACTGTCCATATTCAGAAGTTATCCTTTCCACTTCTTTTATCAGATCCTTTGTGTTCTCCACAAAAGAAGTAGAAAAAATTCCTTTGCCGGATCCTTCTGAAACCGGTTTTACTATCAGCGGGAATTTCATTAAGGGGTTTTTAATTTCATCGGGACTGTCTGCAACTACAAACTTTGCGTTGGGAATTTTATAATACGACAATATTTCTTTTGTACGCGCTTTATCAAGACACGTTGCCAGAGTAAGAGGATCAGATCCTGTATATGGAATATTAAGCATATCCAGTATTACAGGTATTTGTGCCTCCCGGCTAACTCCATTAAAACCTTCAGCTATATTAAAAACTATATCAGGCCTTGTTTCCATGAATCTGATGTAAGCATTCTGATCCGCTTCTATCAAATTCACATTGTGAAAACATTCAATCGCTCCTTTAACAGCGTTAATGGTATCCCACGTATCCCATTCAGCAAAAGTGTCTACTGACTTTTTCTGAAGGTAATTTGGGTTTTTTGAATTTGGGGGTACAATTTCTGGGAAAGTATCACTTTCTGGTTTGACGTTAAAGGCTAATGCAACGTTCAACTTCACATTAAAGAAAGAAGCGGATAAAATATTTTCTCCTTTTAAAAATTTTTTTAGCAAATATAACTATTAATAACCTGAAGTCAACAAGTTTTGATTAACATCAAAAATATTTTTTTTGATCAAAAACTTTTTTAAGAACATCTGAAATAATTTATTAATCTGCTCGAACAAATTTCAGACAAAAAAAATTATTAATCAACTGTTTACATGATTTACATCACGAAAAATTTTTTCATGCGATTTTGACGTACTCAAGATGCCCGGCGTAATCAGTTGAAAGAATTTTTTTTATCAACTTATTCTGATCTTTGTTGAGGTGCGGATCTTCCGTAATAATTCTGAACGCGGTTGATTTGGAAGATAAAAGCAAATCTGTATCTTCAATTAAATTTACATATCTGAAATCCGGGAAACCGCTTTGCTGCTTGCCGAAAATATCTCCGGGCCCGCGCAGTTTCATATCAACTTCAGCAACCTTGAAACCATCGAGATACTCAACCATGGTTTTTAATCTTATCCCTGATTTATATTTCTCCAGCTGTGCAGGTGAAAGGTATTGCGTTTCTGCGGGTAACCTTTCACTTGAAGCTGCAAAGCTGTCTTTGGTTACCAGTATGCAATAGGCTTGTTTTGTGCCTCTTCCCACCCTGCCCCTTAGCTGATGAAGCTGTGAAAGCCCGAACCGGTGGGCATCATTTATTAAAATTATATTTGCATCCGGAATATCGATGCCGACTTCAATCACCGTGGTTGCTATCAATATATCATATTTTTTATGCAGGAATTCCAGCATCACGCTTTCCTTTTCACGCCAGGACATTCGCCCGTGAATAAGGCTAACATTCAAATCCTTCAGAAATGTATCTTTTAACTCCTTGTAATATGTTTCGGCAGCTTTCAGTTCGAGTTTTTCTGATTCTTCGACCAATGGATATACAATAAAAGACTGGTATCCCTCTTTTTTGTTTTTATCGATGATGAACTTATAGATGTCAGGAAGTTTTTTTTCTCCGCGTAAGATAGTCTTAATTGGTTTCCTGTTTCGGGGCATTTCATTAATGATAGAAACATCAAGATCTCCGTATAATGTCATGGAGAGTGTCCGGGGTATGGGAGTGGCACTCATCACAATTACATCGGGAGTGACCCCTTTGCTTAATAACCTGCCGCGCTGCGCAACACCGAAACGGTGCTGTTCATCCACAATAACCAGACCGGGATTATTAAATTCAACTTCTTCCTCGAACAGTGCATGGGTACCAATCACAATGTCCGCTTCTTTGAGTTCAATTGCCTGCTGTTTTTTTTCTTTAACTGATTTCCGCTGACCTCCGAGGAGTAAAGTAACTTTAACCTCCCGCTGCCTGTGTATATCATAAAGTTTTCGCATCATTCCGGATATATTTTTAGCATGCTGGTCGGCAAGGATTTCTGTTGGAGCCATCAGTACTGCCTGGTAACCGTTATCAACTGCAATTAACATAGAGATGAGTGCAACTATAGTCTTTCCGCTTCCAACATCACCCTGAAGAAGTCTGTTCATCGGCAACTCTGACTCCATATCAGCTTTTATTTCGCTCAAAACTTTTAACTGAGAATTTGTCAATTTAAATGGAAGTGTTGAAAGAAACTTTTTAACAAGCCCGGTCTGGATTTTAAATGAATGCCCCTTTTGTTTTGTCTTATAATTATACTTTCTTAAAGCAATTAGCATCTGCAGATAAAATAGTTCTTCATATTTAAATCTTTTAAGCGCAGTATCTAATTTGTCTTTCGATTCCGGGAAATGATAGTTCTTTACAGAACTTACAATATCCGGAAGGTCATTCTCCTGGATAACATATCCCGGCAGGGTCTCTTCCAGATTATCCGCAAATTTGTTTACCGCGTTTGAGATAATTCTTCTAAGACTAAAATCTCCGATTGCTGTTGCTTTAAGCTCCCTTGGAATGCGGTAGAATGGAATGATCTTCCCTGTATTCAGCATTTTGGATTCATCTTCACTAAGACGGTCAAAATCAGGATGAGTAAATTGAAGGTTTCCATGATTTGAAATTGATGGCTTACCGGAAACTGCAAAATAATCCCCGACATTAAAAACATCATAAAAATATTTAGCACCCTGGAACCATATACATTCAAAGAATCCTCCGGCATCCCTGAACTGAACCTTCATAATTTCTCTTTTATTAAACCTTCTTTTCTCCTTATCTTCGACCTTTGCGATAATGGTCAGCTCTCCGTCATAGCCATCCATTAGATAACCAAAAGCCCTTGCTGCTGAAAGAGTCGTCGTTCTGTCCAGATGTCTTGAAGGAAAATAAAAAAGAAGATCCCTTATAGAATTAATACCTATCTTACTGAAAGCTTCTGCGCGTTTTGGGCCGACTGATTTTATAAATTGAACAGATTGTTCGAGAATATTTTCTTTTTGAGAAATCATCCTGCCTAAAATAAATAATTCAGAATAATCATTCACCCGCCGTAAATTTTATATTTGTAAAGCAGGGGATGAGTTAAAAGCAGCTTTTCTAAACAGAAAACTTAGCTCAGCATTAACCGGGCTTTTTGTATCCTGTCAGGATTTGATCATAAAGCGAGTGAAGAGTGTGTACAGCGTATCTGAGAAGACAGATCTAATAGTTCCTGCGCAACTCAGATGCAGGGATATATCCTTAAATCCCTGAGTAAATCTTCATATCACTGAAATAAGAGTCAGAAAGTTTCAAACGGCGACTGATTTATTATCTAAGAAGCTAAATAGCATCAATAGCTTCAGCACCTTCAGGCGGTGGAAGGTAAAATTTCACCGGACTTATTGAGCCGTCGCTCATTTGTACAGCCTTAACCTTTTTCCTTATAATCACACTGTGCTCAATATGAACATAATCATCTAACAATGAGCCGAATATATAGCTTGTCCCTTTGATCAAAACGTTCGTACCGATTCTGAGCGGATATTCATCACTTCCGGTCATATTAACGCTGGATTCAATTCTGGACCGTTCTCCGATGATTATATTTCCTTTAATTATATCTCCCCATAAAACTTGAACATAATTCCCGATTTTAAGTGTTTGTCCCGGGAAACAGGAAAGATGAACATTCTGAAAAATAACCACATTTTGACCAAACTGAACATTTCCGTTTACGTAGCAGTCATTCTTTAACGTAAGATTATAATTCAGTTTAACGTTTCTTCCGATATAAACTCCTTTTCCAATATTTATATCGAGAGGTGTTCCGATTTTATCCATCTCCAGTATATCATTAACTACAGATTCATGAATAAAAAAATCGTCGGGATCAGATATTTCGATTATATCTTTTAATTTCTCATAGACCTGGGATCTGGCTATCGCCTCCATCTCCTTAAGAACAGATTTATTGTTAAACCCCATTACGACGTAATGTTTACCCGGGCTGCTTGCCGAAACCGGGTAACCATGCTGGTTAAATAAAGAAATAAGATCGGTAATATAAATTTCCTTCTGGGCGTTATCACTTGAAATCTTTCCGATCAGCTCTATCAGGTTTTTATATTTGAAAGCGTAAACACCCGAATTGAATTCATTATTTTCTATTAATTCATTTTTAGAAAAAGTATATTGCCTCCCGTTATATTTTAATTTGTAGAGTTTGTTCTCATCCAGGGCTAAAATGTCTTTGTATTCAAGTATCTGTATCACTTTCCCTTTATCCCTGCCCGAAGATTTCCCTTTACTATCTTTATCTTTCACACGAATGATCCTTCCATACGAATTGTTCAGGGGATCGCCTTCATAAATTCCGGTTAAAACCATCATATCGGTCTCTGAATTAAGAAAATTTCTTCTGAAGCTCTGCATTGTCTCTTCATCAATTAAACCCATATCTCCGGGCAGCACATACACAATTCCGTTAAATAATTTTTCATCGATCTTATCCAATGCGACCTTTACTGCGTGGCCTGTTCCATTCTGATTTTCCTGATATGCAAATGCAGTATTCTGTCTTTTCCCGATAACATTCATTACATCATTGGCCTTGATACCGACTACAATAATTACATTTATTTTATCAATCCCATTTACACTGGCATTGTATACGCGTTCCACGGTCGGAACTTCCCAGATTTTATGAAGCATTTTTGAGGTCTGTGATTTTATTCTTTTACCGTGACCTGCTGCAAGAATTATTGCAACCTCATTGTAATCATAATTTAAGCGGGACGATAATCTTTCAATTGTCTGGTGCACACTTTCAATCAATTGGTTTTCCATTATCTCCTCTATTTATTAGATAGAAATAAATTTATGAATTCTTAAGTTTATATCGTTTATAAATTGCCACATTTAACCCAAAAGTAAACCAGATAAGGGTGATAATCTCATGATCAAAAAAATTCATTTCTGTAAGCCCGGCAATTATCACAGTCCCAAGGGCAGCAATTGTTCCCAGAGCATAAGATGAAGCAAAAGGAATCTCTTTCATTTCACTGTATATTTTAAAATCCATTTTAAATAAACGGTATAACAAATAACAAAAGGCCAGCAGACCAAATATTCCAAGGGTAACCAATATATGTACAAAGTTATTATGCATATGTCCCTGGATTTCTTTGTCATACTTCGACTTATACTGTTTATAAAGAAATGCAAGGTCTATATCACCAACTCCGAAAACAGGATGATCCAGAAATATTTTCCAACCGGCCTTCCATAAAGATACCCTCACATAATTTGAAGGAATATAAGGATCCCAGATACTTAGTAATCTGCTTCTTTTAAAAAAAGATGTTATTAGTGTATCACCCTGTATTGCAACAGCCGAAGGAATAAATCCGGGATTCCCTAAGAATCTGAACCCGGACACCGAATCAGCATTATTCATAAAGATATTTCCTGATCCGTCAGCCGCAGCCAGTACCCCGTTTGTAACCTTCCACAGGAATATTTCTTCAGGTTCACTAATGTCTTTAATAAATGAAATAGAATCGCCGTTCACCTTGTAAATTTTTAAACCTTCACTGTTTGAGAAATACAGATTATGGTCATAATTAAAGATGGAATTAACAGGAAAATCCGGTTTAAATGAATAAAGTCTTTTATCAGGTAATCCATTAAATATATTAAATACCTGGAGACCGCTATCCGGCGAAAATAATATTATTAAACCGGAATCGGTGTAAACTTTGGTAAACATATTAAATGACTTATTTCTGTATACCCGTTCAAGTATGGCCGGATCCTTATAAATTGTGATACCGCTGTCTTTGTCCAGTGTATAAAGATAATCCCCGTTAAAAGTATGGTCTACAGTAAAACCCGGAGGCAGACATTCGGCAATCTGTTTCAATAAGCCGTCACTATCCTTTTTATAGCTTATAAATCTTGTATCAATAAAATACCCGAGTAAATAATTATTCCATTTTTCAACGGAAACCACTGGCGAGGGTGTTTCAATCTTATTTAACTGTCGGGAGCCGTTATATTTTATAAGACCATCTTCATAGTCAGACACATAATAATCACCATTTACCGTTGTTAAATCATAAGCCCTTCCATCTGTCTTAAAAGAATTTAATTCAATTAACTTATTGTTTTCAATTCTGAATATTTTTATCTGACTTATATTTTTTTCATAAATGAAAAGAACAGCGACCATAATTAAAAGCGGGATGAGGTATTTCCATTCTTTTTTCAGGAAAATAATTAGGAAAAACCCAAAGCTAGTGCCCAGCCATCCTGTTCTTTTATATGTGGCAACCAGTGCAGTTACCGTAATGACCAGAGCAACGCCAATTAATAACTTATATTTTAGATCTCCTTTTTCATTTATTAAAAATGCAAAAAGAAAAACGGAGGTTATACTGAGAATTTCACTTGAAGTTATGGGGTATTGAAATAATGAAGGGCCTGATTGAGTAATATTATATAAATTTGAAATGAAATATTGATAGGAAAATATGATATATACAAGAGCGGTAAGAACAGCGGCAGTTAAGTATGTAAAAAAATAAAGTTTTGCTCTCTTCAAATCGGGGACGCTTGCAAGCGTAACATAAATTAAAGGCATCAGAAGAAATCTTCGCAAAGCAAAGAGAAATGCCTGTGAATGATTCAATGAAAAAAAGAAAGAAAGTGCTTCCGCAGCAATAAACCAGAGTAATGCGGGTTCGAATCCTGTTTTCTCAAATGGATTATTTTTGGTGATAAAATATCTTGCAAGAAATAGTACCAGGGCTCCGTAGTAACCAAGCTGATTTAAGAAAATGGAATTGGTGAGAGTGGCCAGAAAAAGAATCATAAAAAACAGAACAAACTGATCAATTCTCTCAATAAGTTTTCTTTTTTCAGGCATACTTAATCCCTGAACTGCATTTCGTATAGTTTCTTATACAAGCCCTTATCTTCAGCCAGCAGTTCATTATGTCTTCCCTGCTGCACAATTTGTCCATAATCAATAACTATTATCCTGGTTGCATGTCTTATTGTGCTTAACCTGTGTGCTATTACGAATGTTGTGCGGTTTTTCATCATTCTTTCGATTGCTTCCTGAACGAGTAACTCAGATTCATTATCGAGAGCCGATGTCGCCTCATCAAAAATCATTATCTCGGGATTTTTAACAAGAGCTCTTGCAATAGAAACCCTTTGCCTCTCTCCCCCGGAAAGTTTTGTTCCTCTCTCCCCAATTATCGTATCATAGCCTTTTGGGAGTTCCATAATAAAATTATGTGCGTTGGCTGTTTTAGCCGCTTCGATTATCTTCTCCATTGGATAATCTTCTCTGCCGTATGCGATATTATTTCTGATGGTTTCATTAAACAGATAAGTCTCCTGGGTTACGATGCCCATCAAATTTCTTAGATCTTCAATTTTTACATCTTTAATATCAATTCCATCAATATAAATATTACCCGAATCAGGATCGTGAAAACGGGGAAGAAGGTCCACCAGGGTCGATTTACCTCCTCCGCTGGGACCAACCAGTGCGATAACTTCACCTCTATTGGCGACAAACGAAATATCCTTCAATACCGGCTCAACACTATCTTCATAACTAAAGAAGACATTTTTGAGTACTATTTTGTCCAGGAATCCTGAAACTTCAGCTGCCCCGGGTTTATTCCTTATAGAAGGTTTCGTATCAAGTATTTCAAAAATTCTTTCACCGGCGGCACTCGCTTCCTGAATCCTGTTATTCACACTGGTAAGTTCTTTAATAGGAGGCATCATCTGGAATATTGCAAACAGGAAGCCAAGGAATTCACTTGCCTTAAGTGAATTTTGCTGCAATACCATAACTCCGCCATAATAAATAATAAATACTCCGACAAGCACACTTAGAAATTCTGTAACAGGAGATGCAATATTTCTTATCCTTACTATCTTTAACATCATCCGGAAGAAGCTATGTGTTTCTTTTGTGAATTTTTTATTCTCATATTTCTCCATTCCGAAAGCTTTAACAATCTTCACAGCTGATATCGTTTCCTGCAAAATACTTGTTATATCTGCAATCTTAGACTGCACCATTGTACTCTGCCTTCGCAGCTTCAAACCTATCCACCCTATTATAAGCATTGAAAAAGGAAGAACAATGAAAGCAACCAGGGTCAGCTGCCAGCTGATACTTAGGGCGATTCCAAGAAAAACAAGAATTGTTAAGGGTTCCTTAATCAGATTGGAAAATGCTGCTGTAATGCTTGCCTGAACAATATTTACATCATTGGTAAATCTTGATATTAAATTTCCAACTCTTTCCTTTTTAAAGTAGCTCATTGGGAGCTGATGAAGATGTGAATACGCTTCATCTCTTAAATCTTTCATTGCACCATACTCCACATGGGCCATAAAGTAGGCTTGTGTATACCCCGTAATATTTTTAAGGAAAAAAGTCATGAGAACAAGGAAACAAATTCTCATAAGCGCATCTATCTTTGAACCTGAGAGAACAAAATCATGAAATGCCTGAGTAATTTCTTCTTTAATATTCTGAACCCAATCAGGAAGTATACCGGTGGACTGATTTATTTGCGGAGTTTCCTGAACCTGTTCAGTCTTGGGGGATTCCTGAAATAGAGTATCAAGAAGCGGAATAGTAAGGTAAACTGAAAGTCCATTGAATACAGCAAACAAAAAAGTAAAAATGACAGAAGCAATAAGCTGCTTCCAGTATGGTCTGACATAACTTACTATTCTTAAATACGTATTCATTTAATAACCATTTGAGAACTATGCTCCGGACTGTGGTGATTCAGGAATCCCGCTGAGTCCGCAGCCTCCTTTTATTTTAATCTGTTTAATAATTTTATTTATTTTGAAATCATAAATGTATATTGAAGAATTCCTTCCAAAACCATCGTCAAATATTAAAAAATCGCTTATAGTAAAAAAATTTTTATAACCTGAACCTGTCCACTCCTTTATTATTTTTTTATCTGAAATTGAGTATGCATACAATGAGGAAGTATTTGGTTCTCTCGTAAAAATGCTTCTGTTGGAAGGGGTCACATCAAGAGTAGATATAAAAATAAAATCCCTGTCATCGCTCCAGCTGATTTCATTTACAGGTTTATTTATGGTTGTTATAAAATATTGATTGTTGTTTTTCCTTTGTACCAGAAAAACCGAATCGTTTTTTCCTTCTTTATAAGAAACCTGGTACCTGCCGGAAGGAGAAAGTGAATCAGGTTTTATTCTCGGGAGGCGGGGATAGCCATCCGTTGTTACATCATAAGTCTGCGTCTCTTCCTGTAAAATTCTGCCGTAGGTGTTAAAGATGATAGTCTTTTGATTTATGTAAGTCGAGACTTCTTTATCCCATGAATTTATAACAATTCTAAAAACAGTTTCCGATTCCCACCTTGAAAACACCTGCAGACCGCTGCCAATTTCTCTTACAAACCGGGGCTTTAAAGAAGTGTCGGGTATAACATAGAGTCTTGCATCCTTTATGAAAGGAAATATTCCTTCTTTACCTGTTTTTGTTGCAGTCAGAAAGAACGCACAGGAATGTTTACCTGAATATGAAAGTTCAACAACTTCCTCTTCTTTACTCTGCCAGGATTCCGAAAATGAATTCTTAATAACGTTATACTTATAAAGGCCGGGCTTGCTTTCGTTCATTCCGACGAAAACAAAAGAATCAAAATTTCTTGTAACTGGCGGTTCCTGCCCTTCCTGTTTCCTTTTACAGGAAACAATCAGAAGCGGCAATATTAATATTATTATAAATCGTTTCAACTCAGCCCGCCGGTTTTAAGAAATACTCCAAGAATAAAATTAACCAAATTCATAAAATATCCCCACAAGGGGGAATAGATGAAGACCAACAGGATTATTGACCCATACAAACCAAGATTAAGAAGCTTAGCCGTTATTTTGTTTGGGAAAACATCAAAGAGAATATGGGAACCATCCAGGGGAGGAATAGGAAGCAGGTTGAATGCAAAGAGAAAAACATTGAAGAAAACCCCATACCAGAATAGATTTACTATATAATGAGAAGCTGAACTATGATACAGTATGGTAAAGAAAAGGAAAAATAATACCGCGAGTAAAAAGTTGGAGGCCGGACCTGCAAATGACACGATTGCATCATCACGCATATGATTTTTAAATTTTCTCCTGTCAATCGGAACAGGTTTTGCCCAGCCAATAAGTGCAAAACCTGATGCAAAAGAAGCGAGCGGCATAATGAGAGTTCCGATTATATCTGCATGCTTAAATGGATTAAGAGTCAACCTTCCCGCTCTCCTGGCAGTATCATCTCCGAGCTTATCTGCAAGAAGTGCGTGGGCGAACTCATGTACTGTAATGGAAAGCAGAAACATTGGCAAAAATGTCAAAAACGAAATAATTTTATCACTTACCTGAATACCGGACAAACTAACCTCTTGGATGAAAATCTCTGTGAACCTGTTTTATATAATCTCTGTCAATATGCGTATAAATCTGAGTGGTTGAAATATCTGCGTGACCTAACATTTCCTGTACAGCACGGAGATCAGCACCCCCTTCGAGCAGGTGTGTCGCAAACGAATGACGGAATGTATGGGGATGAACTTCTTTATCAATTTTAGCTTCTTTCACGTAACGGTCAACTATTTTCCAGACGCCCATCCGTGAAAGTCTGGTCCCTCTTGTATTAAGGAAAAGATGGTTTTCACTCTTACCCTTTTTTTCAAGCAGAGGCCGGCTCTGTTTTAAATATTCTGTAACCCATGTTACAGCGCTTCTTCCGATAGGGACAAGCCTTTCTTTTGAACCTTTTCCGACTACACGGATTATTTCTTCCCTGAAATACAGACCGGATATTTTCAGGTTTATTAACTCGCTTACCCGGATACCGCAGGCATAGAACAATTCCAGGATGGCTTTATCTCTTAATCCCAGTTTGTTCTTCACATCAGGCTGAGAAAGTATCGCATCTACTTCATTTATTGAAAGCACCGTAGGAAGCTTTTTGGATAACTTGGGAGAAGGGATTTTTTCAACAGGATTTTCAGTTATATATTTATTCTGATATAAGTACGAAAAAAATCCTTTAAGGGAAGAATGATACCGGGAAGCAGAACTGCTCGCAAGCCCTGCATCTTTCAGGAACTTAAAAAAATCCGCAAGATGCGTGTACTTAATCTGCTGCGGGTCATCGATACTATAATTCTGTAGAAACTGGAAAAGATTTGTAATATCATTTCTGTATGAATCAATCGTATTGACTGATAAATTCTTTTCTAATTTTAAAACTGCGAGAAATTCATTGAGAAATATTTTCATTGTTCTTCTTTTTTATCCGGTTCCCCCTTTTCCATTTCTTCCTGTCTGGGATAACGAATCCGGCGGTGGTGCTGCCCGAGAAGGATACTGATAAATGCCTCTTTAATTTTATCGATGTCGCTGAAAGTTATTGGAGAATTATCAAGCTGTCCGTCATCTATTCTGCCTTTAATAATATTGTCAATTACATTTTCCACCTTGATTGGATCAGGATCTTCGATGGATCTTACTGCTGATTCACTGCCGTCGGCAAGCATAATAATGGCTGTTTCTTTAGTATTGGGTTTAGGACCCGGGTAGCGGAAATCATCTATATTTACTTTTTCATCTCCGTAAAGCTTTCTTGCTTTATCATAGAAAAATGAAATCACCGTAGTGCCGTGATGCATTGGTATAAAATCAATTACTTCCTGGGGTACATTATATTCGCGAGCAAGTTCTATACCTTCTTTGACATGTCCGCTGATTAACTCCACGCTTTCCTCGGGAGTAAGATTTTCGTGTACATTCTGGTTATTAAGCTGGTTTTCCACAAAGTTTTGGGGGGTGATTATCTTACCAACATCATGATAATATGCGCCGACCCTTGCGAGCAGTGGATTGGCTCCGATCTTTTCTGCTGCAGTTTCAGCCAGTGTACCCATTGTCATCGAATGGTTAAACGTTCCCGGGGCTTTTCTTGCAAGTTCCTTTAACAGTGGCCTGTCAAAATTAGAAAGTTCAAGCAGTGTAAGATCCGTTGTAATCCTGAAGAACTTTTCGAAAAATATAAGCAGCCCGTAAGTAAGAACGGGACTAATAAGAGCATTAGTTGAGGCAAACGCTGTTTCAATCATCAGAGATTCAAATGAGGCAAATCTTTCCAGCCCGAAGGCGAAGACTGCAACCAGATAACCGAGCAGAATGAAGAGAAATGACCTGAATATCTGTGAACGGTTTTTAATATCTCTTACTGTATAAACAGCAAGTGCTCCTGCAAAAATATTCATTGCAGCAAAAGTATAATCATTCCCTCTTAATGCTCCTGCTATTAACGAAATGATTACGGTAGTATAAAAACCTACACGCGAATCAAAGATTATAGTAAGCAGCATGGTCGCTGCAGGAATAAATATCAGGAACTGGAGGGGAACATCTACGCTTATCTGGCTGATTAAAAAGGTCACAAAACAAACAAAGATAAGTATAATGGTTATCAGGAGTAATTTCTGGTTATCAAAAAAGATTTTTTTCCTGAACAGAAAGAGGTAAATGGTAAGCAATGAAAGCAATAATGAAATATGAAAGAATTTTCCTACGAATTGAAGCCAGAAACCGCTCTCACCTATTTTTTCTCCTTTTGCCGCCCTGTACGAATCTATTTTCAACTTAGCTTCCCGGGTCACTCTGTCGTGTTTTGCAATTATCCTTTCGTTTTCATTAACAATTCCAACGTACCTTGAAACATCACTTTCAGCCTGATCTATTTCCTCCTGCGTAGTCTGCTGGTTATAAATAATATTAGGCTTGATAAAATGAACAGCGTATTCCTCAAGTGCATTTCTGAGGTCATCTGAATATTTCATCCCCTCTATCTCATTCCTGACTGAATTTTCAGCAGTTTTTAGATCTATAAATTTTTTTGCTGATTCAATCCGGTCGACATTCCCAGTTCGAACGGCAATACTGTCTTTCCCGGCAGGGAACTGGTCAATAACACCGTTTTTATAAACCTCGGCAAGGATATTATTTATGCTGTTTAAAATATCTTTCAGATTTCTTTTCTGCAGCATATTTCTTTCCTGTTTTCGCAGATTCTGAAATGTATTATAAGAAGGAGTGCTCAGGAAAGTCGGATTAAGATTCTCCTTAACTTCCGTATATGATGTGCTGTCGAGAGTCCCGAGAAGAAAAGAATCATAATTCTTTATTGTATCAAGTATTGCATCAATCGTTTCCGGCTGCTTTAAGTAAACCGGGTAAATAGTATTTGAAGCCTTTTTAAGTTCTGACTCGTATGCTTTTTTATCTTTTAGAATGGGAAAACTGAATTGTGCAATCAGGTCATCGTGAATCCAGATTGAACCGACAGTAACTTCTGATTCAATAGACTCTCCCTTCGGAAACATGAAAACTATAAGTACAACAGCACTTAAGCCAATTAAAAATTTTAACCGCAGGCTGCTTTTTTTATGTTCTGCAGTTTTCATTATTTAGTTGTTTTTGCTTGTAATATCATTTCAATGAATTCACCTACACCGCCGCTGTTGTTATCCCGTGATGTAATAAAATCAGCATGTCTTTTAACTTCTGCAACGGCATTTGATATTGCAACTTTAAATCCGCCCAGCTCAAAAAGACTCAGATCATTATACCAGTCACCGATAACTGCAGAGTGCGATTCTTTAATTTTCAAATGCTTCAGCAGTCTTTTAAATCCCATACCTTTGGATGTCCCTTTATTTCTGACTTCGAGATAATAAATATTTTCCCGCCTCTGAGACCTGAAATATGATCTGTCTAAACCAAAAGTATATGGAAAACCCAGACGGTTATATACATATCTCATACTATCTTTATAATCAGAAGCAAATACAACCTCAAGTGTTTTGTCACAATATTCATCGTAAGACTGAACCTCCTCATAACGCGCCCCGTACTTTTCCATTATTTGCGGAATAACTGAATTCCTTTCCGTGTAATAAATCGCATCATCATGACAAAGTGCTATATTAAGCAAAAAAGTATCTGCGAGTGTAATAGCTTTTCTAACATACTTTTCCTTTACGAAAGATTCAAACAAAACCGCATTATCCGAAAGGCTTTTTATAAGTGCTCCATCCATTGAGATAATCGGAATATCTATGCCAAGATCATTAGCTAAATCGATAATCGCCGAGTGCAGCCTGCCCGTTGCAATTGTGAAATGTATACCATGTTTTGGTAACCGGGATATCAGCTTCTGGGATTCTTTATCAATAAATCCATTATCTGACAATAATGTGCCATCTATATCTGAAACGACAACTTCTATATTTTTCAGAATTTCATTTCTTTTCATTATACAGTTAATACTGAAAAATGAATCATTATAATGTTTAAAAATACTGATTATTTAATTAATGTTTTCCAGCCCGCTGCACTTAAGTTCTTGTATATAATAATGATAGAAAATATGGCAGCAAGGAGGAATATCATTGCTTTAAGGTTTTCCCCGAAAAGAAGACTCCCTGTTCCGAATAAAAATGAATAAACTAGCACAACTCCTGCTGCCCAGTTCATAAACATTCCAGGAAAAGCCGCGTCACTTTTCACTTCAGGAAGTCTATCAGAAATCTTTTTCCAAAGAATTCCGCCGGGATGAATTCGTTTATAAAATTCAAATAAAATCAGTTCGCTGGTAGGTTTTGTTAAATATGTAACAATAAGCCATACAAATGTTGTACAGAAAACAAGTATAAACAGTGTTGATGGGAATTCTACTCCATTAATCTTAAGAATTGGATAGATTACAAAAGGAGTAATCATTGCAGAAATTTCCGACCAAGCATTTATTCTCCACCAGTACCATCTTAATATTAGCACTAACCCGAGCCCCGCCCCGCATTCCATTATAAAAACCCAGGCACCGGAAATTGTATTTATGAACACAGTAACTAAAGCGGAGACAATCATAAGCAAAATTGTAACTATTCTTGAAGCTTTAACATAATGGTTTTCATTTTGATTACGGTGAATAAACCTTCTGTAGAAATCGTTAATGAGATATGATGTCCCCCAGTTGAGTTGTGTGGAGATAGTGCTCATATACGCAGCAAAGAAGGCAGCTACGAGCAATCCCTTTAAACCTGCCGGTAGAAAATCGTTCATTGCAAAAATATATCCGAGGCCCTTCTGGTCCGATGCAAGATTCGGGTAAAGAACCAGTGAACATAATCCAACTATAATCCAGGGCCAAGGGCGTATTCCATAGTGAGCGATCTGAAAAAATAATGTTGCAAATAATGAGTGCTTTTCATCTTTAGCGGACATCATTCTTTGCGCTACATAACCCCCCCCTCCCGGTTCAGCCCCGGGATACCACGACGCCCACCAGATTATTCCAACATAAGCAAGGAATGAAGTAACTGTCAGGGAAAATGCTATACCCGCATCTTTGATATCAGAGATTACAGGCAAAAATTTAAAAGCAGCCTCGGGCAGTTTTTTCCGAAGTCCTTCAATTCCTCCCACCTGGCCGGAATTAACCACAATAACTGCCAGAATTATGCAGCCGATCATAGCGATGACGAACTGAAATGCATCAGTTATTACAACTCCCCAAAGTCCCGATAGAGCAGAATAGAAAGCAACAAGGAGCATACAGGCAAAAACGTAAAATATGACCACGGATTCAGGAATACCGAACATCCCGGTCAGAATTGAAGCCATTGCTTTATTTACCCATCCCATTATTACAACATTTATAAAAAGACCGAGATATACTGCACGAAATCCTCTTAAAAATCTTGCAGGCTTACCTGAATATCTGATTTCCGCAAACTCGACTTCTGTCATAATTCCTGCCCGTCTCCACAGCTTTGCAAAAAAGAAAACGGTAAGAAGTCCCCCGAAAGCAAAATTCCACCAGACCCAGTTCCCGGCTATACCGTTTTTTGCAACCAATTCAGTAACAGCAAGCGGGGTATCAGCTGCAAATGTTGTTGCCACCATTGATAAACCGGCTAAATACCACGGGAGATTTCTGCCGGAAAGAAAAAATTCATCTGTACTCTTACCAGCTCTCCTGGTGTAGTAAAGTGCTATGCTTAAAGAAAATATGAAATAAGCAACTATTATTAAGTAATCTATTACGTTCATTTAACAACCTGAATGTTTTCTCTGATAATTAAAGAAGACAGGTACCCGAATAACAGCGTTACTGCGACACCAATAATTGTAAACCACGTCCATGCCACCAGTTTGAAAAAAATGACAAAAATCATGACTGTAATACCAAGGGTAAAACCGATTAATGCATTTGTCTGGTTCGCTTTTTTAATGAGTAAGCCTAATAAAAAAGTTCCAAGCAGACCGCCGTAAGTAAATGAAGCAATACTAAGAGCAAGTTCTACA
Source organism: uncultured Ignavibacteria bacterium (assembly GCA_963743325.1). Classification (GTDB taxonomy): domain Bacteria; phylum Bacteroidota; class Ignavibacteria; order Ignavibacteriales; family Ignavibacteriaceae; genus DATFVA01. The sequence continues at coordinate 77,907 of CAVUOZ010000008.1, forward strand.
ACCGCAGCAGACGTATTCATAAAGAATATTGCAGATAGTACAAGCATCGCCGCCCAGAAGATCGTAATTAGTCTTGAAATAAATAATTCATTCCCCTTACTGCCGAAGATCGGTTGAAATAAATCCATCATCGTCGAAGAAGAAAGCGAACTCATTGATCCGGCAAGAGTTGACAACGCTGCTGCGAAAAGACCTGCTATAATTATTCCGGAAACTCCCGGCGGTAATATGTGAATAATAAAATTCGGGAATATTTCATCGGGTTTTAAATCTATCCTGCCGTAGTATGCAAATAACATAACTCCCAAAACTAGAAAAAGCACAAACTGCAGTATTACTATTAGTCCGCTTCCAATAACAGCTTTCCTACTTTCCCTTAGATCTTTAGCGGCAAGCAGCTTCTGAACTATAAGCTGGTCCGTACCATGAGAAGCCATCGATAAAAATAAGCCGCCGAGAATCCCCCCTGCCAGGGTGTAAGGATTACTAAAGAAATCCTTTATTGTCCCGGAAAATCCCGGATTAATAACCTGGAATTTATTCCCCTCCGAAGCTGCGAATACAACCGAATTCCATCCTCCCGGTAAAAGATTCAGTATAAAGAAGCCGGCCAGGATTGCTCCAAAGATGTAAGTAAACATTTGAACAACATCTACCCAGATAATTCCTTTTACTCCACCTGTGTATGTATAAATAAGTGAAACAACAGCAATTATAATTATTGCAAAAGGATAATCAATATTTAATAATATCTTCAAAGGAATTGCTGTAGCGAACAATCTTACTCCATCCGCGGCTGTTCTTGTAAACAAAAAAACTATAGACGCATAATTCCTCGTTTTACTTCCAAACCTTGTTTCGAGAAATGTATAAGCTGTTCTTAATTCGCCTTTATAATATGCAGGTAAAAATAATTGCGCAACAATAATTCGCCCGAGAAAATAACCGAATGTGACCTGCAGGAAATTAAGATTTGTTAAGTAGGATAACCCGGGAATTGAAATGAAAGTAAGAGTGCTTGTTTCAGCGGCAACTATTGAAAAGCAGATCGCCCACCATGGAACAACTTTGGACCCGAGAAAATAATCTTTTACAGTTCTTTGTTTTCCCCCCGAGATTATTCCGAAGACCGCTATTCCGATTAAGTAAACCACAATGATAGCATAATCGAGCGATCTTCCTTCCAATAAATTATTCCTTCTTTAATTCACTGAAGGCTTCGTCTACTGTTTCACAAACCGGAAGTACCCGGTCCAATTGGGTAATTTTAATAAGAGAATAGACTTTTTCTGAGGGTGCAGCGATTCTCATTGCCCCGCCATTTAAATTCAGAATCCTGTTTGCCACCAGGATTGCACTTAATCCTGAACTATCGCACGTTTCTACATCACTCATATCCAGTATAAGTTTGTTAATCCCCTCTACTTTTAGCAGCATTGTAAATTCACCTTTAACCAGTCCTGATATATTCGTATCTAATCTTTTTTCATTCAGCTTAAATATTGTTATCTCGTCGATCCTTTTGATCTCGAAATTCATATAATTTCCTTAAAACATTTTCAGGCAATTTAATAAATTTTTGTATGAATTCTCAGCATCAGGACTTTTATTTATAACCTGGATATTGTAATACTTATCCGGATCTCCTTTAACAAAACCCATTTTATACGGTGCGTTAAGCCCGTTTACAATTAAGCTGCAGAAAAGGTTTTCTCGCCTGTTTAAATCAATAACCGCCTGAAACCTCATCTGTTCAAGTTTATCACTTATTCTTTTTGACGGCAGGTTTAATTTGCTGACATCATCTATAGTATAACCGATTGCTTTCTGACGGAATTTTGTAGGCAGCAGGTTAACTTTATAATCATGGGTAAAAACAGTAACGCTTTTCCTGTTTTCATCAAGAAAATCTAATATAAAAAATGCCTGCCCAAAATCAGTATCATTATCAGGCATAGCAACAAAAAAATTAAAAGATCTCTTAAAAAATTCTCGGAAGTTATGTTCGGTAATTTCAAAATCTTTTAACTTGTTCTTTACAAGTAACCCGGCAATTTTATCTTTTAAATGTCCAATCATTTCATCTCAGATTCTTCTAGTTTTTTAATAAAGTCTTTTTCATTAAGAATTAAAACGCCAAGCTTTTCGGCTTTTGTGAGTTTTGATCCCGCATTTTCGCCGCAAAGCAGATAATCCGTGTTTTTGCTTACCGTAGACGTAACTTTCCCTCCAAACATAACAATTTTATCGCTGGCTTCTTCACGGGAAAAACTGCCCAGTGTTCCTGTCAGCACAAAAGTTTTTCCAGTGAAAAAAGTTACTTTACCGGTCTTTTTTTCCGAGGTAAAATTTAATCCATGTTTTTTGAGTCTTTCAATAATTTTCCTGTTATGCCGATCTTTAAAGAATTTTATTACACTCTGACTTATACTTGGACCGATATCATGAATAGATTCAATCTTTTCTTCTTTAGAACTTATTAATTCATCAATAGAATTAAAATGATCAGCAAGTTTTTTCGCCGCACCGGAGCCCACATATCTTATTCCGATTGCAAAAAGAACTTTCGCAAATGGCTGTTTCTTACTTCCTTCAATTGCACCTAACAGGTTATCAATACTCTTTTCACCTAATCGTTCAATGGTTATTAGTTCCTTGCGCCTGTTTTTCAGATCATATATATCGGCATAGGTATGAAGAAATCCCATTTCTACAAAAAGATTTATTAATGCTGTGCCTAAACCTTCAATATCCATCGCGCTCCGAGCCGCAAAATGTTCAAGCCTTCCTTTTATCTGTGCGGGACACTCGGTATTCTCGCAATAATACGCAACTTCTCCTTCAGGTTTAAACAGGGGGGATTTGCAGACAGGACATTTTGACGGAGGCTGAACTGGCTTACTTTTAAGCGGTCTTTCTGCTTTAACAACAGAAACAATTTTAGGTATAACATCTCCGCCTTTTTCAATTATTACTTTATCGCCTTCCCTTATATCTTTTCTTCTAATTTCATCGATGTTATGAAGTGTAGCCCTGCTGATTGTTGAGCCCGCAAGGAAAACGGGTTCGAGTTCAGCAACAGGAGTTACCGTTCCTATTCTTCCAACCTGCCAGGTAATTTTGTTTAATCTTGTAAATGCCTGCTTTGCTTTAAATTTAAATGCGACAGCCCATCGCGGCGATTTTGCAATATTTCCCAGTATTCGCTGTTGACGCAAAGAATTAACCTTAATAACTGCACCGTCAACTTCATATTCAAGTGAATTCCTTTTTCCTTCTAACCTGTTACATGCCTCAATTACTGCATCAATATTTTTACACAGCCTGAACTCGGGATTAACGTTAAAACCAAGCTTTTTCAGGATTTGAAGATTCTCATACTGCGATTCGTAATTTTCTTCAAGACTTATTAAAGTGTAGGTAAAAATATTTAGAGGCCTTTTTGCTACAACCTGCGGATCCTGCAGTTTGAGTGTCCCGGCAGAAGAGTTGCGCGGATTAGCAAATAATTTTTCACCTTTTTCTTCTCTTTGCTTATTAAGTTTCAGGAAATCCTCCAGCTTCATAAAAATTTCACCACGAACTTCAATGTTGCTGAATGAATAAGGAAATGATGTATTCCGGCTGAGCCGTAATGGAACAGAACGAATCGTTTTTACATTGGTAGTTATTTCCTCACCTACAACCCCGTCTCCTCTTGTAGCCGCAGTTACAAGATATCCGTCGATATAATGCAGACTTACTGAAGCCCCGTCAATTTTGGGCTCAACTACATATTCAACTGTTTCGCCTTTTGGTAAGCCATCCCTGACTCTCCGGTCAAAATCAAACAGTTCGTCTTCATTATAGGTATTTGCAAGACTGAGCATTGGTATAAGGTGTGTAACCGGCTTAAATTCTTTTGTTAGATCAGTGCCAACCCGCTGCGTCGGAGAGTCCGGAGTGACCAGATCAGGATTCTCTGATTCGAGCTTTTCCAGCTCTTTAAATAATGAGTCATATTCCTGATCGCTGATAGTTGGTTCAGCCCGGACATAATACCGGTAATCGTGTTCTCTTATTTCCTCACGTAATTCTTCCATTCTTTGTTGAACAGATGATGCCATTATTCCTGACCTGCCTGCGGGGGATTTTCAAGATATTCAATACCATTTGAATCAATCTTAATATGCGAAACAGCCTTTGATTTGGGATTAAAAGGAAGCGGCTTGTTGTTAAGCTGTAATTTAATAGCAGAGGATCTGCCGAATGTTATCTTAAAATTACCGGCAGCTTTAAGTGATTTCTGTGAATTGGGAAACAATATAAATTCTTCTTCTTTGGTATTGTCAAGAATAAGCTTTACCCAGGAAGTATCAGTAGTCTGAATTACTAAATTCAGGCTGTCGGTTGAAACGGAATTATTCTTTAGTGAATCGGATTTGTTAACCGGAGTTTCTTCATACCTATGCCTTGACTCTGTGACAACCTCATCATAAGGTTTCTCCGGAACAACTATTTCGCTGCTCCTGCTGAAAAATAAAATGTAAACTAAGCCTGCTAAAATAATTATACCAGCAATCCCGGCGCCAAAGATTAAAGTGTTTTTATTGCCTTGCGACAGCTCGCTTCTTTGAGGAGAAGTTGAATTAAAGACTGGAGGCTGTGAATAAACTGCGTTAGACTGATTAGCAGAATGCTTAACTTCCCGAAATTTTGCTGTCTGCTCTGTAGTTTTATCATCTGATTTTTCTTCCGGCTTCTCGGGCGGTTTTTCCTTGAACTTAGCTTCGTCCTCCGGGTTTGTTATTTCATTACTTAATTGTTCTTCAACCGGTTCTTCATAAGGCAGACCTTCTCTGGCAGCGTCGTATTTCTTTATGATAATCTCAGGATTCAGTCCTACAACGCTGGCATATTCCTTTATAAAAGCCTTCACATAAAGTTCAGGAAGAAAACTGAAATTTCCCTCTTCCATTGCTTCCAGAAATTTCAGATCTATGCGGGTTCTTGTAGATAACTGTTCTAATGTCAGATTATTTTTAATCCGCACTTCTTTTAATTCTTCTGCTAATTTATCGAACATTTTCTTTCATAGTTTTTAATAAAAGTTCAGATCCTCACCAGTTTAGCTGCAAAAGCTCCATCCAGCTGGTGTGAATGCGGAAAAGTCTGAATGCAGCCGTTAGGATCAACGATTTCTCCCGGAAAAGAATCTGCCGCACTTTCAAGTTTAAACTCCGGATGCGCGGCAAGGAACTGATTTATAATATCACAATTTTCTTCTGGTTCAATGGAACAGGTGCTATAAACAACCACCCCCTGCGGTTTAACCAGCGATGCAGCCTTTTCGAGAAGCTGGTACTGAAGTTTTGTCATTCGCCTGATATCTAGGAGATCCTTTTTCCATTTAACATCAGGCTTTTTGCAGAGAGTTCCTGTCCCGGAACATGGTACATCTGCAAGCACCCTGTCAAATCCCGAATCTGTATATTCAAGTGCATCTTTTTCAATAAGATTAATAGATTTTATACCGAGACGTTTAATATTTCTTTCCATAATTCTTAAACGTGCTTCAAATCTGTCAATTGCTATTATTTCACCTTCGTCGTGCATCAATCCTGCGATGTAGGCGGTTTTCCCGCCCGGCGCAGCACACATATCAAGAACTCTCATTCCTGGTCGTACATCAAGAAGTCGGCAAGCAAGACCTGCACTTTCATCCTGAATATTAAAATAACCTTCGGCGTAATATTCCCACGCCGTTATATTTGTTAAATTCTGAAGCTTAAAAAATTCAGGCAGATAACGCCCATGTTTGTACCTCAGGTTAACTTTATTCAGGAGCAGTTTAAATTCATCCGGATTGGTTTTAAGCGCATTAATTTTTAGAGTTAAAAATGGCTTCTCATTGTTTACAGCCAGTAATTTTTCAGTTTCTTCTCTTCCGAATCTTGCAAGATATCTTTTCACCATCCAGGAAGGATGTGAATAATATGCCGCAAGATAACCGGGTAAATCTTCTTCAGGGTCAGGGTAGCGGATAGCGTTTTTACTTCTGATAATATTCCGGAGAATCGCATTCGTAAGGTCGGCAGGTTTTTGTCCCTGCAGCTTTTTTACAAATTCAACTGCTTCATTAACTACTGCGAAATCAGGAACACGGTCGAGAAACATTATCTGGTATAAGAGCAACCCGTAACCCGTTTTTCAGATTCGGGATCGCTTTTGAAAATTGTCCTTTGTAAAATCCGTTTAACACCCAGTCAAGTCTTCCCATCCATCTTACCACTCCGTGTACTATTTCATACAGCAATGCTTTATCAGGACCTGTCAAATCACTGTTGCGCATTTCGTTATCAAGTAATCTTTCCAGATATGAATCGGTTCTTTCAACCATGTTTAAGATTTTAACCGCAAGCCCTCTGACTCCTGAATATAAATCTCTGACTTTATGTTCTTCAAACTGTTCGGTCATTATTTTAATTACTTCTTTCTTTCACTCCCGGTAATATTAAAAATAGTATCAAATAGATCTTCGTCTGCTTTAGTCATAGTAATATTTCTTCTGTGCATTACTTTTTTAGCTGTATCAATACTCTTTTTTATATCGTAGGTTTCCCTATGCTCTTTTCCGCCCCAGGAAAATGACGGAATAAATTTATCAGGAAATCCTTCTCCGAAGATATTACAGGAGAAACCGGCAATTGTTCCTGTGTTGAACATTGTATTTATTGCTGATTTTGTATGGTCTCCCATAATGAGCCCCAGGAACTGTAAACCTGTATCAACATGCTTATCTCGCAGAGTGACTTTGATTGTACTGTAATTATTTTTTAAATCACTGCAGTTAGTATCAGCGCCGACATTTATCCAGCTGCCGAGATAAGCGTGACCAAGGTATCCTGAATGCTGTTTATTTGAATAAGCCATTATTACGGATTCTTCCACTTCGCCGCCGACTTTGCAGACTTTACCGATAGTTACATTTTCATAAATGGTGGCACAACTCTTAATTTTTGTTTTTTCACCAATGCAAACCGGACCTTCAATTACACTGTTAGGTAATATTTCAACTTCTTTTCCGATATAGATCGGACCATTTGATGCATCGATAACAACCCCCGGTTTAATAACCGCGCCGGCTTCAATAATTACATCGTCTTTATTAATGAGATGTGCCCCGCGAAAAAGTTGTGCTTCTTCAGATATTCCAGGTGCATTAATAAGTTTAAAATCCTCTTTTAACTGAATCCCGTTTAACCTTATTAAATCCCATATGAAATTAACTGTATCAATATCAACATGTTCTTCGGGAATTCCTTCAAATAAAGAAGGTTCAACTGAATCTGTAGTGTTTAATTTTAACTTCTTAAGAGTTTCTGCAGTTATTTTCGCAGCAATAAGAAGATTATCTTTTATAAAGATTTTTTCTGAAGTACTTTTACCAATTAGTTCGTGGAAATTTTCATCAATTAAAACCCGGCCGTTGATGAAAAGATAATTATCATCATTCAGCTCATTTACTTCAATACCCGGATTATTTTGTTTCACGGTTTCTTCAAGATATTTTCTGCAGAAAAGCGTGCATTTGGCATTAGGAAAATACCTTAAAATCTTCTCCCGTAATGTTTTCATCCCGCACACCAGATCATAGACAGGATGCGAAAGTGTAAGAGGATAAAAATTATCAACCAGTTTATCTTCAAAAATACAAATATGCATTGGGTTCTTTTCTTAAAGAATGTGCGACAATTTAATATTTTTTAGGGTAAGATTCCCGTGATATAATATTCGCTTCTGAAGTATATGCATTAAATCAGCAGGTAATCGGATATGTTAGTCGAAAGAAGATGCTGTCAGGGTGACAATTGGTAAACTTTGGATATGCCGGCGCCAAAAGAAAAAAGCCAGCAAAATACTGGCTTTTCAAAAAATTAATTTATGTTGGAGCTATTACTTGGTTTCCTTCTTTGCGTATTTTTTCTTGAATTTCTCTACTCTTCCTGCGGTATCAAGAAGCTTCTGCTTACCGGTGAAGAAAGGATGAGATGCGCTGGAAATTTCAAGTTTTACAAGAGGATATGTATTCCCGTCTTCCCACTGAATCGTTTCATTCGTCTGGATTGTAGAACGTGTCAATATAGAAAAATCAGCAGACGCATCCTGGAAAACAACAGGTCTATAATCCGGGTGAATTCCCTTTTTCATATGAATATCCTAATTATTTAATTTCTAAATTTTCGAGCAATAAATATAGAAAAGATATATATAATTCACAAAGATAAATGTAATATTAAGATGGAAAATTTGATGAATTTGGCCGATTTAGCGTATTACGGATTTAGCGAATGATTGATGAAATTGGTACAAGCACTCGGCGAATTGCTCTACAATTGGGCGAGGGGGGATTTTTACTTTTTCTCCCGTGTATTGAAAGTGGAATCAAGCTTCTCCTTCAATTGATCAAGTTGAATTTTTTGTTCATTTGAAAGGTTTATCTGTCTGAAATTTAATCCTGCTTTATCAACCGGATAATTGTTAATCCTCCCGGAAGCAGAATTTGCTTTGATAATCCGGTTGGTTCCTGCAGTGCCTCCGGAAATTTTTCCTTTGACAGAGGGACTATAATCCTCTCTTACCTCTGAAATCTTTCCTGTGGCAGAAGGACTGAAAACTTCTTTTTTTGATAGTGTTTTTTCAACGGGTTTATTCTGAATTTCATTACCTGCATCTTTCTGAATCTCTGAAATTTCCTGTGAGGGTCTTATTTCATCACTTGTTGCTGATTTTACTTCGGGAGAAATATTATTTGTTTCTGGACTTAATATTACATCTTCTCTTTCGCGGGGAGCAGTGAGCAGAGGATTATCCTGTGTTACACCCGTTTTATTCAGCACAAAGATCAAAAGTATTGCGGTCAATGCCAGTGCTGCTGAAGGAATTAAACGTGAGGGAATGATTATATTCTGCCAGAATGTCCTGTCTGCCGGACGCTGTACGGAGTCAATTTTTCGCATTAAATCACCTTCAAAGCTTGAAGGAGCTCTAACCTGCTGCAGTTGCTTAAGAGTATTAATCACATCCTGGTATTTCACATCATCATTCAAATCCACATCAACACCTTTTACTCATTGTATATATCCTTTAATAATTTCTGGAGCTGAGCTCTTCCGCGGTTAATACGGGATTTTACAGTTCCAACCGTAATCCCGGTTATTTCAGAAATTTCTTCATAGGATAATTGCTGGATATCTCTTAAAATCACCATTTCCCTGTAAGAAGGAGAAACTTTCCCGATAGCTTTCTGAATAATTTCATCTTTTATTCCATTGTCAGTTAATTCGTCGGGGCGATAACTTTCATCGGGAATATCGTAGGTTTCGTCCTTTTCATCACCGTAAGCATTTATCGAAAAGAATTTCCTTCTTCTCTGTCTCTGGTATTCTGTCCGGGCAAGATTTCCGGCAATTGTATATATCCACGTTGAAAACTTTGCAACGGAACTGTATGAATCTTTATACCTGTAAACCTTTATAAAAGCTTCCTGTACCACGTCCATACAAGCCTCATAATCACCAAGAAATCTGAACACATAATTGGTAAGAGGATTTTTGTATTTCTCGACAAGAATTTCGTAAGCCCGAACAGTATTATTCTGTTGAAACTCAAGAATTAATTCTTCATCCGTAAGTTCGTACAGATTCTTGTCCGTCAACGCTGCTTATACTTTCTGAGATTTGAATTGTTTCCGGAATTATACGATAAATTAAATAAAAAACTTTAAATACAGAAAAACAAAGAAATTATAAACATTGGTCGCGAAATAATGTCTATTATATTATGCAGTAGATTTCTTCTCCCCCGCACCTAAAATTTCTGTCAAAAGAATAGTAATTATATTTTTATTTCCTGCCGATGTCGTCTTCACTGAAATATCGGCGTTCAGCAGTGCTCTTGAGATATTTATCAGTTCTTTATCAGAATATAAACTCCGGGCATTATAAAATTTCTTCAGGTAAAAGGGATGCGTTCCTACTATCCTTGCAGTCTGGGCGTCAGGTGTATTTGATGCTTTAAGCTCATTTATTCTTAAAATTCCTGTAAAAAACCTTGTCAGCATATGAATAATAAATACAGGTTCATTCCCTTTTTCAAGTAGATTGAATGCAATCTTAAAAGATGACTGCTTATTTTTTACGGCAAGCGCATCCTGCAGATCAAAGATGTTGTATTCTTTGAATTTAGCTGATAAAGATACAATACTTTCGATATCAATTTCTTTTTTATCACCGAGGAAAATAAATACCTTTTCAAGCTGAGTTTCAATAAGGTTCCGGTTTTCCCCGACCATATCAGCAAAAACCAGGGCGACTTCCTGTGATATATGTTTCCCGTTTTCCTGAGCATACTGAATAATCCATTCGATAAGGTTATTCCCTTTTAATTCAACGGCTTCATAAATAAAATCATTCTCAAGTAATGATTTATAAGGTTCGGAGGATAAGCTTGAAATGCTCCCGTTATGAACCATTACAAGGTGAGTAAATTCAGCAGGTGAGTTTATATAGCTGACAAGATCTTTCTTATTGCTGACTTTTTCAAATTCTTTAACCAGGATGAACTTCCTGTCAGAACCAAATGGAAATGAGGAAGCTATGGAAAGAATATCAGGAAGATTATTATCATCAGCATAAATTACTTCTTTATCGAAATCAGACGCTATATAGGGCTCAACTGATTTCTCAATTTGTTTAACAGTCTTATCAAGGCTGAAGCTATCCTCACCAAAGAAATAATAAACCGGAAGAATTTTCCCGGATGAGATATCTTTGGAGACGTTAAGAATTGAAGGAGCCTTTAACCTGCTTTTCGCCATTGGCCTTTTTAATATTTTCGTATTTCATTGCTTGTAAGGACGCTAATCCTCCCCGGATCAGGAAGCCGGCTGATGAAATAAGACACCAAATAATTAGTACAACAACCCGGACAGGAATTAATATTCCTGTCACTATTATATCATCAAATATATCAGCGTTTCTCTATCGTTATGCTTTCGATTTTGACTTCTTTCAAAGGTTTATCCTGCTTATTTCTCTGTACTTTAGAAATAGCATATACAGCATCCATACCGCTTATAATTTTACCGAAGATCGTATGATGTCCGTTCAGCCAGGGAGTTGCGGCAACTGTTATAAAAAACTGGCTGCCGTTAGTATTTGGTCCCGAATTAGCCATTGCCAGCATTCCGGGTGAATCAAATACCAGACCGGTATTAACTTCATCTTCAAATGGTTTGCCCCAGGTACTTTCGCCGCCCATTCCTGTTCCCGTCGGATCTCCTCCCTGAATCATAAAGTCAGGAATAACACGGTGAAAAATTACGCCTTTATAATAACCTGACTCGGCAAGGTCCGTAAAATTCTCAACTGCTTTCGGGGCTTTATCCGGATATAGTTCTGCTTCAAAGGTTCCCATATTTGTTTTAAAAACCGCCACGGTAGTTGTGTTACTGTCAGTTTCCACTTTTACATTCTCACTTTTTGTTGTTGGTTGGTTGTCCTGTTTGGTTTCATTTTGCGCACACCCTAAAACGACTGCTAGTATTGCAAGAATTAAAATGTTTTTCATTATATCTCCTAAGGTTTAATAATATTGTATCCAATTAGAATAAGTATAATTATGCCGGCAATTATCCTGTAATAAATAAAAAGATAAGTTGAATGTTTCCTAAGATATTTTAAAAGGAAATCTATAGCAAGGTAACCGCTGACAGCAGAAACAACTGTGGAAATAATAAGATTAAGCCACATAGCGTTGTTTAAGATGCTTAATGACTGATATAGTTCAAGCAATCCGCTTGCCAGCACAGCGGGCACACTTAAAAGGAAGGAAAAGCGGGCAGCATCTTCTCTTTTTAACCCTACGAACAGACCGCCGGTTATAGTAGTTCCCGATCTTGATCCCCCGGGAATAAGTGCAAATGCCTGGGCAATCCCGATGATAAGAGAATCAAATAATGAAATATCCTTTTCTGTTTTTATTCTTTTCCCGACTTTCTCAGCAACAGCAAGAAAAAGCGCAAATACAATAAGATTTATTGCAATTACATATAAATTTTTTGTGAATGCACCTTCAATTGCATCCTTAAAAAGCAGACCAATAAAGACAACCGGTAAAGTACCGACAATAATGAACCATCCTGTTCTCGACTGAAATGACTGACCGGAAAAACCAATTCTTCTGTTCACATTCTCCTTCCAGAAAGAAATTATTATTGCAATTAAATCGCTCCAGAAATAGATTAGTACTGCAAGCATAGTACCAAGCTGAATTACAGCTATGAAAGCCGTCCACTCCTGGGGTTTATCGGGAGAAATTAGGTTCATTAGTTTTCCGGCAACGGTCAAATGACCTGTGCTGCTTATCGGTAAAAACTCTGTCAGCCCCTGAATTATTCCGAGAAAGATAGCTTCAATAATATTCAATACCGCTCCTAAAAAGTAAAAGTTATTCCGAGACTAACACCTGCTGAAAAAGTGTTGAGATTAACTTTTTCATTAGTAGCGGTGTTTATAAGATATTTATCACCGCTTTTTGGTTCACCATTAAGATCATACCTTAAATCGCCGGAAATATATGCATAGAAATTATCGCCAAGTCTTGTATTGCCGGCAATTCTTAATAAAAATCCAAATCCTGTAGAAGAATAATTTGTTGCGGAAGGAGCTGAAGGCTGCGATTCATCGGCACTGACTAATCTTATACCGACCCCGCCGCCGAATTTAAAATTATATCCTTCGCCTCTAATAACGTAGTAAGAAGTAACAGTAGGCATAATAATATGATACGAAAAATCGTATGTGCCGTACGTACTGAATGTAAATGAATTCAGAAGATAACCCAATTCAAGTCCGAGGTCATAAGTCGGTGAAACAGCATAATCATATTCGCCGGAAAAAATAACGGACGAGCTGAAGCTCCCTACTTCTTCAAAGCCGGCAATCTGGTTGATATAATCTTTGAGAGAAGGATTGCTGCCGAAATTTATTCCCATTGCGGCACGCAGTTCATTTTGTGCGAACGTCTGCGGTATTATTAAACCAAATACTAAAATTGTCAGTATATATTTCATAATTCTTCCATTTCCGTTTCAACTACTTTAATCAGGTTATCATGATACCTGTTAAGCACGAAAAATATAACTAAAGCAAATATGATGAACAAAAAATATGAGATTATATGTGTTAAAAATGCATAAGCGAGGCTTATTACTTCTCCATATCCGAATAGTAAGACCAAAGCAGATTTTGCAAGTGCATGATAAGAACCTGTGCCTCCGGGAGTCGGAATAACAACCCCGATAGCGCTGATGCTCATAATTATCCATGCCATTCCAAAATTCACATTGTGCATACCGATCATAATCATTCCCACATATGTATTTAATGCATAAAACAGCATTATTAAAACACTTAGAAGAAAAGTAAAAATGTAGTTTTTAGTTCCTTTAAGGCTTGAGAATCCTTCTGTCAGCATCCTGAAAACATATCCCGCTTTATGAGCGAGATTCTCTGAAATTTTTCCGAGCAGGTTTATTATTACTCCGTAAAACTTTTCATTAAACCTGACCACGAGAAGAAGAAAAATAAGAAAAGCTGCTATCAGTGCCGAAGTGATATAAAGCGTAGTCTTAAGCCAGGGGAAGCTCAGATAAATATTACCGTTGTATATTAATGCCGCAACAATAACAGACAAACCGAGAAATATTACGTCAATCACTCTTTCAAGAATAACCGTACCAAACATAGACGATCTTGAAATTCTCTCCCATTTCCCGAGCAGTACTGCACGTGTAATTTCTCCAAGCCGGGGAATAACACAGTTGACCCCATAACCTACCATAAGCGCACCGAATAGATTTTTCATTGAAGCATCGGGCTTGACTGAACTTATAATTATTTTCCATCTTACTGCACGGAGATAATGTGATAATATCAGGATAAGAATAAAAACCGTTATCCAGAAAATGGATGCCCGGGATGCTGTATCAAGGACTTCACCAAAATCCACATTATAAAAAGCGATGTAAAGGAAAACAGCTGTTAATAAGAGGGAGAGGACAAAATTAATTATATCTCTCTTTACAATACGCTTTTCCTTATTACCTGAGGTCAATAACCTTTATTCCTTTTGGTGGTGAATATGTAAAATCTGAATCTGTAATATTCTGATTTAATCTATATCCGGTAAAAGATATAGTAGATTTACCCGAATTACTGTCTATGACTGCCTTCTCAATAAGGTTATCACTATTTATATACAGCTTGGCACTGGTAAAATTTAATTCTGACGTTTTTGGATCAAGGATTAATATTTTATAATCCCCCTCTTTTCCTGAGCTCACATTGCTCTTAGACGGATATACCTGTATAAAGTTATATGGTGAAAATTCAGACGTCTCAGATTCGTCATAATTATTGATGATAACTTTATTTTCTTTCTTATTATAATTCCAGAAAGTTTCACCGTCGGTGATTAATGTATTGTTCTTTAGTTCAATTCTTAATTTATTCTCTTTTTTCAGATATATATTTCCGGAAAAATCCTCTTTATTTCCTGAAGATTTTGTAAAATGAACAGAAAGGGTATTAATGAGTTATATTCTGACTGAACAGATTTAAGGAGTTCATTGGTATTATCCTGTCCGAACATTGAAACGTATAAAAACATAAATAAAGTTGCAAAAACCAGTCTTTTCATTACAATCCTTTCAGAATCTTTAAATGACGATTTCGAATTTAAGCATAAATGGAGTTATAAAAAATTGAATTTAGCGTAGCATTGGAGAGATATTATACACAGGTTTATCAACTTCAAATAAACAAAGACTTTTTACTCTCGAAGCAATAATGTTATCGTTTCGCAGGTTCTCAATCGGATTCATCCGATTGATAAATTAATCACCTGAACATTTAAAATAACCGTTTCAACGGTTTAATTTTGACTGCCAATTTGTCAGGATTCATTGCAACTCCACATACGCTTCTCTTTCGTCTGTCTCTCGTCCATTTCGGCTTCCAATTATAGAGGAAATTTGTCTGCCAAAATGGCAGAGATGCTGCTTTTAGAATTATTAGCTGGTTCCGGCAGTTCTTACGAAAGGAACGTAATGATTTCTTGTTGAGCAAAAGACTCTCTTTTCTTACGTTTAGACTGATAGTATAATTAAAATGAGTGTAATGGGGCAGGGAAGCAGCCCATAGCTTTAGATATGGGAATAAAGCGGATTCCCAAAAAACAATATAACCGATTCATCGGTTTACGATCTTTGTTTACCCGTATGTTTTATTATTTCGGATGGCTCTTAAAAAGGCTATAACGATCTAAGGATTGTTTCCAACTGTTCCTCGTTTTCCACGAGCACTGTACGGGCTTTGCTGCCGTCATTGGGACCGACAATTCCCGCTTCTTCAAGCTGATCAACGATCCTTGCTGCACGGGAATAACCGAGCTTTAACCTGCGCTGAAGCAATGAAACTGATCCCTGCTGATGTCTGACTATAACCCTTGCTGCATCTTCAAACATCGGATCGAGATCTCCCAGGAATCCGCTGCTGTCTTTTTTCTTCTCATAGATAGAGGGAAGGAAATACGGTCTCGAGTACCCCGGCTGGGAATATACATAATTGGTGACTCTTTCAACTTCGTCAGTCGATATGAATGCATTCTGGATACGTATAGGCTTCGGCTGACCTGTCGGCAGGAAAAGCATATCACCTTTTCCAAGGAGTGTTTCAGCGCCGTTCATATCAAGTATAGTTCGTGAATCAATTTTAGTAGCTACCTGGTAAGCAATTCTTGCAGAGAAGTTAGCTTTAATTACACCGGTTATTACATTTACTGAGGGTCTTTGTGTTGCAAGCACAAGGTGAATTCCGACTGCACGCGCAAGCTGCGCCAGTCTTGCTATGGGTTCTTCAACTTCTTTACCTGCAGTAATCATAAGATCAGCCAGTTCATCAATAATTACGATAAGGTAAGGCAGATAGTGATGTTTTATTTCATCTGTGTCATGCGGTCTTTTCTTTGGATCAGAAACTTTTTTATTATAATCGACAATGTTTCGTACACCTGCTTTTGCCAGCCGGTCATATCTTTTTTCCATTTCAATTTCAACACTCTTCAGCACCAGAACAGCATTTTGAGGACTTGTAATTATTTCTTCATCCAGATCGGGAGAAACAGCAAGATAGTGGCGGCGTAATTTATTATAAAATGATAATTCAATCTTTTTAGGATCGATCATTATAAGCTTTACTTCTGCGGGCTCTTTAGTATAAAGAAGGCTGCTTATTATCATATTAATACCAACACTTTTACCGGATCCGGTTGAACCTGCAATAAGCAGGTGAGGCATTTTAGAAAGGTCTGTAATGAAAACTTCCCCGTTTATAGTCTTCCCGAATGCCATCGGGAGTTCCAATTTTGAGTCGATTACTTTGGTTAGTACTGATCTTGCATTTACAAGGGAAGCCTCGGCATTTGGGATCTCCACACCGATAGCACTCTTTCCGGGTATCGGTGCTATTATCCTGATCCCCCGGGCAGCAAGAGCCAGGGCGATGTCGTTTTCAAGGGAAACAATTTTACTGATTTTTACTCCAGGTGCCGGTACAATCTCGTATAATGTAACCACAGGTCCCGGCGTAACAGATATATCCTGGATCTCAATATCGAATAATTTTAATTTTTCTCTCAGCAACTCGGCATTGCGTGTAAGCTCTTCCTCCGCCACTTTAAAGTCTTCTGCGGGAGCAGGGTCTAACAGTTCGAGACCGGCTTTCTTAAAGTTAATTTTTTCATCCCATGGATCAGGAAGTTTTTCATCAAGTTCATAGTCGGTATCTCTTTCGGGCATTTCCCCTGTCTTTTCCAGATCAACTTTTTTTATTTCGCTTTTCTGTATTATGTCTTCATCTATCTGCTTTGATTTCTCTTTCTTATCATTCCGAAGAAATTCCTGACCGGTATCATTTCTTATAATTCTGATCCGGGTCTGTTCCTGTTCCTCCTCAGACATCATATTTTCAGTAACTAATGATTCATCTTCACCTTTTTTCTTTTTCTTCTTATTATCTTCCCGCAGTTCTTTGATTTTCTGAAGATTTTTTTCTTCATCTTCCGGGCGGTTAATTTTAATTTTAGCGGTGCGTCTGGTTCTATTAAGAATAAGGTTCTTTAAGAATGCCGTTACTTTTTCGAGATCGATATTAAATGCCAGTATGATCAGGACCATAAAAGCTGCAAATAAGAAGATAATGCCGCCTATACCCCCAAGAAGTCTTCCGACCCCTTCTCCTAAATAATCACCGATAGCTCCCGAGATTTCGTAGGTATTTGAAAACGAATCGAACCTTGCTCTCAGGACACCGAAGAAAGCAGATAATATTAAGCCTGCAATAATCAGAAAGTTGAACGAGCTGATCATCTGTCTGAATGATATTCTCTTGAAATAAGAGAATCCCCAGACGAAGATTATTACAGGAAAGATTGCCGAGAATATTCCAAGAGTGTTGTTAATAAAAAAATCAGCAAGGTATGCACCGGTTATGCCGACAAGGTTGTTTGTTCCCCTGAAGTCAGAATCGGAACTAAATACTTTAAAGAGATCGGAAAACTTATAATTAAGTACTGCCTGATCATATCTTGAATAGGAAATGAGGCTAAGAAGAAGAAAGACGGAAAAGATCATCAGAAAGAATCCCAGTAACTTTTTTTTGTTCCTTGCCAAAACAGGTTGATCTTCGTCAGGCTTAACCTTTCCGTTTCCAGGTTTCTTCTTCATTTCGAATTAACTCTTATTCGTAGCATAGTTCTCGCCGGGCAGCGACTTTAATACGTTCGTCGCAAGATAAGGAATAACATTTGAAGTATCTATACCGGCTGCATACTTCAAGTCTTCTTCGAAACCGTTCTGCAGAAGGAGCTTTCCGTGTTCGGTTTCTTTGAGCATTTCAAACGGATCCTTTCCAAAAGAGTTATTCAGTGATACCGAAGCCTTTGCAGTATCAGTAATTACAAGGTCATCTTTACGGTTTATTACCTCCCGGATTAATTTTCCCGCACAAACCGAATCTTCCATTGAGAAACTATTAGATTTACCGGCGCATAATATTTCAAAATCTTTTCCTGTCCTGATGATTTGTTCCGCAACAGAAGTAAGGTTAAGATAAGTGCAGATATAAAGGTTCTCTGAAAATTTTGCTTTAACTATTGCCTTTGATCCGTTGGTCGTATACAGAATAATCGTTTTACCGGTAACAATTTCGCGGGTATATTCCAGGGGTGAATTGCCGAGTGCAAATCCCTCAACTTTTCTGGTGTTTCTTTCACCGCCGAGAAGTGTTTGGCCCCCGAACATTCCGCCTGATATCTTCACACCGAATTCTACAGTAGCTACAGGAACAACTTCCTTCGCCCCGTTCTGCAACGCAGTAACTATAGTAGTAGATGCACGGAGTACATCAATGACAATTACCGTTTTCCCGGTGAAGAAAAGTTCATCGGCAATTACCGGTGAAAACAGAACATTTACCCTCATATAATATTTAATCTTCCTTTTTTATAAAAGGTAATTTAACAACTTCAGCAGGAATTTCCTTACCTCTTATAGAAAAATTGAGTTTACTGCCTTCACCTGAATAGGCAGTCTCCACATACCCTAAAGCAATAGGTTTATCCAAAACAGGACTTACTGTCCCGCTGGTGATTGTCCCGATCTTTTTCCCATTAACTGTAAAATCATATCCATGTCTAGGGAAGGCTTTCTCACTGGTTGTAACCGGAACAAGTTTCCTTTTTAAGCCTTCTTGTTTTACCTTTAGGAGAGCCTGCTTCCCTATAAATTTTTCCTTCTTCAGTTTGGTAATCCAGCCAAGACCTGCTTCAAGCGGATTAGTTGTCTGGTCTATATCATTTCCATAAAGGCAAAAACCCATTTCGAGTCTGAGAGAGTCCCTGCATCCCAATCCTGTTGGCTGAATATCAAACTCCTTACCTGCATCCATTACTGCTTTCCATAATTTCTCAGCAGTTTTTTCATCACCGGTAAAATAAAGTTCGTAACCAAGCTCGCCGGTATATCCTGTTCTGGAGACAAGCATATCAACACCATTTATTCTGGTGTTAATAAAATGATAATACTCCATATCCAGAGGATCTGAGGTTAATTTTTGAACTACTTTTTTTGAGTTTGGTCCCTGTACCGCGAGCAGTGAATATTCATCGCTTCGATTCCGTAGTTCTGCACCGATATTATTTTTTTTCATCCATTCAAAATCTTTTTCAATATTCGAAGCATTTATTACAAGCATAAATTCATTTTCAGCAAGGCGGTATACAAGCAAATCATCAACTATGCCTCCGTCCTGGTAGCACATTGCGGAATACTGTACGCGTCCCGGCGCCATTGTGGATGCATCGTTCACTGTAATAAGCTGCACGAAATCAAGTGCCTTATCTCCTTTTACAAAGACTTCACCCATATGTGAAACATCAAAAACTCCCACTGAATTTCTGACTGCTTTATGTTCTGCTATAATAGATGAATATTGAACAGGCATATAATAACCTGCAAACTCGACTATCTTTGCGCCTTCTTTAATATGGACGTTGTAGAATGTTGTTTTTTTCATAGTTGTATAAGATTAAGTTTATTTTTCACCGGATTTTTTCCAGTCGTTTAGAAATTTATCCAGGCCCACATCTGTGAGCGGATGATTAAATAATTTGTTTATTACATCAAAGGGCATAGTACAGACATCAGCACCCATTAATGCAGCCTCAACAAGATGAAGCGGATGCCGTATGCTTGCCACAAGCACTTCGGTTTCATAACTATAATTTCTGTAAATCTGCACTATCTGTGAGATTAAATCCATTCCGTTTGTGCTGATATCATCAAGCCTGCCTACGAAAGGGCTAATATATGAAGCACCTGCTTTTGCAGCAAGCAGAGCCTGCGAAGGTGAAAAGCACAGAGTAACGTTTGTTTTAACTCCCTCTTCAGATAGAGTCTTAACCGCTTTTAATCCTTCTCTAATGAGAGGAACCTTTACAACAATATTCCTGTGAATTTTGGAAAGATCTTTCCCTTCTTTTACGATTCCTTCATAATCTGTTGCGATAACTTCCGCACTAACGGGACCATCAACAATTTCAAGGATTTCATCCAGCAGTTTCCTGAAATCTTTACCCGTTTTGGATACAAGGGAAGGGTTGGTTGTGACCCCGTCGAGGATCCCAAGAGATGCAGCTTCTTTTATTTCTTCAATTTTAGCAGTATCAATAAAAAACTTCATTATATTCTCCGGGAAAATTAAATTCAGGTTATTTCGTTTGTTAACTCTTTTTGTGTTTTTCTTGAGAAAAATCTGAAGTGACCTACCGGAATGGATTCGTCCTCTTCAAGTGTAATTTTTACGAGATATTTAAATTGAAGCCTGGTAAGACCTTTAATCTTTCCTTCTCTTAATTTTCCGGCAACACTTGGATGACATTTCACAATTATTGAACGCTCCTTAGAAACCCTTTTGAATTTCTTCATCCAGTCTTCAATATCATAAACAAGATGAGAACCTTTGGTTAATAATCCCGTTCCGAGGCAGTAAGGACAAACTTCTTTCATTGCCTGCATTATGTTCTGCCTGATCCTCTGACGTGTAATCTGGACAAGACCGAAATCAGACATTGGAAGCACCGAAACTTTCGCCCTGTCTTTTCTGAATTCTTTTTTCAGCTCGTCATAAATTTTCTTACGGTTCTTATCCTCTTCAAGATCAATAAAATCGACCACAATTATCCCGCCGATGTCACGTAATCTTAACTGCCGGGATATTTCACGCGCCGCTTCAAGATCAGTTTTAAGCGAATTAAGTTCCTGTTCTTTGCTCTTCGCATACCTTCCGCTGTTTACATCAATTACTACCATTGCTTCGGTGTGCTCAATTATAAGATATCCGCCGCTTGGCAGCGAGACTCTTCTTCCCATCAGGACTTTTATCTGCTCTTCGATCTTGAATGCATCAAATATAGGCAGATGAGATTTATATAATTCTATTTTATCTGCCAGCAAAGGCTGAACAAGCTGAACGTATTCTTTTATCTGACGGAATAGTTTTTTTGAATCAATAAATACCTTGGAAATATCCGGAGTGAACAGGTCTCGGATAACACTTGATGTAGTGCTTAAATCCTGGTAAACCAGCGACGGCGGTTCTTCACTTTTGACCGTGGCTTCAATTTCCTCCCAGGTTTTCAGTAAATTTCTCAAATCCTCTTTAAGCATTTCTTCTGTCTGGTTTCTGGCTACAGTACGAATTATTAATCCGTAATTTTGCGGGAGAATACTGCGCGCAATATGTCTTAATCTTCTTCTTTCCTTAAAATCAGATATTCTTTTGGAAACCCCTATTTTATTATCAAAAGGAAGAAGGACGCAGAACCTTCCGGGAAGGGAAACAGAAGATGTAACACGCACGCCCTTATTATTAACAGGCTCCTTAGTTATCTGAACAATGATATCCTGACCTTTATGCAGATGTGGAATATTAAAATCACGGTTTCTGTTGTTCTGCTGGTTATTATTTCTTTGCTGGGGGGATTCCTCTTCCTCATCATCATCAACGTCAGAATCATCCTCCCCGATCATATCCTGAAGCTGTTTGGTTGTTTCGCCGATATCTGAAAAATGAAGGAAGGCGTCGTGTTTCATTCCAATGTCTACAAATGCCGCCCTTATACCGGGAAGGACACGGGCTATCCGTCCCAGGTACATATCACCAACCATCCGACGGTTTTCGGGATAATCAACAAAAAAGTCGACTAAATTGCCTTCTTCGGTTATCGCAACGCGTGTCTGGTTGGTAGAAGAATTTATTATAATCTCTTTTGTCATAAAGGACAAACTCTTTCAATGAAATAAAATATTTCATTCTGAAAAATTTAATGTATCCCTCGCTTAGTATGTAAGCCGGTAATGCTCCTTCCGCCTTAGTGTCATCTTCAGTACTGAAGTATACACAGCTTCTCAGAAGGAATTTTAAAACCAAAAACCTGATATGTTCTATATACGCGGTTTCCATCGCAAGCGATTCATGTTAGTTAAAAAAATTGCCGGACTCACCATCCGGCAGAAAACTTTACTGTGCTTCTGTCTTAATTTCTTTGTTATCTTCCTTGAGAAGTTCTTTCCTGCTTAAAGAATACTTCCCGTTTTCAATTTTCAGAAGTTTCACAGAGACCTTGTCGCCTTCTTTAAAGTAATCCGATACTTTATTCACTCTCTTATTGTCTATCTGAGAGATGTGAAGCAATCCTTCCTTGCCGGGAAGAATTTCAACAAAGGCTCCGAAATCCATTATTTTAGTAACCACACCATCATAAGTTTCGCCAACTTCAGGAGTTGCTGTTAATTTTTTAATGTGATCTTTACATCTTGCAGCACTTTCACGGTTAGGTGAAGCTATGTTTACGGTTCCGTCGTCTTCAATTGCAATATCAACACCGAATAGCCTCTGCATTCCCTGTATGGTTTTTCCGCCGGGACCAATAACAAGACCAATCTGGTCGGTATCAATTTTTATCTGTATTAATCTCGGTGCGTGCGGAGATAGATGTTCGCGAGGCTGATTGATAGCTTCATTCATTATTCCGAGAATATGCATTCTGCCGTCTTTTGCCTGCATAAGTGCGTTTTCCATAATCTCAAATGAAATACCTTCAATTTTAATATCCATCTGGAATGCAGTTATTCCTTCGGAAGTTCCGGCAACTTTAAAATCCATATCTCCTAAATGATCTTCATTACCAAGGATATCAGAAAGAACAGAATACTTTTCTCCTTCTTTTACAAGTCCCATAGCAATTCCCGCAACGGATTTTACCATCGGTACTCCTGCATCAAATAATGCAAGCGAACCTGCACAAACAGTAGCCATAGATGATGAACCGTTTGATTCAAGGATATCTGAAATTACCCTGACAGTATAAGGGAAAACAGATTCCTCCGGGAACATCATTTTTAAAGCACGTTCAGCAAGGTTGCCGTGGCCTATTTCTCTTCTTCCTACTCCCATCATACGTCCGACTTCACCCACACTAAACGGGGGAAAATTGTAATGAAGCATAAATTTCTTTGTATACTCTTCTATTAAACCATCAACTGTCTGTTCATCGTTTTTAGTTCCCAGAGTAACTGTCGTTAAGCTTTGAGTTTCACCTCTTGTAAACAAGGCAGACCCGTGAGTTCTGGGAAGCACGCTGGTTTCTACTGTAATTGGCCTTATCTGCTTCGTATTTCTTCCATCCAATCTTATTCCTTCATCAAGAATTCTCTGTCTCATAAGATCTTTTTCTATATTGTGCGTAATATTCTTAATAAGGTTTTCAGAATCAGGAAATCTTTCGCTCAATTCTTCAACTATAGAGTTAGTCAGTTCTTTGTTTTTTGCACTTCTTTCTTCTTTGGCCAGTACCGTATGAACAATTTCTCTAAATGGTGCTAGCGCTTTTTCTTTTACTGCGTTTACGAGTTCTTCAGGAATTTCATTGACGGGAACCTCCCGCTTTGTTTTTCCAACTGCTTCCCGCAGCTCATTCTGAAGATCAATTAATTTTCTTATTTCACCCTGTGCAAATTTTAATGCATTAAGCAGATCAGTTTCACTGACTTCTTTCGATTCACCCTCAACCATCATGATTGAATCAGCAGTTCCTGCAACAACAAGCTCAATATCACTTTCCTTTAATTGCTGGTGTGTTGGATTAACTACAAATTCACCGTTGATTCTTCCAACCCTTACTTCACTAATAGGTCCGTTAAAGGGAATATCAGAGATCATTAATGCTGCGGATGCACCGGTAGCAGCAAGAACATCAGCATCGTTATCCCCGTCAAAGGATAATACAAATGCTATTACCTGTGTTTCGTTAATAAAAGCTTCAGGGAATAAAGGACGGATAGGCCTGTCAACAAGACGTGCACTTAATATTTCTTTTTCTGATGGTCTTCCTTCTCTTTTAATATACCCGCCCGGGATCTTTCCGGCAGCAGATGTTTTCTCCCGGTATTCAACCTGGAGAGGGAAAAAGTCCTGGTTTTCCTTAATTTCCTCTGCAGCAACTGCAGTAACCAGAACCATTGTATCGGCGTATCTAATCATTACAGCACCGTTAGCCTGTTTTGCGAACCGGCCGGTTTCTATTGAAAACTTCCTTCCGCCGATCTCAACTTCTTTTAAAACTGTCATTTTCTACCTTCAATTCTTTCTTGTATTCTGTTTATTTTCTAATATTTAATTCCTGAATTACTGCCCTGTAACGATTAATATCTTTTTTCATAAGATAGTCGAGCAGTTTTCTTCTTTTACCTACCATCATCATTAATCCTCTTCTTGAATGATGATCTTTTTTGTGTACATTAAAATGATCTGTCAGTTCATTGATTCTTCCGGTCAAAATTGCAATCTGGACTTCGGCTTTACCTGAATCTTTTGCATTTCCGCCAAATTTTTTAATTATATCGAGTTTTTGCTCTCTGGTCATTTAACCTTCCTTATTATTATTATACAATGTAATCCCAGTCGTAACCGGAATTAATTATTTATTTTTAATTTTTGTTGACGGGTTCAAGATTCCTGATAATCTCTATCCCGTTTTTCTTATCGATTATCATTTGTTTAATGAGCTCGTCTGCAGTGGAAAATTTTTCTTCTCCGCGTAGCCTGTCAATTACAGAAACCCTGACATTTTCGCCATAGATATCTTCATCAAAATCATAAATATAAACCTCAGGGACAATTTTACCCGAGTTATAAAATGTAGGCCGCTTGCCAATGCTTAATAAGCCATAGTACCTTTTATTATTAACAAAAAATTCAACCAGATAAATTCCCAGGGCTGGCAGCAATTTATATTCGTTATCCGGTTTTATATTAGCTGTCGGAAAGCCGAGCTCTCTGCCGCGTTTATCTCCTTCAATCACAAGACCTGAAAATTCATAATTACGGTTAAGAAAAGAACCGGCTGTTTTTATATCTCCATCTAAAAGTGCTTTTCTGATCTTTGTACTGCTGATAATTTCCCCGTTTAACCGGAATGCATCAACAGTTTCAACCTTAAAGCCGTATTGGCTCTCCATCTCTCTCAGGGTCGATTCATCTCCTCCGCGGCCTTTTCCAAAATGATGATCATAACCTATGATAATTTCTTTGATTCCAATCCTGTCTATGATATAATTCTTAAAGAATTCCCAGGCAGACAGCTGAGAGAATTCTTTGGTGAAATTAATTATCATAAGATTCATTATCCCAAGTTTTTCAAGAACAACTGCTTTTTCAGCCGGTGTACTTAGTATTTTGAAATCATTAGTATTTGAAATAACATTCCTCGGGTGAGGATCAAATGTGATCAGGAGATTCCTTCCATTTGCACTCCTGGTTTTACCGATCAATCTATCAATAATTTTCTGATGGCCTAAATGGACACCATCAAATGTACCCAGTGTTAAAAATGTATTTTCATCTTTATTTATTTCAGAAATATCGTGAAATATATTCATACAATACTTAGATCAAACAATAACTTGTAAATATAAGTTATTTTAATAGAAAATAAAATGTTTTCCCTGTAAGTTACAATAAAACAACAGGTTACAGCGTTATACATTTTCACCTGCAAATTTCAATGCTCTGATAAAATCATCCGGTAGAAATGCCTCTTCCGCTTTATAATCACCAATAGCGGTCCTTCTCAATTCGCTTAAAATCCCCCCGCATCCAAGACTTTTTCCCATATCGTCAGCAATTGATCGTATATATGTACCTCGCGAGCACTTAATTCTGAACCATATATTGGGTATTGCTACCCTCAAAATTGTAAACTCATAAATTTCAATCAGTCTCGGCTCCCTCTTAACTTCTTTTCCTTCCCTGGCCAGTTTATATAAAGTTTTACCGCCAACCTTTAATGCAGAGTACATAGGCGGAATCTGTTTTATCCTGCCGGTAAATTTTTCTTTTTCTGCTAAAATCATCCCCTCAGTTATATTACTAACGGATTTCTCTTCAGTTACTTCAGTTTCCGTATCCATTGACGGAGACGACTTGCCAAGTGTAATAATTCCTTCATAAATTTTAGGCAATTCCTGGTAGGAAGAAATTTCTTTTGTTTTTTTCCCGGTGCATATAATCAGAAGCCCTGTAGCCATCGGATCAAGCGTACCGGCGTGACCCACTTTTTTTATCTTAACGGCATTACGTATTTTCCTGACTGCCTTAAAGGAAGTCCATCCTTTTGGTTTGTCTATTAATAATACTTCCCCGGCCTGAAAATCGAAACTGTTATCTATTGTCGTCTTTGTTATCATTCTCGTGAATTTTTTTTATCAGACCTTCAATTTTTTCAACATAATCGAGAGTATCATCAATAAAGAATTTTAATTCCGGTATGAATTTAATTCTGATTCTGTGGGCAAGTTCTGTTCTAATGAAACCCGTTCTCTCTCTGATTTTTTCAAGAACTGATTCTCTTTTTTCCTTCTCGAAAACAGAGATATAAATTTTCGCTAATTTTAAGTCAGGACTTATCTTTACATTAGTTACAGTAAGGAGCCCGAATGCCGGATCATGGAGTTTATATAAGAAAATCATACTGACTTCTTCTTTAATAAGATGCTCAAGTTTATCAATTCTGTAAGCCATTGAATCATCCCGCCGAAAATTCTAAAAGGATTATGCTAATTTTTTCTTCGTCTCAATAATTTTGTAGGCTTCTATAGTATCGCCGACTTTCAAATCATTAAAGTTGTTCATATTAAGTCCGCACTCATACCCGGCATCGACTTCACGAACATCATCTTTAAATCTTTTCAAAGAACCGATATCACCTTCATGGATTACAATACCGTCCCTTATCAATCTTATTTTATTATTACGCATTATTTTGCCGTCCTGAACATAGCATCCTGCAACTGTCCCGGTTTTGGGAACCTTAAATGTCTCACGTACTTCGAGGGTTGCAACAACTTCTTCCGATAATACCGGGGAAAGTAATCCTTCCAGCGCTGATTTAACTTCATTAATAGCATCGTAAATAACGCTGTATAACCTAATATCCACATTTTGTGTCTCAGCAAGTTTTCTTGCATTCAGGTTTGGACGAACATGGAACCCAATAATAATTGCATCTGACGCATAAGCAAGAAGAACATCGCTTTCTGATATTCCGCCGACGCCTTTATGAATTACCCGAACAACAACTTCCTCGTTTGATAATTTCATCAGTGAATCGGATAATGCTTCCACTGAACCGTCAACATCTCCTTTTACGATTAGCGCAAGTTCTTTAACTCCGCCAATACTGATTTGCTTTGCAATCTCATCAAGCGTAATATGTCTGACCTGTTTCTGATCCTGTTCTCTTTTAAGCTGCTGTCTTTTAATCCCTATATCACGGGCTATTCTCTCAGTTTCAACAACAACAAAAGTATCTCCTGCCTGGGGGGATCCCTCAAATCCGAGTACCTGTACGGGAGTGGAAGGTCCGACATCATCAATTTTATTTCCGCGCTCATCGAACATTGCGCGAACTTTCCCCTGGTATATTCCAGCAACAAAAGGATCACCTATTTTAAGTGTTCCTTTTTGAACGAGAATCGTTCCGGTAATCCCGCGTCCCTTATCAAGTTCTGATTCAACTACCGCACCACGCGCAGCCCTGTTGGGATTTGCTTTTAGTTCTAACAGGTCAGCTTCGAGCAGAATTTTTTCAAGGAGTATGTCTATATTCGATCCTGTCTTTGCAGAAATTTCAACACATTGGTTTTTTCCACCCCAGTCCTCCACCAGAACATTTCTTTCTGCCAGCTGCTGCTTTATTTTATCAATATTAGAGCCGGGTTTATCAATTTTGTTAATTGCTATGACAATAGGAACGCCGGCGGCCTGGGCATGGTTAATGGCTTCAACCGTTTGAGGCATAACTGCATCATCTGCAGCCACAACGAGAATTACAATATCTGTTAACTGTGCACCTCTTGCTCTCATCGCAGTAAACGCTTCGTGACCGGGTGTATCCAGGAATGTTATATTCTTTCCGTTTCCGACATCCACCTTATAAGCACCAATATGCTGAGTTATTCCTCCTGATTCACCTGCAACAACATTCGATCTTCTGATATAATCAAGTAAGGATGTTTTCCCGTGATCAACATGCCCCATAATAGTCACCACAGGAGGTCTTGGTTTTAATGTATCAGCATCATCCTCTGTATCTTCAAGAGCCTCGGCAGTATACTCAGTCTGAAATTCAACTTCAAATCCGAATTCATCAGCAACAAGTGTAATTGTTTCAACATCCAGCCGCTGATTTATTGATACCATTAATCCCAGTTCTATGCACTTGGCAATGACATCTCCGACAGGAACGTCCATTAAATTGGCGAGCTCATTGACAGCAATAAATTCGGTTACTTTTATTTTCTTTTCTTCGCGGGTTTTTTCTTCGAGCCGTCTTTCTTCTTCTGCTTCTCTCTCTTTTCGTTTCTTCTTTCGTGAACTTGCTCTTCCTGAAGCAATAGTATCATCCATACTGAGAAGAGTCTTTCTTATGGCCTCTTTTACTTCTTTCTCATCTATTTCAAATTTTTTAACTCTTTTCTTCTTTTTTGAAACTACAGTTTCTTCCTGGGCAACCTCTGCTGATTTCTTTTTAGCTCTGGGTTTTTTCTTCTTCTTAACCGGTTCCTGCTTTGGTTTTTCAACTGCTTCTGCTTCACCGGGTTTTTCAATTTTCGCTTCGGGAGTTTTCTTCGCCTCAAGATCCATTTTCCCTACGACTTTCAAGCCTTTTCTCTTGGCAGCTTCAGTTTCCTTAGGCGAAATAAATTGCTCTTCCTTCTTCCCTTTAGGGGCTTCAGCTTCTTTGACTTCACTGCCGGGTTCTTCCGCTTTAGCCGGTTCTTCAACCACTCCGGGAACAGAAATATCTTCTGCTTCGACACGCCTTTTTTCTTTTAGTTCTTCTTCAACAGGGCGCTGAATTTTTTCTTCCCTGATGGGTTCAATTTCTTCCACCTGAAGTTGAGGCGCTTCTTCCTTTTTAGCCTTTTTCTCTTCCGCTTCGGATCTCTCAACTCTTTTCTTATTGAATTCGGCTATCTTTTTATAATGCTTTTCGGCTTTTTCAATATCCTTTTTAAAATGATCCTGAATATCCTTCAACATCTCTTCTGAAACCAGGGACATATGAGATTTAATGTCATGACCTTTTTTCTTCAGGAACTCAATAAGCTGTTCAGCCGATAAATTATATTCTGAAGCTAATTTATATACTCTAACCTTTTTTGTGGCTTCTGCCATAATATCCTTATCTGTTTTTAAAGCTATTCTTCTTCTTCAAATTGTTCTTTTATCAAATCAATGATTTCATTTATTTTGTCCTCATCCAATCCTTCTATTTCCTTTAATTTTTCAGGACCTGCCTGCAGAACCTCCAGTGCCGTATCATATCTGTGGTTGATCAGTAGTTCATAAATTTCAGCACCAAGCTCTTCTTTAAGATCAATTAATTCTATATCTTCTTCGTATTCCTCCAGAGGTCTTTCTTCACGAAGAATTTCGATTTCATAACCCGTAAGTTTCATCGCAAGTCTGATATTAACACCATTGCGCCCGACTATAAGAGAAACCTGATCAGCATCCGCTGTTACCACTGCTTTTTTCTCGTCATCATCAACTTCAATCTTTTTAAGCTTTGCAGGAGCCAGAGATCTCTGAATAAAAACTATTGAATCCTCTGAATAGTTAATAACATCTATATTCTCATTATTTAATTCTCTGACGATCGCATGAATTCTAACTCCTTTCATTCCAACGCATGCACCGACAGCATCAATTCTGTTATCCTGGGATTCCACCGCAACTTTAGCTCTTTCACCGGGTTCCCGTGCGATTGCCTTAATATCTATTATTCCATCGTAAATTTCAGGTATTTCTATTTCAAATAATCTTCTCAGAAACATATTATCAGAACGTGAGACAATTATAACAGGTCCGCTATTGCCTTTCCGTACTTCTTTTACAATGGCCCTGATTGTTTCACCTTTCTTATACCGCTCATAAGGTATTTGTTCATTACGAGGCAGTACCAGTTCGTTCTTATTGTGGTTCACCAGAATATCACTTTTTCTGATCTGGTAAATGTCTCCTACAACTATCTCTCCCAGCAGTTCTTTATATTCATTGTATATAATGTCTTTTTCAAGCTCACGAATTTTTTGATTAAGACTTTGTTTCGCAAGTGTTATCAGCCTGCGCCCAAGCGTGGCAAGTTCAATTTTCTCAACAAAGTCATCTCCAACTTCAAGTTCTTCTTCATTGCCTTTTCGGTTAACCTCCTCAAGACTGACCTGAAGGTTAGGGTTCTCCACATTATCAACAATTTCTCTTTCAAGAAATATTTCAATATCACCTCTGTCCATATTTACAACGACATCATATTTAACCTCATCCCCGTATTTTTTTCTCACCAGCAGTCCGAATATTTCTTCCAGTATGCCGGCTAAAACGTCTTTATCAATACCTTTGTCCCTTACCATCTGGGCAAAGGATTCTACAATCTCTGAGTTCATTTATATATTTTTCTCCTCTAGGAAAAACTAATTATTACTTTTGCTTTTATAATATCAGGAAAATCAATTTTTATTTCTTCACGGTTACTTTTCAGGAACACAAGGGAATTACCATCAATACTTTTTAATCTTCCTGAAAATATCTTAACATTATCAGATTCTCTGTAGGATACATCAAACTTTCTGTTGAT
Source organism: uncultured Ignavibacteria bacterium (assembly GCA_963743325.1). Lineage (GTDB taxonomy): Bacteria > Bacteroidota > Ignavibacteria > Ignavibacteriales > Ignavibacteriaceae > DATFVA01. The sequence continues at coordinate 108,768 of CAVUOZ010000008.1, forward strand.
ATGCTTGGGAAACTGTTTCAGATATTTTAAGGGTCTATTAACACCGGGTGAAGAAACCTCCAGCCTGTAGCCGGATTCAAATATATTTTCTTCCTCAAATTGTTTGTCTATTTGGCGGCTTATCTCAGCACAGTTTTCAGCAGAAACATTAGTCTCGGAATCAACATAAACTTCAATAACACGGTTGTTTTTTTCTCCTCTTAAAACGAGATCAACCATAAAGTAACCTTTATTGCTGACAACCTGTTCGATAAGTTCGTAGATATTTTTTTCAAAAAAGTTCATAGAAATAAAAATCGCCCTCAAAAGGGCGAATCAATTAGGTAAATTTACAATCAATTTAACCAATAAGCAAGGAAATATAATCGATCAGACCCGCTATTATTGCTGATTCCCGGATTCCGGAACTGCAGATTTTAGTAAGGATCAGGTCTTATATAAAATATATTAATGGGAATCAGCTATATTTTCTGCGTTTTTTCACCAATGGGTTTTTCCTGCTTACCTGGTGACGGTCTGTCAAAAAGCTTTGCAATTACAAATCCGAATACTACTCCCAGCAATCCTGTTAGTGAAATTAAGACAATTATCGACATCTGGAATTGCCAGAAATATGCTTTGACAGTTACTACTTCAGTGTTCTGAGAAACAAATATTGTAAAAAGAACAACCAGGATCATTAGTAGTATAATTTTTGCTTTCATTTAAATCCTTTCTCAGGAAGTTTTGATTTTTAATTCTTCATCTTTAATATGAAAATCCAGGGATTCTTTGATATTATTTATAATTTCTTTCCTGTACTTTTTCTAAAAAGGGAAGAAAACAGGAATAAGTAAACTTGCCAGAAGCCACATAATTATATCAAGCGGCAAACCAATTTTAACAAAATCAGTAAATTTATAATTCCCGGGCCCGAAAATCATAGTGTTGGTCTGGTAACCTATCGGTGTGGCAAAGCTTAAGGATGCTGCAAATGTAACAGCCATAAGAAAAGGCCTGGAATTTACTCCCAAGGAATCAGCAGTTATAATTGCAATTGGAACAATTAAAGCTGCTGTAGCATTATTAGATATAAAATTAGTGAAAACAAGGGTTAAAAAAAAGAAAACAGATACCAGTACAGTTGGTCCCATACTTCCGAGAAGAGTCACCATCGAGGAAGCAATAATACCCGCTGCCCCGGTTTTTTCCATAGCTATTCCTAATGTTAGTACTCCAGCTAACAGAAAAATGACACGCCATTCTATCGCCCTGTAAGCCTGTTCTAAGTTTAATATTCCGAATAATATATAAAGAACGCTTCCTATTACTGCACTGGTTACAATCGGGAAAACCTCCAGTCCAGCTGAAAGTACAACAGCAGTTAAAATGATAACGGCGGGAATAATTTTTTCTTTTCTCTGCTTAAGCGGATTCAATTCCGAAACAATGAGAAACTCATTATTCCTTCTTAGCTGCGGAAGCCAGTCTTTTTTTACTTCTATTAAAAGTACATCTCCGGGAATAATAATAGTATTGCCCATATTTTCCCGCATCAATCTCCCTCTGTGCCTGATAGCCAGGACAGTCGCACCAAATGTTTCCCTGAAATTCATATTTTTTATAGTTCTACCTCTTAACCTGCTGCCGGAAGTGACTACAGCTTGCACAAGCCTTGATGAATCAGAATTAAGATCCAGATCCTTGAAATTTATCTCGGATTTGAGGACTATGCCCTCCCGTGCCTGAAGCTCCTTTAATTTTTCAATATTGCATCGCACGCGTAATACATCGTTCGGCATAATAACAGTGTACGGAGAAGGGAAAAATTTATTTTTTTCTCCACGGTGAATTTCGATTATGTCCAGATCAAGATCTTTGACAAGAGGCGAATTTCTGATTTCCATATTGACTGATTTAGATTCCGGCAGGACAATTACTTCTGTTATATAATCCTGAAGCTGGAACTCCGTTGTAAGGTCACCGGGTTCTTTTCTTTCAGGGAGCAGCCTGTTTGCTGTGATCAGCAGATATATAATACCAGTTGAAAGTATTACAAAGCCGAAAGGTGTCATTTCAAACATTCCAAAAGGTTTCAAACCATGCTGGAAAGCTATTGAGCTTACGAGAATATTAGTTGATGTGCCGATAAGCGTATTTACTCCTCCGAACAAAGCACCAAATGAAAGAGGGATTAAAAACTTAGAAGGACTTGAACCGGATCTATTAGCTATCCCGATCACAACAGGCATAAAAATAGCAACAACGGCGGTGTCATTAATAAATGCTGAAATAATTCCGACAATTAAAAGCATTGAAAACAGACCGAGAAGGTAGTTCTTCTTGGTTATTCTGGTAAGAAAATCACCTACAAAATTAAGCGCGCCCGTATTGAACAACCCGGTGCTTAAAATAAACATAGCGGCCACTGTTACTGTTGCAGTATTGCTGAATCCTGAAATCCCTTCTTCAGGAGTAATTATGCCTGTGAGTAGCAAAGACGCCATAATAATCAATGCTGTGAGATCGACAGGAATATTATCCCTGGTAAATAAGAAAATCGCACCAGCAAGGATTATAAAAACTATGATTATTGCGGCCATATACAGTACTTTTGTCCTGTGATATTATTAAGTGAATTATCGTAATCATTTTCCCGAATTAGAATCCCGAACTTAAACCGGAATGGAAAGGAAATTTCTGGACTTTTTGATGAGTAATATCTTTATTTATCAAGATAATCAGAAATGAACGTTATCACAATAAATAAAAAAGGATTTGATTTAGGGCGAATAAATAATATTATTTTTGTTATTTTCATGGTGTGTTATCCGTATAATTTTTTTTACCCCAACATTTTTTCTTTTTCCTGGTCTAATTACTAATTTGAGAATCAAATGACAAAGGAATTACTGGAAGAAATATCTGAATTAACCTGCAAAAACTGCGGAAAAACTATAGCAAAAGTCTGGGTATGCAAACTGGAAGTTCCCCATGTAACCCGGTATGTTTTTTTCTGCACAAGCTGTCAAAGATGTCTCGGGGTTTCCAACAATAAAAATCCTCAGAGTTTGATTCAATCGTCTAATTCAGCTCCTCCCCCTGCCTTTCAAATTTAAATTAGCCTCAATTTATTTAAGCCATTCGAGCCATATTTCAGGAGTATAGCCCACTGTTGATAAACTGCCATTTCTGACTATGGGTGTTTTAATCAGTAATGGGTCATTCATTAATTCCTCTTCAATATTAAAAACCATAAATTTCAATCCGCGTTCTTTATATCTTTTACTTTCCGTGTCAATTAATTGATCTAAAGCGATTTTTTGTGAAATATTATTGAGCTCGCCTTCTGATAATCCTTTCTCAGTTAAATCTTTGAAGTGAAATTGAATCCTTCTTTCCCGAAAAAAACGCTCTGCTTTTTGAGTCTCTTTGCATTTTTTAGTGCCGATTATTTGAATATTCATCCTGCCTCTTCAAAATAAAGGGAAAATTCAATTGTCTTTATCAGTTTTCATTAATCAGATACAATCTGTTGTCTTCAACTTTATAAAGCATCGGCGCTACCATGATTTTAGGATATCTTAACCTTAGCCGCTTTGCTTCACTGATTACAAAATCAATTTCATTTCCTATTTCAAACATCGGGGCAAAATGCATAAAGTGCTCTTCCGCCCATTCCCTGTTCCAGCCGGCTTTCTCCACCAACCCATCAATAAAAATATCTTTTCTCGAAATCAGGTTAACCATTCCGCAGTTATTATGCCCGATTAGAGTTATGTATCGGACATCCCCGACAGCAATTGCATACGAAACCTTAAACTCGCTGTATCTTAAATTTGCCCCCCCGGTACGAATTATAAATGCAAAATTATCCGGAATATGCAAATGTTTCCTGTTGTCCATACACATTCCTACAAGAAGCTGTGCTTTTGTATAAATATCCGGGTGACGTTCAAGATTGTGATATTCAAGAAGAAGTCCTATTGGCGTTTTTCTGTATTCCCGAAAAATATCTTCTGTTTTTGAAATATTAATTAACCTTTTCAAATTATTAATCCTGATTGATATAGATAAAATGATTTTTTCGAAGATAAAAAACCTAAGCTTGTGTTTATTCTGTACCCATTACACGCTCAATTCTTTTATCCGGAATAAGCCACATCAAAGCCACCAGCACATACAGGAATTCGGCCATGAAAGGAGAAGCAAATGAAACAGCAATACCTGTAAAATACAATATCGGAGATGCTTTTCCCTTAATATCCCCGCCTATTGCCTTTGCCAGTAAGGATTCCTTTCCCTGGCTCCTTATAATGATATTTTGTAAAATGAAATAAGCAATAGCGGCAAAAAATAAAACACTGCCATAAAGCGCTGATGTTGCCGGGGATAAGTGGTTTTCACCCATCCATCCGGTTACAAACGGAAAAAGTGAAAGCCAGAATAAAAGATGCAGGTTAGCCCATAAAATCCCTCCGGTTACATGTTTAACGGTATGCAGCATGTGATGATGGTTATTCCAGTAAATGCCAAGGTATACAAAACTCAGTATATAACTTAAGAATACAGGGATAACAGGCTGAAGTGAAGAAAAGTCGGAACCATGAGGAACTTTCATCTCCAGTACCATTATTGTAATAATAATAGCAAGCACTCCATCGCTGAATGCTTCAAGTCTGTTTTTACTCATTTATTTTCCTTCTTTTTATTGATTTCATAATCGAAATCATAAATGTGCTTATCATTTTCAATTCTGATCGACATCTTTCCCGGAATTTGCGCTGCAGCATTATGGGGTTATGAACAGAACCTTTTCATATATAATTATATCATTTACCAAAGCCGGTCAGAATAATAGAAAAGGATGAGAAGAGATTCAAGTATCGTTAAAACGGTTAAAATAAGTTTCGGCTGGTGTTGGATCGCCCGGCCGAAGCCGTGCGTTAGCCTTTCCGTTATTCCGAAAAGGAGTGAATAAGTCAGTGGCATTTGTGCATCGTGAGAAAGGTTCACGCCGGGATTCTATCCCGGCGCTTAGGCGAGAATCCACAAACACAGTAACTGTTTCAACAGTTTACCAACTTAGGCTGACGCTTCAACAGAATGCAAGGGTAAACTGTTAAAACGTTAGGGAAAGTCCCGGGTCGGTGTTGGATCGCGCGGCTGGAAGCCGTGCGTTAACCTTTCCGTAGTTTCACATAGTATATTATAAGTCCACACGAATCGGTGATAGTGGCTCTTCCTTTTGCTGCCCTTCCTCACGAACGAAGTCACGTGTAATAAAAACCCGGCTGTTGACAGGGTTCAATAAAAGTAATTTAATTTGAATGTCATTTCACAAGCAGCATTTTCTTCGATGAAACAAATGTTTCACTGCTTCCTCTAGCTTCAATTCTGTATATATAAACTCCTGACGGTAATCCCTCTGCATTAAAATTAACTGATTGATAACCTGCATCAAATGTATTCACAACTGTGTGAACAAGTTCTCCTATTACATTATAGACATTGATGGAAACATCAGATCTTTCTGGCAGAGAAAAATTAATCGTTGTAGCCGGATTGAACGGATTTGGATAATTCTCATATAAAATAAAATCCATCATTTTACTGTTTTCCTCAACGTAGGAAGGTTCGTATATGAATTGGGCAGAGTTGATGGTAGTCCCTGTTATTTCTGTTGAGTAATACATTTTTGTATATGACGGCACTCCCCATTGAACAGTATTATATATCCTGATACCGGATAGATTTGCATAAGAAACAAGATAACCATTTGGTTCATTCAACTGCTGACCATTAAGATATCTATAATTGCCGTTTAATCTTATTAATGTATCAGTACATTCGATTTCATCTGTAAATCCAGGATTTATGTTATAAGATTATTCAGATAAGAAATATAATGTATCGTTGTTGACGTAATACTTTTTTGCTTTCACAGTATAATCTCCGGAAGTACCATGCCGTTCACGCAAATATAGCCTGTCTTTGCCACCGTATATCTGAACAAATTCCGACCCAGGTGTAATTAAGTCCACAGTATCAATAAAATTAAAGTCAGAGTTCGACTCATCAAATTTGTACATTGTCAGGTTAGAAGAACTATCCTTGCTGAAAAAATATGGATATACTACTTCCGGGTAGAATTCGGTTCGGTATGTGTAATTGAATTGCAGCGCAGCAATAGATGATAATATTTTGAATGTATCCTGTTCAACCCCGACTATATAATGATCAAAGTAATGATTAGGAAATATTCTTCCTCTTAAAATTGCAAAATGATTTCCAAATGGCCGAATTGAGACTATATCCGGAATATTTATTGTGCCAATGTATTCCGGCAAGTACTTGTTTAATAAAGAATAAAGATCAACACCCTGATCTGTACCAAAAATTAAATAATTATCATTATCTAATGCTCTTGTATATACTTTACCTGAATCGTCCATAGTCGAATTATAAACCAATTCCTGGTTTGGACCTCTTGTAAGTATTAATAATCCGCTATTAGTAGCAAGATATGTTATTGAATCTTTCCCGGCAGCAACATAATACTCAATTTGAGCAGTTGTAGGTCTGAGACATATAATGTTAAGAAACATTAAGAAGGGAATCAGATTTTTCATTTCACTCCCCGTATTTTTTATATTTATAAATATAAACCCGGTTTGAATCCGGGTCTATAAAAAGTCATTTCACAAGCAGCATTTTCTTCGATGAAACGAATGTTTCACTGCTTCCTCTAGCTTCAAGTGTGTATATATAAACTCCTGATGGCAATCCCTTTGCATTAAAATTGACTGATTGATAGCCTGCGTCAAATGTATTATTCACGACTGTGCAAACAAGTTCTCCAATTACATTATAGACATTAAGTGAAACATCAGATTTTTCAGTCAGGCTGAAATTAATCATTGTAGTAGGGTTAAAAGGGTTAGGATAGTTTTGAGACAGAGTAAATTGTACTGGAGCTTTTACTTCCACTTCAATTTCATTACTGTAAACTGCCTGTCCTCCCAGATCTAACTGCCTGAGTCTGTAGAAATAAGTTCCGGGTGTAAGAGCTTTATCTTCATAACTATAATGATTCTTCTCAGTTGTACTTCCATTTCCTTTCATAAACGCTATTTTTTCAAATTCACTTTTAGTTCCTGCTGCCTTATTTAAATAAGCTCTTTCAACTTCAAATCCTTTATTGTTGAATTCTGTTGCAGTAGTCCAATTGATTAAAATATTATCCGAATTTGAAACCGCATTAAATGAAGTCAGTTCGACAGGTGTGACTGTCTGAGAAACTTCCATCACAGCACTAAAGACATTTAACCTTCCTCCAGTCACAGTTATGCCTTCGAGAGCGGGGATTACATCGACTCCTGCAAAAAGATAATCTCTGAACAATAATGCACCTGCGGCAGGATCATTTTTATAAATGTTCATTAGGTTAGAATCTGCTGCTGCGAACATCAATCCAATGGCACCTGTAACTTCCGGCGTTGCCATTGATGTTCCCGTAAGATTAGAATAAGAATTTCCTGGTACAGTGGAAAGTATACTCGTTCCCGGAGCACCAAGATCGATTGTTTCCTGCCCATAAGCAGCCCCGCTATTTTTGAGGTCATTTCTTGTGGTATTGGTTACTGCTATAAGAAAAGGACTCGGACAGGCAGTTGGTATGTCTCCCTCAACATCTATATTTATATTCAGGTTAGCTGTGGCTGCGCAGCTTAATATTCCCTGTACTCCCATTGAATCATACATCGCACACCAGATAGGGAAATCTTCCGGCTGACCATAGTCTACCCCGAAAGAAGAATTAGTTGCCACAATAAAAGCACCTTCGATACTGTTTGATTCATTATACCTTGCTCTCATTTCCAGTACATATGCGTATCCGGCTACTACAACCGCTTCCGTTCCTGAGGAAGCGGCAACAGGCATTACCTGTGCATTCCAGTTTATCCCTGAAACACCTAATCCATTATTACCATGCGCAGCAGCAATGCCGGAAACATGTGTCCCGTGAAAATCTGAAGGTACATTCCCGTTATTGTCGTACGCATTCCATCCCCTGTAGTCATCAATATAGCCGTTATCATCATCATCAATTCCATTGCCGGGAATTTCAGCGCGATTGTACCAATATGTTAAATCTTCATGATTCAGATCGCACCCGGCGTCAACAATAGCAACTACAATTGTATCGCCAAAAGTAGTTAATCCTCCGGTGGCTATGTCCCAGGCTTCCGGTGCGTCCACATCTGCATCCGGGGTTCCACCTGACTGCCCGGTATTATTCAGCGCCCACTGCTGATCAAACAAAGGATCAGAGGGAAATGTTTCCAGAATAGAATTGCTGTCTCTTTTGTAAACATAATGATTGAACTGAACAATTTTTACATTTTTGTCCTGCCTGATTTGAAAAAGAACATCTTCTGCTGATATTTTTTCCGGGTTGTAAGTGAATAACCATATGTTCATTCTTTTTGATAGAAGTCTGGTATTATTCAAATCGATAGAACTAAATGAATTCTGAAAATCCTCAAGGGAAGTTTTTTGATTTAACTGGATGATTAATTCCCCTTCAACAAAGTCTTTCTCCTGCGGATAAAGAGAGAGAGAAATTAATAAAATAAAGGAGAACAGAATGGTAGCTTTTTTTATCATTAACCTTACCTTTAATAATAATGGCGGGATAATTTTATTATGTTATTTCAAATTAAAGAATTTTTTTGAAATAGTTAAGAATTAAATTGCAGTCCCCATTTTTATTTCATTCGAAGAACTTTCGCAGAACCAACATTTTTATTTATGAGAAAAATGCCAGGCGGTGTTCCCTCCCAAAATGAGAATAACGATATTTACCATTTGGGGTGCAATCTCACGGGTATATCTCTCGTTCATCTCTCGTTCATCTCTCGTTCATCTCTCGTCCATTTCCTGTCCCCGACATATCCTGTTCTAACCCTGAAATTTCCTCTTTTTTCGCATACTTCCCCGTTTCAGGATTGCACCTTGTTATGTACCAAAATGAACAATTTTTTTTATGAATAAAAACTCTTTCTGTTTCTGCCTTTACCCATACCAATATGCTTAGGTAATTTTTCGTCTTCAAATTCACCAGGCTTTAACTGACGGTTGTGTTCTTCAATATTTGTTTTATGTATTTCCGGAGCAAAGGAATAGGAAGCCTTTGCTGCAGTAATGGCCGCCTTTAGCCCCGCAATTTCTTTTTCAATAACTGAAACTGGTTTTTCTATTTTTCCGCTTGCATACTGATTTACAGTTTCCATCAAATCCTCCGCTTTTCTTTTTAAAAGTTCCCCGGCTGATTTTGAATTGCTGATAATATTATCGGCTCTGGATTTAGCTTCTTTTAAATAATCTTCTGCCTCTTCTTTAATATTTGCTCTTAGTTCACTTCCGCTTTTAGGAGTAAAAAGCAAAGATGCTGATGCCCCCAGGATTCCTCCGACCAGAAATGCAGATATACTAAAATTTCTTTCATGATTTGCCATAATTTTCCTCCCGTTTAATAATTTATTCTTTTATAATTTAAACTATTTGTACGATAAATTCTGTGCTCTGAATTCATCCATTTAATAATATCAGGCCTCTATAACAGCCACAAAGTTAACTTATGGAAATAGATCGGGTTAGACAGATTGATTTTTTCATAATTTAGGCTATTTTAATGAACAGAATTTCAGTATTTATCGATTCTTTTATTTAATCTTTCTTTAACAATCAGAGGGACCAATATGTGGAAAGAATTTAAAGAATTTGCCATGAAGGGAAATGTTATAGACATGGCTGTCGGTATAATCATAGGTGCGGCATTTGGTACAATTGTTAAATCGCTTGTGTCGGATATAATAATGCCGCCTATAGGTTTGCTCCTTGGTAACGTTGATTTTTCTAATTTATTCCTTACCATAAAGGATGGGGCTGCCGTACCAGGTCCTTATGCAACTGTCGAGGCCGCACAGAAAGCCGGAGCGGTAACACTAAACTATGGTATTTTTATAAACACTCTTATCAGCTTCCTGATAGTTGCCTTTTCGATCTTTATGATTATCAAATCACTGAACAAACTGAAGAAGAAACAGCAGGAAATTCCGCCGGAGGCAGCGACAACAAAAGATTGTCCATACTGTTTTGAGAAAATCTCGCTAAGCGCCAAACGCTGTCCGCATTGCACATCACAGCTGGCTTAATATTCACTTAGGTTAAATTGAATATGGCGGTGTTATTTTACCGCCATTTTTATTTTTATAAGCTGGTTAATTTCAACATTAGAAAGCTGCTGTACATCGCCCGGATTCATTTTCTCCAGCAGAATATTTTCCATTCTTACTCTTACTAGTCTTAAAGTAGGAAATCCAATTACAGCAGTCATTCTTCTAACCTGCCTGTTTTTTCCTTCCGTTAAAATTATTCTCAGCCAGCTTTCAGGTACATTCTTTCTGAACCTGACCGGGGGAATACGCGGTGGAAGTAAAGGTGCAGGGATGATTTCAGCTTTAGCAGGTTTAGTCTTGTTCCCTTTTATAATAACACCCTTTTCCAGGGGTACCAGTTCTTTTGCACTGGGGATACCTTCCACCTGAACTAAATATTCTCTTTTATGATTATTTGCAGGATTCAGAAGAAATTCGGTTAATGATTTATCATCTGTCAAAAGAAGGAGTCCTTCACTGTCGGAATCAAGTCTTCCAACGGGGTAAACATTCTCAGGGAAATTATAAAGATTCTTTAGTGTTTCCCGTCCCTCTGAATCGGAAAACTGCGAAAGCATTCCATAAGGTTTGTAAACTTTAAAATAGCTGAATTTTCTGCGGGACATAATTGTGTGTCAGACTATCTTCTGTTTCTCTTCGGTAAATATATGTATTAATATCAACCTTCTTAATATTAAATTTTACACCTGCCCGTCTAAGAAATTCTGAGTCTTCACTGTATATATTTTCTTTAAAACCATTAAGAGATAAAAACATATTTCTTTTTCCGAAGAATGTACCCCCGATAGTGCACTCAGAGAGGTGAATAAAACAGTAGGGATTGTCTTTGTCCCTTACAAATTCATCGCCTATTATTTTCACACCTCCATGAATCATATCGACCTGAGGACCCTTCTCCATATAATTCACTCTCTCGGACAAATGATCTTCACCATACTCATCATCGCTGTCAAGAAATGTGATATATTTTCCGGATGAGAGGTTAATCCCTCTGTTTCTGCTGAATGCAAGTTTTCTGTTTTCCTGGGTATAGGCTTTTATATTACTAAACAGATTTTCATATTCGATAAGTATTTTATATGAATCATCAGAACTACCATCATTAATCGCAATAAGCTCCCAATCACGGAAGGTCTGGAAAAGCAGCGAATTAATCGCCCTTCGGAGGTAATTTTCCCTGTTGAATACCGTTAATACTACTGAAACCAAGGGTGTATTTACTAATTTCATTAATTAATTCCCGGAAGTGAACTTTTATTATAACAAATCCGTCAAATAATTAGTGCCCTCACTGATAAATTACAAATATAATCCGGAAATGGACAATATTTCCATAAAGGTAAATATCATCTGTATCCGGCATCAATCTGTTTTTTGAAATATTTAATAGTAAATTTGATATACAATTTTTCTATTTCCTCATAAATACAATGGAGGATAATATGGCTTTTCGGGACCAGCAAAAATACTTGGAAGCTTTAAGAAGATACGAGAGGAAATTTAATCGGGAAGAAACTGAAATGTATAAAATGTTTCAAAAAATGCATAAAGATGAAGAGGATTTTGATTCTGTTTCACTCAGACAGCTTAAAGATTTATACGATAAATATTACACACCGGCGGACAGATCAAAACTGGAAAATTTGTTTAAAAAGAAAGACGAAGAATAATATTAAATACCTGAATTATTTTTCAGCAAGCCTGGTATCTGCTCTTGCAGGTATAGGGGAAAAAACTGTTTACTACATCCATTTTTACCATTGATAAATAATGTTAATGTAAGTAAGTTTTTACTCTTTTCATTTTGAGGTTATGATGAATTATAAGGTTCTTCACAAAATTTTTGGTGCTGTTACTTTTCTGATATCGCTTTTTGTCCTTTATTCAACAGTACAGCCGTCAGTTTCTTTCTGGGACTGTGGCGAATTCATTGCATCAGGTTATTACCTGCAGGTGCCGCACCCTCCCGGAGCCCCGTTCTTTCTTCTCCTGGGCAAGATATTTTCAATGGTACCTTTTGTGGAGAACATCGGGCTGAGATTTAATACTATCTCGGTACTTACCAGTGCTTTATCTATACTGTTCCTTTACTTAATCGCTGTTAAGCTGATTGAAAACTACAAAGGAAAGAAACCTCAGAGTACACTTGATGCAGTCGGAACATACCTTGCTGCTGCAATCGGAGCCTTATCATTCTCTTTCAGCGATACTTTCTGGTTTAACGGAGTTGAAGCCGAGGTCTACGCATTCAGTACTTTCCTGGTTGCTTTTGTTACCTGGCTTATAATCAGGTGGAGTGAAAAGGCTGACAGCCCTGATAATGAAAAATATATTTTAATGATCGCTTATCTTATAGGCATCGCTACCGGTGTTCACCTGATGGCAGTGCTTGCAATCGTTCCTGTGACAATGGTAATCCTCTTCAGAAAGTATCTTGTTGATGAGGAGGCTTGCAAGAAAACTGCATATATATTTGTAGCTCATGCCGCTATACTTATCGTAATCTCACTTGCAATGTGGGCAAACTCAACCTCTACCACTCCCCCTACTCCCGAGGAATACCAGGCTTATGATACAAAGTTCAAGCTGATTGCAGTCGGTATAAGCGCGCTGATCATGGGAATTTTTTATAAAAAGATCTTTACACGGAATTCATTTTACATGCCGCTGATTATAGGCGGGGCAGCGCTGTTCATTACTTACCCGGGGGTAGTTAAAGAGCTGTCCCAACTGATGGCTGCTATAGCAGGAGACAATAGTTTTCTCGCCGTCGTTGTCTTAGCAGTTATTTTAGGTGCATTATGGTATGGTGTTATGTATGCTAAAAGGGAGAATAAACCGACTCTGCATTTATCGCTAATGTCATTCATTTTTGTGCTTATCGGCTTTACGACTTTCGCAATGGTGATTGTCCGCGCAAATATGAAACCTCCGATGAATGAAAATGATCCGGATAATTTTACTGAAGTCGTCAGCTATCTGAACAGAGATCAGTACGGGGATTTCCCTACTTTCAAAAGAAGATTTGCCACCGAACCGCATCAGATGGTAGTTTATAATGACTACTCAAGCGATCTTGATTTCTTCTGGCGCTACCAGATGAATCATATGATGACCAGATACTGGTTCTGGAATTACGCAGGCCGTGAAGGATGGGAGCAAGATGATGGACCGGATGTTGCACCTTTTAACCAGATTGGTAATTTCTTTGGCGGAATTCTGGGAGGCATTCACTTTGCCGGAGACGCGAAAGATTCACTCTATGCTATTCCACTCTTGCTGGGATTATTCGGTATATACTTCCACTTCAAAAAGGATTGGAAGATGGCAGCGGCTTTTATGGTAATGTTTATACTTATGGGATATCTTACTGCTTTTTACCAGAACCAGCAGCAGCCTCAGCCGAGAGAAAGAGACTACTTCTATGTGGGGGCTTTCTTCGTTTTTTCAATATGGATAGCCATAGGTGTGCGCGGTCTGATAGATCTGGCAATGGAAAAGATAAGTTCTGAGAGTTTGAGGACTGCAGGTGTGGCTGGCATACTGGCTTTAGGGGTGATATTTGTACCTTATAATATGCTCAAGGCCAACTACTTTACACACGACCGGTCTCAAAACTGGGTACCCTGGGATTATTCATATAACCTGCTTCAGAGCTGCGCACCAAATGCAGTCCTGTTCACAAACGGAGATAATGATACTTTCCCTCTCTGGTATCTGCAGGATGTGGAAGGAGTGCGCCGGGACGTTAAGGTTGCAAATCTTAGTCTGCTCAATACAAATTGGTATATAGAACAGTTAAAAAGTAACGATCCCTACAGGGTTGGAACCGTAAATATAAGAATGAGTGACGATCAGATAAACCAGTTAAGGCCAATTCAGTGGGAGCCTCAGAAGGTTACGATACCTGTTCCGAAAGCGAATACACAGCAGGCATTGTCTGATGTTTACCAGACTTATAATATTTCCGATTCTTCCGTAATGAAACAAGGCGACATACAGTTTACAATGAATAACACACTGACATTCGGACAGGTTAAAGCTGTTAGAGTACAGGATTTAATGGTAAAAGAAATCGTAGAAGCAAATAACTGGCAGCGTCCTATTTATTTCGCCGTTACTTGCAGCGACGACAGCAAAATAGGTCTGCAGGATTATTTAAAGATGGAAGGAATGGCTCTCCGCCTGGTTCCTGAAAAGAGAAAACCTGGAGTGGAATTTGTAAATCCTCTTATTATGGAGAAGGAACTTCAGGAGAACCCAGGTTACAGCAAAGATTATAAACCCGGGTTTAAATTCCGTGGACTTAATAATCCGAAAATTTTCTTTGATGACAACCATGTAAGGATGACGCAGAATTACCGTAATGCTTTTATGAGGCTTGCAATTTATGATATAAATACAAATCAGGATCAGAAAGCAATAGCTACTCTCGATGACATGGAAAAGAAGATCCCAAGAGCGAATATTCCAATGGATTACGAAATACTTTTTGAAGTAGGTAATATGTACTGGAATGCCGGTGCTCAAAAACAGTATAAAGAAATTGCAGGAGAAGTTGAGAAAGAGGCCCTGAACAGACTTGAGCAAAATCCAAATGATGTTCAGTCGTATTATAATCCTTACAGAATTCTGATAGAGACATACGAGAATATGAAGGATTACAGTAAACTACTCGGTCTCTGGCAGAGGCTGGGAACAATGTATCCTAATGATCCCAACGTAAAAGCAAACATTGCAAGGTATACAAACCTCGCAAACAAAGGCAGGATTGAAGTAGATTCTGTTCCAAAACCTGATACAGTAAAATAAATTTTAATAAATACTAGCTAATAAGCGGCTTTTACGCCGCTTATTTTTTATATTAAAATTACCGGGGCAATAAATGAATTATAGATGAAAATACTTATTCTTGCTTTATCAGGAATTGGTGATGCGTTAATGTTTACTCCCGCCCTGCATCTTATGCGGAAAGATCTTCCCGGGGCACAGATCGATGCGCTTGTTATGTTCAGGGGGGTAAAGGATATTTACGATAGGAATCCTGATCTGAACAATGTATTTCATTTCGATTTCATCAAAGAAGGTGTCTTGCGGTCATTAAGCTACATATTAAGATTCAGACATAAATACGATGCATCAATAAATGTTTACCCATCAAATAGGAAAGAGTATAATATCATTAATTTCCTGATCGGTGCAGAAAAGAGGGCGGCCGTAAAATATTTAAGAAAAGATTTGCAGAACCTGGGCGATCTTAATAATATCCGAGTATTAGAAAATGATCTATCCCATAATGTACAAACTAACATCAGGCTGGCCGGAGAATTATTAGATAAAAATTTTGAAGAGGAACCCCCGCTAATATTCCCCCTGAAAACGGGGGATGAGAAATTTGTCCTGAATTTTTTCTCTGAGAATAATATTAAGGACACTGATATTCTGATCGGTTTCCACCCGGGTTCGGCAACATTGAAGAATCAGGATAAAAGAAGATGGGAACCGGAAAAATTTGCTGAGCTTGGTACCAGATTAATTAAGGATAAGAATGCTAAAATATTAATCTTCGGGGGTCCCGAAGAAAATGATCTGAAAAGAAACATTAAAAATCAGATGAATTCGGGGAATTCCTTTGTAATAGAAGCAGCAGATTTAGCGGAAAGCGCTGCACTTATGTCCAAATGCAATGTATTTGTATCAAACGATTCAAGTCTCATGCATATTGCTTCAGCACTAAGATTGAAAGTCGTCGCAATCCTTGGCCCGACTAATCCCCGCTACATCCATCCATGGAAAACGGATCATAATATTGTAAGATTAAATCTTGATTGTTCCCCCTGTTTTATTTATTCTCCCCGCCCTTTGATTTGTTTCAGAGATGATGTTCTGTTCAAATGCATTAAGGAATTAACTGTAAATATGGTTTATCGGTCTGTGGAAGAATTCCTTAATCATTAAGACTTTCGGAGAGGTATTTTGCAATTTCTTCAACGGTATCAAAATTCTTAACCAACCCTGTAACACGTTTTTCAATAGCCAACTGCTTATCAATAATTTCAGTAATTACTTTCCACATTATTGAATAAGAAACTACCGGTTTTGTTTTTAGAATCCTTTTATTAATTAATTCCCACACAAGCGCCAGTTCTAAAAGTGTTCCTGTGCCGCCCTGCAGTATGACGTAAGCATCACCCAGTTCTATCAGTTTCCCAAGTCGTTCGTTAAGATTATTGCACTTGATTTCTTTTGTCAGGTATTTACTTGGAATTGAACCCCATTCATTAACAGTTATGCCGATTGTTTCAGCACCATATTCTTTAGCCCCTTTGCTTACAGCATCCATTATGCCCTGATACCCTCCTGAACAAACATTAAAACCTTTTTTCGCAAGAAGTTTCCCAAGGTTATATGCGGCAGAAAACTCTTCATCACCTTCCATAGGTCTTGAACTGCCGAATACTGTAATCGTCTTTTTCATTTTCTTATATTTTATTTGAATGAAATGTAAATATAATTAATTGAATCTATGATATGTGAATTATTCGCAGAAGATATTATGAATTGTAGTGTTAAACGGAATGAATTAAAGACAGGTATTCAAGTCCAAACAAACCCGGAGTATTTATTCCTTATACGGATTTTCTGTTTAAGAAATCAACATAGCTGTGTATCCTATTTATAAATCTTTCAGATCCTTCTCACATACGCTTCAAATAAGCTTCACATACGCATAAGACCCGACCTGTCCGGTTTCTAAACTATAGTAAGAATGAAGACTTATATTCGTGAGAAATTAAACAGGATGGATATTACGGGCGACCCGAAGTGCCGCCCGTAATAATTTTAATGAATGTTGCTATAATGATACTTTATTTGAACCAACAAGGTTTACTTTTATATCAATTTTTTCTGCTACACGCTTTCCGAGAAGCATATGTTTGATATTATAATCAGAAAGATTAATAAAGAATTCTGCCTGCACCCCTACCAGGTCGCCAGGCATTCTTTGATGTGTAACCGGGCTTTCATCGAGATATGTTATAGTCGTTTTAGCTGTATCTTCTTTCGTAACTCCGTGCAGGAAGAAATCACCAATTACGTCTGCCTCGATTTTACTGTCTGATATCTTTTTTAAATTTACGGCTTTTTTCACCTTGAAGGAAATCTCCGGATATTTTTCAGCGTCCAGCCAGGAATCGCTTCTTAAATCCTTTACCATTTTATCAATCCCGGTATTCAGAGATAAAACAGGGAAAGAAAATTCTCCATTCACTGTACTGAAATCATTCACATTAAAAGTTATTGTTCCGCTTATTTCTTTTGTTAATCCCTGAACATCCTCAAGTGTTGTAGTGCTGTAGAATGAAGCCTGGTTAGCGCCTTCGGGCTTAAAATTAAAAGTTTGTTCTCCTGCAGCTTTAACACTAAATCCCTGGCAAAAGCTCAATACCGGGAAAAGGATAATTAGAGAAAAAGTTTTTACTTTATTTTTCATTGAGCCACCTTCTTTTTTCTGAATACTATAAACAGGATTCCGCATATAAATACAGTTGCACCGCTAACGTATAATGTATAATCAAGTCCCCAGATAAACTGATCTTTCCATTCCTTATATGTAGTACCGAAAAGTTCATCTTTTTTCTCAATTAAGACTTGGGTCTTTGTAAAAAGTTCTCCGCCAAATGAGAACCAGACCACAAATACTATCAGGATAATCAACAGTCCGGTAAGCACGGTTATTTTTTGTTTTTTGTTCATATCTAATTTTTTGTTTTTTTATGAATTCTGTCTTCTTTTAATGTTAAAGTATTTCAACTTAAAAATAAGTGACACTTTGAAGTGCATAAAGTTTAACATAAATGTAATTTAACAATACCAAAATTCAAATTTTGCTACATGGCGAACTCAAAAAATGATGTAATCATAATCGGCGGCGGGATAGTGGGAATGGCAACTGCCATGCAGGTTATACAATCGGGCAGGTATTCCGTTACAGTAATTGAAGCAGAATCCGAGCTGGCATCTCACCAGACAGGAAACAACAGCGGAGTAATTCACAGCGGGCTTTACTACAAACCCGGTTCTCTTAAAGCGAAAAACTGTGTTGAGGGCAGAGAACGGATGTACCGCTTTTGTGAAGAAAATGATATTAAATATGAACGGTGCGGAAAGATTGTTATCGCAACTGAGGAGACCGGGATCACCCTGCTTAAAATGCTGGAAGAAAGAGGTATTGCTAACGGATTAAAGGGGATAAAAAGACTTAGCGGGGATGAAATTAAAGAATATGAGCCTTATGCAGCCGGTATTTCAGGACTGTTTGTTCCCGAGACTGGAATTGTGGATTACAAACCTGTAACAGATAAATATGCCGAGATTTTCCAAACAAACGGGGGAGAGATAAAAACCAGCTGCAGGTTTTTATCATTAAAGAAAATTGAATCACAATTGGTTGTTGAAACCACCCGGGATGCATTTAACTGCAATCTCCTTGTAAACTGTGGCGGACTTTATTCCGACAGAATTGCAAAATTATGCGGAGTCGATCCCGGCCTTCAGATCATACCGTTCCGGGGTGAATATTATAAACTGAAAAAGGAGAAAGAGTACTTAGTAAAGAATTTAATCTATCCCGTACCTGACCCCGGGTTTCCATTTCTTGGTGTGCATTTTACAAGGATGATGAAAGGCGGAGTTGAAGCCGGACCAAATGCAGTACTTGCATTAAAACGTGAGGGATATTCACGCAGTGATGTTTCATTAAAAGATATCATACAAATGGCATCTTTCCCCGGATTCTGGAGGATGGCTGCTAAACATTACAAAATGGGGTTTGAAGAATACTATCGATCTCTCAGTAAATCTGCGTTCGTAAAATCACTTCAGAAATTAATTCCCCGGATTACTAAAGACGATATTGAACAAGGTGGTGCAGGTGTTCGTGCACAGGCTTTGGAAAGAGACGGCAGACTAACCGATGATTTCAGAATTATTGAAGCTGACAGAATGATTCACGTACTTAATGCTCCTTCACCTGCTGCGACTGCATCACTGAGCATCGGTGATAAAATTTCAGCTCTCATAATTGACAGGCTTAAGTAATTCCTGTTTGTACTGTCACAAAACATCTGATCAATCTACTCTATATTACGAATATGTATTAGAAGGGATTTCCAATGCCCGAACTCCCGGATATTAAAAGTATTAGAAGATATGTATGCGGATACCACCAAATGAACCAATTTGGAAGGTTACATTACGGTTTTACAGGCTAAAATCCGGTAAATAAATTGTAGGAATTATTAAATAAATAGTTGTCCTTGTTTTTCAAAATTGAACGTGGTTAAATTTACATACTGAGATTGACAAATAAATTCTAAAAACAATAACATTAACAGGGCTCTGATTTTCTGAAAGGAGAAAATTTAATGAGCGTTTTAAATGAACTTATAAATTACGGTCAGAGTTACTGGCTGGATAACCTGACCAGGGGGAAGATCAAAAAAGGAGAAATTAAAAAGAGAGTTAAGGAGCAGGGTCTCAGGGGCATTACTTCAAATCCAAGCATTTTTAATAAAGCAATTTCAAACGGAACTGACTACGATGACCAGATAAAAAAACTTGTTAAAGAGAAGAAAGGTGCGCAGGAAATTTATGAAGCTTTGACTGTTACCGATGTTCAGGACGCTTGTGATATTTTACGAACTGTTTATGACGAGTCTGATGGAACTGATGGTTTTATAAGCCTTGAGGTTTCCCCTTATCTTGGCCGCGACACCATGGGTACAATAGTAGAAGCAAGACGATTATTTTCTAAAGTTGGCAGAGCAAACTGCTTTATAAAAATTCCCGGAACAGATGAAGGTATCCCGGCTATCGAACAATGTCTTTATGAAGGAATAAATATTAATATTACCCTATTATTCTCTATCAGGAGTTATGAAGCAGTGGCCTGGGCATATATTAAGGCCCTTGAAAGAAGGCTGGATGAGGGAAAAGATATAAAAAATATTGCCTCTGTCGCCAGTTTCTTTTTAAGCCGCATTGATGTTTTAACAGACCAGCTCTTAGGTCATTACATAATTCCCGAAAAAGCCACAGGGGGACCAAGACCCGAAAATCTTTTGGGTAAAGCAGGAATAGCAAGCGCAAAAATAGCCTACCAGAGTTTCAAAAATATTTTCTCCGGAGAACGCTGGCAGCGATTAGCAGATAATGGTGCTAGAGTTCAAAAACCTTTATGGGCGAGCACCAGTACAAAAGATCCGCTTTATTCGGATGTCCGTTACATTGAATCATTGATTGGACCTCATACAATTAATACATTACCTGATGAATCAATACTTGCTTTTGCTGACCATGGTAAAATTTATGAAAATTCTATAGAGCAGGGTGTTGATGATTCCATGAAAACTTTTGAAAATCTGGGTAATTTAGGGATTGATATAGATTTTGTGACCCGTCAACTCGTTAATGAAGCTATCGAAAAATTTACTGAACCCTACGATAACCTGATGAAGACTCTCGCTGCTAAAAGGCTGGAATTTCTTTCGGATAGAATGGGAAAACAGGAAATAGATTTTGGTGAAAATCAATCTGATATAAAATCAGCCTTTGGTTCATTAGATGAAAAACAAATTGCCCGAAGAATATTTGCTAAAGATCCGTTCGTCTGGAAAGATAATGAAGCGGAAAGCAAGGCGATAAAAAAACGTTTGGGCTGGCTTAATGTTGATGACTTCATCAGCCGCGCGGATGATATTATAAAATTCGCAAAGGAAATTAAAAAAGAAAAATTCAAATTTGTTGTACTTCTCGGAATGGGCGGAAGCAGTCTCTGCCCTGAAGTTGTAAGGGAAACATTTGGTTCCAGACAGGACTATCCTCAATTGGTGATGCTCGATAATACTGACCCCGCGGCAGTTAAAAATGTAGAATCACAAATAAATTTTAACAAGACTTTATTCATTGTTGCAAGCAAATCGGGAACGACAACAGAAACCCTGAGCTTCGATCATTATTTCTTTAACCTGTTAAAAGAGAAGGGAAATGCTAATCCGGGTGACCAGTTTATAGCTATAACCGATGACGGTACTCCCCTTCAGGATGAAGCACGCGAAAGAAGTTTCAGAAAGGTGTTCACAAATCCGGAGGATTACGGAGGCAGATATTCTGCGCTTTCATATTTTGGACTTGTTCCAATGGCTTTAATTGGTGTAGACATAAAAGAAATTTTGCATAATGCACACCAGATGGAAATAAGCTGCGGACCTTTTATTCCCTCTGAATCAAATCCTGCTATTTCACTTGGAACATCTCTCGGGATGCACGCACGGTTTGGCAGAGATAAAGTGACATTTATTCTATCAGAATCGGTAAATGCATTCGGCTACTGGGTTGAACAGTTAATAGCAGAAAGCACAGGAAAAGAAGGCAAAGGAATTCTTCCTGTTGAAGGGGAGGACGCCGGGAAACCTGGAGTATATAGCAACGATAGGGTATTCATCTATCTTCATTCCGGTAATGATGAGAAACAGAAGGATGAAAGAAAACTAGACGCTTTACACAAAGCAGGTCATCCGGTAATTAAAATTGATTTGAAAGACAAACTTGGCCTTGGTGCAGAGTTTTTCAGATGGGAATTAGCTACTGCAGCTGCCGGAAGAATAATTAATGTAAATCCTTTTGATGAACCTAATGTCTCGGAAAGTAAAAAGAACAGTAATGAACTGCTGAATGAGTGGAAAGTTAAGGGAAATTTCGGAGAAGGTGACCCTGTTATACAACAGAATGATATATCTGTATACTTTAATTCTGAAGCCGACTGGGCTCCTAAAGTGAAAAATCTGCCGGCTTTTCTGAATTCATTTGTAAAGCTCGCAAAGTCTCCCGATTATCTTTCAATCCTTGCATATATCCTGCAGACACCGCAGAGACAACAACAGCTTCAGCAGATAAGAATGAGGCTGAGAAATAAATTAAAAGTTGCAACTACCCTTGGTTACGGTCCTAGATATATGCATTCGACAGGACAGCTTCATAAAGGAGGGCCTAACAAAGGAGTTTTTATAATGTTCACTTATGAAGCAGAAAATGAATTACCAATCCCGGGCAAGGATTATGGTTTTGCCACACTGCAGAGAGCCCAGGCGCTGGGAGATTTTCGTTCATTAAATGATAAAAACCGAAGGGTTATAAGGGTTCATCTTGGAAGTAATATTGAACAGGCGTTAACAAAAATAAATAAAAGCATTAAGTGAGTGTTATTACGACCATATTCTTCGATGTTGGAGGTGTCTGCTTAACTAATGGATGGGATCAGGTTTCCAGGGAAAAATCTGCAAAACGATTCTCCCTTGATTATGAAGTAATGGAAAAAAGACATGCCCCCGTGTTCAAAAAATTTGAAAAAGGAAAGTTGTCATTAGATGATTATCTGAATGAAGTGGTCTTTTTTGGAAAAAGAAATTTTTCAAAGAAAGATTTTATCGGATTTATGAACTCACAATCCAAACCGATTAATTCAACATTGAAAATTCTTGAAAAGCTATCCACAAATCGTAAATATCGGTTTGCCACAATTAATAATGAATCAAGGGAGTTAAATAAATTCAGGATTAATAAGTTCGGGCTTGATAAATACTTTACCTGTTTTTGCAGTTCCTGTTATTTGGGAGCCAGGAAACCTGAGCCTGAAATATTTTACAAAGCACTGCATATACTTCATAAGAAACCGGATGAATGCCTGTTTATCGATGACAGGGAAGAAAACTTTCAGTCTGCAATGGCTTTCGGACTCAAAGCGATTCTGCTCAATGATCCAAAAGTCCTTGTGGAAAAACTTAATGAATTTGACATTGAAATCTGAAAAGGAGATAAAATGAAAATTGGATTAATTGGTCTTGGAAAAATGGGCGGCAATATGCTCAAGAGACTAAAAAAAGATAATCACGAAATTGTCGCTTTTGATTTAAATAAAGACTTTGTAACGAAAGCAGTAGAAGACGGCGGAACAGGGGCTGATTCAATTGAAGATCTGGTCTCAAAGCTTGAGAAACCAAGACATATCTGGATAATGGTCCCGCATGGAAAACCTACAGATGATACAATTGATAATCTTTTAAATCTGCTGGACAAAGATGATTTAATTGTTGATGGGGGTAACTCACACTTTACTGAATCTATAAAGAACTCCGGGAAATGCAAAGAGAAAGGAATTCATTTTGTCGATGCAGGTGTTAGCGGAGGAATCTGGGGATTAAAAATCGGTTACAACCTTATGGTTGGTGGTTCCGATAAAGCAGTTAAAAGAGTTGAACCGTTATTTATCTCTCTAGCCCCGGGAAACGGCTATGCTCACGTCGGGAAGAGCGGAGCCGGACATTTTGTAAAAATGATACACAATGCACTGGAGTATGTTATGCTCCAGGGAATCGGTGAATCATTTGAATGTATGTACCGCTCCGATTTTGATATTAACCTTGAGCAGGTAGCAAAACTCTGGAATAACGGAGCTGTGGTAAGGAGCTGGCTGCTGGAACTTGCTGCAGATGCATTCAGGGAAGAAGGAAATTCTCTTGAAAAAATTGCCCCTTACGTTGATGATTCGGGAACTGCAAGATGGACTTCCGAATATGCAATACAGCATGCAATACCGGTACCTGCTATAACTCTTTCACTTTATGAAAGATTTGCATCGAGACAGGATAATCCTTTCTGTATGAAAGTTATTGCTGCTTTGAGAAACCAGTTTGGTGGACATGTCGTTAAGGAGGAAAGTAAATAATGGAAATAGAAAAAAATAATGAAATGATTGAAGTACAGCAGCAGGGAATGTTAAAGGGAAAACCGCCCGATCCTTGCATTGTTGTTATTTTCGGGGCAGCAGGAGATCTTACACATAAGGAATTAATACCATCATTGTTTGCACTTAATTGCCACAAACTAATGCCTGAACAATGCGCCGTCATTGGCTTTTCCCGTACTCAATATTCAGATGATAATTTCAGGAAAGAGATGTTTGAAGCAGTTAAAAAGGACAGTATTTGCGGAGAAGATCAATGGAATGAGTTCGCAAAAAACCTGTTTTATATTCAAGGCGACTTTAAAGATGATCCTTCTAAATCATACGGAGATCTGAAAAAGAAAATAAAGGAACTTCAGAAAAAACTCGATATTCCGGATAATGTTCTATTCCATCTTTCCACTGCCCCTGCATTCTATTCAACAATTGTAAAAAAACTGGATGAATCAGGATTAGCGAAAACTAACAGGGGCTGGCGAAGGATAATTATAGAAAAACCTTTCGGTACAGATGAACAATCAGCCAGGGAGCTCGATAAGGAGATTCATGAGGTTTTTGACGAAACCCAGATATTCAGAATCGATCATTTCCTTGGGAAAGAGACAGTACAGAATATGGTTGTATTCAGATTTGCTAATCCCGGCTTTGAACCTATCTGGAACAGAAACTATATTGATAATATCCAGATATCCGTTGCAGAGGATATAGGCATCGGTTCGCGTGCAGGATTCTATGAAAAAACAGGCGTAATCAGGGATATGATTCAGAATCATTTGCTGGAGCTTCTGTGTATAACGGCCATTGACCCTCCGGTGAACTATGATTCTCAGTCGCTGCGAAGTGAAACTCTCAAAGTAATGACCTCTATCTGTAAAATTAATGTTGAAAAAGATGTTGTACTTGGTCAGTATTCATCTGGAAAAATTCACGGAAAGCAGGTTAATGCATACAGGGATGAAGCCAACGTTAACAAAAATTCTATGACCCCGACTTATGCAGCAATTAAATTGACGCTGGACAACTGGCGCTGGGCAGGAGTCCCGGTATACCTCCGTACAGGAAAAAGAATGAAAGAAAAATTATCCGAGATAACCATCAGGTTTAAACAGACTCCACATCTTATGTTCCCTATTGAACGTGAAGATGAAAAAAAACATAATTTGCTAACATTCAGGCTTCAGCCCAATGAAGGAATTATTTACACATTTACAGCAAAGCAGCCCGGTGCAGAACTCCAGCTGCGACCTGTTAACCTGAATTTCAGATATGACAAAGCATTCGGAATTAAAGAACCCCCGAGTTCTTATCAATGGCTGATCAGAGATGCAATGCAGGGGGATCAGACTCTGTTCCCGCATTCCGAATGGATTTATAAATCCTGGCAGATTGTGGACCCAATAATTAAAAAATGGGAATCAAATCCCTGGAATGATTTCCCCAATTACAAAGCAGGGAGCTGGGGTCCTCAGGCGGCAGACAAATTGCTAAAAAAAGACAATCACGAATGGAAGGTTCAGTAATATAGTGGAACTGTATGAAATGTCGGAAAATATGATGAGATTATTATGCGGAAAGAACAGGAGTTCCTCTTACAAAAATACCTGAAGATTAATTTTTAAACACCTATGCGACTGAGAACCTGAAGCTGACTGTTGAGAAACCCAACAGCTCTGAAATTCAGAAATTTAGTCAGAGAAATGAGTATAACAGGGGTATGAGATGGACGAGAGAGAGACGAGAGAGAAGGGAAAATTAAATTCTTTGAAGTATACCAAAACGCCTGTTATTAATACCGGATTTTCGGATTAATTACTAATAACACTGTTTAAAAAATAAACATAATTGGTAAGCATACTGATCAGTCAGAGCAGCTCTATAATTCCAATTCTTTGATTTGACTCAATACCATTGAGTCAATTACTTGCTATGTTTAAAAAAAGGAAACTAACTGTAAATTAAATATAAAGGAGAAATACCATGTTAAATAGGTTTAAACTCTTTGCAACGTTACTGTCCCTTGTGTTTTTAGGCATCGGGCATCCGCAGAATACTGATATGAAGATGCCGCCAAAAACTTCAGCTCCAAACAAGTCAATGATGGATAACCTGCCTGAAATTACCAAAGCTGTAGCAGAACTTCATGGAACTAAAGGAAATAATGTGTCAGGGATTGTTACTTTCACAAAAGAAGGAAACCTGATAAAAGTCGTTGCTGATATTAAAGGATTAAAACCCGGCAAGCATGGATTTCATATCCATGAATATGGCGACTGTAGTTCTGGTGACGGTACTTCCGCAGGCGGTCATTTTAATCCTGACAATGTCCAACATGGTGCCCCGGATAAATCAATGAGCCACGTCGGTGATCTAGGCAATATCGAAGCAGACAAGGACGGAAATGCCCATCTGGAAATGACGGATTCTCTATTAAGTTTTTCCGGGCCGCGTTCAATAATAGGAAGAGGAGTAATTGTACACGCAGCAGAAGATGATTTGACATCACAACCAGCAGGTAATGCCGGGCCGCGGGTTGCATGCGGAGTAATAGGAATTGCAAAACCATAATTGACTACCTGTGTTTTTATTGTCTCAGAGTTTAGGGCAACTGAGATAAATCAGGCAGGAAGTGAACAAAAAGGAAAGTTAAACAATGGGCTTTAGAGAGATTGCAAAGAAAGATGATCTGAAAAACGGGGAGAT
This sequence comes from uncultured Ignavibacteria bacterium, assembly GCA_963743325.1. Lineage (GTDB taxonomy): Bacteria > Bacteroidota > Ignavibacteria > Ignavibacteriales > Ignavibacteriaceae > DATFVA01. The sequence goes on from CAVUOZ010000008.1 coordinate 135,495, forward strand.
GAAATCGTATAAAATAGATGATAAAAATAAAGTTTTATTATGCAGGATCAACGATGAGTTCTTTGCAGTCGGCCCATCATGCACACATTACGGAGCCCCGCTTGAAGAAGGGATTCTTAAAGATGATACAATCATTTGTCCCTGGCACCATGCATGTTTTAATGCAAAAAGCGGAAACCTTCTTGAGCCGCCTGCAATGGATGCCCTTCCCAGGTATGAAATAAAAACAGAGGGTGACACGGTAAAAATTAATTTGCCTGATGAAATTCAAAGTTCCCGCAGACCTGAAATGGTAAAAAAAGATAGTAATTCAGATGGCCGCTCATTTGTAATACTCGGAGCCGGTGCATCAGCTTATTTTGCCGCTCAATCTATGAGGGAAAACGGATTCAAGGGAAATATAATCATGGTCACTGAAGAAAACCGGAACCCGTACGATCGTCCCAATCTCAGTAAGGATTACCTGGCAGGAAGTGCTGAACCCGAGTGGATGCCTCTTCGGCCAGATGAATTTTTTGCGGAATACGGGATTGAAATAAAGAAGGAAACAAAAGTCAGGAGTGTCGATTTAAAAGAAAAGATTGTCTCTTTCGGAAATGATGGGAAACTAAAATATGATAGGCTTTTAATTGCAACAGGGGGTGTACCGCGTAAAATTAATGTTACGGGCGCTGAATTAAAAAATATATTCTATCTAAGAAGCTTTAGTGATGCTGATAAAATAATCGATACAGCTAAAAATTCGAAAAAAGCCGTTGTAATAGGGGCCGGTTTTATTGCGATGGAAACAGCACAGAGCCTGAGAGAAAGGAATATAAAAGTTACAGTTGTCGCGCCTGATGAAGTTCCCTTTGAACGAAATTTTGGAAAGGATATCGGAAATCTTTTTAAAAAGAACATGAGAAAAACGGCACATCATTCAAATTAAAATCTAAGGTTAAAGAATTTAAGGGGAGAGATAAAGTTAAATCAGTTGTACTCGAATCAGGTGAAGAAATTGAAACAGATTTTGTAATTATTGGAATAGGGGTAATACCTGCCACCAAATTTATATCGGGAATAGATCTTCTTGAAGACGGTAGCATAAAAACAGATTTGTATCTCCGGATCAAAGAAGATGTTTATGCATCAGGAGATATTGTTACCTTCCCCGGTCCACGCACCGGAAATCATATAAGGATTGAACACTGGCGTTTGGCGCAACAACTGGGAAGAATAGCGGGGGCTAACATGTCAGGAAGAAATATTAAATATGAAGAAATACCTTTCTTTTGGACAGTTCAGGCCGGGATGACTCTCAGGTATGTCGGTTTTACAAAAGACTGGGATGAAATAATCATAGATGGGAACATATCTCATAAAAAATTCATCGCTTACTACATTAAAAATAATGTGATTATGGCTGCAGCAGGTTTAAATCGTGATAAAGAAATGGACGCTGTTCATCTTCTTATGAAAGAACAAAGGCTTCCGGAAGTTGAAGCATTAAGAGATAATTCTGCAGATATCTTATCTCTGGTCTGAGTGGCCTCAGGCACAATAATCTTACCTAATTTACCTGAAATCGCTTATAAAACATCCTTCCTCACTTTTTAATATCACAACGCCTGATGGAATCACAGACGTTACTTCCCAATTAAATATATTGTGTCATCATTTTCTTGAACTACAAGATGGAGAAAAAGATGTATAAGAAAATCGTGTATATGATAATTATTACTTTTGCATTTACAGCATTTACTATCGCACAGAATAATAACAGCAGAACAAACATTCATAATCCTATAGCGATAGGCGGTCAGGCAGGCTTCCAGAAAGCTGCAGATGCAGATAATGGAAATATAATGTTTGGTGGTCTAGTTAGAGCATATCTGACTAATGCGGCAGCTTTCGAAGCATCAATTAATTATCGTCAGCAAGAATATCAGAATGGGAATATAGCAGTTAGTGACTGGCCGGTTCAGCTTTCAGGATTGTTTTACCCTATCGAAGATCTCTATGGAGTTGTGGGTGTAGGCTGGTATAATGCAAAGACCGAATACTCGGGCAGTCTAAATGAAATACCTGATAAAACTTCACAGAAATTCGGCTGGCACTTTGGTGCAGGAATGGATATTCCTTTATCGGAGAAGGCATTTCTATTCGGTGATTTCAGGTATGTTTTTCTAAATTATAATTTTGAAGATGTACCCGGAGGCGGAGAAATCAAGAGTAATTATTTCCAGATAAATGCCGGTCTTATGTTTGTGATTAACTAGTTCTTTAATTTCATTTAATTCTGCTGTATCGTACTTTAAAACACGAATCATAACACCTTGGTGAAAAAGTACGATACAGCAATTTTCAGAAATCCGTATTAAAAGGGTATATATTTTAAATCATCAGCTTCTTCTTTTTCCCCTTACAAGAAGTTAAATTAGTAGAACAATAAAAATGTTTAATTCTAATAATGAATAATGTTATGAGGGGTAAATAGAAAATGATAACATTCGAATTAATCAGTGATCTTCAGAATCTCTTAAAGAATGATGAACTGACTTCTGTAAAAAAACAGCTACAGAAAATTATTTCGGATACAGACCATTTCGAAAATGACTTCATAATTCACTCAAACGGTGAAACGGATAAAATTTCAAAATTTTACCTGGTTAAAGAACTGACCCAAATATATGAAACTCAAACCATTCAAAGATCCCGGTATTATATAAAGAGATTAATTAAAAGCCTTTCCCAGAGAAAAGAAGGGAAAATTAATGATATAAACCTGAACCGGTGGAAAGAATATGATGATCTTTTAACTGACAGTCTCTGGATTCTTGACAAGAGAGACAGAAGCGGTGCACATACTGCTGGTTACTGGGGTAATTTTATTCCGCAGATTCCAAATCAGTTTTTAAGAAGATACACCAGGAAAGGTGAATGGGTGCTCGACCCATTTCTCGGAAGCGGAACCACATTAATTGAATGCAAAAGACTCGGCAGAAACGGCTTCGGCGTTGAACTCCGGCCGGAAGTTGTAAATCTGGCTAAGGAAATTCTCAGCAAAGAAATAAATCCATATAAAATAAGAACCGAGATCATAAACGGCGACAGCGCCGGGGTAAATTTCAGATCCGAATTAAAAAAGCATAAGTGTGAATCAGTCCAGTTTTTAATATTGCATCCCCCCTACTGGGATATTATCAAATTCAGTGAAAGAAAAAATGATCTCTCAAATGCAGGATCAGTTAATGAATTTTTGAAGATGTTCGGTAAAATAATTGACAGAACATTTCCTGTTCTTGACCATGAGAGGTATGCTGCTTTAATAATCGGCGATAAATACTGCTCCGGTGAATGGATACCTCTGGGTTTTTATACAATGCAGGAAATGATTAAACGAGGATACAAATTAAAGTCGACAATAATTAAAAATTTTGACCAGACAACTGCTAAAAGAAATCAGAAGGAATTGTGGCGTTACCGTGCATTGGCAGGCGGGTTTTACATCTTCAAGCATGAATACATTTTCTTATTCCAAAAGTAAGCATATACAGGCATCGTGCTTAATACCCCTTTTGTGCATTGTTAAATCCTAAGGTCAGGTTCAGGATATATAAATGAACATTGAACTTTCAACTATCGAATCTGAATTAAAAAAACGTCTTGCGTACCCCTACAAATGGGGAAGAAAACAAAATGACCGTTATGATAAGTTGACAAATTTTGTGTACCAGGAACCCGTGTTTGATAATATTATAGCCGAAATCAAAAAGAGATTCAGTCAGGACCGTGAACACGATAATATTTCCAATTATGCCTTAAACCGCTGGTATAACTTCTGGTCGGCATATGCCGTTGAGAAGATGTTCTGTACTATGCCGAACGTTATTCCTGCAATGGATGAAAAGGACCGTCTCGTTGATTTCACGATTCAGGGTGCAAAATTCGATCATAAGACTTCCGTATTCCCAAAAAACTTTCCATATCAAATCAATGAAGCAATTAAGAAGACTGATGAACTTATCAGATGGCTTTACAAAAATCAATCTCAGCAGCAGAGGATGCATATGAAGAACAGACTCTTCATTGTATTATATTCGTATGACGGAGAGCACTGGCGTCTTAAATCAGAAATCTCTTGGCTAAAATCCATTATTGAAAGATATATGCTTGGGTTTAACCCAGATTATCTGCTTAAGTTTTCGTTTGAACCGGGAGTGACAATCATTTCCGATGTTATCTGGGCAGTAAAAAATAAGAATTTCTGAAATTATAAAATGGGCGATTGATCCTTTGAAAAAGGATATGAAACAGATTTAATGGAAAGGAAAGAATGATAAGATTTATTCCGTTAGGGGGAGCCGGCGAAATTGGTGCTAATTCTTATTACCTGAATATAGCCGGCACAGGAATAATAATTGATTGCGGAATGCATCCGCAGAAAACAGGCAGAGAAGCCTTACCGGACTTTGAATTAGTACAGGATCAGGATGTAGATTATGTTTTAATCTCTCATGCCCATCAGGATCATCTCAGCGGTTTACCGTTCCTTGTTCAGAAGCATCCCTATATAAGAATAATTACAACCCCCCAGACAAGGGCTTTAGCAGAATTAACTCTTCACGACGCTGTGTCAATATTATCACAGCAGGTTTCAGCAGAAGAATTAAAAATTTACTCGCACGATGAAATAGATCTGCTGATCCAATCTATTGAATACAAAGCTATCGGTGAGGCATTTGAATTAAAAGGATATAATCATACCGATATTGAACCGATAGTTATTACCTTTTACGATGCCGGGCATATCCTGGGGTCAGCTTCCATTTTAATTGAACATAGAGGTTATAAGATTTTTTATTCTGGAGATATTAATTTAAAGCCGCAATCATGGATGCAGGGAGCATTATTACCTAAAATAAAGGTAGATGCTCTTCTGCTTGAGACAACCTATGGTGCAACGGATTCCTCAACGTTAAACAACTGGAAACAAGAATCAGAAAGGTTCTCTGCAGAAGCAAATAAAATTATTAATGAAGGAGGTTCAATTCTCATTCCTGTTTTTTCTCTGGGTAAAATGCAGGAGATATTAAAAACAACCTGGGAACTAATGGAAAATGGTAAGATTGCAAAGACGGATATTTACACAGGCGGTATTTCCAGGAAAATCAGTTGTGCCTATGACTACAACCGTTTTGTAGTAAACTGTGATGATACCGAATTCGAGTTAAGTGAAATCCCGCAGAAAGATTTATATGAGATAGAAAATCCTGAAGAATTCTTTAAGCATCCCTGTATTGTTCTTGCTTCAAGCGGTATGATGATCGAGGGAACCGCATCATTCAGACTTGCACAAAGATGGCTTAATCAAAAAAGCTCCGCAATCTTTACCGTTGGTTATATGGAAAAGGAGACGCCCGGTTTTGCAGTTTCAACAGCAGAAAGAGGCATGAAAATAAGGTTATCCGCATATAGTGATGAAATGAAAGTGAAATGCTCAATTAAAAGGTTTCGGTTTACCGCCCATTCTTTAAGAGAAGATCTGCTGAAAGTTGTAGAGAAACTTAATCCTGATAAAGTTATTCTGATTCACGGGGATCCGCCGGCAATAAACTGGATAGGCGCATCTATCCTGAAAGAGAATAAAAAAAGAAGGGTATATGCTGCAGAATCAGGTAAGGAATTAGATTTGAGCCGCTAATTAAGATGAATTTCGGGAAATAGTTGGCATCCAATAAGTTCAATTAGCATTTATTCACAGGCGAATGGCACCAAAAATATTTGATTCTCTACCCGGCAGGCTATAAGTTTCAGTTTTCAATTTTATAAATATTTGAATGATTTAATCAAAGGGGATTCAAAAAACCACGGATTTTATGAACAAGATTGATACTCCCGGTACAGTTTCTAACCTGCAAATGAGGGACTGATATGAAGAAGATTGCAGTAGTAGCCTTTGGCGGAAACGCGCTTATACGGGGAAATGAAATAGGAACAATCCAGCAGCAGGAAAAGAATGCATACAATACACTGGTTAACCTCGTTGAACTTATAAATAAAGGATTCAACATTGTCATTACACACGGCAATGGTCCTCAGGTAGGAAATATCCTTTTAAGGAATGAAGCCGGTTATAACCAGTATAAAATTCCCAAGATGCCTCTCGATATCTGTGTGGCTGATTCACAGGGTGGAATCGGCTATATGATTGAGAGACAAATGAAAAACATCCTTATTGAACATAAAATCAGGAGAAATGTTATTACGGTAATTACAGAGGTACTGGTTGATATAAATGACCCGGCTTTCCGGGAACCGACAAAACCTGTGGGCGCTTTCTTCCTGAAGGAAGAAGCTGAGCTGCTTGCACGTGCTAATAATTGGGTTATAAAAGAAGATCCACGTAAGAGAGGATGGCGTAGAGTTGTTGCTTCACCCAGGCCGTTGGAAATAGTTAATAAAAAAATTATCAGGGACCTGGTAAGAAAAGGTACAATAGTGATCGCCGCGGGCGGAGGTGGTGTTCCTGTCTACAGGGATAAAAAGAAACTGCTCCAGGGAATTGAAGCCGTAATCGATAAGGACCTTGCTTCTTCTCTCCTGGCAAATGAAATTGAAGCTGATGATTTTTTTATATTAACAGATGTAAAAAATGCCTATATAAATTTTAATAAACCAGGACAAAAAGCACTTGAAACAATAACTGTTGAAGAAGCGAAACAGTACCTTGAGCAGGGTGAATTCTCCAAAGGAAGTATGGGTCCCAAAATTGAAGCAGCAATTGAATATGTTGAACATGGAGGAAAAGAAACAATAATTACAGAATCATCCGCACTGGCTGATAAAGATGCCGGCACAAGAATAGTAAAAGAAAAACAATAAAAAATAATTACAAGGAAATTTTATGGCAGTCTCAATGAAAGGTAAAAGCCTTATCTCAATCAACGATCTTACACTCGAAGAGATTTATGAAATATTTGATGTAAGCAAGACTCTTAAAGAACTGCATCATACAGGACAGCCTCACAGATGGCTTGAAGGAAAAACACTGGGAATGATCTTTGCAAAACCCTCTACAAGAACGAGAGTTTCATTCGAAACAGGTATCTATCATCTTGGCGGAATCGGGATGTACTTCGGTCCGAATGACCTTCAACTGAAAAGAGGTGAAACTATTTCCGATACTGCAAAAGTGCTTTCCCGGTATTTAGATGGAATTATGATAAGGACGTTCGATCACCAGGATGTTGTTGACCTTGCGCGTTTCGGATCAATTCCCGTAATTAACGGCCTGACAGACCTGCTTCATCCCTGCCAGGTATTAACAGATCTGTTCACTATTTTGGAAAAAAGACGCGAGTTAAAGGGATTAAAACTTTCATATATCGGTGATGGTAATAATATGGCACATAGTCTTTTAAATGGTTGTTCTAAAACAGGTATGCATATCAGTATTGCTTCCCCATCCGGTTACAAACCGAATAAAGATATTGTTAACAATGCTAAAGCCAATGCAAAAAGGATGGGCAGCAAAGTTGAAATACTCGATAATCCTGCTGCTGCAGTTAAGAATGCCGATATTATTTATACAGACGTCTGGGCAAGTATGGGACAGGAAGCGGAAGCAAAAGAAAGATTGAAAAAATTTGAGGGATTCCAGGTGAATGAGAAACTTGCAAAAAATGCGAAGGCTGATTATCTCTTTATGCACTGCCTGCCTGCGCATCGTGGTGAAGAAGTAGCCGCTGAAGTTATAGATTCAGAGCATTCTATTGTATTTGATGAAGCTGAGAACAGGCTCCACGTTCAGAAAGCCATAATGGCGCTGTTAATGTAGAAAGTAGACCCATTAGAATATTTAATTTTAAATCCTGCGGCTGAATTTGGATATTTATATACTCTGCAGGATTTTTTGTTTTTACCCGCGTATTCCATTTCGATTTAGGAAAAAATTAAATAACTTTACTCCTGCAAACTGACGAAGACTTATTTTTTAGTTACAAATACATATCAATCGACTCTCCTTGTGCCGGATATTGCTTAATACTCCGGTAGTGTGAATTCTATATCCAGAAAGAAAAACAATAGTTAAAACGATTTAAAATTGAATCCATTCAAAAGGAGAACTTAAATTGATTGATCTAAAACATTACGGTTTTGATTCTATTTTCAAAAAAGAATTCGAAAACTTTCAAAGATCAGGATTTGAAGCAGGACGCATATCTGCTGAGAATAAAGAAAGGTATAATATAATTACGGAATACGGGGAAATTCCCGGTGAAATTACCGGAAAATTTCTATATGATGCGGATAACTTATCTTCATTTCCAAAAACCGGTGATTGGGCGGCTGTAACTTATTTCCAGGAAGAAAACAAGTGTATAATCCATAATCTGCTAAACCGCAGATCACACTTTTCCCGGGCACAGGCGGGCAGGGAGAAGGGAGCCCAGATTATTGCGGCAAATATAGATTTTATATTTATAGTGCAAAGCTTTAATTCCGATTTCAGCATTAACAGAATTGAGCGCTATATAGTTATGGCTGAGGAAGGAAACTGCAAGCCCGTAATAGTGATTAATAAAAATGATCTTGCAGATAATCCGGAACATCTATTAGAAGAAATAAGAAAACGAATCAGGAACATTCCCTTGTTTTCTTTAAGCTGCGAAACTGGAAAAGGATTAAAGGAATTAAGGATTTTATTTCACCGGGACTAACTTACGCCCTTGCCGGTTCCTCGGGAGTAGGAAAATCTTCTATTATCAATTTGCTTATGAATGATACTAAACTGAAAACCGCGGAAATTCGTTCAGGTGATGATAAAGGAAAACATACGACAACAAGAAGGGAGCTGCTGCTCCTTCCTGGAGGCGGGATCATCATCGACACTCCCGGAATGCGGGAGTTCAGCCTGTGGAATAATGATATGACTGCATCCGACATTTTTTCTGATATTAATGAAATTGCTGCCGGCTGCAGATATAAGGATTGCTCGCACATACACGAAGCTGATTGTGAGGTTAAAAATGCCATTGAGGAAGGAATAATAACCAGGCAGCACCTCGTTAATTATTTCAAACTTAAAAAAGAAACTGAATATCTGGATTCATTAATCGATAAGAATATTTATCTTGAGAGAAAGAAAAAAGAAAAGAAATTTGGCCGGGAAATTAAACAGTTTTATAAACGAGGAAAATCAAAAGGAAATTTATGAGATACAGAATATTTTTAATTTCAGGTATTCCTCTTTTATTCCTTATGAATGCATGCTGCCAGGTATGCAGCAGCCAGACTGATACAGAAAAGTTAATCGGGAAATGGAAGGCCGCTGATTCAACAACATTTAGGGGAAAAGAGATTGAGTTTTTACCGGATCATCAGGTTAAGCTAATGCTGGCAGGCGGAGGGGAACAAAACGGGCAGTATGAAATAAAGGGAAATGCCATTATATTTTCTATTGGCGACGCTCCCCCATTCACAATGTATTTCAGGCTTGAGGATAACAGTCTTTTCTTAACCTTTCCTGATGCCCTTACTGAAAACAAATATGTAAAATCAGATGATTGAAATATTACAAAATAAATTTCTGTTACTTGAGAAAAATAGGGAAAAGCTGTACGATGAGCTTGAAAAACTGGATGAAAAACAGTTAAACTACAGACCGGCGGAGGATAAATGGTCAATTGTTCAGATTGTTTTTCATCTGGTTAAAGCTGAACAGCTTTCTGTAATTTCCATAAATAAGCAAGTTAAGAATTCCAACGGCCGCAAAGCCGGATTAGCTGCATTTTTCAGATCTTCCTTATTAAGGTATTCATTAATGTCTCCGCTAAAATTTAAAGCGCCTGCTATTCTCGGGAATATGGCGAAAGAGTATGACATAAACGAATTGAAGACAAAGTGGTTAAATGTTAGAAACAAGCTGCATAATGCATTGGGAGAAGTAAATAATGAGCTTGGTAAAAATTATATATTTGAACATCCTTATGCGGGTAAGTTTAACATATACCAGACAATGGATTTCCTTGTTCAGCATTTTAATCACCACTATAGGCAGATCAGGAAACTGGCGCAACACAACTAGTTTAAACACAATGATAAACTTTGCATCATGCCGGGGAAACCTTTTATTGTTTAAAATATCCCGCCGATTTTCACAAAATATTTTTACTTACTGCCGGACTCTGATTAACTTTGAATAACTCAAATTTGAAAAATGGTAGGTACAAAATAAAGGTGAATAAATGTTAAAAAGAGTATTATTACTTACATTCCTGGCAGGCTGCTTAAATATTACAAGCGCATCTCAAACAGATAATATTGGGATCACCGGGATATGGCAGGGAGTATTAACAATCTCGGGTTTCGAGCTCCATATAGTTTTTAATGTCTCTGAAACTGATGGAATTCTTACCACAACACTTGACAGTCCTGACCAGAATGCATATGGAATTAAAGTTGATTCAACTTCATTCAAAAATGACAGTGTTTATTTTGGCATCAAAGAGATAAAAGGCTTTTTTGACGGTGTCTATAAGGCAGACAGTATAAACGGAACATGGCATCAGGGCGGAAATGCATGGCCCCTGGTTCTTAAAAAAACCGAGAAAGTGGAAAAACCGAAACGTCCCCAGGTTCCGGAAAAACCTTATCCTTATAACGAAGAAGAAGTGAGTTTTACGGACAAAGAAGCAGGAATAGAACTGGCTGGAACATTAACGACACCAAAAGAAGGAGAACCATTCCCTGCAGTAGTTCTCGTAACAGGATCGGGTCCGCAGGACAGAAATGAATCTCTGCTTGGTCATGAACCATTTTTAATACTTGCAGACTACCTGACAAGACAGGGAATTGCTGTTCTTCGTTACGATGACAGGGGAGTAGGAAAATCAACAGGAAAATTTTCAACGGCTACTACTAAAGATTTTGTAGACGATGCTCTCGCCGCAATTAAATTCCTGGAAAACAGAAAAGATATAAGAAAGGGCAAAATTGGAATAATAGGACACAGTGAGGGCGGATTGATTGCCCCGCTTGCAGCAGTAGAAAGCAATGATGTTAATTTTATAGTTCTTATGGCTGGTCCCGGTGTAACCGGTAAAGCTATTCTTTTGGAACAGAGCGAGCTGATTGAAAGAGCAATGGGAATGAGCGAGGATAAAATAGAAAAAGGCACGGAGCTTGCAAAGAATTTTTATGAGATCGTAGAAAATGAAAAAGATAGTTCAAAGGCTGCAGAAAAAATAAAAACACTTTATCAAAATTATTATGCATCTCTTGATTCAACAGGGAAAACAGAGTTCGGCAATGATCCTGAATCTGTATTTGACAGGCAGGCTCAGACTTTATTATCACCCTGGTTCAAATTTTTCCTTACTTATGATCCGAAAGAAACCCTGGAAAAAGTTAAAGTCCCGGTACTGGCAGTAAATGGTGAACACGATCTGCAGGTTCCGCCTAAACAGAACCTTCCTGAGATTGAAGAAGCATTAAAAGAAGGCGGGAATAAAGATTTTAAAGTTGTGGAAATCCCAAACCTTAATCATTTGTTCCAGACTTCAGAAACCGGTTCTCCCACTGAATATTCAAAAATTGAAGAAACAATTTCCCCTAAAGCCCTGGAGATAATAGGAAACTGGATTTTAGATCATACCCGGAAGTAGTATCTATGGGATTAAACGAGCTGAGAAAAGAGTTAAAAAAGGAAGCTGATAAAAAGCAGGCGGACAACCTTCAAAGGTTTTTCAAAACAGGGAAAGGTGAATACGGGGAAGGAGACAAATTTTACGGAATTAAGGTTCCTGTTCAGAGAAGAATAGCAAAAAGTCATAGTGATCTTACACTTTACGACTTGAAGGAACTGCTTAATTCTCCTGTTCATGAAGAAAGACTTATTTCTTTATTCATCCTCGTAGATCAATACACCGGAGGTGATGATAAAATTAAAGAAACTATCTTCCGGTTCTACCTGGAAAATACAAAGCAGATTAACAACTGGGATCTTGTTGATTTAAGTGCACCAAAAATAGTTGGTGCACATTTATTAAACCGGGATAAGGATATTCTGTTTAAATTGGCAGCATCTTCAAACCTGTGGGAGAGAAGGATTGCGATTTTAGCCACTTACTTATTTATTAAAAATCTTTATTTTGAAACTACTTTTCAGATCTCTGAGATCCTTCTTAAAGATAAACACGATCTGATCCATAAGGGTGTCGGCTGGATGCTGCGGGAAGTCGGGAATAAGAACATTAACGAGGAAGAAATGTTTCTTAAAAAGAATTACAAAAAAATGCCTAGAACAATGCTTCGTTATGCCGTAGAAAAATTCCCTGAGAAAAAAAGAAAGGATTATATGCAGGGAAACATTTAGCTCTTACTGTATTTATTTTCACCCCTTCTCTGATTAATTTCTCTATTGATTTCTTTCAATCATTTCAACCTAATCGTCGAGGATAAAAATGAAAACAATTTCCAGGAGCACTGCTGTCTGCCAGATCTGTAAAAAAGAAAAAAAACTAATTGAACTAACGCCGGGTTTTTCTGTTGAGAATTCGCTGGTTAAACTTATGGCCGCTAAAAATATTCAGTGGAACCCGGAAGGTTTCATCTGCACGGACGATTTAAATAAATTTCGTTCTGAATTTGTGCATGGGATTCTGACAGAGGAAAAAGGCACTCTTTCAGAGTTTGAATTGGAAGTGCTGGATAGTATAGTTGAGAGAGATCTACTGTCAAGGAATATTGACGCATCATACGAAACCAAAGCATCCTGGGGAGAAAGATTATCGGATAAGATTGCAAAATTCGGCGGAAGCTGGCCTTTCATAACAATCTTTCTATCATTTATTGGTATCTGGATGATAATAAATATAGTAATTCTTGCAAATCGCAGCTTTGATCCTTACCCGTTTATTTTGTTGAACCTCGTCCTATCGTGCATAGCCGCTCTTCAGGCACCCGTAATTATGATGAGCCAGAACAGGCAGGAGTCAAAGGACAGAGATCGTTCACTCCATGATTACCAGATTAACCTCAAAGCTGAGGTCGAAATAAGAAGACTGCATGATAAAATGGATCATCTGCTGAATCAGCAGGGAATGCGTATGCTCGAAATACAGCAGATACAGATGGAAATGATGGAGGAGATCTCAAAAAATATGAAAAAATAAATGAGGATATCTAATGGCTAAAACAATTAAAATTTCCACAGGTGCCAAATGGGAGAACATTGTCGGATATTCCCGGGCTGTGAGAATTGGCAATGTAGTTGAAGTCTCCGGAACAGTAGCTGTTGATGGGGATAAAATTATTGGAGAATCTGATGCTTATGAACAAACAAAATTTTTATTGGCAAAAATTAAAAAAGCACTGGAGGATGCAGGAGCGTCACTTAATGAAGTCATCCGGACAAGAATGTTTGTTACTGATATTTCTAAATGGAATGAAATAGGAAAAGCTCATGGGGAATATTTTAAGGATATAAAGCCGGTAACCACTATGGTAGAAGTTAAATCACTCATTTCTCCAGGTCTTCTGGTTGAGATAGAAGCCTCTGCGATAATAAATTGATATGAACTTTATTATCTTTAGGTGTAAATCAAAAATATATTGGGACATAATTGATGGGAAACAATATTCATCCCGAAACAAGGATCGGGCATGTTCATTTGACAGTTTCGGATCTTGAAAGATCACTAAAATTTTACAGAGAGTTACTTGGATTTGAAGTCACCGCATGGTATGGGAATGCTGCAGTTTTTTTATCAGCCGGAGGGTATCATCATCATATAGGTTTAAATACCTGGGCGGGAAAAGGTGCTGCTCCCCCGCCGCCGGGACATACTGGACTGTATCACTTTGCAATCCTCCTCCCAAGCCGTAAAGAACTTGCAAAAGTATTTAAGAGGTTGTGGGAGGCTAATTACCCTCTTGAAGGAGCATCTGATCACGGGGTTTCTGAATCAATTTATCTTACTGATCCTGATGGAAACGGTGTTGAGATTTACGCCGATAAACCGGAACCGGAATGGCAGAAGGACAAAGAGGGTAACCTGGTGATGTATACCGAAGCTCTGAATCTCCCTGATTTATTGTCAGAATTAGAGTAATATAATATTAATTACGTAATCACTTACGTTTATGCCGAATGAAGATTTAATTAAAGAATTAGGGGAATTAGGAATGGCAACCCGCCTTAAAAGACTTGGGGAAAGACTGTCTTCTGATGTTGCCCGGATTTACAGAAACCACAAGCTTAATTTTGAACCTAAATGGTTCACTACGATGTACGCTCTTTATAAAAATGGTTCTATGAGTATTCAATCTCTCGCACAATCACTCGGGTTTACACATCCGGCGATTATTCAATTTGTAAACCAGATGAAGAAAAAGAACCTGGTTGAAACAAAACAGGGTGAAACTGATAAACGTTTGAATTTGATTTCACTTACTCAGAAAGGCAGGGAAACATTTGAATCGATAAGACCTCTACTGACGGATATTGAGGAAGTGACTTCTGAAGTTGTGAACCTTTCGGGACTGGATATGCTTCTGCTTCTCGACAGGATCGAAGAGACATTGAACCAGAAAAGCATTTATGACAGGATTTCGGATAGAATAAAAGAAAGAGAATTGAGGGAAATCAGTATCTTCAGCTTTGAACCAAAATATAAAGATGACTTTAAACGATTAAATGAAGAATGGCTTAAAAAATATTTTTCAATTGAACCGGAAGATGAAAGAATATTATCGAATCCGGATGAAATAATTAAAAACGGCGGGGAAATATTTTTCGCGCTATACAATGATGAGGTAGCAGGCACCTGCGCCGTGATAAAAATTGATAAACACTCGTACGAGCTTGCAAAAATGGGCGTTATCGAAAAATACCAGGGGAGACAAATAGGGAAGAAACTAGCTCTTACTGTAATTGGTTTTGCGGTGGCCAAGAACGCTAAAACTATTTTTCTTGAAACCAGCAATAAACTTACCTCCGCACTGAATCTGTACAAAAAACTCGGATTCGAACAGATACCCAATGACCACCCGGAAAAATATCAGCGCTGCACAATTAAAATGAAGCTTGAAGTCTGATTAAATTATGAAGAATATAATTATAATTATCATTATAATTCTTAGTTCCTGTGCAGGATTCATTCGTTCACAGGATGCTTCAAATATACTACCGTATTTCTATAAAAGACTGGAAGGGAAGATTAACAATAAGCTGAAAATTCAAATGAATCTTACGAGAATGGATTCTGTTCTCGATGGAAATTATTTCTACGAAAACATCGGGGAACCTGTTTATTTCCAGTATTACAGTTCTATTAAGGCTGACGGCAGTATTCATATTGAAGACGAAGGCGGATATGATGAGGAATATAATACTATAATTACAGGGATTTTTGATGGAAGATTTACATCAGAAGATGAGATAAAGGGAAAATGGATTACGCCGGATTCAAGTGAGATATTCGATTTTGATCTGGGGGAAAACTACCCGGCAGGATGTGCGAAATTCGATATTAAACATTTTAGTAAAAATTATGGTGAATCTGATTATTCAGCCTTTGCAGTTTCAGTTGAATTAAGTTATCCCGTTATGAAGGATTGTCCTGATCCGGCAGTTCAGAAAAAGATTAATGCTTATACAATGAATTTTTACGTGAACGAATCGATGCAGGGAGATAACGGTTATACTGATATAAATGACAGAATAGATTCTTTTATAGAAAGTTACCGGAATGATATTGAAGCTGATTCACAATTTTATTCAGATTACAAACCGGTTTATGAAAACAATGAATTCACAAGTATTTCATTTAATTCGGATAATATTCTTTCGCTTGAAATAAGTGAATATTTGTTTACAGGCGGGGCACATGGTAATTCATACTTCTCACTAGCAAGTTTCAACCTTAGTACAGGCGAAAAAATAAATCTGGATGATATCTTTTATAGAGATTATAAAAACAAATTAAATAAAGCCGGGGAAAAAATATTCAGAGAACAATACCGTGCAGATTCTACACACTCACTTTATGATCAGGGATTCTTCGGATTTGAAAACGGATTTGCTTTAAATGATAACTTCGATCTGTACAAAGGGGGAATAAAATTTCAGTTCAATCCTTATGAAGCAGGTGCATATGCTCTTGGTGCGCCGGAAGTGTTCATCCCCTACTCACAAATCAGGGATATCATCCGCAATGACAGCCCGCTCGGAAAAATGCTGAACAAAACTCAATCGAGATAAAGGTAGAGGTATAAGCTCAGAACAATCATTAATATCGCAGCGGAGATGAACATTACCAGGAATGAGTTAAAAAATATTTCCATGTAAAAAACCTCCAATGGAATATCTTATATTTCGGGTAAATTAGCAATAACAAATTTAATTTGTAACTTTAATCTTACCCATACATCAGTGGACCGCTCAAAAAGTCGAAATTTGTAAGGTTGTATACGGAGGGATCCTTCATTTTGATCTAAATTCACAATATTTTCTGTCTTCTCATCTACGGAACTTAAGATTATTCATTTTATCCCTCCTGTCCCTACCCTCATCATTCTCAGGTATATCTGTTTCGGGTATTAGAACCTCAAATATTCTGCTTTGCTACTCAAATTTCTGTTCTGCTGAATCTACGTCATTTCTATACCGCTATCACAATGCGAGTTAAAATTTGCCAGTAATATTTTGAAAAAATACCGGAATATTCTATTTTAATTTTATATAAATATTTTTGAACCGGTATTTGTAAAGTTTTTCGATTTGAGCAGTTTACTTTTTACTTTAATAATTTTTAGCAGTTCATTTGCAGCTGGTTTATTAGGGTCTTTGACGGGTTTAGGGGGAGGAGTCATAATTATTCCACTACTAACCTTAGGCTTCGGAGTTGATATAAAATACGCAGTTGGAACTTCTTTGATAGCTGTTATAGCTACTTCCTCGGGAGCCGCAGCCTCATATGTAAAAAAAGGCATTTCAAATATCAGGATAGGCATCTTCCTTGAGATTGCGACCACCATCGGGGCCATATCCGGAGCTTATTTAGCAGGTTTAGTATCTGCCCAGGTAGTTGCAATTACCTTTGGTATAGTATTAATTTTTTCAGCTTTTATAACAGGAAGAAGGAAGGAGGAGTTCATTAACGACGGTAAACCAGATAAAACTGCAACTTATTTAAGAATGAACGGTAAGTATACCTTCAAACATGAAGAGATACCTTATACCGTAGATAATGTTCCCGGAGGGTTTGGAGTAATGTATATTGCAGGAGCTTTATCAGGACTATTAGGGATTGGTTCCGGGGCATTGAAAGTTATAGCAATGGATTACATTATGAAACTGCCATTCAGGGTTTCAACTACAACGAGTAACTTTATGATCGGGGTTACGGCGGCTGCCAGTGCCGGCATTTACTTGCAAAAGGGATATATAGATCCCGGTTTATCTATGCCGGTTGTTCTTGGAGTTCTTCCAGGAGCTTTAATCGGTTCAAGACTATTAGCTAGAATTCGTACAAAATGGCTTAGAATAATTTTTGCTGTAGTAATCACCTTTTTAGGTATAGAAATGATCTCCAATGGTCTTTCGGGAAATTTTTAGTGAAACATCTGATTAGAAAAATCAGGGATAGTGAAATTGAATATATTATGGGTATGCTCCTGATATCCGGTGTTTTAATATCGGGCATTGTTGTTTTATTCGGCAGCATTATATACCTGTACCAAAATAAATATTTGACCTCAAATTATGATATTTTTATCGGTGAACCCGCAAGACTTAGAAATCTAAATGAGATTATAAAGGGTGCGTTTCATTTGAGGGGGAGGGAGTTAATACAATTTGGACTTGTATTATTGATTGCTACTCCTGTTGCAAGGGTAATTTTTGCCGTTATGGGTTTTTATATGGAAAAAGACAGATTATATACCCTGATTTCCACTATAGTACTCATAATTCTTTTACTTAGCCTGCTCGCCGGTGTAGGTAAATAAAAATTTCTTCAAATTTACCCCACAACTTTTAAATCATTTCATATTTACTATATTTTTGTTAGATTTTTAATAAATTCTAACTATATCCTGCAGTCTTTTATAACAATTTTTTATCCTGTAGAAGTAATTTGAAAACCATTTTAATTTATACTGTTTTAGTGGGAATTATGTTTGCGGCACTATTGGAGATTTTACGCATTGGAGAAAAAATAAAAGCCCCAATCGATGTGAATGGAAAATGGATAATCTATAATGAAAAATCTGAAGGATTCATGGCAGGCTGCCTGCCCATAAAATTACCTGAAGAAAATGCCGCAATGGTAATAGAACAATCAGGTAAACATCTCGTCCTTACCTTTGATGATGCAAATAACTCAGAATTAAATGGTAGACTCGAAAAAAATAGAATGTTTTTTTCTAAAATATACCCTGTTCCTCAGTCCTTAAAACTTTCGTGTGGAAGTAATACTATGGTAGAAGTAATTCTTGATATCGATCATTATAAAGATAAACCCGAACAATTATCAGGTATTTTCAGAATGCCTGATTGTAAGATTTGTAAGGAAATTCATTTCAACGCCTTAAAGAAGTTGTAAAAATTTCAGGAGATTAATTGGATTTTATATTAACATTATTAATCCAAGTATCCGTAATCATAATTGTTTCAAGAATTACAGGATTTATATTTGGAAAGATCCAGCAGCCTAACGTTGTAAGCGAAATGTTAGCGGGAATTATGTTAGGCCCTTCTCTTTTAGGGTGGCTTTTCCCCGGGGTGTTTTCATTTGTTTTCCCTGCAGAAAGTTTAAAATTCTTAAACACTTTAAGCCAAATAGGGCTGCTTTTATTTATGTTCATTGTGGGTCTGGAACTTGACCCGAAACTGCTTAAGGGTCGCGGGCATGCTGCGGTACTCGTAAGTCATGTCAGCATAATATTGCCATTTATGCTGGGTGCCTTAATCTCACTTTATCTTTATCCCCATTTATCAAATAATTCAGTTTCATTTACCGCGTTCGCGTTATTTATGGGCGCATCGATGAGCATTACTGCTTTTCCTGTTTTAGCCAGGATTTTAAGTGAAAGAAACCTTATAAAGACCAAAATTGGTGCCGTTACAATTGCATGCGCAGCTGTGGATGATGTTACCGCCTGGAGTATTCTCGCAATTGTTGTAGCAGTTGTACGGTCCGGATCAAATATGCATCCTTTTTGGTTTACCATTTCGGGCGCCATAATATTCATTCTTATAATGATCTTTGTACTGCGCCCGCTAATAAAAAAAATAGAAACTTATTTTCATTATCGGGGAGATATTTTAACAAATAATATGCTTGCAGTGGTTCTTCTTTTAATGATGGCCTCCGCCTGGGTAACCGAATGGCTCGGGATTCATGCTCTTTTCGGTGCCTTTTTTATGGGGGCAATGATGCCGCGCAATAAATATTTTCTGAATACCGTTATTGACAGGTTAAATGATCTTACAGTTGTTTTTTTTCTTCCGATATTTTTTGCTTTAACAGGTCTTCATACTACTATTGGATTGTTAAACGGATCCGAAATGTGGATATTTTTTGCAATCATTCTTACTGTAGCAGTAGCTGGTAAACTGGGAGGGGCATCTATTGCCGCCAAAATTTCATCTCTTTCAATTCGCGAATCTCTTGCCATTGGTACCTTAATGAATACAAGAGGTTTGATGGAGCTTATAATATTATCGATTGGTCTGGAATTGGGTATCATTTCTCCCGCACTATTTGCAATGATGGTTTTAATGGCACTTGTAACAACTTTCATGACAACACCGGTTTTTGAATGGATTTATCCCCAAAAACTCATCCGGAGAGAACTTGAAGATGTCGATAAGGAAAAATTTAAAGTACTGATTCCTGTTTCCTTTCCATCTTCGGGACCGGACTTCTGAAAATGGCTTCTGCAATATCACCTGATAAAAATGAATTTAAAGTATATGCCCTTCATCTTAAACTGGCAGGAGATATTCCCATTTCGAATATTTCCGGTGAAAACGGCAGGTCAGATTCTCTTGAGGTTTTTCAACCGATGCTGAATTCAGTTAAAAATACATCTATAGAAATTAGTCCTATTTCATTTATATCCAGAAATCCCGCCAATGATATAAACCACATATCGGAATTAAAAAATGTTAATTCAATTATTATGGGATGGCATAAACCAGTTTTCAGTGAAAGTATTTTTAGCGGCACGGTGAATGAGGTAATGCGTAATGCGAAGACTGACGTATTTGTGTACCTGGAGAGAAAATTTGAACCTTATAAGAACATTCTGGTTCCATTCAGAGAGGGGAACCATGATAAAAGTGCATTACAAATGGCTTACCAGATAGCAAAGAATATTGGTGCCTTACTTACTGTTTTACATATAATAAAACCGGATCCTGATGGTTTAAAAAAGGAAAATGACGGGATTGATAAAATAAAAGAAAAGGAATATTTGAAAAATGTACTGAAAGAGGACTATCTTTCAGAGCGCCTCAAGCTCGAGGTCATCGAAAGTGATTCACCCTTGAACACTGCGATAAGAATTGCAAACCAAAATTATGATTTGGTTGTAGTTGGAATGTCGGAAACCTGGGGGATAGAACCGTCATCATTTAGCAGAAGACATGAAAAGTTCGCTCGTGAATGTCCGGCTTCATTGCTTATAATAAGAAAATACATCGGTTAATTAATTATAAAAAGGGTTCTGTCCGGGAGTCGATTATGATAAAATCCATAATATGACTAAGTGATTATAATAAAAGTGCAGGAAATTATAAGAATTTGTGCCTGTTTATTATACCTGCTATTTTTACGATAAAAACCAAGAGAAGAATAATGCCTGAAGTTTTTAATAAATTGGCTGTCGCCGTTACATTTTCACCTACAAGCTCAGCGCTGCTTAGAGAAACAGCAAGACTAAAAAAACTTTTTGACTCGGAATTGGTATTAATACATTCCGGGCGCAAAAACGAAGATACCGAGAAACGTTTAAATGTCCTTATTGAAGATGCCGGATTGGATATAAACACAATAAATATCGAATGGGTCAAAGGAGAACCGGGCGACTCTATACTGGGTTCTGCAAAAAATAACGGTATTGATCTGATAATAGCAGGTGCTTTGGAAAGAGAAAATATTATAAAATATTATGTAGGTTCAGTAGCAAGAAAAATAATGCGGGAATCTGATTGTTCAGTTTTAATTTTTAAGTCACCATCGGAAAAACCCGCAGGTTTTAAGAAATTTTATATAGATACCGATTTTTCTCCTCAATGTGAGATGACAATCAAAAAAAGTTTTGAATTTGCCAAAAAAGAAATGGCGGAGGAATTTGTTCTGATAAGGGATTACAAGCTGTATGGATTAAATGGTTCGATGGTCGAATTCGGTGAAATTAATACATTTGAAATAATGAGAGAAAAAATAAAGAATGAAGAAGAGGAAAAAATGAAAATCTTCGCGAGGGAGCTGAATTTAAGAGGTATTAATCTTAAAACAGTTTATTTATACGGCAGGGAGGGTTTAACTGCAAGGGATTATGCGCTAAAAAATAAAGCCGATATTTTTGTTGTGACTGCGCCCTCGACAAAATTACGACTGCTTGACAGAATCTTTCCTCATGAACAGGAATATTTCTTTGAACGTTTACCTTCAAATCTATTAATAATCAAAAATATCTGATGCAGCTAACTTCAGAGCAGATAACGGTTTTTCTTTTAAGTATCGGAATTATGCTTTTTTCAGCCAGACTGTTTGGCGAGCTCTTTCTGCGTCTAAAATTTGCGCCAATTATAGGCGAAATCCTTGCGGGAATTATTCTGGGCCCAACAATTTTTGGCTCTGTTTTTCCTTCAGGATATGAATGGTTATTTCCCGTAGGAAATGTAAAAATTGCACTCGACGGAATAATAAACATTTCTATAATTCTGCTTTTGCTTATAACTGGTATTGAAGTTGATCTTTCAATTGTAATAAGCCACAGGAAAGTAGCCTTTTTCACAAGTTTAATGGGAATGGTTATCCCATTTATACTTGGTTTTGGTTTTGCTTATATCTTCCCGGATATTATGGGTATTAAGAAAGAAGAGATGAGATTTGTATTCGCATTATTTATGGGAACAGCTCTCTCTATTTCTTCTCTACCAGTCATTGCCAAAACATTAATGGATTTGAACCTCTTTAAAACAAAACCGGGAATGATAATA
The DNA here is from genome assembly GCA_963743325.1 of uncultured Ignavibacteria bacterium. Lineage (GTDB taxonomy): Bacteria > Bacteroidota > Ignavibacteria > Ignavibacteriales > Ignavibacteriaceae > DATFVA01. Next base: position 157,714 of record CAVUOZ010000008.1, read on the forward strand.
ATTTCTTCAGCTATGATTAATGATGTTGCCGGCTGGTTAGTATTTTCAGTTATCCTTGGTATGATGGGTTCTCAGAAAATCGGTTACAGTCTTTGGGAAGTTGTTCTGTTTCTTTTCATCTTTACCTTTTTAGTGTTTTTACCTGGACGAAGAATATTAAACTATTTAATTAATCTGATTCAGGATAAAATTTCTTTCCCGGGCGGAATATTAAATTTTATTTTAATAATTGGTTTTTTCGCCGCAGCCTTCACGGAACATTTAGGAATTCACGGTATAATTGGGGCATTTATTTTAGGAATTGCAATTGGTGATTCTGCTGCGTTAAAAGAAGAAACCAATAGGATCGTCCAGCAGTTTATATTAAATATATTTGCGCCGCTTTTCTTTGTTTCAATCGGATTAAGAGTAAATTTTATAACTCATTTCGATATAGTTATAATATTAATTGTAATTGTTCTTGCTATAGCAGGGAAAATGATTGGGAGCGGTTTTGGTGCATACTTCAGCGGTTCTAGTAAAAGTGAGTCCCTTACTATTGCTTCAGGATTGAATTCACGCGGGACAATGGAGATAATTCTTGGCCTGGTCGCATTGCAGGTTGGATTAATTCATCAGACGGTTTTTGTTGCATTAGTTGTAATGGCGCTATTTACATCCTTGCTAAGCGCCCCGATGATGAAATATTTCGTTAAGGGAAAAATGAAATTATCATTTAACCAGCTCATCCAGCCTGATTTAATTTTATTTTCATATGCTGAGGATAAAACAGATATTATAAAAAAACTGGTCGCAGCAGTCGGTAAAAAAATAAAAATTGATGAGCAAAACATTAATATTGATATTCTAAATAGAGAAGTATACAATCCAACCGGAATTGCAAATTATCTTGCTATTCCCCATACAAAAGCCAAAATTAAAAAACCAATTGCGGCTATAGCAAAGCATTCACCAGGTTTAAATTTTGAGGCATCAGATAACCTTCCATCGAAGATAATAATCCTTTTATTAATTCCGGAAAATGAAAATGAAATTCAACTGCAGTTATTATCAGAGATTATGAAAAAGTTTGAAAATCAGATAAAAGTTGAAGAGTTATTGCTGGCCCAAAGCAAAGAAGACTTCATCAATAAATTGAAAAATCTTTAGTGACCATAAATTTTGGGGTATGGATCCGTTTCAGTTAATATATCGTACCGAATTAATTTAATCTTTCAGTCTCAACTCATCAGAATAGACTGCGCGGGGCAGGTCTCTTAAATTATACCGGGAAGCCATCACTTCGCCATATGCACCCGCAGTTCTTATAGCAATCATATCACCGCGTTTGGTTTCAGGCAGCATAATGGATTTACCGAAAGTATCGGAGGATTCACAGATAGGGCCAACCACATCGTACTTCCTTTGTTTTTTAGATTGTGAAATATTTTCAATCTTATGATAGGCCTGATAAAGCGCGGGGCGAATTAATTCAGTCATACCTGCATCAAGGATTATAAAATCTGTGTTTACACCTTCTTTAACATAAAGAACACGTGAAATAAGGCTTCCGCATTGAGCAACGAGTGCCCTTCCGATTTCAAAATGAAGTTTTTGTTCGGGTTTTAATTCGAGAATATCATTAAAGATCTTAAAAAAAGAATTAAAATCGTCAATAGGATTTGTATCGGGCTGCTGGTAATCCACACCCAATCCTCCGCCGACATTCAAATGATGAAAATAAATATCACGCTTTGCAAACCAGTCCTGCACTTCATTTACGTGCAGACACAGGCTTTTGAAGATTTCCAGGTCGGTTATCTGTGAACCGATGTGAAAATGAAGACCAATCAGATTCAGATTATTTAATCCTGATAATGCTTTTACTATTTTTTCAAACTCCCAGCGATTAATCCCGAATTTATTCTCTTCTAGTCCGGTTGTTATATAGTGATGTGTTTTAGGATCAATGTTGGGGTTGATTCTTAGCGCGATGTTTGCTCTCTTATTCCTCTTTCCGGATAAATCATTTATCACCTCCATTTCCTGCAGTGATTCGCAATTAAAACAGAAGATATCATTATCCAATCCGGTAATTATCTCATCATCTGACTTCCCCACTCCGGCAAAGACAATTTTATCGGCAGAAAAACCTGTTTCAAGGGAACGTCTGATTTCATTTCCACTTACACAGTCAGAACCAAACCCGTATTCATTAATAATTTTGAGAATCTTATTTTTAGCATTTGATTTTACTGCATAATGGACTATATAGCCATACCTGCTAATCTCAGTATTAACAGCTTCAAGAGTTTCTTTTAAAAGTTTTATATCATAATAATAAAAAGGTGTTTTTAATTCCCCGAATTTATTTATAAGTCTTTGATCAAACATATCCTAATCCATGAAGAGATTTGTGTGAAGAGCCTGCAGAACTTTCTTTTTATCGCCAGAATTAATTAATAGTGATATGCTATGCCTGCTTCCGCCGTAAGAGATCATTCTTATTGAAATATGCTTCAATGCCTCAAATATTTTACTAATATGCCCCTTCTGCTCAACTATGGTATAACCTACAAGGCATACGATCGAGTTTTCTTTTGATACTTCGACTGAACCATAAATTTTTAATTCTTCGATAATCTTTTCTAACCAGGTTGTGTCGTCAATTGTAAGAGACACTGAAACTTCAGAAGTAGATATCATATCGATAGGAGTTTTATATCTTTCAAACACCTCAAATACTCTTCTTAGAAAACCGTAGGCCATCAGCATTCTCCCCGATTTTATTTTGATCGCTGTTATCCCGTCCTTTGCCGCAATTGCCTTTATTCCCTCACCAGAGGAATCAGAGGAAATAAGCGTACCTTCATCATCGGGCTGCATAGTGTTTTTTAGTCTTACAGGAATTCCTTTTAACTGAGCCGGCTGGATACTTGAAGGATGCAGAATCTTTGCACCAAAATATGCCAGTTCAGCGGCTTCATCAAAGGTAAGTCGATAGACCGGTCTGGTACCCTTAATAAATCTCGGGTCATTATTATGCATCCCGCTGATGTCCGTCCATATTTGAATCTCTTCAGCGTCAATCGCTGCACCAATTAAAGAAGCCGAATAATCACTCCCTCCTCTTTTCAGATTATCAACCTCGCCATACAGGTTCCTGCAAATATATCCCTGTGTAATAAAAAGATTATCATCCGGGTATCCGGTTAATTCTCTTTCAAGGTTTTCTTTTATATAAAAATTATCCGGCTCCTGATTGGTATCGATCCTCATAAAATTCAATGCCGGAAGAAGAACTGATTTTATTCCCTGTTCTTTAAGATAAAACTGAAACAATGCCGTTGTGATCAATTCTCCCTGAGCAAGAACGGCACGCTCTTCAAAACGTGTAAAAATATCCTGAGTAAAAGATTTTATATATGTAAAATGACTGGAGATTAATTCATTTCCTTTTTCATAATATTCCCTGGCTGAATATAACTCCTTCACAACTCCTGAATATTTTAATTCCAATTCTTCAATGGTGCTGATGGCTTTATCATTTTCCTTTGCAAAGAGATGCTCTGTTATCTTTACAAGCGTGTTTGTAGTGCCGGCCATTGCCGACAGTACGACAATCTTTTTATTATTTCCGGAAACCAGTGATGCGACTTCTTTCATTTGCTGGGCAGAACCGACAGATGTACCGCCGAATTTGAGGATCTTCATCTTCTTCATTTCAAAAATTATTTGGAAATACGGGATGGAATATAAGAATTAATGGAAAATAACTGTAAAAGAAATTTTAACAGATTTATTTTTATGCTGTTTTAGGTTAAAAAGAAAAATTATCTTATTACCTCATAAAAATTAAAATTAGGGCTTCATGATTTTAACTATGGCGCTGAAAGGCAGGAAATTTTGTTTAATAACAACTATAGTATTATTATCATCTTACGCCTTTGCTCAGAATTGTGAGAATGGTGCTTTTGCCGCTCCGGTATTAAAATACACCAGACTTACAGGCCAGTCTGCTTTGATCTTCGGCGGTAAAGGAGGCTGGATTATAAATAAAAGGATTGTTCTCGGTGCGGGATACTACGCGTTGACAAGTGATGTGAGCTCAGATTTCACCGATGAAGAGTATAATCAGAATTTACTGCTTGAGTTTAATTACGGGGGATTGGAATTCGAATATTTAGTCCTTTATGAAAGTAGATATAACCTGACGATAAATATGCTGATGGCAGGCGGCGGATTAAATTTCTATCTAAAGAACATAAATAAAAATTTTTCCGGCCGTAACTTATTGGTTTGGGAACCTCAGTTAAATTTTGAAGTTGAACTTTATGAATGGTTTCATGCAGATGCCGGTGTAAGCTATAGAATGATTTCCGGATACACTGAGGTTTATAATATTTCAAAGAATGATTTACAGGGGATAAATGTTTTATTGACTCTTAAAATTGGCGAATATTGAAAACCAGCATAGAAAAGAACAGATTCATTATTAATGATTCACCTTATTCATTTTCTTATATGAAAAGTGTCTTCTCATTTGTCTACTTTTTCCTGCTTTTAGTTTCAATGCCGACCGGAACTGATCTTGCTCAAAATGCTGACACCTTATCTAAGTCAGAAAATCTGAACGATTCACAATTCCTTTCCCCGGAAAAATTCACATATGCAGGTGAAAGAAGATATACTTTGAATGGTTTGCTTCCTAACAATCAAACGGAAATACGACCAGCCAGTGCGGTAATATTCGGAGGAATTTATCTCGGCACTATTACCTGGCTTCATTTTCACCAGGCAAATGCGTGGTGGAATAAGGAAAGGGGAAACTTTCATTTTGAAGAGGACTGGATTTATGCATTACAGGTTGATAAAGCAGGTCATTTTTACGGTGGATATTTGATCTCATATTTAATGAGTGAGGGGTTAATCGCATCAGGTTTTTCATGGGATGATGCTACGATCTGGGGTACTGTTCTGGGAATAGCTTATCAGACTTACGTTGAAACAGAGGATGGGTTTGCAACAAGCTGGGGCTTCAGTCCATCCGACTGGTATGCAGATGCTACCGGTTCATTATTTTTTACTGCACAGCATTATGTACCTGCATTGCAGAATATTACACCCAAATGGCAGTATGTACCCTCAGAATGGACAAATAAGCCGGTAATAGAAAGACCGCGGACATTTATTGACGATTATAATAGTTCGACATTCTGGTGGTCGGTAAATTTATATAACATTCTTCCTGAAAAAATGAAAAACTACTGGCTGCCATGGGTGGATCTTTCATTCGGCTATGGGGCAGACGCTATTGATGCAGCAACTACTTCCAACGGGCCTCCCGATCGGCTGGCTACAAGAAGATATATGATCGGATTGGATTATAACCTGGTAAAACTTCTGCCCGAAGGAGGGTGGTTCTGGAACTGGTTCAGGCAGTCGCTGAATTTCATAAAATTTCCTTCTCCTGCTCTGGAGTTTAAGAATAACGTCACCAGGTTTTATCTTTTCTATCCATTCCAGATTTCGATCGGGAATGTAACTTTATAGAAGAAATATCTATTTATTCGAGCAGATATATTTCCCGGTATCCTTCTGTTACCAGATCCATATAACCTTCCATAATCTTTCCTAATTCCGGTGCAGAAGTTCCTCCTCTCACTTCCCTGCCAAATTCACCCAGATCATCTACTTCGGATTCAATTACGACAGTCCAGTAAGTAGTAGCAATATCTGTCATTACCTTGAATCCTTTCAATCCCTGCTTTTCAAAAAAGGGCGCTGCCTGTTTAAACTTCTTTACAAGCTCTTTTGCTTTACCCGGTTTTGTGTGAAAAACATCCCTGATCAGATACATTTTGACCTCCATATTTATTTTATGATACAGATTTCCGCATCGGGATCAATCATCTAATTCCTTACAATAGAATCCCAAACCGTGAATCTCATTTTCTACTTCAGCAGCTGTATAAGAATCACTCAAAATCCTGAGTACTTTGTCTACATCCTCAAAATCAATTGTACAATCATTTATTTTCTTCTTTTCAGTTAACGCTCTCTTAACAGCTGTGAAATCTTTATCAGATTTTATATTTGTTTTAAATATTAAAGTATTCATTACCAGACCTTACTATTATCTTTTACTTATAAATGAACATTACCGGATGCATAGTGTAATACAACAACACCCGAGCTCAAAGTTTTAGAATCTATAAGTTTAAGATTCATACTATTATGTAATCCCTGCCAAAGCCGCTTCCCTTTACCCGCAACTATCGGCTGAACTAAAAACCAGAATTCATCTATCAATCCGTGGTCGGCCAGTTCAGAAGCAATGCTGATTCCACCGATAGAAAGATTTTTTCCCGTTTGATGTTTTAGTCTTATAACTTCTTCTACCATATTATTCTTGATCAGATCTGTATTATTCCATGAGACCTGATCGAGTGTATTTGAAAATACTATTTTGTGAATAGGATTAATCTTATTAGCAAAATCAATCATACTTCTTGTGCTTGCAGGATCTTTATCCGCATTCGGCCAGAAACTTTCAAGAAGTTCATAGGTTTTTCTTCCGAACAAAATTGTGTCCACCGAGTCTAAAAGATTTGTATGAAAATCATGAAGCTCCTCATCAGCAATAACTGCTGTATGATCGGCACATCCATCCATCGTTACATTGATAGCAAAAACTAATTTTCTTCCATTCATTACGAATTATGATTTATAACATTATAAAATAAATGTGTTACAAGAGGCGAATTGACTACATTGTTAATCTCGAATGAAAAACTTTCTCTATTCAGATTCTCAAATAACTTAACACCTCTGCCGAGCATCATCGGTGCAATATGAATAATGAATTCATCAATCAACCCGGCATTAAGATACTGTTGAATAACATCGGCACCTCCTGAAATTCTAACATCTTTTTTACCCGCATTTTTCTTTGCCTTATGCAAAACCGCATCAATTGGTTCATTAGTAAAATAAAAAGTGGTTCCGCCTTTTCTTTCCCATGGCTCCCGCTGTTTATGAGTTAAAACATAAACGGGAGTCTGAAATGGTGCCTCCTCCGGCCAATTAGCTTCTCCTTCCACAAACATATGATTACCCATAATATTGGAACCAATTCGGTTAAAGGTTTCATCTATTATATCATTATCCGTATTATTATCCTCACCGCCTTCCATTCCGAGATGTTCCCTGAAGCTTTTTTGTCTGAACATCCAGTCGTGAATAGCTAAACCTCCGTCACCGATCGGATTTTGAGGACCCATGTTTGGTCCGGCTATATAACCGTCCAATGATATACCAACATCACAGAAAACTTTACCCATATTTATCTGCCTGTATTTTATTAACTGAAATGGTTCCTAAGCAGAAGTTATATATAGCTCTAATCCATCTAACCCATATTTAATGGCTGCAGTATGCTGACACGGTTACCTTCCGTATCTATGAATGATACATACATCCCGATTCCGGGAATTTCCATTGGTTCTCCTAAAATTTTGCCTCCTGCTTTCTTAACTTTATCAATGGATTGCTTTACATCGTCTACAGCGATTACAATAGATGGATGATGTGTGTTAGGATCATCCGTTTTCTGATAAAAACCGCCGTTGATCATACCGGGATTTTTTGGCCGGCCTTTAGAGTCAGCTTCTGACGTTGTTACTACAATATATTCACCCATATCTGATCCAAGCTGTTCTGTCTTCCAGCCAAACGCCTTAGTATAAAATTCAACCATTCGTTTTCTATTTTCTGCAGGCATTTCAAAGTGCACAACGGGATTCATTTTTGACATCTTTTTCTCCTTGATTATTATTTATGATATACTATTGTTCAGTTTTCCTTAGCTTGTTTTTTTCGCCTGACGATCTCTTCTTCCGATGGTTTATCCAGTGCGAAAGAGCCTGTCTTTAATTCTCCGCCGGGTTCATATGTAGAAATAATCACCCCGGTTTTTGAAATCCTGGTACTGATTAGTTTGAAACTTGAAGGAATTATACCTTCGCCAAACAGTTTTTTCCCTTTTCCAACTGTAACGGGAAAAATCCATAACCGAAATTCATCGATAAGATTTTCTTTTATCAGAGTCTGAATAAGGTTACTGCTACCATGAACCTGTATCTCCGGTCCTTCCCGTTCTTTAAGATTCTCTATTTCTTTTACAATATTATTTTTAATCAGAAAAGAGTTATTCCATTCAGCCTTTTTAAGTGTCCGCGAGACAACATATTTTATGGAAGCATTAAGTTTGTCGCCGGCAGGATCATTTTTTACATGAGGCCAGTGAGCGGCAAAGATTTCATATGTTTTTCTTCCGAGCAGAAGATCGAAAGGTTTTGACATTGACTCATCCATTACCTGACCCATTAAGTCATCCCAATAATGAAAGGACCATCCGCCAGACTTAAAACCTCCGGCCGGATCCTCTTCAGGACCGCCCGGTGCCTGCATAACTCCATCCAGGGTCACGAACGTATTTATGACCAATTTCCTCATTAAATTCTCCTGATTATTTATCAACCGTTATAAGCTTTTTGCAAAACTTTAATTTCCAGCTTTTTCATTTTGAGTACAGCCTCCATTACTCTTTGAGATTTCTTCGGATCTTTATCACTCAGCAGTTTGCTTAATTCCGCTGGAACAATCTGCCAGGACACTCCATATTTATCTTTCAGCCATCCGCACTGCTGGGCCTTTGCATCCCCGCCTTCGGTAAGTTTATTCCAGAAATGATCAACTTCCTTCTGGTCTTCACAACTAATAACAAAAGATATAGCCTCGTTGAAAGTAAAATCGTGAGTTTGGGTGCTGTCCATTACCGCAAATTTCTGACCGTTTAGACTAAAATCAGCATATGCAATCGTACCTTCCTTATTAGGCTGCTGGTCTGCCGTGTAACGAAAGATGCTTAGAATTTTAGAATTACTAAATAATGAAGTATAGAAGTTGATTGCTACCTCTGCTCTTCCGCAAACATCACGGACAAACAACAGTGAGGGAACAATCTTTTGATCTACAGGGGATTCGGAAAAAAATAACTGCCACGATAGTCCATATTTATCCTGAATCCATCCGTACTTTTCACTAAAAGAATATTTATCAAGAGGCATTAATGATTTGCCGCCACTGGATAATTTATCCCAAAGCTGCTGTACTTCTTCTTTTGTTTCACAATTCACAAAGAATGAGATGGCTGGAGTAAATTTGAATATTGGTCCTCCATTTATTGCAGTGAAATTATGTCCCTCTAATTCAAATGATGCAGTCATTACACTGCCTTTTGGTTTGTGAGCGGCTTCTGCACCGGCATCGGTATACCTGACTGGTTTACCAGCTTTGGAATTCTTAAAAGTTGCTGTATAAAAATTTACTGCTTCCCCGGCATTATCGTCAAACCATAGGAAGGGGGATATTTTTTGCATAATTATTCCTTTCAATTAAATCATTTGCGCCGATATTGATTAAGTACAATTCCACAATCAAATGTTTTGCTTCTTAGAAGCAGCATATCTGATTTATTCTGAATCCCGCCGAAAATTGCCATTCCTTTCCCCAGCACGGCGGGATTAACAAAAAGATAATATTCAGCAATCAGATTATTCTTTATTAAAGAGGAAACAAATCCGGCTCCACCATAGACAATAATATCTTTACCGTCCTGTTTTTTAAGCCTTTTAACCTCCTCTATTAAATCCCCTTTTGCCAGGGTAGTATTATCCCAGACTGATTTTGCCAATGTTTTTGTGAATACCACTTTGGGTTTTTCTACCATTTTTCTGGCAAATGGATATTCTTCGCTTTCAGGTTTTACATTTGACCAGTATGAAATAAAACCATCAGTCATCTTTCTTCCCATAAGGATTATATCAACAGAATCGGTTAGATCATCAACGTATTTTTTCAGTCCGTCATCCCAATTCCATGTCATCCAGTCAAGCTCACCTTCAGGTCCAGCTGCAAATCCATCCACTGTAATCTGTACCTGCAATTTTAGTTTTTTCATTAAAACCTCAAATTCTTATTCGATCATAAAATTTATCCGCTAAGCAGTTTTGGGCGTATAGCTTACCATCCACTGAATCCCGTACTTATCAGTAATCATTCCAAAATAGGATCCCCAGAAAGTTTCGCTCTGCGGCATAGTTACTTTACCCCCCTCCGATAGTTTCTTGAAAATTTTATCCGCTTCTCCCTTGCTCTCAGTTTCAACAGAAAGGGAAAAATTATTTCCGGTACTAAGAGTATGTCCCATCGATTCGAGAGCATCTGTTGCCATCAGTACATTTCCTTTCCCGATTGGTAATGAGATATGCATTAGTTTCTCTTTTTCGTCTGCGTTAAGTTTGGCTCCTTCCTGTGTTTCTTTGAAGCGTGTCAGACCGACAAACTCACCGCCGAATACGGATTTGTAAAAATTAAATGCCTTCTCTGTATTGCCTGGAAAATTTAAATACGGATTAATCGTTACCATTTTTTATCTCCTTTAATGTTTTAAATGTCTATATTTTATCTTTCTTCAATGACTGATATTATGTTTCCGGCCGGGTCTTTGAACCATGCTATTGCAGTTCCTTCTCCTCGTAAGATGCCTTTTTCATCAGTCTTAAGATTCTTATTATTATATATCTCGAACTTCACTCCTTTATTTGTCAATTCATCGACTTTTTTTTCAACATTCTTTACCAGAAAATTCAGAACGGTATACGTTGCAGGTTTATGATCAGGTTTTGTATATACCATTACGCTGGCGCTGCCTTTTAGGTGAAGCTTTAATAAACCTTTCATTTCGGGAACCTCAGATACTTCCAGTCCGAGAGTTTTTGCATAAAACTGTTTAGCTTTTTGTAAGTCATTCACCGAAAAACTGCTGAATGCATTGCTATCTTTAAGCATAATTTTATCCTTTCATAAGTAGTTATAAATATAAACCATTGATTCAGAATCAAACACTGACAGAAGTATCCACAATATACGTTGTCACTTCCTTAATTTTTCCGTTTTTGATTTTATAAATATCGCAGTTGCCGGAATCATTATTTTGCCCAATGCTTTCCACCACAACAAAATCACTTTCTGCGATTATATTTTTTACTTTATCCGGCAGCATATTTTCTTTTTTAGACGATGACTGCCAGAGCTCCATCATTTCCATTGCCCGAATGAAATTCTGCTTCCCATTTATTGAAGGCATACCTACTATATTCCATTTTATGTCATCAGATAAAAAATTTATGTACGATTTGTTTTTTTCATGAATGAAATCAGCCATAAATCTTATAACAATCTTTTTGTTTTTTATTGACATTATTATCAATCTTCATTCTAACCGCGCATACTAACCTTCGTCTATCTGGCTTATTATAATTGTCTGCCATTTTTCGGGATTTGGCTCTGATGCAGGGTCAGTGGGATAAAATTCTGCTCCGCCGCCTTTTACTCTTATATTATTTTGTCCTTCCACTTTTCCAATTCGGAATGAACCTGGGGCAGATTACTATATGGCCCGGTATAGATCACTTTCACATATTCCCCCTCCGGAAATGAACCCGGTCGAACCCGGTTGTCTCCTGTAATGTGTGAAGGAACAGGAATACCAACTTCTACATGCATGGTAACGCCTTCCATATTTAAATATCTGAAAAATGGTGCACCCGCAGGTTTCATCTTTTTCAGATCCAGCCAATCAAATAATTCGGGGATTAATGGGGGCAGCACAGAAGAAATTTCATTCTGTTTCACGTTTTTTTTGATCGCTATATAATGCTGTTCCTTACGATATTCAGTTTCAGGTTCTGAAATCATTATTAAAGACCTGTTTATTTTTTTGTATTGGTTTTAAGCTCACTGCAAATGTAAGTGCCTTTATCAAAACATGGTAGGTGCAAATACGTCAATTTATAGGGCAGAATACGACATAAATTAATTACATTTGCAGATAATTATTTATTTTAATATACAGTCTACTTACAGGTAAAATGAACAAACGACAGGATTTTCATCGTGAAAGAAGATGAAAGATTAAAAATATTCCTTGCGAATTATGATAAACCTATAGTGAACCAGGTAATGAAACTTCGTAAGGTTCTCTCGGCAAATCTTCCGGGAATTATAGAGCAGGTAGATTTGCCGGCGAGAATGATCGCCTATGTATATGGACAAAAATATTCCGAGATGATCTGTACGCTTATCCCTTCAAAAACGGGAGTAAAGCTCGGATTTTATATGGGGCTAAATTTACCCGATCCCGAACATATTTTAGAAGGAACAGGAAAGATTTCACGCTATGTACAAATTAAATCGGATGAGATAATAGAATCTCCTGCCGTAAAATCATTGGTCATAAATGCCTTAGAAGCTTACAAAAAAAGAATTATATAATTCAATTATTTGATCCGTTTTTTTAGTGCGCCATCTCATCACGGGTGTAATTACGGCAACTTAAGGGGTTGATTGCGACAAATTCGTTATCTATATTCGGTCTAAATCACCAGAGATTTGTAACAACTTTATCATAGATGACCTATGAAACATATATCGATATTAATTCCACTCGGACACCCAAGTATGGTAAATATTGAAGGTACATACCAGATATTTTCTGAGGTAAATGGTCTGCTTTCTGAACTTGGAAGAGAACCATTATTTGATATTCATCTTGTAGGAGTCTCAAGGGAAACCCGGCAGACGACCGGATTGTTTACTGTAAATCCCGATGTCCTGATCCATAATGTGGCAAAAACTGATTTAATTATTGTCCCAGCTTTGTTCGGTGACCAGAAGAAAGCTGCGGAACGTAATAGGGAATTTATTCCTTGGATTATTCAGCAATATAATAATGGGGCTGAGATAGCGAGCTTCTGCATCGGATCTTTTTTTCTTGCCGCGACAGGTTTGCTTGAAGGCAAGCGGTGTACAACCCACTGGAGGTTTGCCAATGATTTCAGGAAAATGTTCCCTGGGACAAATCTACTAGATGATAAAATAATGACTGAAGATTCAGGTATATTTACGAGCGGCGGTGCGTATTCATACTTAAATCTTCTTTTATATCTGATAGAAAAAAATGCAGGCCGCGATGTGGCTGTTTTAATTTCTAAAGCATTCATGATTGATATTGACCGCAACAGCCAGTCACCGTTTATTATGTTCCGGGGACAAAAAGAACACGAAGATGAACAGATCAAAAAAGCACAGGAATTTATTGAGAGCAACTACCAGGATAAAATTACGGTTGAACAATTAGCATCTATGCTTGCATTGAGCCGGAGAAACCTTGAGAGAAGGTTTAAGAAAGCTACAGCAAATACAGTAGTTGAATATATACAACGGGTAAAGATCGAGGCAGCGAAGATGAATCTTGAAACTTCCAGGGAAAATATAAGTGAAGTAATGTACAAGGTAGGCTATACAGATACAAAAGCATTTCGTACTACTTTTAAGAAGATAACCGGCTTATCCCCTGTACAGTATAGAAATAAATATAACAGAGAACTGGCAGCGTAGCTGCACCAGCAGCTATTAAATATTGAGAACTGAGCATTGATTATAGAGAATTTTCCGAGTGACTTAAGGTAATGATCAATTATCAATAATCAATGTTCATTAAGATAACTGTAGAACAGTGGCTGCTGTTGAGAATTGAGCACTAAGAATTTATTTTTACTTGAAGGAATGTTCAATGATCAATGTTCATTAAGATAAGTGAGAACAGTAGCTGTTGTTGAGAATTGAGCATTGATTATTGAGAATTTGTATTTACTTCAATTAAAGAAACACTTAAAATCAATTTAATGGGGAACATATGGGAAAAACGAAATTCGACCTGGAAGATCGCCTTGTAGATTTTACATGCAAAATGATTGATATTGTTGAGGCTCTACCTAAATCGAGAGCGGGTACTTATATTGCAGGTCAGTTAATTAAGTCCTGTCATTCACCAACTTTCAACTATGGTGAGGTACAGACCGCAGAATCAAGAAATGATTTTATTCATAAAATGGGTATTGTTCTGAAAGAATTAAAGGAATGCAGAACCGCACTAAAGATTATTCGCAGAAAATTACTGATTGACTCTTCAGAAACATTTTCGGATATTTTTAAAGAGACAGAAGAATTAATAGCTATTATAGCAAAAGGAATTTCAACAGCCAAAGGAAACAAATTGAACATTTAGAATTGAGTATTGATTATTGAAATTTTCCGGGTGTCCGGAGGTAATGTTCAATGTTCAATGTTCAATGTTCAGTATAATAATACTATGGATACCAGACAAGCATACAATCTGTGGTCTAAGCAATACGACACTAATAATAACAAGACACGTGATCTTGAGGCTAAAGCGCTGAGAGAAACCCTCGGGGAATTTAGTTTTGAACATTGTCTTGAGATCGGCTGCGGTACCGGGAAAAATACCGAATGGCTTATACAGAAAGCGGCTCATATTACTGCCCTGGATCTGTCGGATGAAATGATCGCAAAAGCAAAAGAGAAGATCACATCTGATAAAGTAAGATTCATTCAGGCAGATATTACTGAGTCGTGGAACTTTACGAATGATAAATTTGATCTTGTCAGTTTCAGCCTTGTACTGGAACATATTGAAAATCTTCATCATATCTTTAGAGAAACCTCGAAGGTGCTTCTGCCGGGAGGATTTGTTTACATAGGTGAACTTCATCCTTTCAAACAATATACAGGTACAAAAGCAAGAATTGAAACTGAAGAGGGGTTACAAATATTAGACTGCTTCAATCATAACATTTCTGATTTTATTCAGTCAGCTAAAAAATCAGGCCTGGTAATTGTGGATATAAATGAATTCTTTGATGATGAGAGAACAAATATTCCGAGAGTATTAACAATTCTGCTTAAACGGAAATAATTTCCCTGCATATTACTTAACTCCTTTTATATAATTTAATCCTGTTAACGTATATTTGTTAATTATTTATCCTGTATAAAGTTTTGAAATTATGACTGATAATATCGCCCCCGTTATTTTAACCGCGCTTCAACTTGAAGTACACTTCGGCGAACAAATTATATTAAATAAAGCGTTTTTAAGCATTCATGAAGGCGACAGGATCGGACTGGTTGGAAGAAATGGTGCCGGGAAATCAACTTTTCTGAAAATAATTTCCGGTTTAATGACTCCTGATTCAGGGGAAGTAGCTAAAAAGAAAAACCTTGTGACCGGATTTCTTTCACAGGAATTATCATTGGATGAAGCGAATAATGTTTATGATAGTGTTTTAGCCGGTGCTGTAAAAGAACTTGAATTGCTGAGGGAATATGAAGAGACTGCATTCGACTCACCCAAAAAACATCATCTTGAAGAGACTATTCTTCGTTTTGATTCATGGAATCTTGACAAGAGGATTAAGGCTATTGTCAAATCTTTAGATGCACCGGATATTACCAGAAACGTTTCGGATCTTTCCGGAGGAGAAAAAAGGCGTGTTGCTCTCTGCCGTGCATTAATTTCCAGACCCGATTTATTGATTCTCGATGAACCGACAAACCATCTTGATACTAACTCAATCGAATGGCTTGAGGATTTTCTGGCGGGTTATAAAGGAACCTGCATTTTTGTCACTCACGATCGTTATTTTCTCGACAGAATTGCCAACAGGATTGTTGAGCTTTCTTCGGGCACATTCTATTCCCACCCGGGAAATTATACAGAATATCTTGTAAACAAAGCTGAAAGACAGGCAGTTAAGGAAGTCGAAGAACGCAAGCGGCAGCTATTCCTGAAGCGTGAACTCGAATGGGTCAGGAGAGGCCCAAGAGCAAGAAGGACTAAAGCTAAGAGCAGGCTGGATAATTTTTATGAATTGTCAGCTCAGAAGGGAAATGAAGAAGAGCTTGATGTAGATTTGATTATCCCGCCGTCTGAAAGACTGGGGAAAAAAGTTGTTGAGCTTAAGAATATCGGGATTAGAATTGGTGATAAAACACTGTTTGACGGCTTCAGCTTTAACTTTGAGGCCGGAAAGAAAATCGGGATAGTAGGTAACAACGGCGTTGGAAAAACCACCCTGCTTAAAATTATTTTGGGCGAAATTACACCGACTTATGGAATGGTTGAAACAGGCGAAACCACTGAATATAATTACGTAGATCAGTCACGACTGCTGTTAGATGATGATGATTCGGTTATTAACGCAATTGGGGAAGGGAGTGAGACTATTAAATTCGGTAAATATCAGCTAAGTGTGTGGACATATTTAAGGCGTTTCCTTTTTACAGATGATAAAATAAATACGCAGGTCGGTAAACTTTCCGGCGGTGAAAAAAGCAGGCTTACTTTAGCAAAAATATTAGCAAGGGGCGGGAATTTCCTGATGCTGGATGAACCAACCAATGATCTTGATCTGCCAACCTTAAGAATACTTGAAGAAGCTCTGATATCTTTTGAAGGGTGTGTTGTGGTCGTCAGCCACGACAGGTATTTCCTTAATAGAATCTGCAGCGGTATACTGGCTCTGGAAGGCAGCGAGGATATTTATTACAGCGAAGGTGATTATGATTATTACATTGAAAAGAGAGGGAAGCGTGAAAAGTATAATGAAAACACACAGTTAAAAGAAAAAAAGGACTTACCTGCGAATATAACCCGGGTTAAATCCAAACCAAGAAAGCTAAGTTATAAAGATGCTTTAGAGTTGGAACAGATTGAAGAAAAGATTATTGACGCAGAATCTGAAGTTGAAGCCATAGAGAAGATATTCACTTCTCCTGACTTTTACCTCAAATATGCAGAACGGACAAATGAACTTAACCATCAGCTAGAAGAAGCAAAAGATAAGGTAAAGATACTTTACGAAAGGTGGGGCGAACTGGAGAAGAAGAAGGGAGAATACTCTTAAGAATTCAACTCCTCCGGTGAATCTGAGTATTTCTTCTTTTTACTCCCTTTATAACTGTCAATCTGTAAAAGCACTCCTTCAAGCTTGCCATTATCAAGAGGAATTCTTCTGGTGGTTTTCAGCCCGATATGTTTTCTGAGTTCAGGATTACCCGTGTAAATAAACGCAGAAGTCCCGGTGCAATTATTTTTAAGAAAATCACCAAGTTCCTTGAAAAGTAACTGCACTTCCATAATTTCGCCAAGCCTTATACCGTAAGGGGGGTTTGTAATTAAAGTTCCATTTTCAAATTCTTGTACGCGCTGAAATGATTTGCACGAGATCTCAACTGCATTAGAATAAGGAAGATGAGAAAGATTTTCTTTTGCGACCTCCAATGCCTTTTGTGATTTATCACTTCCTTTTATAATATTATCCGGTAAAGGTCGGATTTTATTATCATATTCTTCCTTTATTCCATTCCAGGCAGTTCTGTCGAACTCGGGGAGATTAAAAAATCCGAATTTTTTACGCAACTTTTGAGCAGGTATTCTGCAGTAATGCATTAATGCTTCGCAAAGTAACGTCCCTGACCCGCACATAGGATCCCATAATGGATTTTGGCCGTCCCACTTACTTAGCTGTATTATCGCGGCAGCAAGAGTTTCCTGCATAGGAGCTTCCCCCGCAAGCAGCCTGTATCCTCTTTTATGAAGCGATTCACCTGATGTATCAAGACTGATAACTGCGGTGTCCTTTTCAATATGAAGGTTAAAACGGACGTCGGGATTAACAACTTCAACATCAGGACGTTTGCCGTATTTGTCCCTGAAATAATCTGCGATACCATCCTTTAAGCACTGTGAT
Organism: uncultured Ignavibacteria bacterium; assembly: GCA_963743325.1. Taxonomy (GTDB): domain Bacteria; phylum Bacteroidota; class Ignavibacteria; order Ignavibacteriales; family Ignavibacteriaceae; genus DATFVA01. Next base: position 175,431 of record CAVUOZ010000008.1, read on the forward strand.
GCATACAGCGAATTTGTAATTCTGCTTTTGGAAACAGAAGAGCTTATAGCAAATGTTTTCTTGACCGAGCAGAAATCCTCCCAGTGTATTTTCTTTGCTTTTTGAATCAACCCATCGGTAGTATGACAGGGAAAAGTTACTAAAGGAGCAAGAACTCTTGACAACAGCCGTGATGTATAATTGATTTTATAAAGAGTCGTAAGATCAGCTTTAAAATAGACACCCTTATAAGCAGGTTTTATTTCTGCCGCCCCAAGTTCAGCCAATTCCTCTTCACAAAAGCTTTCCATTTTCCCCGTTACCTGTGCAAAAAATCCTTTTTCCTTATATTCGTACATAAAATTATTTTTTATGGTCGCCTGCTAACAGAGAATAAATTGCTGTATCCAAAAACTTCCCGTTGTAATAATAATTTTCCTTGAAGTATGCTTCCCTTGTAAAATTATTCCTTTCCAGAAGTTTGATCGACGCGGTATTACCGGGGTTCACATTTGCTTCAATTGAATGAAGCTTCATTACTTCAAATCCATAATTAATAACTTCAATAATAGCTTCCTGCATTATTCCTTTGTCCCAGTATGCAGGATGAAGATTATACCCTACTTCAGCTCTGTAATGTTCTTTTTGAATATTCCATAAACATATTGTCCCTATTAATTTAGAATCATTTTTTAAGGTAATTGCCCAGGTGACGGCTTCAGTATTTCTTTCCAGTTCTGTTATTTTTTTAATAAACTCGTACGCATCTTTTAATGATTTAGCGGGTGCTTTATCAATATACCTCATAACTTCTCCATCGGACCTGAGAAAGAATATTTCATGTACATCGCTGTCTGTTATTCGCCTTAATGACAGCCTGTCGCTGGTAATTAAGGGAAAAGGGTTAAAAATTAAATTTAGCATTTTACTTATCAGCTAATGTTCTAATATCCTTAACTTCAATAACTTTTTTATCATACCCTTTGGTGACTGTATTTATCATCGCAATACCTACCTCTTTCAAAGTACATACAAATTGGGGAAACAGCAGCTTTACCAGGGGAAATAACGGGGCAAATATTTTGTAAAGAAGCAGTGTGTTTTTGAGTCCTTTTGTAGGCAGTATCAGACCGGGACGAAACATATAGGCATCTTTAAAACCAAGATTAAGAATATAATTTTCGGTTTTACCTTTAATCCTTGCCCACATTACCTTTCCCTTTTCCGAGCTGTCGGTTCCGGATCCCGATACATAGCAGAATGTCATACCGGGATTCAGCTTAACAAGAGTATCTGCAAAAGTTTTGGTAATATCAAATGTTGTTTTGGTGTAATCCCCCTCGCTCTTTCCTACAGAAGTAGTTCCCAGGCAGAAAAAGCAAGCATTATATCCAGAAAGTCGTGTTTCAATATCCTTAAGATCATAGAAGTTATTATGAATGATTTCTTTTAATTTTGGGTGTTGTACATTACAGCTTCTTCTGTTTATTACCAGTACAGATTCCACATCCGGATGATTAAGACATTCATGGAGGACACCTTCCCCCACCATTCCTGTCGTTCCGATTATAATAACTTTAATTTTCATGGTTAATTAGTTAAATATATTAATTTGTGAATGCCAGTCCCTGATAAGCCTGTTTGCTGTGAGGCAGGCTATCAATACTCTTTTATGAAAACCGTTAAAACGGTTGTGTTTAATAATTGAACTATATTCACCGGACTAAAGTCCGGTGTTAACCTTTAGTGCTTTTACACCAACAAGTTGTTGCTTACCTGACAACATTTTACAAATGCAATTTTATCTATTTCTTATTCCTTACATATATCAGCTTAAATTTTCCCTTTTGGGTCTCTGCAATTTCAAATTTATTAATGGAATTAATTAAAGGTGTTAACTTCTGGAAACCAAAATTTCTCGGATCAAAATTGGGCTGCTTCTTTTGCAGAAGATTCCCGACATCTCCAAGAAATGCCCAGCCGTCTTCATCTGCAAGATCTGATATTGTTGAAGAAATCAGCTTAATTAAAGCCGGATTGACTTTTTCTATTTCATTTTTCTTTGAAGTCTTATCTTTTGAAACATCTGTTTCAGTCTCATCGGCTCTGTTTTTCAGAATCTCCACGTAAATAAATTTATCGCAGGCAACTATAAATGGTTCCGGGGTTTTCTTTTCACCTATGCCGTAGACTTTCATTCCGGCTTCCCGGAGTCTTGTTGCAAGTCGCGTAAAATCGCTGTCGCTGGAAACCAGACAGAAACCATTAACTTTCTCAGAATATAAAATATCCATAGCATCGATAATCATTGCCGAATCGGTGGCATTTTTCCCCGAAGTGTAGCTGTACTGCTGAATCGGAGTTATCGCATTTTCCAAGAGAAGATTTTTCCATCTTGAGGGATTTGGTTTTGTCCAATCAGCATAAATTCTTTTGATGGTCGGACTGCCGTATTTTGCTATCTCTTCCATCATCTCTTTAACATATGCGGAAGGAATATTATCTCCGTCAATCAGTACTGCTAACTTTAAGTCTGTTTCCATTACTTTTTTAATGTTAATTAATTAGTTTATACAGAAAATAGGAAATAATACACACTTATTCTCTCATCCAGTAAAACATATTAATCCCCCAGCCTTCAATTCTCAATTCTCAACAGAATTCCCGGGGATGTTCACTCGACACTCAAAGGTTAACACCTGACTTCCAGTCAGGTGTACCAAAAAGAAGACGAACTATAACCGTATCAACGGTTTAAAACAGATCAACCTATATAGGAACTTCAGGTAGACTTTTGAAACAGTTCCGGTACTTGCATTCCTATCCAGTTCAGCGGTTAGAAACCCGGTGTTAACCTTTGCTCACATTTAGAGCGGAGAATTCATTTCAGGAAATTTTTAAGGTTCTCCCCGATAATCTGCTTCCATCCCTCCGCAAAATTTTCTTTTGCAAGGTCAGGATTACTTTCCGGAAATGTTTCGAGTCCGGAGTGAATAAGTTTTAGCCTCGTCATTTTTCCCTCGGCAAACAGTTCGAAAGAGACATATGAAATTCCTTCATAGCCATCGTAACGCCAGCTGTATGCAATTTTTTTACCCGGGATAACTTCTGTAATCTTACAGATATGCAGGTATTGGTTGTCTTCTCTTTCTCCGGCTAAAAATCTGAACTCAAAACCAACTTCCGGTTTGAATTCTTTCAAATCAAAATACCACTGTTTCATTTCATCTTTACCTGTGATTGCTTTCCAGACTTTTTCGGCTGGTGAATTGAAACTATATTCCATTACAATGGGCTTATTATCCATACTAAACCTCCATCATTATTTCTTAATGATCCGCCGGGACTAAGTCAAGATTAATTTTCTTCTTTAATTTAAATAAGAAAGGGCGATATTTAAATCGCCCTTTGTGAAAAAACAGACCAGCACTAAACTATTTAGCCGGATTTAATGCCTGCGCTAATGATTTTATTTGGTCTGCGCCGCCCGGTACTGTGACACTTGAACCTTTAAAATCGCTGCCTATCGGTTCTGATCTTCCGCCGAGGTGTTCAGCGAGAAACAGATCTGTTATAGCAAAAAAGGCAAGATTGTTTTCAGGACGGGCAAAGCCATGTCCTTCATCAGGAAATAAAACATAGGTAACGGGAATATTTTTTGCCTGCATTGCTTTCACAATCTGATCGGATTCCGTCTGTTTTACTCTTGGATCATTTGCACCCTGTCCAATTAATAATGGTTTTTGTATGCTGTCAACACGGGAAAGAGGCGAAATTGAATCCAGGTACTTTCGACCTTCCTCAGTGCGGTTATCACCCATACGGGTAGCAAACATTTCTATCATTGGCGCCCAATAGGGAGGTATAGTTTCAAGCAAAGTATTTAAGTTAGACGGACCAACTATATCAACTCCGCATGCAAATACCTTAGGTGTAAATGTTACACCGACAAGTGTCGCATATCCGCCATAACTGCCTCCCATTATCGCAACTTTTTCTTTATCTGCAATTCCTTCATTAATTGCCCAGTTAACGGCATCGATCAGATCATTATGCATTTTACCAGCCCATTGTTTATTACCGGCATTGATAAAATCTTTACCAAGCCCGGTAGACCCGCGGAAGTTTACACTCAGCACAGCATACCCGCGGTTTGCAAGCCACTGATGAATAGAATTATATCCCCAATCATCTCTTCCCCAGGGTCCGCCATGTACAAACAGGACTGTTGGCAATGGTTTGTTAGGTTTTCCGGTATTATCGGGATCTGTCCACAATGGCAGTGTCAGATAACTTATAAGGTCATAATTGTCCCTTGATTTAATAATTACCGGGGTCATATGGGATAATTTGTATCCTTCAAGAGCTTTTCTGTTCGTAAAAAGAAAAGTTGCTTTTTTCTTTGCACGATCATAGATATAATATTTCACAGGACCGTTATCCACAGTAAATGCTACTGTCCAGAAATTATCATCCAATGTTCGGTCTGTTACATTTATTTCGGCATTCTCGAGAGTTTTTAGATAATCAAGATCAGGTTTTACTGATTCATCCAGCACAGTCCATTCAGTTTTTTCATAATCACTCGCTGCAGCTTCGATTACCTTTTTAACAGGATGGATCATAATGCCGCTTAAATCCGCTTTGGGATTTTCGTAAATAACTTTTTGCTCACCGTTTTCAAGATTTTTAGAAACCAATGCTGCGGTATTTCTTCCCCGGCTGTCAAGCATATAAAGGATTTTATCTGTTTTGTCAAATGTAATCGGAGAGGTTGTCAGCATATCTTCCATTGGAATTTTATCAAAGGATTTCCAGCCCCCGCTTCCATCAGGAATGAACATTTCATTACCGCCGTCAGGGGTCATTTTCATTGCATAACGGATATTGTAATTATCATCGGTTTGAAAACCAAGGAACTGATCATTCTGCTGGACGATGGTCATCATCCCGTTAAGTATATTTATTTTATAGATATCGTGATACTGCGGATTTCTTGTATTAAGGCCGATAAGTATATCCTGTGGAAATTTATAACTCACTTCCTGTATCTGTGTAGTTGGTCTCAGCTTTTTCCCATTCGGCATAGTAACAGGTTTGCCGTCAGGACCGGGGATTTCTTCAAACGGTGTGAGATTTTTATCCTCTTTTGTTTCTATATTCACGGCATGAAGCTGCCAGTTTTCATCCCCGCCCAAATCCTGCAGGTATAAAATGTGATTGCTGGTATAAGCCCAGAAATAGATCCGTATTCCGCGGAGAGTATCTTTAGTAACAGCAACCGCTTTAGACGGGTCATCTTTGGGGGCAACCCACACATTTAATACATCATTTACCGGGGCCAGGTAACTTATATACCTTCCGTCGGGACTGATTTTTAATGCAGCTTTGTCGGGATTGTCGAATAGAACTTTTCTTGGAATTAATTCTGTTTCTTTCATTTCAGTTTTACAACTTTGTAATAGAATTGAAATAATAGGCAGAAGCAGAAAAACTAATTTTTTCATGACCTTCTCCATAATTTTTATTTAATAATATGAGGTATGTATTGTAAACAAAGAAAAACATACGTGCAAAATTTAATATATAAATCAATTATAATCTAAATGAGCGCTTTAATAAGTTTATAGAACACGGATGACCCGGATTGTCACGGTTATTATTTCCCCCGTGTTTATCCGCGTAATCTGTGTCGTCCGTGCTCTATTAAAAAAGGGAACGTTGCTAATTTGTTATTGAACTAGAAATTTAATTGACTATGTCGTCCCTACGGGACTTTGATTTTTTCTTTCTCTTTTTTTCTACAGATATTTAATCCCTAAAGGGATCATTAAAATAGCCGGATTAAAAATTCCATTTGATTTTGGTCCCGTTAGGGACAAAATATTTATAGATAGAATCCTTCATTAATATAATAAGTCCCGTCAGGGACGAGATAGGAAGGATACGTTTAGAATAGAACACGGACAACGTGAATGATAGGGATTTTCACAAATATTATTTTTTCCGTGCTTATCGGGGAATCTGTGTCATCTGTATTCTATTTATACTCTAAATCTTTATTTTACCTGCGGATTCAACGAGGTGTTTACGGCCGCATCTGGGACAGGTAATTTCAGGTCTGTTCATTCCGAAACCGGGCGGAATTTTTATCTTTAGTCCGCACTCACAGTTTATAGAAGAATAATCATTCACGGCCATCATAATATTGCCGAGATTCCTTTTTTCATCAACGGCCGACTGTATCCCTGTTAAGTGCCCGCTTGCAGCCCGTAAAGGAACCGCACCGCTGTCTTGTAATCCTGAAGGAGGAATAATTGCAGCCGAAGATCTTTTCAGCGCTGAAAATGATTGCTGGTAATCACTGAACCCGGCACCATACATCATTCCCCTTAATATTCTTATTCTCTCTGAAATCGGAGGATGCGTGCTGGTCAAATCCGACAATTTCATCCCTTTTTTCTTAAGTGGATTTGCTATATACATCCCGGCAGTGACTTTGTTTGCAGAAGGAAGATCATCTGTGCAGCCGGATATTTTTTCAAGTGCCGATGCAAGCCCTTCGGGATATCTTGTCAGTCTTGCTGCCGAGGCATCCGCAAGGTATTCTCTTTTGCGTGAGATTGCAAAGTAAAGAAGTCTTGCCATTATGGGAGCCAGTACGGCAAATATTAGTGCAATAGCAAGTATGATTATTTGTCCCTGACCGCTGTTTTTGGATTTCGAGCCATATCTGCTTCCGGCACCCGAATAAAACATTCCCTTGACAAATATTTCCGAAATTATCACAATCGTACCCAGCATAACCGCTGCATAAGTCATAAATTTTGTGTCACGGTTAAGTACGTGAGAAATTTCGTGACCTATAACTCCCTGCAGTTCATCACGGTTCAGTTTTGATAATAAACCCGCGGTTACAGCGACTGCGCTATTTGACGGATCCTTACCCGTGGCAAATGCATTCATAGCTGTGCTGTCGATTATATACACTTTGGGCATAGCGGGGAGACCAGCGGCTATTTTCATTTCCTCAACTACATTAAATAGCTGCTGGTGGACAGCCGGTGTTACTTCCTTTGCCTGACTGATTGAAAGAACCAGTTTACTTCCTGCCGTAACACTGATAATGGATAAAACTGTCCATATAATTATGGCAATAGAAATGCCGAATACTCCCCCTCCGTCAGGAACGAAAGTGCTCCCGATTAGATAACCGAGGAGGATCAGAGTAACAGCCATTCCTATAAAAAGGAGGAACGATTTCCTCTGGTTGGATTTAATTAATTCCCACATTACTTATTACAAAAATTTATGAGAAATTTACTTTCGGAACTTCTTTTTCGGATTTATCTTCAACTTCAAAAAAGTCTTCTAATTTGAAGCTGAACATTCCTGCAACAATATTCGAAGGGAACATCTGAATTTTATTGTTAAAGAATAAAACCTGGTCATTATAACTCTGACGGGAAAAAGAAATTTTATTCTCAGTCGAAGTCAATTCCTCCTGTAATGCCAGGAAATTCTGATTTGCTTTTAAATCGGGATAATTTTCTACCACCAGGTTGAATTTCCCGATTGCTTCCGTCAGCCGTGCTTCCGCTTTCGCTTTTTCCGAAATGCTCTGTGCACTAACTGCCTGGCTCCTTGCATTTGTTATATTCTCCAGCGTATTGCGTTCGTGGTTCATGTAACCCTTTACAGTTTCAATCAGGTTGGGAATCAGATCATGACGGCGTTTTAACTGTACATCAATCTGTGCCCATGCATTTTTTACCTGGTTTCTCAATTTAATCAGCGAGTTATAGCTGCCAATAAAAAAGAGTATTACAAAAAATATCAGGACAATAACAATTATTCCGATAACCATTTTAACCTCATTAATTATTTTAAATTATGAGAGAACATTTCTTTTAACAAACCGATTATTTTATCCTGCTTATCAAGTCCGCCCATTTCAACAACACTAACAAGTTCGCCTTCATTAAACCAGATACCATGATGCCTTTTACACCTGTCAAGTGTTATTTTGTTTTCTGTGTCGCAGAGAATTTTATCCATTTTCTTCTGACAGATCGGGCATCTTAAGGGTTTTTCCGTACTTTTTTTATCAACGGTAAATGAACTTAATAATTTTAATTTTTCTTCTGAATCCTGCATCAAAAGCTCAAGCTCACCATTATCCAGCCAGATTCCATGACAATTGGTGCAGTAATCAACCTCAATCCGGTTTAATTCAAGGATTACTAACGGGTTATTGCAAAAGGGACAGTTCAACTAATTTCCTTTAAATTAAAACAAAGTTAGTAAAAAAGAATTATTGATTCACTAAAATAGTACAGAGCAGTGTAATTCTATCTAGGAGATTCTTCACGCTTTCCAGATAATTCCATTTCCTGTTGTTTGAACAGATCCATCACTTCCCTGCCGAAATTAATCATGAACCCCAGCAGTTTTTCTGGCGATTCAAAGTTATTCGGTATAGAGAATTTTAATACTTCTTTTTGCTGACTGAACTTTATCCTGTCTTTATAATTATCCATAATGAACCGCATCAGCTCAACAAACCTGTATTTATAATAGTCTTCTTTTTCGCCTTTTGGGAGGATTATAAAAATGTTTTTCCTTTGGATAACTATTCTTTCGAATAAAGCATAAGAAGAATATAATTTCAGTGCTGCCGCGGCTATTAATCTTTTAACCAGGACAGGCAGCGGACCAAAACGATCTTTCATTTCTTCAGTGAGTTCTTCAAGCTCGGAAATTTCTTTAATAGAATAGAGTGAAGTGTAGAAATTAAGCCTGTCCATCTGTTCAGGCATATATTCTTTCGGAATGCCGATATCAAAATATGCATCTATAGTCGGTTCTGTTCTCTCTTCCTGTTTGGGAAGGCTCCTGAATATTTCTTTGAACTCTTGGTATTTCAGTTCTTCAACAGCTTCGTTAATCAACTTAACATAAAGATCAAAACCGACTTCATTAATAAATCCGGTCTGTTCTGTGCCGAGAAGGTTCCCCGCGCCTCTTATTTCAAGATCACGCATGGAAATGTTAAAACCGGCCCCAACATCCGTAAATTCTTCAATTGCCTGAAGCCTTCTTAGTGCTTTTTTATTTATTCCATTAAGGGAAGGAACTATAAAATAGGCATAAGCCTGACGGCTGGATCTTCCAACTCTTCCCCGCAGCTGGTGAAGTTCCGCAAGTCCGAACCTGTCGGCACGGTTTACAATTATCGTATTTACATTGGGTATATCTATTCCTGATTCGATGATTTTAGTTGAAAGGAGGACGTCATATTCCCTATTCAGAAAACCGTGAATTACATTTTCAAGCTGACTGGCTTTCATTTGTCCATGCGCAACTGCAATCCTGACATCAGGAATATATTTATTTAAGTACCCCGCCAGCTTTTCAATCGACTGCACCCTGTCGTGTACAAAATAAACCTGCCCGTTCCTCTGCAGTTCATTCATTACCCACTCTTTTATTTTGTGGATATCAAAAATCGCAACCTGTGTGTAAATGGGCTGCCTGTTTGGAGGCGGGGTTGCAATGATAGAAAGGTCCCTGGCGCCCAGTAACGAGAGATTTAATGTCCGAGGGATGGGAGTTGCAGTCAATGTTAACGTATCGACATTGACTTTAAATGAACGCAGCTTCTCTTTTGCTTTAACGCCAAACCGATGTTCCTCATCTATAATTAAAAGCCCGAGATCTCTGAACTCAATATCCTTCGAAAGCAGGCGGTGCGTACCAATTACAACATCAACTTTACCTTCCTTAAGATTACCGGCAATTTCTGTCTGCTTCTTTTTAGTCTGGAACCTCGACATTACTTCAACTGATACCGGGAACTGTGTAAGCCTGTCCTTAAAGGTATTATAATGCTGTTCGGCAAGGATTGTAGTGGGAACCAGCACTGCAGCCTGTTTACCATCCTGTACAGCTTTAAATGCTGCACGGACAGCCACCTCGGTTTTACCGAAACCAACATCGCCACATACAAGTCTGTCCATCGGGTTTTCGGCTTCCATATCAGATTTCACCTCATCAGTCACCTTTTCCTGGTCAGGTGTATCTTCATAGAGGAAGGACGCTTCAAGCTCTTTCTGCCAAACTGTATCTGAACCAAAGGAATATCCCTGTGTAGCCTTTCTTTTAGCATAGAGTTCAATCAGCTCGCGGGCTGCTTCTTTGATCTTCTTTTTGGTTCTGGATTTTGTATTTGCCCAATCGGCCGTACCGAGTGTTGATAGCGCCGGAGTCAGCCTGCCATCGCCTGATTTTCCGGAGGAATATTTTTTAACAAGAGTCAAATAATTCAGGTTAACATAAACAATACCCCCCTCTGCATAGAGAAGCTTCATCGATTCCTGTTCTGCTTCTCCTATTTGTATAGTTTCCAGTCCTGCGTACTTACCGATCCCGTAATTCTCGTGAACGACATAATCCCCTCTTTTTATTGATGCAAAAGCTTTAGATTTTGCCCGGCTGCTGCCGGTTTTATATTTACCCGAAGCTGGTATTTTCGTTCTGTACGGCTTATTAAAAATTTCATAATCGGTAAGGATCAGAAGCTTATCTTCTTTTAAGAGAAATCCTTTTCTGATTGCAAGTGTTTCAATCTTAATCTTCCCCGATTCAATTAATTCTGCAAGTTCTTTTTTAAACTCGCTTAAAAGATCACGCAGTTTCGAGGTCTGCAGTTCATTTTCGGAGGTAATAATTATCCTGAAATTCTTTTCTGCATAATCCTTTAGTGTCCTGAAAAGAACTTCATAGTTGGAATTTATTGAGGGAGAATCCGAAATGCCGGAATCGATTTTATTGTTCGATGAGCCAAGCTCTTCCTCAAGCAGCCATTTTGTGCCCGCAGCCGAAAGATATTTTTCAAAGTCTTCTACCGGGTTTATTCCCATTGGTTCATGGTTCCCGTTTCCCTTTGATTCATTGGGAAAATCATCAAGATAAACTGATTCATCCGTCTCTTCAAAAAGTGCCTCTGCTATTTTTGCAGGTTTTATTTCGGCAAAGCAGTTGAATTTTGCGAATTTGAAATTTTTGAGTTCAAATGAAGATGCGATGAAAAGCGGATTTTTCAGATATGATAGTATATCCGTAAACCTGCGTGAGCTTTCGCTGCTGCTCAGTGAAGCTGCAAGTGTAACCTCCTTAATTTGTTCGACCGAGCGCTGGCTCTCGGGATCAAAGTATCTGATTGATTCTAAAAAATCTCCGTCAAATTCGAGACGAACGGGATTATGTTCGCTGTACGACCAGAAATCAATGATTGCACCACGCAGAGAATAGTCACCCGGTGCTTCAACGAATTTGTCTTTCTGATAATTGAGCAGGTTTAAATATTCTATCACATCATTATAGGAAAGATTTCCGCCAACCTGGATATGTGCAGTTCCTTCAGCAATTCTTTCTTTTAAAGGGAGTTCACAATTTAAAATGCCGTAGGTAGAAAGAAGAATTAACTTCTCCCTTTTCGTAATTTCGGTTAATATTTCCTGCAGGACTTCAGGGCGGAATTCATTCATTACAAGCAGATTTTCCGCTAGCCCCAGTATCGTAAGCTCAACTTTGAGTTCATCAACTGACCTGGAATCAGGAAGCAGAACAACTACCTGATTTTCTTTTAAGGAAAGCCCGTTAATCAGAAAACTTTTGGAAGAACCATAAAGGGGTGAGATATAATTAACGTTAGTATCAGCCCGGCCGGACGCAATTATCCCCTGGAAATTTTTAATAACCCTTGTGTTCAGAAATTCCTGGACTATATCATTCATACATCAGCAGCTGTTACAACCTGAAAACTGAAATGGCCTTCCACAATCATTATTGGCTGCCAGAGGCAGCTATTGCCATTTCTTTAATCTTTAAAACACCAAAAGGGTTCTGAATTAAGAACCCGGGATAAATTATTCTATTTTATATATTCCGGTTTTAACTTCAAGCGCTTTTCTTACACAGTCAGGGGCTGAGAAGATTTAATTAAATTTTACTTAGAGAAATCAGAGAATAGTTTTTATCTCTCTTTCGAAATACATCCTGATCTCATCAAGCGAAACATCAGATTCGGGTTTAAGATGTTCTATATTCTCATCGTCAATGTCTTCGGTATAAACTAATTGCATAACAAATATTTTTTTTGTCATACCCGGAATATATTGTAACGCGATCTCTAAAACTTTTTTGATATCGTATGCTTTTTTTGTGATTGTATATAAATCATAATAATCACGAAACTTTGCTCTTAATGAAAGAATGTTGGTTTTCATTGCTGTTAATAATTCTAATCTTCCGACATATGAATTTTTTAACAATTTTTCTCTCTCTTTTAATTTATTCCATCCGTTTGCATAAAAAGTCACCTTAACCTGATCAATTGATATATCCAATCCCTCCGCATAAGAATTTATAATTTTTACTGAGTGTGTTTTTGAAATACTATTTAATATAGAATCAATTCTAGCAGACTCTAATTTTTCGATCCAGGTAAAAAATTCAAGATCTTCCGAAATACGGTGATTCAGGTAGATTGAAAGCGCCGAACCGCCGACTAATGTAAAATATTTTAAATCTTCTATTCCTGCCAGGGACGATAATACATCGGCAGCTGCAGGCGCCAGTGATTTGTCAATTTCCTTTTCAGATGGAAGCATCGAAAATATTTATGTTATGTTTTTAAATAATCCTGATTTAATTCCTTCGAATCTCGGTTTTTGATGATCTTTCAGGAACTTTAAAATTTCAGTTCTACCCGTTGAAATATTAAAAATAAACCCGGCAAGGAAATAATTTAATCGGTTAAATCTTTCATCAGATATTATATTATCAATCCATAATTTTCTACAATAATCTAAACCATAATCATTAATTACTTCATAAATTTCTTCCAGGTCTCCGTATTTCAATATATATTCGATTTTAACGGCAGCAGGCACACTTTCTTTTTTATAACTCCAGGTATAATCTTTCATTTCTTCCTGTTATCCCTTACCAATCATCTCACCAGTGTCAGTGTAGTCCCGGCTTCAGTTTTTATCCGGCCGAGACGTATCGAAGATAATGCTTCTATCACCCATCTTCTATCGCTTATTAAACAACATTAACGTCAAAATTTTTAACTTATTCCTTATCCGGCCATCCCGGTACGTTCCTCGTACCTCGGAACACTCAATGACCGCGACACTACATCCATCTTCCAATCACTCATTCAGTCATTCACCCAATCCTTCTAACTTCCACGGTGTCTGAGTAGTCCCGACTCTTAGATTACTTCCGGTCGGGACGTATCGAAGACACGCTTCTATAATTCTATCGCTTTCCTGACGAACCCCTTAGCTTTTTTCAATCTGCTCCGGGCTTCATCAGCATTTACTTCTGCCTTTATCATTACGAGAGCAGTTTTTACATGCCCGTCTGCCCTGTTCAGATAATCTTCGGCTTCCTCGTAAGATAAACCCGTAATTGTCATTACGATTCTTTTGGATCTTTCGACAAGCTTTTTATTTGTCATCTGGAGATCGATCATCATATTCTCATAAACCTTACCCAGCCTGATCATTGAGGCGGTGGTCAGCATATTTAATACAAGCTTTTGAGCAGTGCCGCTTTTCATTCTTGTGGATCCCATAACAACTTCAGGACCGACATAAGGACAAATAGCCACGTCAACTTCTTTGATATTAAACTCGCTGCGGGGATTACAGGTTATATATATTGTTTTTGCTCTAAGCTCCTTTGCTTTCTTAACAGCGCCGATTACATAAGGTGTTCTCCTGCTGGCTGCAATTCCGCATACGACATCTTTTTTGTTTATTACAGCTTTAATAACATCCGCAGCACCGTTCTCTTCATAGTCTTCGGAGCCTTCCTGTGCCCGGAACATAGCTTCTTTTCCGCCTGCAATATAGCCCTGCACAAGTTCAGGATCAGTGCCGAATGTTGGGGGACACTCAGCAGCATCGATTACACCAAGTCTCCCGCTTGTACCCGCACCAAAATAAATCAGTCTGCCGCCTGACTTGAATGAGTTAACAATTAACTTAACAGCTTTTTCTATATAAGGAATTTCTTTTTCTACTGCGGCCGGGATAGATTTATCTTCATCATTTATTATTTTAAGAATTTGACCAACTGATGCAAGATCAATATTCATCGAAGCAGCATTGCGCTGTTCGGTCTGGAGCGAACTTATTTCTTCAAATAATTTTTTTTTATCGGAAGAAGAACTCATTTCTGGAGTTCCAGCAGTACTAACTTCTTGCCTTTCTGGTTTCGTACGTTTGAAGGTTTGTAATAAAGCTCGAAGATAGTTGACTTCTTAATGTGAGATTTGTATTTCATTTCGGCCTTCTGGTACTCTGAATCAAGATCACCGCCTTTAATTGCAGCGAAATATGCCTTCTCTTTAATCAAAGGCAGCGCGTACCGGAAGAGAATTATAAGAGGAACTGAGGCACGGCTGACAATCAGATCAAAACTGTCTTTGTACTTTTCAATGAACTCAGGGCTTTCTACCCTGTCGTTTTCAGCAACAATATTACCAAGTTTTAATTTATCTATAAATTCTGTTACTGCATTAATCTTCTTGTTAGTCGAATCAACTAAAACCCCTTGAAGTTCGGGACGAATAATCGCTAATGGAATTCCGGGGAACCCGCCGCCGGTGCCAATATCCAGGAAATGAGAAACTTTTTCCGGAATATATCTGGTAATGTAAGAACACAGAAATACATGATTCTCAATGATACTGCCGATATCTCGGCGCGAAATCAGGTTGACCGACTCATTTTTTTCAGTAACTAATTCAGCAAAATAAGCCAGACGTTCTATCTTCATAATATCGGGATTAAATGAATTTTCCCAATAAAATGATTGCAATTCTTTAAGGTACTGTTCCTGAACATCCACCATAAAAGTTCCCTAAAATTAGTTTTTTAAATATACCAATAAAATAGAAATATCAGAAGGTGTAACACCTGAAATACGGCCTCCCTGGCCAATAGAACGGGGTTTTATCCTGTTTAATTTTTCTCTTCCTTCAGTTGATAATCCTTTCAAATCAAAATAGTTTAACATTAAAGGAATATTCATACCCTCATATCTTTCCATTTTTATAATATTCTCCTCCTGTCTCTTTAAGTATCCCTCATACTTTAACTCAATTTCTACCTGGTTTAAGGAATCAGGATCATCCAATAATTCTCTTATAATTTTTTCTCCCCCGAAGCCGTTTACATTTAATAATTCGTTCAGAGAGATCTCAGGACGTTTACATAACTTAGAAATTGTCTCCGTTGAATCTATCCCATTCAAACCTTTAGCTTCAAGCAAAGGATTAATATCCCTTGCATGCAGCTTCAGGTTATTGAGGAGATTTATACCCTCATTAATCAGATTATCTTTTTTCCCTAAATCTTCGAACATTTTCTTTTCGATTAATCCGAATTCATACCCGTACTTTAAAAGTCTGCGGTCAGCATTATCCTGTCTTAAAATCAGGCGATGTTCAGCCCTGGAAGTAAACATCCGGTAAGGTTCCTCCGTTGATTTATTTACAAGGTCATCGATCAGAACACCTATATAAGCCTCACTTCTTTTTAAAACAAATTCCGGTCTGCCCTGAATTTTTAATCCCGCATTTATACCCGCGACAATTCCCTGAGCAGCCGCTTCCTCATATCCTGATGTGCCGTTTATTTGTCCCGCGAAATAAAGACCCTTAATCAGTTTTGTCTCGAGCGTCAGGTCAACCTGGTGAGGGGGAAAGAAATCGTATTCAACAGCATAACCGGGGCGAATCATTTCGGCATCTTCCAACCCCTTAATTTCGTGGATTGCCTCAAGCTGGATTTCTGCTGGCAGGGAAGAGGAGAATCCATTCAAATAAATCAGGTCGCTGTCCAAACCTTCCGGTTCCAGAAATAACTGGTGCTGTTTTTTTTCTGCAAAGCGGACAATTTTATCTTCGATTGAAGGACAATACCTGGGACCGACTCCTTTTATCCGGCCCGTGAACATTGGAGAATCTTTAAAGCCTTTTTCTAATATCTTGTGTACAGTTTCATTTGTGTATGTAATGTGACAGGGAACCTGCGGCAGCATAGGAAAATTACCCTTATCTGTTCTGTATGAGAAAGGCTGAAGATCTTCATCACCCGGTTGTATTTCAACAATATCCCAATTAATTGAGTTTTTTGCCAGTCTGGGCGGGGTCCCGGTTTTAAGTCTTCCCGATTCAAAACCCAGTTTTATTAATGATTCCGTAATACCTTTGGCTGGTTTTTCACCATATCTGCCGCCGCTTATCGAATTCAAACCAGTGTGCATCAGACCGTTCAAGAATGTACCTGAGGATAAAACCAGGGCTTTGCATTTAATTTCTTTTCCCTTTGACGTAAAAACACCCGTAATTCTTCTATCCTCAGTTATAATTTCTATAACAGCATCTTCAATGATTGTAAGACCTGGAATATCGCTGACACATTTGCTGGCTACTTCAGAGTAAAGTTTTCTATCCGATTGACACCTTGGGGACCAAACGGCAGGACCTTTGGATTTATTCAGCATCCTGAACTGAATACCTGTCCTGTCGGCAATTATTCCCATCATCCCGCCCAAAGCATCGACTTCTCTCACTAAATGTCCTTTTGCAGTCCCCCCGATAGCCGGATTACACGACATTCTGCCAATTGCATATCTATCCATAGTCACCAGGGCGACTGAGCATCCCATTTTAGCTGCAGAAGAACTGGCTTCTATACCTGCATGTCCACCGCCAACTACTATTATATCGTATTCATTATTCATAAAATCTTTTGTTTCACGTGGAACTAAATTAGCGATTTATTCAATTTTTTTCTTATTTGTTTCACGTGGAACTACTTGCCAATGCAGAATTTTGTAAAAATATTGTTTAAGATATCATCTGAAGTCACAATTCCAATTATTTCTCCCAGGTCATCGGCAGCTTTTCTTAAATCCACAGAAATAAATTCTCCGCTCATCCTATTTTGAATTGATTCTTCAACTTTTTCCAGGCTTTCTTTTGCTCTTCTCAAACACACAAAATGACGTGAATTTGATACTACTGCTCCTTTTTCACTATAAGAAGAAGAACCAAGGGCTTTAGCTTTCATCATCAGGAACAATCTTTCAATTCCTTCTCCGGTTAATGCAGAAATAGCCGCATCATATTCCTGCTGAATTACTTCACCCAGGTCAATTTTATTTAGTACATTCAAAACCTTGTTTTTATCCGTAATTGAATAGATTTCATCCATCAAATCTTCAGATTTTCCCTGTTCCACATCGCTGATCAAAAGAACTATATCTGCATCCTTAACTGCCTGTCTGCTTCGGAGTACACCTTCTTTTTCAATAATGTCCTCAGAAATCCTTATTCCTGCTGTATCATATAATCTAAAAAGAATTCCATCGATCGAAACATCCTCTCTTATTATATCCCTGGTTGTTCCCGGGATATGGCTTACTATTGCTCTGGATTCTTTAAGTAAATAATTCAGAAGGGAAGACTTCCCGACATTCGGTTTACCAACCAGGGCAACATTTACACCATCTTTAATGACCCTGCCAAAGGAATAACTTTTTAATAAAACTTCAATTTCAGTTTTTATCTTCGTAACCTTTTTACTTAGTTCGTCAAGGTTAATAAATTCAACATCCTCTTCAGCAAAGTCCAGTTCCAGTTCAACAAATGAGGAGGCATTTATCAGCGAACTCCTGATTTCATCCACTTTTTTCGAAAGCATCCCATCAAGCTGATTTCTTGCACCGCGTAACGAAGCATCCGTCCTTGATGATATAACATCAGCCACAGCTTCCGCCTGTGCAAGATCTAACCTGTTATTCAGGTACGCCCTTTTTGTAAATTCACCCGGCTCTGCCAATCTTGCGTCATTTCTAAGCAGCAGCTCTATTATTTTCTTTGATATTAAAGGATTTCCGTGTGTACTTATTTCTACCGAATCCTCACCTGTATACGAATGAGGAGTTCGGAACACGGAAATAAGCACATCATCAATTAAGATCCCGCTGTCATCGAAAATTTCACCATAATGAATTGTATGGGAACCCGAATTGGATAATTTAGTTTTACCCTTAAATATTTTATCAGTGATCTCAATGGAAAGAGGACCGCTGACCCTTATTACAGAAATAGCCCCGACTCCCGAAGGAGTTGCAATTGCTGTAATTGTGTCTTCGGTAACATTTTTCATTTAATATACTTAGCAGAAACAAGTTTGCAAAAATATAGAAATTATTGTGGATTAACAATCCAGAGAAATCTCACTCACGACATTTATGAAGAATCTTACACTTAACCCGGGGATATCCCAGCTACGCTTCAGATATGTTTATCTCTCGTCAACCTCCCTATTGAATTACCACCCTGTTCTTTCTTCAGCAGGGAATTATCCAATTCAGTTTTTGGGTTGTAAAAATGTCATTGTTTTTGACAAAACTAATGACTTGTCTATCATTTAGGTTAATTTGTATGACAAAATGTCAGTCTTTTTTCTAGATGACAGAATCTCTATAACTCTTTATATTATAATAATTTATAGGATTTCCAGTGCTCCGGCATTTTAGTTGTATCTGTAGTTATGACAATTAAATTAAAACGAAAGGAGGAAGGTAATTATGGCAATTGTAAGATGGAATCCTTCAAAGGATTTATTAAATATTGAACGCGAGTTCAACAGGATATTCAATTCATTTAACCGTAGATTTGGTTTCGGAGATTCGGATGAGGAAATTGCAGAATACGAAAATGCTGTATGGAGTCCTCTGACAGATATAACGGAAGACCAGGACGGTTATAAGTTAAAGCTTGATCTTCCAGGTGTTAAGAAGGAGGATGTAAAGATAAATTATGAAAACGGTCAGTTAAGTATAAGCGGAGAAAGAAAACAGGAGACCGAGAAGAAGAATTCGAAATATCATAGAGTCGAAAGATCTTATGGAAAATACTTCAGATCTTTTAATCTTCCTTCAAAAATTCAGGAAGATAAAATTGATGCCGAATTTAAGGATGGTCAGTTAACAATTACTGTCCCTAAATCTGAAGAAGCCAAACCAAAACAAATTGAAGTAAAAGTAAAATAAGCTTATCTATAAATCAGATTACTGATATAAGATAATTGCCTTAAGGGCAGCTGAAAATATGTTTGGCTGCCCTTTTTGTTTTTTAACAGAAAGGTTTATATCCTGTTCTGCTTATATTTTGAAATACAGGAACAATTAAAATGGAATTTAAAGATTATTACAAAATACTGGGTGTAGAAAAGGATGCTACTCAGGAAGAGATTAAAAAAGCTTACCGGAAGCTGGCATTAAAATATCATCCTGACAGAAATCCTGACAACAAGCAGGCTGAAGATAAATTTAAAGAGATCACCGAGGCGAATGAAGTTTTAAGTGATCCTGATAAAAGAAAAAAATATGATCAGCTCGGTGCTAACTGGAAGTACTACCAGCAGCCCGGTGCCGGAGGGCCGGGAATGGAGGATTTCTTCAGTCAGTTTGGCAGCAGAAGCGGTGGAAAGACAACATATCAATATTCAGCTGATCTTGGTGATATGTTCGGAAATATCGGGGGCTTCTCGGATTTCTTTGAAAGCTTCTTCGGCGGAAGAGGCGCAGGTGCTCAGCGCAGTCCTTTTTCAACAGCTCAAAAAGGACAGGACTATGAAGCGAATTTGAATTTAACCCTTGAAGAAGTGTTCAACGGAACGGATAGGCAACTCAGCGTAGACGGAAAAACAGTAAAGGTTAAAATTGAACAGGGAACGAGGGATAAAACCCGGCTTCGCCTCCGAGGAATGGGTTCTCCCGGAAGTCACGGCGGCGAAAAAGGAGACCTGTACTTAAACATTCATGTTATTGATCATCCCTTTTACGAGGTAAAGGGTGATGATCTTTATTATAACCTTGATGTCGATTTATACACTGCTGTTCTTGGTGGAAATGTACAGATACAAACCCTGGATCATAAGAAATTAAATATAGTCATTCCTCCTGAAACCGATAATGGAAAGCTGTTAAAGCTTCGTGGACAGGGGATGATACAGAAAGAAAATAAAAGCAGGAGGGGCGACCTGTATGTGAGAATAATAGTCCAGGTACCGAAACATCTTTCAAAAGAAGAAAAAGAATTATTTCAAAAATTATCTCAATTAAGAAAGGACTAAAGGAGTAAAGAATGAGTAAGGCTTCAACATCTCATAAATACGAATTTAAAGCTGAAGTTAAGCAGCTGCTTGATATTCTTGTGCACTCACTGTATACAAGCCGAGAAATATTTCTCCGGGAATTAATATCAAATTCATCAGATGCCCTAGATAAGCTGAGATTTGAATCCACCCGCGGAACCGAAATTGAAGATAAAGATCTTCCTCTTGAAATACGGGTGAGCTTTAATGAAAAGAAAAAACTTATAACTGTCTCCGATACCGGGATTGGTATGACTGAGGAGGAGCTTATAAAGAATATCGGAACAATTGCCAGGTCGGGTTCATCTGATTTTATTAAGCAGCTTGAAGAACATAAAGCAGAAGCTAATAATATAATAGGAAAGTTTGGTGTTGGATTTTATTCCGTCTTTATGGTTGCGGAAGAGGTGGTTATTAAGTCAAAATCATTTAAGAAAGACACAGCGGGGGTTGAATGGAAGTCAAACGGTCTGGGTGATTATGAAATCTCGGAACCGGATAATAACCTTAAACGCGGAACGATAATCGAGATTCACCTAAAGGAGGATGCAAAAGATTTTGCGGATAAATACAGGCTGGAAACAGTAATTAAAAAACATTCCAACTTTGTTAACTTCCCGATTTACCTGGATAAGGAAAAAATAAATACTGTTGCAGCGATCTGGCGCGAACCTAAGAGCGGCATAAAAAAAGAAGAGTATAATAACTTTTATAAATTCCTTACCCACGATCCCGATGAACCAATGGATGTTATCCATAATTCTGTAGATGCACCTATTCAGTTTCACAGTCTGATCTTTATTCCTAAAAAGAACTTTGATTTCTTCGGATTTGGCAGGGAAGACTATGGCCTCGACTTATATGTAAGGAGAGTCTTGATCCAGCACCAGAATAAGGATTTGCTGCCGGAATATCTGCGGTTCGTCAAAGGGGTTGTTGAATCGGAAGATCTTCCTTTGAATATCTCAAGAGAGACTCTTCAGGAAAATATAATATTCACAAAAATTTCCAATACAGTAACAAGCCAGGTTCTTTCATATCTTATTAAGAAAGCAAAAGACAAACCGGAGGAATATGTTGAGTTCTGGAATGAACATGGAAAATATCTAAAGCTTGGCTATGGTGATTTTACAAATATTGATAAGATAAAGGAGCTCCTCAGGTTTAATTCATCATTTAACGAGGATGAAAAAGGATTGACTTCTTTAGAAGAGTATATCTCCAGGTTTAAGGAAGGACAGAAAGAAATATACTATGCCCATGGTTCAAGCAGACAGGCAATTGATCAGGACCCGCATCTTGAAATTTTTAAGAACAAAGGACTTGAAGTTCTTTATCTTTATGATCCTGTCGATGAATTCGTTCTTTCCTCAGTGAGAAAATATAAAGATTATGAATTTAAACCTGTCGATTCCGTCGATTTGAAAAACCTTGAACCTTTCAAAGAGTCAGGGGAGAAAAAGGAAAAGGCTGAGGCATTAACAAAGGATGATCAGCTTCATTTTGACAGTTTGCTTGCCCGGGTAAAAGAAATCCTGGGAGACAGGGTGACAGAAGTAAGAAAATCAGACAGGCTGAGCGGAAGTCCTGCTATTCTCGTTAATCCCGATGATACAATGTCGTCAACCATGCATAAAATGATGCGTATGATGAATAAGGATATGGAAATACCAAAAAAGGTTTTTGAGATAAACAGGGATCATAAACTGATAAGAAATATGCTTAAAGTGTTTAAGGCAGACAGACAGGATGAGTATATAACGAATGTTGTTGAGGAATTATTTGAATCTGCTCTCCTTCTTGAAGGAGACCTGATGGATCCTCATAAACTGGTAAGCCGGATCAACCGGATGCTTGAACAGTCAAGCGACTGGTACACGGAGGTAAAAAAGATAAACTGAGTTGATTAAATATAAAAGCGAAATGATGGAATTTGATCAAACCCTTAATTAAGGAAAAGATAATATGGCATTTAATTTTAATAAACTAACAGTAAAGGCACAGGAAATCGTTCAGACAGCGATTGAGATTGCACAAAATTACAATAATCAGATACTCGAACCGGAACATTTACTGGCATCAATAATCCAGGAAAAAGGAAGCATTGCTGATTCTATTCTGCATAAGACCGGCGGCAATGTAAATGTGATCCGTTTAAAGGCAAATGAACTTCTTGAAAAGCTCCCGAAGGTCTCCGGCGCAGGAATTGGAAACCAGCAGATGTCAAACCTGACAGCAAAATTGTTTGATGATGCTGCAGAAGAAGCCCGTAATCTGAAGGATGAATTCATCTCCATCGAACATCTTTTACTGGCATTATCTAAAACAGACACTAAACCTGGACAGCTTTTAAGAGATAATGGAATCTCTCACGATACAATTCTTGAGGCATTGAAAGAGGTACGCGGCACACAGCGTGTCACTTCACAGAATCCTGAAGAGACTTACCAGGCTTTGAAGAAATACGGGAGAGATCTGATTGATCTTGTAAAAGCAGGAAAGCTTGATCCTGTCATAGGAAGAGACGAAGAGATCAGAAGAGTACTTCAGGTTCTTTCAAGAAGAACAAAAAATAACCCGGTTTTAATAGGTGAACCGGGCGTCGGTAAAACAGCAATTGCAGAAGGAATTGCTCACAGAATAGTAGCAGGCGATGTCCCAGAAAATCTTAAGACTAAAAGAATTGTGGCTCTTGATATGGGAGCCCTGGTTGCGGGTACGCAATTCCGCGGTCAGTTTGAAGAAAGACTAAAAGCAGTAATTAAAGAAGTTCAGGAATCAAACGGTGAAATTATTCTTTTTATAGATGAGCTTCATACGCTTGTCGGTGCCGGTGCTGTTTCAGGTTCTATGGACGCAGCTAATATACTGAAGCCCGCACTTGCAAGAGGAGAGCTTCATGCCATTGGCGCTACCACTCTGGATGAATATAAAAAGCATATTGAAAAAGATGCAGCCTTAGAAAGAAGATTTCAGCCGGTTCTTGTAAGTGAACCCTCAGTAGAGGATACAATCTCAATTTTACGAGGATTGAGAGAACGCTATGAAGTTCACCACGGTGTCAGGATTACAGATGCCGCAATTGTTGCAGCTGCCCAGTTATCCCACAGGTACATAGCCGACAGATTCCTTCCGGACAAAGCCATTGATCTTGTCGATGAAGCGGCTTCCAAACTCCGTATAGAAATTGATTCAATGCCGGAGGAACTGGATAGTCTTGAAAGAAAAATCAAGCAGCTAGAGATTGAACGTGAAGCCCTGAAGAGAGAGAAAGATGAAGCATCGGCAAAGAGACTTGAAGAGCTCAGGAAAGAACTTGGTGATCTCGAGGAGGAAAGAAACACCTTAAGAATGCACTGGAACCTGGAGAAGGAAAAGATCCAGAGAATCCGGGGGATGAAAAGTGAAATTGATAATGCAAAAACCCTTGCCGATCGCTATGAACGTGAGGGTGATCTCGGAAAGGTAGCAGAACTCCGTTACGGTAAAATCGCCTCACTGGAAAAGCAGTTAAGTGAGGAAACCAAACATCTTTCTTCCATTCAAAGGGATAAAAAAATGCTTAAGGAAGAGGTAGACGCTGAAGATATCGCAGAGGTTGTAGCCAAATGGACGGGCATTCCTGTGAGCAGGATGTTGGAGAGTGAAAGGAGCAAACTTCTCAGGCTCGAAGATGAACTGCACCGGCGTGTAATAGGACAGGATGAAGCTGTTTCCGCAGTGGCAAATGCAATAAGAAGATCGCGTACGGGGCTGCAGGATATCAACCGTCCCCTCGGCTCCTTTATCTTTCTTGGAACAACCGGGGTTGGTAAAACAGAGCTTGCACGTGCACTGGCAGAATTTCTATTCGATGATGAACATGCAATGATAAGAATAGATATGTCGGAATACATGGAGAAGTTCTCCGTATCAAGATTGATTGGAGCGCCTCCGGGATATGTTGGGTATGAGGAAGGCGGCCAGTTAACTGAAGCTGTCCGAAGGAGACCATATTCTGTAGTATTGTTAGATGAGATAGAAAAAGCTCATCCCGATGTATTTAACATTCTGCTGCAGGTTCTCGATGACGGCAGACTTACGGATAACCAGGGAAGAACTGTAAACTTTAAGAATACTATTATTATTATGACATCGAACCTCGGCTCACATATAATCCGTGAAAAACTCGAACAAATAAGAGATAATGATATAGAAAATGCGATGGGAGAGCTGAGAGGTCAGATGATAGAGCTTCTTCGCAAAACAATCAGACCTGAATTTCTCAACAGGATTGATGAAGTAGTACTTTTCAAGCCACTAACCCAGATTGAAATAAGGGAAATTGTAGATATCCAGATCAGGAATGTTCAGAAAATGCTTGACCAGAAGGAGATAACGATTAATGTAAGTGAGGAAACAAAAGACTGGCTTGCAAAGATTGGTTATGATGTTACATTTGGTGCCAGGCCGCTTAAAAGAACAATCCAGAAATATCTGATTAACCCGTTATCCCAGGAATTGCTGATGGATAAATTTGAAGATGGTGATACAATTGATATCTCTGTCGGTGAAAACGGGAAACTGGAATTTGCTAAAGCTAAAGTGAGAGAAATAATTTCATAAATAGAATATATTCTTAATAATGGGTGAGATACAGGCTCCCCCTTTTTTATTTTTTAGCATATTTGTCCGTTTTTTGGAAAATTAATATTAAATTTAAGGTTGGTTTTGGAATAGTTTTTGAGACTATTCTTTTGTAATACTGATTAAAGATTAGATATATCTTGAGTTTTTTATGTTAGCCTTAATCCAATGTGAGAATACATCTGTAACGGAACTTTCAAAGGTTCTTAAGCAGTTAAATGAACCGTTTATAGTTACCGGCAGCGAGTCTGATATCTGCAAAGCCGACAAAGTGATTCTCTACGGCAGCGGATCTGCAAAGCAGAATATGAAACAGTTACACATTTTAAATCTTTTC
The DNA here is from genome assembly GCA_963743325.1 of uncultured Ignavibacteria bacterium. Classification (GTDB taxonomy): domain Bacteria; phylum Bacteroidota; class Ignavibacteria; order Ignavibacteriales; family Ignavibacteriaceae; genus DATFVA01. Next base: position 200,625 of record CAVUOZ010000008.1, read on the forward strand.
TCTCTATTAAGGATGATTAAACAGCCTATCCTAGGAATTGGTTTAGGTGTTGAATTAATGTGTGACCATACAACAGGAGAGAATATTTCCTGTCTTGGTTTATTCCCTGTCGATTCAAACAGGATAGAAGACGAACAATATCTTAATTCTCATTCCGGTTTAATGAAAGTTGATATACTGCGTGAAAGCAAGCTCTTTGAAGGAATAGACTCGGGGAGCGAATTCTACTTTTCTGAGAACTATTTTCTGCCTGAAAATAAGTATACAACCTCAGTGGTAGTAAATGGAAAAGCTTTTTCTGCATCTGTAGAAAGAGATAATGCCTTCGGGGTACAGTTTCATCCCGAGAAATCCGGAGAAACGGGATTGACCTTATTAAAGAATTTTATAAACCTCTGATCAGATATTCCCTTCATTTCTGTTAAGTATTACGGTTATTTGTATCCTTATCAGTTTATTTTTCTTAAAACTGCCGGGGAATTTTATTATTTTTTTATTATATGATAGAAATTTTCCTGTTAATTATTTGATGGTACGGCGATAGCGATTTATATAATCTGAATTTGGGTAATAAAATAGGAGATACATAATGCAGAATATTCTTGAACAAACTTACTTTGGAAATACCATTCTCAATTACATTATAGCTCTTGGAATTTTTATACTCGGAATAATTGTAATTATTATTTTCAAGACATTAATTCTAAAGCGGTTAAAGAAGTGGTCGGAAGCAACTGAAACCACAATTGATGATTTTCTCGTTTCGGGAACTCAGAAAACGGTAGTCCCGCTATTATTTCTTGGAGCATTTTATCTGGCAATCGAATATCTAAAAATCGAACCGAATACGATGGGAATAATTGATAAGATCGCCGTTATCGTATTCACTCTCTTTCTGCTTCGTATTATCACTTCGTTTATTCGTTTTTCTCTAAGCGCCTTTGTGAGAAGAAAAGGAGGACAGGAATACCATGAGAAAGAATTGAGGGGGATATCAACCATAATTACACTGGTAGTTTGGACAGTAGGACTTGTATTCCTTTTGGATAATCTTGGTTTCAGGGTGAGTGCTGTGATTACAGGACTGGGAATCGGCGGTATTGCGGTAGCTCTGGCAGCTCAGGCAATCCTGGGAGATTTGTTTGCGTACTTTGTTATATTTTTCGATCGCCCATTTGAAATAGGTGATTTTATAACTGTTGGGGATAAGCAGGGTTCCATCGAAAATATTGGATTAAAAACAACACGCGTAAGAAGCCTTAGCGGTGAGCAGCTTGTATTTTCAAACAAAGATTTGACTGATTCAAGAATCCACAATTATAAAAAGATGGAACGCAGAAGAATAGTTTTCAAGCTTGGCGTCATTTATCAGACTCCGCTTGAACTGGTTGAAGAAATTCCCGGGTTAGTAAAACATATAATTGAGAATCAGCCTGATGTAACTTTCGATCGCGGACATTTTGTCAAATACGGTGATTTCAGTCTTAACTTTGAATTCGTTTATTACGTCTTAAGTCCTGATTATAATAAGTATATGGATATCCAGCAGGCTTTAAACATTGCCATTTACCAGGTTTTTAAGGAAAAAGGAATAGAGCTTGCATACCCGACACAGACATTGTTTATGTCAATGTTAAACGGAAATAATTCGGAACAGAGAGAATCAAATTCTTAATATAATATCTAGAAGATTTTAATCTTTTCTTAAAACAATAACCGTAATTTCGGGAGTGGAATTATACCTCAGGGGCACAAGGGACATGCCTAATCCTCTTGTTACAATCATTAGCATTTTTCCGAAGTGAAAATCTCCGCGTACAAAACGCGTTTCCAGCAAGGTAGGGGTGAGATTTATAAACGGGAATAAAAAAGTTACTTGTCCCCCATGGGTATGCCCTGCAAGAAACAGGTTATAGCCTTCTCCTGCAGCCTTCTGAACAGCAAGAGCATTAGGTTGATGAATAAGTAATATTTTAATATCAGAATGGTTCTGTCGATGGATAAGACTGTCTAATACCCCGGAATTAAGATGTTCAACATATGTGCTTGTCAAAAAAGTAATTCCAATTCTGGAATTTTTAATATATAGAACTGTATCCTTATTATTAAGCATCTCTACGTTGTACTTTCGCATTGCTCTTTTAACTTCCCTCAGACTTCTGCCATAATCATCACGGTAGGCCCAGTTGTCATGGTCCCCTATACAGGAATAAATTCCGTACTTAGATTTTATTTCCCCTACATATTCTGCGGCTTCATCAATATAATCAGGAGTTGATGTTATCATATCCCCGCCAATCAGCACAAGATCGGGATCAGTCTCATTTACCCTATTTATGTATTTCCCTAATCTGGCAGCATCTGTATATGCGTCTGCCTGTATATCTGAAATAAAAGTAATCTTGAAATTATTCAGCACATCAGGAAGATTGGGCTGCTTATATTCAACAATCCTCGTGGAAACCATGAAATAATCAATAATGACCCTTGCAGGGACGTAAATAACAAAAAATGCAAGTATTACCAGAACAATTTTAGCCTCAATGTTCTTAAGCTTTTCCTTGTGTTTACGATAAACCGGCAGGATTAATAATTTTATTATTTCAATAATCAAAAATAAAAGAATACACTGTACCACAAGGAAAGTCCATATCCAGAAAGGATATAGAAGAAAATAATTGATAAACCAGCCTTCCGGAATACGTGGTCGGGCTTCTCCGGCAGAAGGGGAAAGGAATATGTACGCGGCAAGTAAGAACAGCGGGTAAATATTCAGGAATATCAGTAAAATTCTGAAAATTCTCTTTAGAATTTTAGGTGAAACTTTGGAAAAAATCCTTAAGATAGATTTATAAATCTTCCTTATAAAATAGAATTGTATAAGAAAAATCAGAATAAAAGTTATAAATATGACAACAATAAAGCCCATTTAGTTCCGTATAAGTTTAGGGTCTCCCATGGTAGGAGAGTCTTAAGAAGTAATTAAATAAATATCTCATATCTGTAAAAACAAATCAGAAATGTAAATCATTCCTTAGTAGTTCGATAAATTTAGTCATTTTTTGATAATGAGTTCCTTTCCAGTAGATTTTATCGCAATGTGTGCAATACCAGAACTCATTATGCCATTGTTTTACTTTGGGCGGAATCCTTTCTTCGATCTTCTCTTTTTCAGCCGGCACAAGAATATTATTGCATTCAAGGCAGCGTAAAAATTCACTTATATTATGCTTAAGATCGAACCGGTTTATAACCTCTTTAACCTGCTCCCCGGTTCCTGTATTCCGGATCCAGTAGCCGTGTGTAATTTTATTGTTCTTAAGAAGCTCTCTATCTTTTGTTAAAATAGTGCGGTTCTCATTTAGTGAAGTTTCTATAATCTCTTTATTGGTAAAATTATTTCTATAAAGGACATCAATACCAATCATCCTCAGATATTTTGCAAGTGAACCAAGGTGTACATCGGCAATAAACTTTGGCTCGCGTAAAGGTTTGTTTCTTAAATGTTGAACACCTTTTATATCTATCGTTTCGAAAACCGGATAAACACTTATATAATCACCTGCTTCCACTATATAACTAAAGCCTACGGAATTTCCATTTACAAGAATCATATCAATTTCAGAGTGAGGGACACCGAGTGATTCAATCATATCTTTTACTGAAGTGCGGTCAGTAAAGCTATTTTCGAAGCTAACTTTTCTTTTTTCTTCGGGAATGAAATCGTTGAGTTCTTCATAGAAACGAAAGATGACGGTTTTAACCATTTAACTATTAAGCATATTTATACCAATTAATACATATTGAAGAAAAGATGATGTTACGCAAAACACTACGGCAGGATAAAGAAAGAACAAAATGAGAGGAAATTGGAATAGTGGAGTTTTGTCTGTGATTCCAGTTTTCCAGTACTCCGGTCTTCCATCATTCTTTCTTCAATGTTTCAAACTATCTTTATATGCAGTTCTTTCAACTGTTCTTCCCCTACGGTTGACGGTGAATCATCCATCAATGAAACGGCACTTGCTGTCTTGGGAAAAGCTATAACATCTCTGATTGATCGTTGACCGGCAAAAATCATTATCATTCTGTCAAATCCGAATGCAATTCCGCCGTGTGGGGGAGCACCGTATTTAAATGCATTAAGCAGGAACCCGAACTTATGTTCCGCTTCCTCTTCAGAAATTCCCAGGGCCCTGAACATCTTCGATTGAAGCTCGTTATTATGAATTCTGATGCTGCCTCCTGCTATTTCTGTTCCGTTAAGTACAAGATCATAAGCTCTTGCTCTTACTCTACCGGGATCACTCTCCATAAACTTAATATCATCTACGAGAGGTGATGTAAAAGGATGATGCATAGCATAATATCTTTTGGTTTCCTCATCCCACTCAAATAACGGGAAATCAGTTGTCCATAATAAAGCGGGTTCGGTTTCCGGATTAACCAGTTCGAGTCTCCTGGACATTTCCATCCTTAAATATCCCATAATCGTCAGGGTTTTAATTTTAGGACCAGAATTAATCAGGATTAAATCGCCGTCTTTTGCATTCATTTCAGAGATAAGGTTTTTCTTTTCATCTTCCGAAAAGAACTTTGCAACCGGTGCTTCAACATCATTAGCTTTAACTTTAATCCATACTAAACCTGATGCACCAAGGTTTTTAACAAAATCAGTAAGCGTATCTAACTGATTCCTGGAATAACCTGCACAGCCCTCTGCAAGAAGACCGGTTATAATTCCACCTGTATTAACCTGTTCACGGAAAACCTTAAATTCACTCCGGTTGAAAATCTTATTCAAAGTTTTCAATTCCAGATCGAATCGGGTATCCGGCTTATCGCTTCCGTATCTCTCCATTGCCTCATCAAATGAAAGCCGCGGCAGCGGAAGTCTTAAGTCCTTATTCCATATTTCTTTGTATAAGAGCTTCATAAAACCTTCTACCACTTCAAAAACATCCTCACGATCCACAAATGACATTTCCACATCTATCTGGGTAAATTCCGGCTGCCTGTCTGCACGTAAATCTTCATCTCTGAAACATTTTACGATCTGGAAATACCTGTCGAGCCCGGCTACCATTAAAATCTGTTTATATGTTTGCGGCGATTGCGGCAAAGCAAAGAATTTTCCTTGATGGAGCCTGCTGGGGACAAGATAATCACGTGCACCTTCAGGAGTGCTTTTCATCAAGACAGGAGTTTCTATTTCGATAAACTTATTCTCATCGAAATATTTCCTGGTTAACTGAGCCATCTTATGTCTTAACAGAAGATTTTTCTGAAGTGCCGGTCTTCGCAGATCAAGATACCTGTATTTTAAACGTAAGTCTTCAAATGCATCGGTATTGTCTTTAATCGCAAAAGGAGGAGTTTCTGCTTCATTAAGAACTGTTACTTTTTTAACAAGCACATCTATCTTACCGGTTTCAAGTTCTGCATTCACCGCGTCATCCGGTCTTCTTCTGACTTCACCTTCTACGGAAAGTACGAACTCATTCCTGATATCTTTTGCAATATCAAATGACGATTTGTTCTCAGGTTCAAAGGCAATCTGGGTTATACCATAACGGTCCCTGAGCCAGATAAAAATCAATCCGCCCAGATCCCTTCTTCTGTCTACCCATCCATTTAATACAACTGTCTCACCGGTATTATTTTCTCTAAGTTCGCCGCAGGTATGAGTTCTTCTTTCAAATTTCATTTTGTAAATTTACTCCGTCAAATAAATTCCAGGCGATAAAAATAATTAATATTAAAAGGGCATACAAATTAAATAAAATACACCTGATGGGTACCAATGAATCCGGTTAAATTGATAAGAAAAAAACGTGAGGGGGAGATTCTTACCCCTGAAGAAATCCGGTTTATGGTCGACGGTTTTACCAAAAGTAAAATTCCCGACTACCAATTCTCTGCGTTTTTAATGACTGTATATTTCCGGGGAATGACTGCAAAAGAGACTTCTGTATTGACTGATTCAATGCTTCATAGCGGAAAGGTAATAAATCTAAAAAGTATCAAAGGGTTTAAAGTGGATAAACATTCCACCGGTGGGGTGGGAGATACGACTTCTTTGATTCTTGCACCAATAGCTGCAGCGGCAGGAGTAAAGGTACCGATGATTTCAGGCAGGGGATTAGGACATACCGGAGGGACACTAGATAAACTGGAATCAATTCCCGGTTTCAGAATTGATTTGAGCCTAAATGAATATAAATCCGTTCTTAAGAAAGTAGGAACTGTATTAATCGGGCAGACAAAAGATATAGCTCCCGCTGATAAAGTAATATATTCTCTGCGCGACGTTACTGCAACAATTGAATCTGTTCCGCTTATAACGGCAAGTATAATGAGTAAAAAACTAGCCGAAGGAATTGACGGACTGGTGCTTGATGTTAAAGTCGGAAGCGGAGCTTTTATGAAAAATATGAAAGATGCTGAAGAATTAAGTGATTCTCTCGTAAATACGGCAAAATCATTTAATAAAAAAGTTGTTGCATTCATAACAGATATGAATCAGCCGCTTGGTACCCACATCGGCAACTGGCTGGAAGTGGTTGAATGTATAAACATTCTTCGCGGAGAGGTAAAGAATGATTTATATACTCTAAGCACTAAACTTGCCGGAGCAATGATATATCTTGCAGGACAAGCAATGAGCATCGATGAAGGTACAATAACAGCTGAACGCCTGGTTGCCAACGGAAATGCTCTTGATAAATTCAGGGAAATTGTAAAAGCACAGGGAGGCGATATCTCTTTTATAAATAATCCTGAAAAGTATAATCATTCCCAATATGCCGGTAAAGTTATTGCAGAAAAATCAGGATATATTACAAAAATCGACACTTATGAAGTGGGTATGTCTGCTGTCGAGCTTGGGGCCGGAAGAATTACTAAAGAAGATAAAATTGACTACAAAGCCGGAATTATCTTTAACATCAAAACAGGAGATAAAGTTAAAAAGGGGGATACGATTGCCAATCTTTTCTCCGATTCTAATCAAAGAATTAAACCGGCCGGAGCAAGAATTAATAACGCAATTACTATTGGTAACAATAAGACTTCAAAACTTAAATTGATTAAGAAAATATATTATTCCGTTAATTCTTAGCTCTGTCTCGTATCTTATTTCTGTTTAAATATTCATCAAAATTATCCTTCTATTGATTTAATAGCTGATTATATGCCGATCAAAGCGTATCTGGATTAATTATGTTTAAAAGGAAAAAACAGGAATAGTAGTCAGATAAAAAATTAAATGAAGTTAGTCAGATAATATACAAAAAGAGCATCCCTTCATAAGTTTACAGCTAAAAGCAAATAACCAATAAACCAAAAGAAAGGACGCTCTTATGGAAGAAAAAAATAAAGCATTAGATTTCAAGAATCAAGAGTTCCATATAGGGATAGACAACCACAAAAACAGCTGGAAAGTGACAATAATAAGCCAAATAGAGCTAAAGACATATTCAGCGAATCCATCACCTGAGGAATTAAGTCAATATCTGAGGAAAAACTATCTTTCCTTTACCCGGTTTTTATTTCAATTCTTTTGCAGTAGCATTATATTTCATTTACCATTTAAAATGAAATGAATGAGGAGTCATATGTTATTTATAATCGCAATTCTTGCCTCTGCAGTTGCAGCGGCAGTCTATTTCAGCGCAAAGAAAAGATTCAGTAAACAGGAATCTTCATTTGCATTAATCGGCATGAGCGTGGCAATTTTAATCGCCTTACTACAGTGCTGGACCATCATACCGGCAGGACACGTCGGTGTAATTGATTTCTTTGGTAATGTAAGCGATCAGACTTTATATCCGGGCGTTAACCTTGTTAACCCTATGGCTAATGTTGTAAAGTTTGATGCGCGTACACAGGAATTAAAGGAGACTATGACTGTTCCCTCAAAAGAAGGATTAAGCATAGATCTCGAGTTGAGCCTACTGTTTAGTCTTAGTTTCCAAAATGCTAACAAAATTTATAAGACAGTCGGCGAAGAATATGTTGACAGGATAATCGTTCCGCAATTCAGATCTGTCGTAAGAGGAGTAACCTCACAATATGATGCTAAAGCTCTTTATACAGCTGAGCGTGAACAGCTTTCAAGACAAATTGAAACAGATTTATTAAAACTGGTTGGTCCAAGAGGAATAAACATAGAATCATCGCCGATGCGGCAGATAACATTACCTCCCGGATTAAAGGCTTCAATCGAAGAAAAATTAAAAGCTGAGCAGGAGAGTCAGAGAATGCAGTTTGTTCTTCAGCGGGAAACCCAGGAAGCCGAGCGTAAAAGAATCGAAGCGAAAGGAATTGCTGATTTTCAGGAAATTGTTTCCAAAGGTATAAGCGAACAGCTTCTTAAATGGAAAGGAATAGAAGCGACTGAAAAACTGGCTGGATCAGGAAATACAAAAATTGTAGTTATAGGTTCAGGAAAGGATGGATTACCATTGATCCTTGGAGGAAATTGAAGGATATAATTATTGACCGGAGAGTCATTTTATTCTTGATTGATTAAAAGTATTTTTCTAATTTTGTACCCGTAAGTCATATAAGAGATTATTTATGAAGGGTTTAATAGATTTTCTAAATATTCTGCTCCCTGTTCTTTATATAACAACTTTCATATTCTATTATTTAGATTTTATGAAAGGGGGGAAAGTATTCGCAAGTTCAAAAAGGCTGCTGCTCTTCTTAACATTAATATTTCATTTATTCTACCTGCTTCTAAGAACCCTGTATTTCGAACATCCGCCGATTACAAATGTTTTTGAAATATTCACCGTACTTGCATTTGCAATCGGTTTTTCATATTTCATTTTAGAGCTGGTAACTGACATCCGGGGAACGGGTTTATTTATTATTATTATATCTATTCTTTTCCAGCTTATATCTTCATTTTTTATCCAGGATCTTGTAACTGTAAAAGATGTACTGAAAAGTAATCTGCTCGGAATTCATGTGTTCAGTGCTCTGCTGGGTTATTCGGCTATTACAATTTCTGCTGTCTACGGGTTTCTCTATTTAATCCTTTACAAAGAAATTAAACTAAACAAGTTCGGATTGATTTTTAACCGCCTCCCCAGTCTTGAAGTACTCGAATTACTGAGTTTTTATTCAGCGGTAATAGGATTTATGCTTTTAACATCTGCAATAATAATAGGAATTATCTGGCTGCCGAAAGCATTCCCTGATTTTTCTTATGCTGATCCAAAGCTCATTGGAACTTCTATGGTGTGGATATTATACGGTATTGGCATAACAAGTAAAGTATTCGGAAAGTGGCGCGGTAAAAAAGTCGTCACATTATCTATAATAGGTTTTGTGCTTGCCATTGCATCGACAATGCTCACAAACTTTTTAGCCCAGAGTTTTCATTCTTTTTATTAAGCTAGTATGAATTTATCAGCGATATCAATAAATCATCATTCTGCTTCAGTTGAATTAAGAGAGGCTCTTCATTTAAGTGAAGAAGAGATAGCAGAACTGGTAGCCAAAATAAAAGGTAATGTTTTTACCGAGGGTCTGGTTATATCCACCTGTAACCGTACCGAGGTGTACGGATTTCCTTCAGTTAATAAATTATCCCTCCCGGATATTCAGAAGATTTTGATAGATCATAAATCAGTAAAAGATATTTCTGCAGATAATTTTCAGACATTCCATTCTTTCTCAGCAATAGAACATCTGTTCCGCGTAGCTACAGGAATTGATTCCCTGCTTATCGGTGATAACCAGATTTTCAAACAGGTTAAAGATTCATTCCAGCTTGCGGAGGATTTAAGTTTCGCGGGCGTGCTTTCTAAAAGAATATTTGATGCGGCAATTAAAACCGGCAAGCGTGCTATTAATGAAACGATTATAAGCGAAGGCGCCGTAACAGTAAGCTATGCTGCCGTTCAACTTATAGAGAAGATATTTTCAAGCCTCGGCAAAAAATCAGCCCTCGTAATAGGAGCCGGTGAAACAGGGGAAATAGCCGCTAAACATTTACGCGACAGGGGGATAGGAAGGTTATCAATTACAAACCGTACAATTGAACGGGCTGAAAAACTGGCTGCTTCACTTAATGCGAAGATAATCCCATTCAGCAGTTTTAAGGACCATATATACGACTATGATATAATCATTAGTGCAACCAGTTCACCCGAACTGGTACTATCTAAACAGGATATTGAAAGTGCAATGAAACGCAGGAATTATGGTCCAATGGTTTTAATGGACATTGCCGTCCCACGAGATATTGACCCGTCTTCGAAAAAAATTGATTATGTATTCTATCACGATATTGACTCATTGAATATTATAGTTGATCAGAATCTTGCAAAGAGAAGAGATGAAATCCCGAAAGTCGAAAAAATAATCAGGGAAGAACTTGATTCACTTGTAAGCTGGTATAATTCTCTTGAAGCAGGCCCCACAATAAAGTCCTTACGGGATTACTTTGAGATTGTGCGTGCTGAAGAAGTTGAGAAAAACAAAAACCGTTTTACGGATGAAGATCAGGAAAAGCTGGATATAATTACTAAAAGGATAATAAATAAAATACTTCACCATCCGATGATTGAACTGAAGAAACTATCCGGTGAAGGTAAAAGCTCAGAAGACAGCGCAGCAAGAATTAGTATAATCCGTGACCTTTTCGGAATAGATAAAACTAATAATGAAGAAGATAAAAACGAATAATATTTTCAGGTAATAAAATTGAAAGAGAAAATTGTAATAGGTTCAAGAGGAAGTGAACTTGCTTTATGGCAGTCAAACTTTATAAAAAGAGAATTAGAAAAACGAAACAGGAATCTTTCAGTTGAAATTAAAATTATAAAGACTAAAGGGGATAAAATTCTTGACGTCGCATTATCCAAAATAGGCGACAAAAGTCTATTCACTAAAGAACTCGAGGTTCAGCTCCTAAATAAAAAAATTGATATTGCAGTTCACAGTCTGAAGGATTTACAGACTCAATTACCAGAGGAACTAAAATTATCAGCCGTTTCAAAACGCCATCCTGTTGAAGATGTCTTAATTGCCCGTAAAAAAGGAACGACTATTCATACAATCAAAGAGAACGGATCAGTTGCAACAGGATCCTTAAGAAGGAGATCCCAGCTTCTGCATATCCGTCCTGATATTAAAATTTACGACTTACGCGGTAATGTCAATTCAAGAATTAAAAAGTTTCTTGAATCGGATTGGGACGCAATCATACTTGCTCGTGCTGGGATCGAAAGATTAAACCTGAAAAAGTATATCTCTTCATACATAGATAAAGAAGATATCCTTCCGTCCGTTGGACAGGGTGCACTCGGAATTGAAATACATTCTGATAATAAAATAGCTGATGAAATACTTCAATCCATTCATCACGAAGAAACATATAAAGCGGTACTTGCTGAAAGAGCGTTTCTGAGGAAACTTGAGGGCGGCTGCCAGGTTCCGATTGGAGCATTCGCTGAAGTTAAACCAAACGGGATTTATCTTGATGGTCTTGTCGGTTCACTCGACGGAAGTTTAACCTTTAGAAAGAAGGTAAGAGGCAGCAGTAAAGAACCTGAGAAAGTGGGAATTGAGCTTGCAAAGGATTTAATCAAAGCGGGTGCGAAAGAAATACTCGATGAAATCTACAACAACGTGAGGGTAAAATGATAACTGACTCAACCGGAAAAATTCTGATAGCAGGTCTGGTCTTAATCGGGATGGTAACATTTTTTGCCTGTTCCTGCAGCTGTACCGATTCACAATCCAGTGTGCCCGACCAGGTATTAAAGAATTCCAATGAATTTATTATCTCCAAGGTCGGTAAAGATTTTTTTAATAAAAACATCAAACCGGATTTCCAGAACACAAAAAAAATCGGTTTGCAGTACTTTATGGTTTACTCCTTCACTTTGCCCGATAAACCTTATGTTGATTCGAAAATAAAATTCACAGTTGACACAACCGGTCAGATTATAGATAAGGAAAATGCCGTCGGCTTACCTGACTGTCTCTCAAATCCCGAAAAATGCCGGTTCAATATAAATGAAGAACAGGCAAAGCAGATTGCAAAAGAGAACGGATTTAAAGAAGGAATCAAGGACTGGAAAGTAGAATTTAAGTGGGAGCCAAAATACAATCAGTATGTATGGAGTATCCTCTCAACTTTAGAAGGATCGCAGGGTTCATTCGGCTTCCGGGGCAATGGCGAAATATTACTGATTGATCCGGATTCCGGTAAAATAATTTCCAAAGATACATGGAGAGTAATGTAACCAGTTATACTGAAATGATAGTTAAAGAGAAAAGACAAAGCGGCAAAATATTAAAGCGGGGAAAAATAATTGAAGCAGCATCACTGCTTTTTTCCCGGAAGAATTACCACGAAGTAATGATGGAGGATGTTGCGAAACTGGCTTCCCTTGCCAAGGGTACGGTATATAACTACTTCACTTCAAAAGAAGAACTTTATTTTTCAATTATGCGGCAGAGAATGGAGAATTTAATTTCTTCACTCAAAAACAAAATCGCGGATGAAAAAAACAGCATAGATTCTCTTCATTCATTCATAATTCATACTTATATGTTTATGATGAAGTACCAGACTTTCTTCCTTATGTATCAGAAGGAATCCCTGAAAGCAGAAAATGAAATCTGTTCCGAGCTCTGCACAATGGAAAAAGATCTCAAGAATACACTGAAGAACATAATTAAAGCAGGCAAGAACGAAAATCTCTTCCGTGAAATTGACGAAGACTTTGCTGTTGATCTAATACTGGGAAGTATTTATGGATCTGTTGCGCGAGGAATTGAAAAGAGATATCCTGAAGAAGAAATGGTGAAGGACAGGGAAAGAACTTACCAATTTATTGTTACGGGTTTGTTCTCCGGGTTTGACAGTAATCAGCTTACTCCCCTGAAAAATAAGACAATTGTTATTACCCGAACGCTTGAACAGACAAAAGAATCAGCAGAGGTTTTTCAGAAACTCGGCGCAGAAGTTTTAACTTTCCCCACTCTTGAAATCACACCGCCGGATTCCTGGAAAGAATTTGATAATGTTGTAAGTAAACAATCAAAGATCGATTTTATAATTTTTTCAAGTGCACACTCCGTAAAAATGTTTGTTAAGAGATGTGAAGAACTTTCCCTGAAATTTGATTTCAACAGAATAAGAGTAATTGCTGTGGGAAGTAAAACTTCAGGAATCTGTGAAAAGTATAATATCCCGGTGCATATAATTCCAAAAGAATTCAGCAGCGAGGGAGTCATAGATGAACTTGAGGATTATGATCTGAAGAACAAACTGATATTTATTCCGCGTTCGGCGATAGGCAGGGAAGAACTTCCGGAAGGATTAAAGAAAAGAGGCGCTAAAATAAAAACAGCTTCGGTTTATAACATTGGTCTGCCTTCCGATGAGAACATAAATGAATACAAGGAAACGCTGAGAAAAATTAATCCTGATTTATTCGTGTTTACCAGTCCTTCCGCTTTTCACAATTTTCTGGAGATACAGAACATTGTCGACCCTGTGAGATACTTCCGAAATTATACTGTTGCTGTGATTGGACCGACAACAAAGGCAGCTCTTGAAAAGAAAAAAGTTAAGGTGGATATAATCCCCGGAGAATATACAATAGACGGTCTTGTAAATTCTATAGTAGAATATTATCAAACGGAGAAGAATTGATTAACCTGAGAAATGATTTGTTTCTTAGAGCATGTAAAAGAGAACCTGTGGAAAGAACTCCCGTATGGATTATGCGCCAGGCCGGAAGATACCTGCCTGAATACCGTGAAGTAAGAGAGAAAGCTGATTTTCTTACGATGTGTAAAACTCCCGAGCTGGCTGCAGAGGTCACTGTTCAGCCTGTGGATATTATCGGAGTGGATGCTGCAATAATTTTTTCGGATATACTCGTAATCCCCGAGGCAATGGGATTGGTGCTTGAGATGCATGAAGGTTTGGGACCGATTTTTCACAACCCCGTAAGAGATGAGGAAAGTGCCCGAATACTTAAAAGAATTGAACCTGAGAAAGATCTGAAGTATGTGCTCGATGCAGTCAGTCTTACAAAAAAGGAACTTAATGGAAGGGTGCCGTTAATCGGTTTCAGCGGATCGCCGTGGACGCTCCTCACATATATGGTCGAAGGAAAAAGTTCAAAGAATTTTGCTCATGTTAAAAGACTTATATATAATAATCCCAGGCTTGCACATAAGCTGCTGGCACAGATCACAGATGCCGTAGCCGAATATCTGTCCGCTAAAATTGAAGCCGGGACAGATGCAGTACAGATTTTTGATACCTGGGGAGGTATTCTTTCTCAACATGACTTTAAGGAATTTTCTTTAACCTATATCGAACAGGTTATATCAAAGCTTAAAAGAAAGAATGAACCTGTAATAGTCTTTGCAAAAGGAGTGCATTATAACCTGACTGAACTGGCCGGCTGCGGGGCGGATGTTCTTGGATTGGATTGGACAATGAATATTGGTGAAGTCAGAAGAACCGTCGGGAATAAAGCGGCCTTGCAGGGAAATCTTGATCCTACTGTGTTGTATGCAGAAAAAGATGTTATTAGAAATGAAGCTAAACTGGTGCTTGAATCATTCGGAGAAGGAACAGGACATATTTTTAATCTTGGCCATGGTATACTTCCCAATACTGATCCTGAAAAAGCAAAGGCACTCGTACAAATAGTAAGAGAAGAAAGTACTGTTTTTCACCGCAAAGACGCGGAGACACAGAGAATAGTATAAAAATTTCTAAATTCGAATCGAAATCCAAAATCCTCATATTTCTGAATGGATAGAGAATATTTAAATAATCTTAGCAAAATTGTTTTAGATAGTTCGATAGAGGTTCATAAAAATTTAGGCCCGGGATTATTAGAAAGCACTTATGAAGTTTGTCTTTGTAAAGAATTGAAAACGAGAAATCTCGACTACTTAAGACAGGTTTCTCTGCCTGTTAAGTATAAAGGTGAATTACTTGATGCAGAAGATAAAATTGATATACTAATTGAAAATGAATTGATAATTGAATTAAAAGCAGTCGAAGTACTTTTGCCTGTTCATTTTGCTCAATTATTAACTTATTTAAAATTATCAGATAAGAGATTAGGCTTGTTAATAAATTTTAATGTGCCCAGATTAGTCGACGGCGTAAAAAGAGTAGTCAACAAATTTTAATCTTTGCGTCTTAGCGACTTTGCGGTGAAAGAAGGAGACAGATATGTTTGAAGTTGATTTAACGAAGTTTAAGAAATACGATAAACCGGGTCCAAGGTATACAAGTTATCCTACGGCACCGCATTTCAGCGATAACTTTACACAAGAGCAATACCTTGATGAAATAATTAAGACTAATTACGGTGAAAACCTTCCCGATCTTTCACTATACTACCATATTCCCTTCTGTGATACACTATGCTATTTCTGCGGCTGCAATATGATAATAACCCGCAACAGAGAAAGGGTTCAGGAATACCTGAAGTATCTGAAAAAAGAAATTGATATGCTCAGGACGTATATACTAACAGACAGAAAGGTAACACAGCTCCACTGGGGCGGAGGTACCCCAACCCATCTTACCCCTGATGAAATAAATGATCTTGCATCATATATAAATATGTCATTTAATTTTAAGGAAGATTCCGAAAACAGCTGTGAAATAGATCCGCGTGACCTGAGAAGAGAACACCTTGAAGCGCTGCGCAATAATGGCTTTAACAGGATAAGTATGGGTGTACAGGACTTCAATGAAAAGGTTCAGAAAGCTGTTAACCGCATTCAGCCGGAGGACATAACTGTACAGGCTGTAGAATGGATAAGAGAGCTCGGATTCTCAAGTATAAACCTTGATTTAATTTATGGACTCC
The DNA here is from genome assembly GCA_963743325.1 of uncultured Ignavibacteria bacterium. Taxonomy (GTDB): domain Bacteria; phylum Bacteroidota; class Ignavibacteria; order Ignavibacteriales; family Ignavibacteriaceae; genus DATFVA01. The sequence continues at coordinate 216,503 of CAVUOZ010000008.1, forward strand.
CGCATCAGACAGTCGAATCGTTTAATACTACTGTTGATAAGATCATTGATATTTCTCCCGACAGGATCGCAGTGTTCAACTATGCACACGTTCCGTGGATGAAAAAACATATGGCGTTAATTCATTCCGAGGATATTCCCGCTCCCGAAGTCAAGCTTGATATCCTGAAATCAACTATAGAAAAGCTCACAGATGCAGGTTATATATTTATCGGGATGGATCATTTTGCCAAACCCGATGATGAGCTTGCAGTTGCACTGCGAGAAAAGAAACTCTACAGGAACTTCCAGGGATATAGCACGAATGCCGGGGCAGATATGTACTCGATGGGAATCACTTCTATAAGTCAGCTTGGTAAAATCTACGCTCAGAATTACAAAACAGAAAGAGAATACTTCAAAGCAATAGATGAAGAAATTCTTCCTGTTGCGAAGGGCTACAGTCTGACCGAAGATGATATTATCCGCGGCTTTGTAATAATGCGGCTAATGTGCGACTTCGAACTTGATTTCAAAAATGTGGAAAAGAAATTCGGAATAGACTTTAAGACCTACTTAGCGTGGGGATTAAACAATCTGGGAGAGATGGAAAATGACGGGCTTGTAGAAATAAAAGATGATCATCTTAAAGTTTCAGAGATGGGCAAACTTCTCATAAGGAATATCGCAATGAACTTTGACGGATACATAGAAAGAAAAGAAGATACTGCAAAGTATTCAAGAACCGTTTGATATCTCATTTTAGAGTAACCCGCCTTACAGCGGGACAGGAATGCCGTTTCGCTCAGATTATTTATTTTCACTTCTATCTTGTGAGAACTCAAATTCTGTCATCACAAAAGATACTGAGAGCGATTCGTCGAATCGCTCTACATAAAACTGCTTGACTTTTCATAATAAACTAAGTACACTTATACAGGTTATTATAAGGGTGTTTTATGAGAAGTGCATTTTTAATGATCATTCCTTATTTCAGTCCCTGTTTATATTCAGGAAATTAATTTATTAGAGGGGTTATAATATGAAAAAATTTTTCCTGGTAAGCGGAATAATACTTTCCTTTCTTTTTAATAATTCTCCGGCACAAAATTTTTTCCCATTAAATATCGGTAATGAGTATCAAATTAAAAATGACTGGGACGAAAGGGGACCGGGGGGATATCACGATTTTGGGACATACTTTAATATAACTACAGTACTGAAGGATTCGGCGATTAACGGAGAAATATTTTATGATATCAATAACGAAGGAGATTATAATCCCTTCAGGGCTGACTTTTTATTTCGATATGATTCACTCGTACAGAGATTATATATAAAAATTCCAGGAGATGATACTGTGAGACTTGCTGCTGATTTCAATACCCCGGCTGATTCACATTACGTTTCGTTTATTGTTGGACAACCACGGGAGTTTATTGCTTCAGGCCTGACGTATCAAATTGTTATGGGAGATAGTCAATTAGTATATAAAATGGAGACTCCTTATAATAGTATATTCAGATACAGTTATTATTTTGCTGATAAAATTGGAATATTTTATTTTAAATTTGTTGATAACCAGAACCCTCCATTTACCGGTTATTTTTCAGAGTACAACGCAATTTCTGCAATTCTTGATTCTAATTTTATGAATCCGTTAGTACTCAAAATTGATTCTTTATACCCGGTAATTGACAGACCCATTGATACCTTCCCTTTTTTGTTAAGCATTCCCTATCACGTCAGTTATTATCAGCTGATTAGTTCATTTTATCTTTCTCTGGAGGTCGAAAGGGATTCCTCTGTAATATATAATCATGATTATAATATTTCCGTTTCCAATCCCCACCTTCAAATTAATCCTGCTGATTTGCAGGTTGGTGATTATATCAAACTGAAAGTCACAATATCCGACACCTCAATTTATAAGAACATTGATTATTATCCGGATACTGGCTGGGTAATTATCCATGTTCTTCCACCGATTTTAGGAACAGAAACAGAAGAAATTGCTTACCACTATAAACTCGAACAAAACTATCCAAATCCCTTTAATCCTTCCACTTTGATAAGATATGAGATCCCCCGTCGAACCTTTGTTTCATTAAAAATATATGATATTCTGGGAAATGAAGTAGCCATCCTGACAAATGAAGAGAAACCTGCCGGTTTATATGAGGTAATGTTTAATGGCAGGGAATTAAGCTCGGGCGTTTACATTTATAAACTGCAAACACCTGAAATTGTTCAAACTAATAAAATGATTTTGGCAAAATAACCGGGGTATAAAATGCTAAATAAAATATTTCTTTTGGTTTTTATTGTTCCCCTTGAAGTTATAGCCCAGCCTGTTCCTTCACATTATTATAAGCTTTGGCAGAAAGATAGTTTATATTATCTTCTAACTGATAAGGCATTATTTAAATTTTATTCGCACGAAACAAGTGGTGAATTCTACCTTACCAGGTACATTGAAGGAAATTTTGATCCTTCAATGACTCTGGCTATAAATGATGATCATTTGTTTTTAAAAAGAAATGATTCTGTCGATGTTTATTCAAATTCTTATGCCTGGGATTTGATATTTGAAAGTACTTTTTTACCCGATTATACAATTTATCAATGGTCATCATTAAATGGATTTGGACCCTATGTTTTTATTCGTTCAGGTGACTATTACAACCTGCTAAAACCTGTGAACGGCATCCTTACAAGTGTCGAAGATTCACTCTTTGCACACCACCTGGTGGAAGGGATCTTTTTCAGTTATCCGTATGTGGTTATTGGAAATACTGTTTATAAATATATAGAGGGTTTTGATTTTTATACAGTTGGTCAAATCGGTGTAAGTACAGCAAACACAGGGATTTCAAATGATACTCTAATTGGTTACTTCTACTGGATTGAATATCCACCCTATCCGCCAGCTATAGAACACAGTACATTATATAGAACCGTTATCGAAGAACCTTCTTTTCTAAGTTATACCTTTGAAAACTGGGGAATGGGAACAGGACAATTGCATTGTTCTTTTTGTGTGGGAACATTAATAGCAAAGGAAAATCTTTATTATATGACCTGGACACATGCTATCGTGAAAAATAATGGAGGATTAGCTTACGTTCCAACACAATCAGATCAGGTTATCATCACTGATCATTATATTTTTTTACTGGGAGATTCATTAAGATATTCTAAATGGTATGCCGGATCAACTTTCTACCCTTTTACCTGGACGAATTTAACCGAAGTGAAAAATCCGGTTTATCAACCATCAGTTTATACTCTATACCAGAACTACCCCAATCCATTCAACCCAACCACTAAAATAGAATACCAGCTGCCAGAATTAAGCAAAGTTAAGCTAACCATCTATGATGTGCTTGGAAGAGAAGTTACAACGCTGGTAAATGAAGAAAAACCTGCAGGGACTTATGAGGTTGATTTTGATGGAACGAATCTACCAAGCGGTGTTTATTTCTATAGAATAGAGAGCGGGAGTTTTTCTGATACTAAGAAATTTATTCTGCTGAAATAATTTAATAACGGGGAAAGAATTATGAAATTAATTTTTCTTGTAATAATATTTTTTGGTCTTTCGTCAAATGCATTTTTCCCTCAAACTTTAAGTTGGGAAAGGACAAATGGACCATACGGAGGATTTATTTCGGTAATTTACCAATCTTCGTCAGGGAAAATCTATGCAGGGGCAAGAGGTTTATTGTATAGTAAATACAGCAATGAGGAGGGTTGGAATCTTGCTCTAAGAACAAATACGGGCAGTTCAGCGACAACCATAGTTGAAAATTCACAGGGAGAAATTTTTGCTTCATTCGGGATCGGCACTTACCACTCTATTGATAATGGTGTGACCTGGACTATGCTAAGCTCAGGAATAACAGGCGTATTGATTAATAAGCTTACTATTGATGACCAGGATAATCTTTATACAACAGCTTTAATTTCACTAACCTGTAGAGTTTTTAAATCTACAGATAATGGGTCATCCTGGAATGAGATTTATAGTTATTCTCCTACTACCTACGATTTTACTGATATCAAAACCGGCCCAGATGGATTGATTATTGCTGGCGGAAGCGGCCCACACAAACTAATAAGATCGACTAATTATGGACAAACGTGGAATACTATAAATTATTCGAATTTAAGTGGTATATCCCGCATTCTGATAATATCTAATCTTGAAATATATGCAACAGAAACGGATCTGAATAAAGGGATATGGAAGTCCACAGATGACGGTGTCAACTGGTATATCGTAAGCTTAGCACCGTCAGATCAATGGATTTCATCTATAAAAAATGATTCGAATAATAATTTATACCTGGGATTCGATGAAAATATTAGACGTATCAATTATGACGGTTATGGTGGAGTTTATAAATCGACAGATGGTGGGTTGACATGGGAGAATAACTTAACTTTTGATTTAAAAAACAGAGAGGTTCTATGTATTGAATTTATTGATAATAATAAAACTTGGATTGGAACTTATGGTTATGGGGTTCTGGAACTGGTAACCTCTGATTCTACCTGGGTTAAGAAAAATTCGGGATTAAATGACATTAATATAAATTCTATAGCCTTCGATAGTTCTGATAATATCTGGCTTTGTACTTCAAGAGCTGGAATATTCCTCTCCACAGATTCCGGAAATAACTGGGTAGAATGGTCTGATAGTTTACTGCAGCCCGGCGGCTATGAAATTAAAGTCACAGACGATAATAGTGTTTTCCTCGCTGGTGCTTATGGCTTATATAAATTTAACTTTGTGAATAATGTATGGACAAAAATATTATCTACTACTATGCTGGGAGAAGGAAATATTATTACATGTGTAGAAGTTAAAGATCGGGATACAATTTTTGTTGGAAGTACTGTAGGGGGAATCGCTGTCTCTTATGATAATGGTGAAAATTGGGTTTGGAATCCCCCGATTTACTTTGGAACCAGCACAATAAAGGTACTGGAAGATAGGACTGTGTTAGCAGCCGGTAATTCAGTATACAGAACAATGGATAATGGATTATCCTGGCAGAATTTTTATACCTGTGGTCAATATAATCACATAAAACTTGAACAAACGGAAGAAGATTTTTTACTTACTGCTTGTAATGAACTTACTAAAGGTTATCTTTTTTTATCAACTGATAATGGTCAAACACAAACAAATCTGACTGAAAACATAAATAATCCCTATTTATCTAATTTAAAATATTACAACAACAGGATATTTATTGGAACAACAGCGGAAGGAATATACTTGACGACAGATTATGGAGTACAATGGCAATCAGTAAATGATGGTCTATATAATTTAAATATCCGTTCTCTGGCAATAAATGATTCGGGATATATTTTTGCAGGTACTTCAGAGGGGTTATACAGAAGCAATAACCCAATCGTCGTCCCGGTAGAATTTACATCATTCACTTATGAAATAAATGAACACGGCATAAAAATAATTTGGGAAACTGCATCAGAAATAAATAATCGCGGTTTTGAGATTCAGCGTTCAGTTGGAAAGAATAGTTGGACAACAATAGGTTTTAAGGAAGGAAAGGGAACCACAACCGAAACACAATCATATTCCTTTACAGATAAAAACCTTCAAGCTGGAATATATAAATACAGACTCAAACAAATTGATTTTAATGGGACATCTGGCTATTCAGGTATCATTGAAGTTGTAATTGATATTCCCAGACAATTTGCTCTATTTCAGAACTACCCTAATCCGTTCAACCCAAATACTATAATAAAATATCAGCTCCCTGAATTCAGCAAAGTAAAATTAACTGTTTTTGATGTACTGGGAAGAGAGGTTACAACCCTGGTTAATGAAGAAAAACCTGCAGGTTCTTATGAAGTCGATTTTGATGGAACAGATTTGCCAAGCGGCGTTTATTTCTATAGAATAGAAAGCGGGAGTTTTTCTGATACAAAGAAATTTGTATTGCTGAAATAAAAGATCTCCTAATTAACCGGCCTTTCTTCAATCGGATGCGTTGCAAAGAAATCATTGTAAAATCTCTCCGTGTACTTCTTCAATAAGCTTTCTATACGGTTATGATCAGGAGAACTGATAATTAAACCCGCGTGGTTTTTCTTTTTCATTCTCCAGACTACTTCGGAATCGTTATAACCTGACAGGTCAGGCCATTCCTGCTTTGCGAGTGAAATAATTATTCCGGCATAATCATTTTTTATCGGCGGCAGCTTGTATTCTCTTTTCCCATAGCTCAGTTCTATCTTCGCCCATTCTGCCCAGAGATTTATCCCTGTAGCGGCTTCTACCAGTTCTGCAATATTTGCACCTCCAACCCTGGCAGATGTTTCAAGGAAATAAAAGCTTCCGTCTTCTTTAGATTTAATGAATTCTGTATGAGAAACTCCCCTCACTAATCCCATCGCTTTCATTACTCTCCTATTAATATCAATCAGCTTTTCCTCTTCGGGAGTTCCGTGCTTTACTGTCCTGCTTCCGAAAACCCTCCCTTCGTGGGCTACTTCAAAAGGAGGAAGGCTGTATTGACTCGCAGCTGTAAATCTCACTTCCATATTGTAAATTATAGAATCAACATGATAAATATCCCCTTCGACAAATCTTTCAAGAAGATAAAATGACTGTTCATCCCCAAGTCCGTTTATAGTATGACATAATTCTTCTGATGAATGGATCTTTTTTATACCGTGTGCGCCGGCCTGAAGCCTCGGCTTAATTACATAGGGGAAGGGGACATCTGAGGCAAATTCATTTATCTTCCTGTAATTTAATACATGAACATAATCGGGGACGGGAATTTTCTCCTCCCTTGCCCTTGTCCTCATCGCCAGCTTATCTCTGAAATATCTTGCAGTCGTATCGCCCATGCCCGGAACACGTAAATGCTCCCTTAACGACGCTGCTTTTTCTACATCAAAATCATCCAAAGCAACCATACGGTCAATCTGTTCAGTGCGGGCAAGGAAACTTACTCCATAGATAACATTCTTCATTTCCCACACTTTGTTTACATCGGGGATGTAAAATATTTCATCAATACTCTCCTTTGGCCAGTCTGCATCTTCAAGACTTTTAGACGTAAGCAGAATTACCCTTGCTCCTTCTCTTTTGCACTGCCGCATAAATTCCTGTCCCTTTTCAAAGCTGGCAATGCACAGAATCGTAAATGTTGTGTTTTCTGCCATAAATGCCTCGGTTATTTATATGATTGGAAAGTACCGGTATAGAAGTGATCGTATTTTACAATTTCAACAGCTCAGATTCAATCTGCAATTTTACCTATCACGCGGAAAATGGGGTAAATATTTTCTCTTCTGTCAAAATAAACTGATTTCTTATAAAAATAGTCGAGTCGTTCCCCGGGGTGTTTTCTGAAATCTTCATCCTCCTTCAGTTTTATCTCAAATTCCTGTTTAAGTTTATCATGAACCTTAAACATTTTACGTGCAAGCGGTTCAAATACAAAATCTTCTGCATACTCTTTTCTCTCAAAGAAAGCATTAAAAAATCCCCAGCTTAAAAATGAGTCGGGTGCTTCCGGTTCAAGCAAATTTGCAATAATACGAATACCTCTCTGCCCTGTTTTTACTATAAAAGTGCCTTCGGGGAAATTAATTTTCTCTGCCGAAGATTCACAATTAACATTTACCCTTTGTCTTCCTTCATAAGGTCTCTCGGCAAACCTGTAATCCTTAAAATGATACTTTTCAACTTCAAGGAACTTATCTTCACTCAGTCCGGATACTTTTATCCCATGAAGTTTTAATATTCTTATTACATTTTTAAACTCTTTTGGTATTATATAAGCAAATGGCAATTTTACTCTTTTCGTTACTTTGATTTTGTTGTATACGGGAACTTTAATTTCAATTGGTTTGCCCGTATAACGCTTAACCGTGCTGCCGGTTATTTCGCTCTCTTCAATTTTATAATCAATTCCTTTAAAATCCATAAGATCGAACTCATCAGTACCCTCAAAAATTAAAGGAAAGGACGTTTTCCCATCCGAGTATCTTCTAATTGATTCCCTGTCTGCTTTTTTATTTAATTCCTTTAACGCATTATGATTGGCATTTATAAATTCCAGAGAAGCTTCCACCATCGCTTTAGTCGAGTACACCCTGTTGCTGAATGGTTTAAGCGAATGTGTTTCAATTAAAAGCAGGAGCCTGTTCTGTAAAGCTGAATATCCATTAGAGAACATCGGTCGTGTTGTCAAATCAGTAATTCCTTCTTCGAGCTCTTTCTTAAAAAGTTCAATATAGATTGTGCTCAAAAATCCTTTTTGTGCAATCTCATTTTTTACAAAGGGAAGAAACTCATTCTGCCCCCATTTACCCAGAGCACCAAAAATATTCTGGTGTTTTTCCATTCCGTAGGTTATATGATACTGGTAATCGACTCCGTTTGTCGTGTGGTTATCAATATAAAAATCGGGGAGCCAGGTTGAGAATAATCTCAGAAGCGACTTCATCTCCGGAGTATCGGCTTTCATATAGTCCCGGTTCAGATTCAGGTTTACAGCTGTCGTTCTGAATCCCATCATTCTGGGACCATCCTGGTTGGGACGATTGAAAGGACTAAGCCTTTCATGACCATCAACATTCAAAATAGGAATAAAAAGAAGAACAAGATTATCCAGCAAATGTTTTTTTTCTTTAGTAATCAGGATTTCCCGCAGCAGGAGCATAGAAGCATCTTTACCTTCAATTTCTCCGGGATGAATGCCATTCTGAATTAATATTACCGCTTTACCGCTTCTTCTTGCTTTCTGAGGAGTGAAATGGTTCCCTTTAGCTACAACAAGACCTTTAATGTCCCTTCCCTGGGATGACTCACCCATGGATATGAGTCTTGCCATATTTGTTTTTGTTTCGAACTTTTTGAAATACTCCATTGTTTCCTGGTAGGAAGGTGATCCGGTTTCCCCGGATTGTTCGAAATATGTGAGCCAGTCATCCATTTGGTGCTTTATTTATGTGTTCTAAAGTTCTCATTTATTTGGTAAATTACAATAATAATTTGGAATTTCTCTTAATAAACTTAGGCATAAATGAGCAAAAAAGTCGTGGTCATCGGGGCAGGAATATCAGGCTTAACTCCTGCATATTTTCTTGCAAAAGAAGGATTTGATGTAACCGTCCTCGAAAAGAAAAAAGAAGCCGGCGGTTCCATCGAAACAGTTAAAGAAAAAGGATTTTTGTTTGACAGGGGACCGAACAGCGGACTTGAAACCACGCCTGTACTATCCAGGATTGTATCCGAACTGAAGCTTACTGACGACCTTGTTTATGCAAATAAAGAAGCATCAGTACGATATATTCTCCGTGATAATATGCTTCACCCTTTGCCGATGAACCCGGCTTCATTTATTAAAACAAAATTATTCAGTGGGAAAGCCAAGGCAAGATTATTTGCAGAACCGTTTATAAGGCGCTCAAAGGATGGTTATTACCAGAGTATTGCTGATTTTGTAAAGCGCAGGCTGGGACAGGAATTTCTGGATTACGCTATAAATCCATTTGTGGCCGGGGTTTATGCCGGCAACCCGGAAGATTTAAGCGTTAAATCCTCTTTCCCGAAATTGTACGAACTTGAGGAGAAGTACGGCGGATTAATTGTGGGAACAATTAAAAGCATAAAGGAAAGAAGGCAGAGGGCAGAGAAATCGAAGCAGAGTGCAAGAATGTTTTCATTTACAGATGGTATGCAGATACTGCCGGCTGCAATTGGTTCCTGGCTTGGTGAACGGGTTCGCACTTTTTGCGATGTTACTTCAATCGAGAAAAGAGGAGATGGCTTCAGAATAAAATATAACAATGCCGGCCACCTGAAGGAAATGGATTGTGATATTCTGATATCAGCTGTGCCCGCTTATACTGCAGCTGAACTGTTCAAGTCGTGGGATGAAAAACTAACATTACACCTGAATGCCGTTTATTATCCTCCCGTCCTGGCTTTGATGCTCGGATACAATAAGGAAAGCATACGACAGTCCCTGGATGGTTTCGGTTTCCTTGTTCCTGCAAAAGAAAGAAGATCATTTCTTGGTGCAATATGGAGCTCGGTAATATTCCCTAAACGTGCCGATGATGATAAAGCAGCTTTCACTTTGTTTGTGGGCGGTGCACGGGATCCGGAAGTAGGAAACATCGATAAAGAGATATTAATCAAGAAAGTCCGTGGTGAGTTTGAAAAGATTATGGGGATAACCGAAGAACCGGTTTATATCGGCTATAAATACTGGGCAAAGGCTATTCCGCAGTATAACCTGGGATATATTGAGCACGAAAGATATTTTGATGAATTCGAAAATAGAAATCCCGGTTTATACTTTAGCGGAAATTACAGAGGCGGAATATCCATCGGTGATTGTTTAAAAAATGGTGAATTACTAGCAGAAAGGATAAAAACAAATATCAATTAACAATGAACAATTAAAAATTATCAATTAAAAAGGGTGTTCATATGTTTGTATTCGAAAAATCACCTGCTTATGGAAATCCGGTTGTTGAAAAAAGCTTGAAATTTGCAATCAGAATAGTAAAACTTTATAAATATCTGATTAAAAAGGATAAATATTTATTTGCTATTTATAATCAATTATTGAAATCAGGTACTTCAATTGGAGCAAATATATCTGAATCACAGGCAGCTATCTCGTCAAAAGATTTTATAAATAAACTTGGGATATCTTTAAAAGAAGGTTATGAAACCGACTATTGGTTAAAAGTAATGTTTGGAAGTGAAATTTTAGATGAAAAGGAATTCAATAGTTTAAATACTGACAATAAAGAATTAATTAAATTGTTAATTTCTATCCTCAAGACCTCAAGGAACAAATTATATAATTCTTAATTGTTAATTGTACATTGTTAAATACTAAGGAGTAACTATGGCTGAATATCCGATTAAACGAATGCGAAGACTTCGTTACAATCCTCTTATAAGGGATATGGTGCGGGAGACGGAGTTATCAAAGAATGATTTTATATATCCTTTGTTTGTTGTTCCCGGGAAAAACATTAATAAGCCTATTAAATCGATGCCGGGAGTTTCACAGCTTTCAATAGATAATATTGTAAAAGAATGCAAAGAGATTGAAACGCTGGGAATCCCTGCCGTTATTCTATTTGGAATACCGTCTCACAAAGATGAAAAAGGATCAGAGGCATATGACCCTGACGGAATAATCCAGCGGGCAGTTCGTGCTATAAAATCCGAGGTGAAAAACCTTCTTGTTATTACTGATGTGTGTATGTGTGAGTACACATCACACGGACACTGCGGATTATTAAACGGGGAAGAGATCCTGAATGATGAAACCGTAGAGCTGCTTGCTAAAGAATCATTAACTCACGTGCAGGCAGGCGCAGATATCGTTGCCCCATCTGATATGATGGACGGACGTGTTGCAGCAATAAGGAAAATTCTTGATGATAACGGGTATAATAAAATTCCTATTATGAGCTACGCAGTAAAATACTCTTCCGGATATTACGGTCCTTTCCGGGATGCAGCTGAATCCGCACCCGCATTCGGTGACAGGAGGTCGCACCAGATGGATATTGCTAATGGCGATGAAGCTATGCGTGAGGCCGAATCGGATATTGAGGAAGGTGCTGATATAATAATGGTTAAACCCGCAGGACCATATCTCGACATAATCAGAAGAGTTAAAGATAAATTCGGAATGCCGACCGCAGCCTACCAGGTCAGCGGAGAGTACTCCATGATCAAGGCCGCCGGAATTAACGGCTGGATTGATGAAGAACGTGTTATGATCGAATCTTTAACAGCTATTAAACGGGCCGGAGCAGATATGTTCTTAACATATTTTGCAAAGGATGCTGCCCGCTGGCTCGATAAAAACAGAAGATAATGAACATTGAGCAGGTAAGAGAATATTGTCTACGTAAAAAAGGAGTTACAGAGGAACTCCCTTTCGATGAAGATTCGCCGGTATACAAGGTAATGGGAAAAATATTCCTCATTGCCAGTTTAGATCCGCCTTTTACCATAAATGTAAAATGTGATCCTGAAAGAGCAGTTGAATTGCGGGAACGTTATCCGGCAGTAACTCCGGGATACCATATGAACAAGCTTCACTGGAATACCGTTGAAATAGAAGGAACAGTTAAGAACAGCTTAATTGAAGAATGGATTGATCATTCGTATGATCTTGTGGTTAGAGGTTTGAACAAATCTTTAAAAGAAGAATTAAATAAGCTATAAATATCCAATAATAAATTAGCCGGGGAACATATGTTATCTAAATTATACGCAGTTATTGTTCTGTTTGTTTTGATTTCCCTTCCGTTGTTTTCTCAGACAGCACTTGATTCTACAGAAATAAAAGCCGAAGTGCCTGCCCTGGATCAATTTCACGATGTGATTTATCCTATCTGGCATGTGGCTTATCCTTCGAAAGATTATGCCGCTCTGAGAAGTTATGTGGGTGATATTGATAAGGGTGCACAAAAAATTTATGAGGCACAGCTTCCGGGAATTTTACAGGACAAACAGGAAATGTGGACTAAGGGCATAGATGAATTCAAGGTTGCAGTAGAAGAGTATAAGAAATTGGCTGCGGATAAAGATGATGAAATGCTGCTAAAAGCTGCTGAAAACCTTCACTCAAAATATGAATCACTAGTTAGGATTATACACCCGGCGCTTCCGGAGCTTGATCAGTTCCACCAGGTTTTATATATGATTTATCATAAATACCTGCCGAGGGAAGATTATCAGCAGATTTATATAGTAAGTGATGAACTTGTAAAAAGAGCCGAAGTATTAACTAAAGTCAAACTGGAAACTAACGATTTTGAAATGCAAAAAAAGTTTGACAGTTACTCTGCCCAACTGTTACACTCATCAGAAAAATTAAGAGAACAGCTTAAGGGTAATAATTACGAAATGGTAAAGCTGGGAGTGGAAGATGTTCACAATGCATATCTGAAAATTGAATCATTATTTGGTACTGATTAAAACAGAAAAGGAAAAATGAAATATAGGAAACTCGGTAAGTCGGATATCAAAGTATCTGAAATCAGTCTCGGCTGCTGGACTATGGGGGGACTCAACTGGATTAACGGAGATCCAAACGGCTGGGCTGACGTAAATGAAAATGAAATCAGGGAGGCCATAAATTACGCCATTGATAACGGCGTAACACATTTCGATAATGCGGATGCGTATGGTAACGGCAGGGCTGAAAGAATGCTTGCCCGGATCCTCGGGAAACGAACAAATAATTTCATAATAGCTACTAAGATCGGCTGGTTCCCCGGTACGGCAAATCATGCATATGAACCGCAGCATATACGACATCAGTGTGAACAATCGCTTGTAAATCTTAACCGCGATTATATTGATCTGTACTATTTTCATCATGGTAACTTCGGTGAGAAATATGAATATCTCGATGATGCAATTGAGGTAATGCACAAACTGCGGGACGAAGGGAAGATCAGACTTATAGGACAATCTGCATATTCACACTCTGACTTTGAAAAGCTTATTCCAATAGTTAAGCCTGATGTCATTCAGAGTTTCTGCAGTGCAATTGATGACAGGTTCCTTCAGGAAGGCACTCCCACGAGAAAGTTGCTGGATAAGAATAATATATCCTTTGTGGCTTTTGGTCCTGTTGCGCAGGGGTTACTGCTTGATAAATATCATAAGAATAATCCTCCGAAATTTGAGGAGGGTGATCATCGTAAAAATTCCGACAAGTTCACTAAAGAAAATCTCGCAAAGCTTGAACCAATACTTGATAAGTTAAAATCAAAGTTTGGATCATCAGTTGAGGACCTTGCAAGAGCGGCTTTGCAGTATCTGCTTTATTATAAGGAAGTCGGTTGCGTAATTCCCGGATTCCGAAATATGAAACAGGTTAAATCTAATCTTGCAGGGCAGGATAAACCCCTGACGGATGAGGAATTTAAGTTTATTAAAGGCTTGTTTAAGGATTTTAATAAATAAACCGATGTTAATCAGCCGCTAATACGCGAATTAAATCTGCTAATTAGCGGCTTATCTTTTTATGAGAATCCTATTTCAACAATAACATCTTTTTCGTCGATGTATATTTACCGGCTTTTAGAGTATAAAAATATAATCCGCTTGACAATCCATTCCCGTCAAACTTAAATGAATAACTTCCTGCCGGTTTTTCTTCATTTACAAGAGTTGCAACTTCCTGTCCAAGCGTATTATAGACTTTTATCGTAACAAAATTGTTAATTGGTAATTGATAATTAATAATTGTTACCGGATTAAACGGATTCGGATAATTCTGTTCAAGTGACAAATTGATCAGGAGAATAGATTTCAACCTCGACTAATATTCGAGTATTCAGTGCTTCCGTCAAAATCAATCTGCTTTAACCGATATTGATATTTTCCCGGCTGAACATTTTCATCTCTATAAGAATATGAATGAACCTGCGATGTTGTACCATTTCCTTCAACGAAACCAATCCTCTCCCAACCTGTTCGTTCCAAACCGCCTGATTGCCTTTGCACCTCAAACCCTTTATTATTTGTTTCAGTTGCTGTGCTCCAGTTCAATTCAATATCGCTCTCTTTTTTGACAGCAGTAAAAGAAACAAGCTCAACAGGCGTAGGGGTGGGAACTAACTGAACATTCAAATTAGTGCCCTGAAAATTAATTACCTGAACATCAGGGATGGTCTGACTAAAATAATTTTCCGCCGAAACAGTTAATGTATATGTTCCTGCCGCGATCATTCTGTAATATGCACCGGTTAACGAATCGGAGTAAACTTCTGAGTTATCAATATCGTGACCTGTAATTTCTATGTTAGCTTTTACCGGGTTGCCTGATGTATCAGTTACTATCCCTCTTATGCCATAATATGTATTTTCCATAAAATCCAGGAATGATTCTTTATTATAATACCAGTGAGCAGGGAGGAGCGTTGGATTCAGAAGCTTGGTGTTTGAAATCTCAATTGTTACTTCTCTTCCATGATGGAAGTAAGTAAAGAAGTCCTGTCTTCCCCCTGTAACACGGTACCATGCGTAACCGTTGGTAATACCATCGTTAAATCCGTCCATATAACCTGCAGGACTATTCGCCTGTGCTGTATCTGCGTAAAGATGTGATATCATCTGCCACCAGGTATCATCGGGATGAAGCCTTGCCCAGGTGTCCCAGGGATAATTCACTACTTCCGTACCGCCGTGGAAATTTGCAGATAAAATAAAATCATTATTTTCAGCCAGCGTTTTCATTGCTATTGTTTCGGGCTGCCAGGCATGTCCATCGGGATGAGGACCTGCAGCCGGATCGGGAAAATTTCTGTTCAGGTCGACGCCGTTTACATTGTATCTGGTAGCCCCGTAGACAGTACCGTTGCCGCCGTGGTAAGTACCATCGGGATTAGCCAGTGGATTTATCCAGATTTCATCATTGTTTACGAGATCAGTCAGCCTTGTATCTGTTCCGTACGATGTTAAAAGTGTATCAATTAACCTCAGCATTAATACATAGCCCGTAGTCTCATCTCCGTGCATAGACGATGAAAACATAAACTGCGGTTCGGCTTCCCTTTGATTGACACTATCAGAAATCTTTACAAATAATATCTGTCTTCCCTGCACAGTGCTGCCGGCATTTACAAGCTGACAGATATCAGGATGATCGGCAGCAAATTGATTCATCATCGCCACATATGCATCGTATGTGGGATATACATTCCAGTTTAAAATTGATTTTGGATCATCGCTCATCCGGGGAACTATCAATTTACCCGGGGCAGGTAATATTTTTATTTCATAGCCTGTCTTAATAAAATTATTGTACTGCTCTTCATTCGCATAAGCAAATGCTGTATCGCCTTTAACGTTATCGATGGAAATCATTCGGGAAAGTTCATTCAGGTCTGTTTTTGATGTGAAATGGAATTTGAAATAGACCTCAATATTATCCTTAAAGTATTTGTGGTCTAATTCCTGTGAAAGAATTAAGGACGATAATCCGAGTGTAAGCAGGAAGATCAGTAAAGATTTGTACATATGACTCCACCTGAGAGAATAAATAAAAATTGAACACCCAAAGTTACTTGATTCAGCAGTTTAAATCGACATACTATTTTAAGAGTATCATTTTCTTAGTCAGGATAAAGTCTCCTGCTTCAATTCTGTAGAAGTATACTCCTGATGCTAATGACGATGCATTAAATTCTACTATATGTCTTCCGGACTTTTGAATATTATTTACCAGAGTTGTTACCTCCCGGCCAAGAATATCGAATATTTTTAGTTTCACTTTAGATTGCTTCCCAAGACTGTATTGAATAACTGTAATGGGATTAAAAGGATTCGGATAATTCTGTTCTAATGAATAAACGGAAGGGTATTCAACCTTATCTTTGGTGTTTGTAACAAGAGCTCCGTCATAAAAATTCTGAATGAACCCAGAAGCGTTTCGTAATTCCGTTATGCTTTGAATATTATCGGTTCCTTTTGCCATAAAAATAGCGATTGCAATTTCCTGCGTATCCCCGGCAGCAAGGCTAAAAGATCCAGAAGTAATCAGGTATCTCTGATCTAAAGGAGGAGGTCCTCCAGGCCACCCGCTTCCATTATACCAGCCTGTCCCGGAAACAGGATCTCCCGGGACAACAAATTTAGTGGCTTGATTAGTCCATGGATCAATAAAAACCCCGCCATCCCAGACCAAACCGTGCATATTATTATAAAGTTGAGACGCTCCATAAATTCCGTAATCCGGATCACAATACACAGCACTTCCGTTTAAATAGAATACAAATGAGGTTACCGGTAAATTTTTATATCCTTTCATCCATCCATCTCCGTACCTTGCACTATCTGAAGAAAAGGAAGGAACGATCGGGGGCTGAACAATAAGATGTCCTACCGCAGGAGGTGGACTGCCATATATAAGATCATTATTATATCCGTTCCACGTATATCCAAGATTAAGAAGTGTGTCGACTCCAACAAAATCATCGTTTTTGTCTCCGAGATCATCGTCAGCCCAATAACTAAAATACATATCATTTATTGCCACACCGCTTCGGTTTATTAATTTATATTTTTTGAAGACTGCATCCTTTAAGGTATTCGTTTTATTAAAACCGAAGGCAACACATTGCATTTCCAGCCCGATGGGAAGACGTACCATACAAGGCAGTAGTTAAGGAAGTATCAAGATCATTGGCAACTGAGAAAAGAATTTCATCTCCGATATATTTTGGATGATCAACCCCCGGTGTATATGTGCCGTCACCATTTACATCTACCCAGGGAGCGCCAAGATCGACAGGCCAGTTATTATAATCAAAAGCGTATGCATCTTTTTCGGGACCCGGGGGAAGTAGTTCCCAGTCCATTCTTGATTTCCAGACTTTAAATCTCGGATCATTCGGGTCAGCCGGATTGCCATCCTCCAGTATGTTCCCGGGCTGAAGTCCATGTAATCCTGAACTGCCGCCTATCCTTAACTCTCCATTAACCAAACCTCCCCAGAGCAATCCGTCTCCGGCAATTGCCCCCTGTGTTGCTTCTTTTCCGCCCGGCCAGAAAAATCCCTGTCTTTCTGAGGAGGGACTGTGGGACCCGTCCCCGTTATTTCCTATCCACATTTTAACCTCATTAATCGCTATATAATTATAATCTCCATTTGTAGTGATTGAGAATAACGAATCATTCCTATCATAAATCAGCGGGTCCGACGAATCAGTTATTTTTAACTGGCAGCTATCTGAAAGATTATATGGAACTATCCAGGTATAGTTTTCTTCATTTGCAGGATATGAAGTTGCGAGATTATTCCAGTTGCTGCCGTTATCAGTTGAATAGTCGATATTTATTTCTGAAGAACCCGTGTTTATCCAGCGAATGTTATAGGTATCTCCCCCATGCAGATCATTAAATGGAGAAATTAACGAGAGATATTTGTAATTACCCGCAGAGTCGGTTTTGAGTAACCAGAAAAAATCTTTATCAAAATATTCTGAATAATAATCACCCGTTATTAGCAGATCATGTCCGGAAGTTTCAATTATATCATTAGCCGTTCCATTACATTCTTTTTGCCATATTACCTGCCTGGCTGAATCTAATCTCGCTAATTTCATACTCCCCCAATACCGGGACTGACTAACAAGAAAACCACCATCACTTAACCTTCGGGCATCATTTATATAAAAGATACTTTTTTCCCATACTATACTCCTATTACGGTCATAAGCAGATAACTTTGACCCTCTTCCAATAATAATCAGGGAGTCTCTGAAAATATCTAAAACTTTTACACCGGTATAAGTTTGTATTTGACTATTAATTTCCCCGTCAGGGTTAATTATCAGAGTTCCGTCATCATATGCCAGCACCAGTGTAGTATCATTAAATTCCTGAAGTAAATATCCTCTGTCAACTATACTTTGTTCAGAAAAATACCTTTTCCATATTTCATTTCCGTCAGCATCCGTTTTAATCAGAACAGCCCGGGTAAAATAGTTATACCAAAAACTGGGGTTCATTCCCCCGACAATGTAATATCCTCCTTCGGAGTTTTTAATTATTGTATTACCAAACTGATTCAAACTATCACCATATACTTTTTGCCATTCAATATTTCCTGTGGAATCTAATTTCAGCAGTTCAATTTTTGGTATCCCGTTTTCCTTTACCGTTGTGACCGCCAGAAATCCTCCGTCTGATGAAGAAATAATAGAGTTGCTCAAATCATTTTCAGTCCACGCTGTTTCCAGCGGAAATTCTTTAGCCCAAAGATAATTACCATCAAAATCGGTTTTTAACAAATACATTTCTGAAGGGCCATAGCCACCAAATACATAACCATTGCCGGTCTCTATTATGGTAGAACCATGAGAAGGATTTGAGAAGGTAAATACCTGTTCAAAACCTTGCGGCTGCGCATTAATATGCGCTGAACAAAGAACCATAGTTAGTACTGACGAAATGAAAAGATGTAACGACTTCATAAGTTCCCCATTATTTTGAATGTTATTTTAAAAGAATCATTTTCTTTGTCTGAATAAAACTGCCCGCTTCGATTCTGTAGAAATATACTCCTGATGCAAGGGCTGATGCATTAAAGCTTACCTTGTAATGCCAGGGCACCGGCTGAAATAAAATCAGTAAATAAGCTGAAAGACCCATTCTTACTTCCCCGTAATATTTTTACGTACTTTAATGTATATTAAAACACTTCCAAAATCAATAACTCTCATATTCAAAAAGAACGGAGTGCCTCTCTTTCTTATTCCCAAAATAACTATCAATTTTATCTGACTTAAAGCTTTTTCATTGATGGGACGTAACGGAAGTACTATTGGGAATTGTAAAAGTAAGTTAATGCTTAAGAATTTTCCCTGCGAAGGAGAAACGGTTTTGATGAAAATCTTTGTAAGGTCGGAGAAGATGAGCCGGAATAAAAGTAGAGATATTAACTTACAGGTTTACTATCTAATGACCATCTAACGGCCTTCTAACGGCCTTCTAACGGCCTTCTAACGGCCATCAGACGGCCATTGATCATAGATTCCTTCCGTATTACTCCCTTAGTTAATATATGCACATCCATATTAACTGTTGGCGGTGAACAATCAACAAGATAGAATTTCGCTGCTTCCGGAGAATACTCACGTACTTCCTGAAGTCATTATTGTTCTAAAGTTATGATTTATTTCTATTAATTGATCCGTAGATTAATCTGAAGCTTGAAGGCGGGGATTAAACAAATAAGCAGATATGGCAGATTATACAAATCTGCCATATCTGCTTAAATTAAATGTTAGAACCTGTTATCTGCACCGGTATTGTTATATTCCCACTTTACTTCTACCCAGGCAGGATTCCCGCCTGAACCACCACCCCAACCTGTAATTATAAGTTTTGAGTAATGTCCATCTTCATCATATAAGAAAACATAATTGGTTTCTCTGTCACCCATATTATTTGTCCATCCGGATAAAGGATAGATAGGGGAATCAGACCCATCAGTTATGTCAGTTCCGCTCCCGACATAGAAAAAAGTTGCCCGTGTAAGATTAGGATATAAATCAGCACTCTGTACAAGGTAAGGTGTTCCTCCTGTACCATCGGTCGAATAATATATATCAACTTTATCTTTATCTGCGCTGGATACACCATATGCATTTCCGGAAGATAAATCTAAACCGCTAGGCTGGCTGGAAGTAGTTCCTGCAGTTTCATAAATTCTTACAGGACCATAAGTAGTTGTACTTAATGTGGAAACCAGAGTAACTGTGGGGGGGGTAGTTTGCAAATTTGCATGCACAGTCACTGTTATAGTTGTATCTCTATACCCGGCCAGGCTTAAAGCAACTGTGTGAGTCCCGGTTGAAAGATCAGTTACACTATCCGGGGTTACTTTCCCGGTGCTGGTTCCATCAACACTAATCTGCGCACCAACAGGACTTGAATTAATAAAAATTGATCCGGTTTCAGTTACCGGCGGGGGGTTAGTTGTAGTATCAGAACAGGAGGCTACAAGAATTCCCAGAATGATCACTAATGGTAAATAAACATATTTTCTCATAATGTTTTTCCTTTTTATTTTTTATTATTTTTTTGTGAAAGTAAAATTCACAGTATTGCCATCAACTATAAAATGAGCCGTACCGGATATTTTTTTCATATCATCCGATAATTTCGGATTATATGATGTCTCCAATCTGCTTTTAGCTTCATCTTTCATAGTTAATGTATTCGTCTCCGGATTATATGTCCCGCTGATTGTCTTATTCATCGGTTCACGGTAGGCTACCGAAAGAGATGCTTTAAAATTCTCATCTTTCTGCTCGGTTATCTTCAGGGTTGCCCCGTGAGACTGAAAACTTCCTGTCCAGGTACCGGTCAGATCCGGATACATTTTAGTTGTATCGGTTGCCGGCTGTTGCAGGTTTAGCCATATTTGTGGTATCCTTCATTGTTGATTCGCCTTCGGGCTTCTCGGCTTTCTTTTCACAGCCTGCAGATAACACAACAATGGAACTAATTAATATCAGGACAGAGAGGTATTTGCTTAAAGATGTTTTAATATCCTTTTTGAACATCTTAACTCCTTTTCTAATAAATATTTATAAAATTTAAGTTGATAGTTAATATACGCAAATAAACAAAATTTATCTATGGTTCTTCCCCTTCAATTCTAATTGATGTGATCTGTGTTTATTACCTGTTTATCTTATTAAAGCTCATATTCTTAATATTATACTGTTTTGAAATTCTGAAAGTGACTGAGCATTGCCAATCCAAAAACAATAAAGAAAACTATATAAAGGACAAAAAGCGCAATCGAGATAATCAGAAAAATTTTTTGTATAAAAAAGAAACGGCTTTCTCTTTCAAGAGCCCTCTCCAGAATGAAAGCGTCACCTGAAGTCAAATACATTCTGAAGGAATCGGCAGATTCTCTCAGTCTTAACCCGCAGATAATCAGAGGTATTCCGACAATTGCTCCTATGATAGTTATGCACTCTATCGCACCGATAATTATATAGAAGATGCCGACAAAATTCATATCAC
The DNA here is from genome assembly GCA_963743325.1 of uncultured Ignavibacteria bacterium. Taxonomy (GTDB): domain Bacteria; phylum Bacteroidota; class Ignavibacteria; order Ignavibacteriales; family Ignavibacteriaceae; genus DATFVA01. The sequence continues at coordinate 238,082 of CAVUOZ010000008.1, forward strand.
CGGCCATCTTATTAACGGTAATATGAAAGGCAGGGGAAACAGCAGCAGTTTCGTTCATTGTACACTCCTTAATTAATATTAAAATAAATCATACTTTATTTCCATCTGATAAGAAGAATTATAACCGTCAATGTAAATTCCTGTTCAGGTCCTATGGTATTACCATTTTATGGTTTGTAAAATAGCAATAATCATTAAAGAATTAAAATTTAAAACACATGCTGTATAAAGACGTAATAAAAAATCAAAAAGCGCTTAATTATTGTATGAATACTTATTATATGATCGATGTCCTAAAATAATTATTATTGAATAAACCGGAATTTTTTTTTTATTTTTAATAGAAAAATAATTCGGATATTTTATGAAAGAGGCAAAAGTTTTATGTATAGTACAGAATACACCGAAACATACTCCCATTTAATAAACTAACTTTTCTTCCGATGAATAATAAATATTTTTATCTGTTTAAATCCAAAAGGTATTTTATATCTATCATTATACTGGTTTTGTTATTGGTGTATTTCCAATCTTTTTTTCACGGATTAATATTTCTGGATGATGATGCATTAATTTATACTAAATTTAATGGGATGGGTCTGGGTGAAAAAATTTCATTTTCTTTTACCTCGAATTACCTGGATGTTCATTATTACCGACCAATTACATTGCTATCCTTAATTATTGACTCGCTTCCAGGGGGGCAATCTTATTTTACTTATCATTTTACAAATTTTATACTGCATTTGATCACTTGTATTACAATTTTTATGATTCTTAAAATGGTTGGGGCGTCTAATTTTATTTCATTTTTGACAACATTATTTTTCGCACTTAGTCCCATACAAATTAATGCTATCGGCTGGATCGCCGGCAGAGGTGATCTATTAGCAGCGTTTTTTTCAGCTATAGCTTTACTCATCTATCTTAATTTTCTAAGACATGATAAAACATATTTATTGATTTTTGTTTCCGTTCTGCTGTTTCTTGCTATTTTGTCAAAAGAAGTAGCTTTATTGGTTCCGTTTCTATTCGTGGGTCTATACTTCATTGAAAAAAAGAATTTCGAATTAAATAGAAATAGTATAGGTATCCTGGTAATGTTTGTCGCCATATTAGGAGCTTATTACTTGCTCAGGGGAATATTTCTATTGGGGGTACATCTAGACAAATTTTCTTTCACAACGTATTACAAGAATATATTGGTTCTGGCGGAAACAATTTCAAAGTTTTTTATTCCAATAGGTATAAAAGCGCTGGCTGGAATTGAAGCATTTACATCTATATCGGGCACAATATTACTGGTTTTGCTTTTTATCTTACCACTGATATTAAATTCGATTAATAAGACTAGATACTACTTTGGGTTTCTATGGTTTGTTCTTCTTTTACTCCCAGGAATGGTTTTCAGAACCATGGGACAGGACGGTTTTTACTATTGGGATTGCCGATCTTATTTACCAGCTATTGGTTTCTTGTTTATGATCACAGAACTGTTAAATGCAATTTACCTGAAAAGATATCACTATAGTTACTTTGGGTTGACAATACTTTATCTCCTGGCGTTAGGCACTATTACATTTATAAAAATTAAATTGTATGAAAGCCCCGTCACTTATTGGAATTCTGTAAAGGCAGATTACCCTTCTTCTTTTCTTCCATATGTCGGATTATTCAATTATTATGAACAGCAAAAGAAACCAGAAAAGGCTGAAAATCAACTATCGCAAGCTATTGATACCAGACCGGAAGAATTAAGTATCAGGAATAATCTTCTTAATTTTTACATAAAACATAAATACCCTGAAAAAGCCTTAATATTACTTAAAAAAACATTAATAGATAAAAAAATTTATTCGGATATATTAATTGAAAAATACATTGTTCTGTTATATGAATACAACCGGTCCGAGGAAGTTGATGAGCTGTATAAAAGTTATTCGAATGATAAGAATGTTATTAATAAAATTGATAGAGTCAAAGCTAACATAATAAAAAACCATTTTTGAGCCTTTAGCATTTGGTTCCAAGTGAAAAGGGGCTATTGTCCGTAATTACCGTAAATATCTGATATTTAGAAAAATTTTACTTGTAAAACTTACTCTTACCAGAATTGTCACCCTAAAATTCCACAATTATTTTTTATTTGCCTCAGTGACCTGGCTGGCACATTATTTTCTTCTCTCTGCCTGTCTTTGAAATTATGTATAAAACTTTCACCAGGTGATAAAAACTGAATATTCCCTGGTTAAGTGAATGTCCCGGTAAATAATTCTAAAAAAGAAAACATTACCGGTAACTTAATAAAAACTAAGAAAGTTCAGGCGTCTCTATTAACAGGAACGAGTCAATTTAAGTAATGGCACGAATCCTGTTAATGAAGTAAGAGCTTATAAAATATTGATCATAAGTAATTGAAAAAAGCACTAAATAAACTAATCACAACAATGTAAGGAGATCTGTAATGGGTCAACAACAACTTCTTTTAATCGTACTTGGTGTTATCGTAGTTGGTATAGCTGTAGTAGTTGGTATCAACTTGTTCAATGCAAATGCTGAAACCTCTACACAGGATTCTATAGTTTCACAGGGGACCAATCTTGGTGCACTGGCACAACAGTATTATAAAAAACCTGTAGCAATGGGTGGCGGCGGAAATAAATTTGATGGATTTGATGGATCTTTTTGGACTAATCTTCCATTAAACCTCAAGACATCCACAGATGCAACTTGGGCAACACCTGTTGTTACTACAGGTACCGGAGGTCAGGTTGTCATAACAGCTACACCTATTGACGCTGATTACGCTGCAAAATGGACAGTTGTTACAACGATTACCCCAACCAGTATTCAATCAATTGTTCAATAACAAAATAATGTTAATTTTGTCAAACAAAAAGGGCTGTATGAGTATACAGCCTTTTTTACTTTAAAAACCCTGGCATTTAAAAAAAATGTATCTTGGCATAAAATCAGTTTTTGATTTCATTAAATGAAAATTAAGGGATGTTAATTTTAGGTTTAATTTCAATTCTCCAGATAACTATTCTCCCAGGGCTAATAATAATAATTCTAATAGGATTAAAGACTGAAACGGCTATTCAAAAATGGCTATATGTATTTTCAATCAGCCTTTTTTCAAATTATGTACTGGTCACTATTCTGACATTATTTTCACTTTATTCTGTGAGTGCTCTCTGGGTAATAATAATTTTTGAAATTTTCTCACTCCTGATTTTTTATAGGGGTGAATTAAACGTGAATTTCCTTAACATTAATTTCAGGGAAATTTTCTTCAGGTTTAAAATTTTCTTTAAAAATAATAATGGAGGGAATAGAGTATTAATAATTATTTCCGGTTTGATAAGCTTATTCTACTTTACGGTTTTTATTGCAAACATCGGGACGATCTTCTACTTTATTGATACAGTAAATAATTATGAATGGAACCGGTGGGCAATTGACTTTGCAAATAATATCCTCCCTAAATATTCATCGCACTTCCCACAGTTATTACCGGCAAACTGGTCAATCTGTTATGTAATAATCGGCAAGACGGATGTCCACTTTTTCCCAAAGTTCATTATGCCTTTATTCTTTATTGGCAACCTTTTAATTTTTTTGGATCTTGCATTAACAAAAAAGAATAATATTTATCTATTAGGTCTGATAATTTACGGTCTTTTTGCGCCGATAGTATTTTCCCTCGTATTCATTGCTGACGGTAACGCTGATCTTCCTGTTTCTTTTTTTTCATTTATGACATTTTATGCATTTGTAAAGTATTCTCCGGTTTCAAATGATAAAAATGTGATTTCGTTTCCCGAAATTCTATTAGCAAACAAATATGAAATAATTAAGAATTACCTGTTTGTATTTTTATTCGCATCAATGGCTGCTGCAACAAAATTAGCGGGCGCTTATGTTTTTACTTTAACCTCATTTACGTTGCTTTCATTCTTGTTTTGGAGGAAAATAAATCTCAATAAAAAAGATATTATACGGATATTATTATATGTGTTTGTTATCTGTATTTTAGCATTATTCTGGTATTTAAGATCTCCTGAAGTTATGGCTTCGGGATTAAATCAACCTGAATATCTCTCTCCGGAAGGTTATTCTGCAATTGTATATAGGGCTCTCAAATTAATGTATTTCAATTTTGGTTTAACGGTTTGTGTTTTTCTCATTATAACAGTGGGTATAAGCTTATTTAACTTCGGTGTAAGATATATCGCAATTATAATGGTGCTAATCCCAATTGTAATCTGGATGTTCAAATACAGCGTGGATTTTAGAAATCTTAGTTTTGTTATTCCTTTCATCTCATTTTCCTCAGCTGTGGGGCTAAGTAAAATACTAGATGTATTCAATTTTAAACATGAATTACAAACAGAAGAATCAAAATCTTTAAAAGTAAATAGTGACCTAAGATTGAACTCGAGGGGAAATATAATTTTATTCTTATCCTTATCAGGATCGGGGTTACTAGCACTATATACACTTTCCGATAAGTTTTATCTTTTACTTTTTAATATTTACGAGTTTGTTTACAAATATTATTTTCAGATCCATAGAATAGTTTATTTTATTGAATATGACTTACAGTTACACGTCGATTTCTATCAAAGAACGTTTTTGACTTTATTTGCAATAATATTTGTATCTATAATTCTGATAATCTCAAAAACCAGGTTGGTTACAGTATTTAAACTTTTATATTCTTATGTGTTATAGTATTAAACTTCACTTTAATAAAGGGGAATTCTATAATTAAATATCAGTCAGATGCCTTTTATAAAGTAGATGCAAGAAACCATTATACATTGATAAGTACTATACTAGAAAGTAAAAAATCTCCTGAACTGGTCTATACAAACTTTGAAAATATTTTATATGACAAAATCCCAAGGAAGATTCGTTTCAAATATCTCCCGATCCTTACTAAATCATCCCTATTTGAGATGGAAAAATTGAAATGTCAATTATTTCTTAGAACAGACATCCTGGATAAAGAGACAAGAAATTATATAAATAATAGAGTAAATAGCGGACAATATGAGTTACTCTTAGATGATTATGATTATTTGTTTTTTGTTGTCAGCCCGTGATGAAAGGGACATTTTATAAGTTTTACATATAAATAAGGGATGCTTATGGGGATGATCGGTTTTATCAAATCTATATCCGGGGCCAAATCTTTTTATTCACACAATAATCATAAATATTGATCCGAAGGATTATAGTCTTTATCTCTTAATCCAGAGTCCTATAGAGCCAAATAATTCTAAAGACGCTCTTGACGTAACTCTTTCAATAAAAAATATCCAATAAGCTCAAAAGCAGGAAAAAACCCGATTTTCTTCTTGGAATGAGAATTGCTTTATTATTGAAAATTTATTAACAAAAGCAATTTTAACATGGTTGAACTAAAATTTACTGCGGAAAAATTAAATGGTCAGGCTATTAATGGTTCTCTTTCAGCGAATTCATTTACTGAGGGGAAGAAAAAAATACAGAAGCTTGCTGAAAAGAATCAGTTGAAAATACGGCTGATTGAAAAGAAATCAACATTTCTTTACAAGGTAAGAAAAGGCAACGAAAAGCCGATTACAGGCGAACAAAAAGCATATACAAAGAAAGAAGTTGTAGACGCTTTATCACGTCTGGGTTACCAGGTTATTTCTGTCAATAAAAAATTATTGGACTATAACAGAAAACCTCCCACATCTGAAATAGTAACCTTCGTCAAAATCAGTTCAGAGCTTCTAGATCAGAAACTGCCATATAATGAAATTCTTACTCTACTGATAAATGATACAGAAAATAAGACATTAAGAGATACGCTAAAAGAAGTGAATAATGATCTTAAAAAAGGTGCTGACAGTGAAGCAACATTTTTAAAGTATCAGAATACCTTCGGAAAGTTTACTGCTTATATGCTGGGGCTCGCATCTAAGAGTGGTAACATGGCGGAAATATATAAGGCTACTGCTAAATTTCTTGAAAGAAGACAGGAATTTAAAAAAAGTTTGCGAAGCGCATTAATTACACCATTGGTGACCATCTTTGTTCTTTTCCTTGCTGTAATATTTTATGTAGCATATATTTTTCCGGAAACCGCAAAATTATTTGTCAGGTTTAAAATTGAATTGCCCCCAATGACAGCGTTTACTTTAAAGATGAGTGACTTTATGGTTGACAATATGTACATACTTTTAGCTTTATTTATTATTCCTCCAATTATTTTATGGAGATGGGCTACTTCAAAAAAAGGCATAGTCATGTTTCATAAAATTCTTTTTCAGTTACCAATGGTTGGTAATTTAATCCATAAAACCGTTATAGAAGTATACTGCAGGGTGTTTTATACATTATACAGCGGTTCTGCAGAGAGTATTGAACCAATTAGAATAGCCGCCGAAGCAGCTGGCAACACGTACTTTGAAGAACGCATTAAAAATGTTGCAATACCATTGATGGTTAAAAAAGGTGTAGGAATTACCGATGCTTTTGCTGCTTCAGGAGTTTTTACCGAGACTGCTCTTTCAAGATTACACTCCGGTGAGGAAACAGGAACAATTAAAAACACATCCCTTCAGCTCGCTAATTATTATGAGGCTGAAACAGTTTATAAACTTAAAAACTTTATAGAAATTGTTCAGGTTGTAATTGCAATGATAATTATGGTTGTAATGATACTCCTGACCCTGGTTTCAGCAGAAACAGCAACTGTTCACCCGAAATCTCCGGGAATGTCAAACAATGTTACTTATATACAGAGTGATAAAGCATGATTGAGACCAATCTTGAGATGACCGATAAAATCGGTTTTCTGCTCTTCAAAAAAGGAATAATTGATGCTGCTACTTTAGAGAAAGCTCTTCATGCTAAAACTAATGACTCTAATAAAGTAAAAAGAAATCTTGCACAGATACTGGTACAGGAATTTGGATATGATCATGATACTATATTCAGGGAAGTAGCAATACTCTATGCGTTCAGGGAACTTGATACACGTCCAGAAGATATCCCCCATAATCGGCTTGAATCAATAAAACACATGATAACGAGTTCCGGCGATACTCTGAAAAGCCAGATGCTTGAACATAAGATCATACCGTTCATGTATGATGAGCGTTTAAAAGATAAACTAATCCTTGCCGCAATAGACCCGACTGATCGGAATATTCCCAAAATAGCTTTTGGATTAAATGCAAAGAAATATGAGATAGTTTTTATACGCAAAAAGGATTATGAAAAACTGATCTCTACTATTCTGCCTCCTGAAAATGTTTATCTGAAAATGATGGAGGAAATGGATGCCGAAATTAAAATTGAAGAAGATGAAAATTCGTTTGATGAAGATGAGCTTGATGCCGAAATAAATAAAAGTGCACTGATTAACCTGGTTGAAGCTGCTCTCATTGAGGGTGTTAGAAAAGGCGCAAGTGATATTCACTTTGTCCCTAAAATGAATAATAAAACCGATATTTTATTCAGGCTTGACGGAAATCTTCAGCCATGGCATACCCAGGATGGTACTCTGCCGGAAGCTGTTGTAGCCGTAGTAAAGGACAGATCAAAGGGAATGGACAGGTTTGAACGGGAAAGAGCACAGGATGGTTTTATTCAGAGAGAGATTGACGGACATGTTATCCGTTACAGAGTTTCTGTACTTCCAATGGTTGGTACAGAACTTAAAAATAAGTTTGAAAGTGTAGTAATTAGAATCCTAGATGATAGAAAAGTAATTACAGACCTGGATAAACTTGGTTTGACAGGATATGCAAGGCAGTGTTTTGTTAAAGCAATAAATCAACCCCAGGGTATGGTAATATTAACGGGACCCACAGGAAGCGGTAAAAGTACAACTCTGGTTGCGGCTTTATATCAGGTTATAGACCCATCGCTAAATGTGCTAACAGTTGAAGATCCTGTAGAATATGTTATAAACGGAGCCCGCCAGCTGAAGATAGGTTATAAAATGGGTTTTGATCAGGCAATCAGATCAATACTTCGTCATGACCCCGATGTTGTGCTAGTAGGTGAGATGAGAGACAAGGAAACAGCTGAAGTAGCGATTAAGCTGGCTAATACAGGACACTTAACATTTTCGACTCTTCACACTAACGATGCCCCCAGTGCAGTGTCCCGTTTATATAAAATGGGCATTGAACCATTCCTTATTGCTTATGCTATTAATATAATAGTTGCTCAGCGTCTTGTAAGGAGTTTATGTAATAATTGCAAGAGGAGAGTGGTAAATTTTGACGAAACATTGATGAGCGCTGCTGGCCTGAATATTGATGAATGGAAAAATTATACGATATATGAACCAAAAGGCTGCGAAAAATGCAATGGAACAGGATATAAAGGCAGATTAGCAATTCACGAAGCATTGTATTTTACAAAAGAGATAAGACAAGCTATTGTACGTTCTGGTATTGAAGTTGATGAAGAGAAGATCAGAGTCCAGGCAAAAGCCGACGGGACACTTACACTTAGAGATTCTGGTCTTGACAAAGTGAAATTAGGATTAACATCAATACAGGAAGTGCTGGCAGCAACTACTGATGATTAAAAGTTAAAAATTAAAGAACTAAATGCTTAATAAACTATGACTTCAAAAGAAACAAAAGATATTGCCCTAACAATAACAGAGATTAAAAAAGTACTAAAAGAATTCTGTAGTACTATTCCCCCAGTTTTACAGGGACCTGACAGAGTTACATATCTGCTGGACAATTTCGAAAAATTAGACTCAAATAAAAGGATTTTGCTTAGGAACTATTTAAATAAGCTTCTTACCGGTATGATTGAAATGGAGGCATCGGATATAGAGTTAGGCGGACATGGCAATGGCGGCTATATATGGTTAAGAATTCATGGGGATAAAGAAAGAGTTAAAGAATTTATTCAATTAAATGATGATGAGGCAGCGGTATTTATAATCAATACGCTGAATAGTAATCAGCGCAAACATTTAGCCTTAACCCGTAATCTTGATTTCAGTTACACATTTAATTACACAAGGAAAAATTTGGATGTCCGTTTCAGAGCAGATGCATATTTTGATCTTGATTCTCTTGCTTTGAATATGAGAGCAATAAATTCGACTATAAGACCCCTGGACTCCTATGGATTCCATCCAAATGTCGTAAAAACTCTTAGTCATATGTATATTAAAAACGGACTCACGTTAATCACGGGTATTACTGGTTCCGGCAAATCTACCACATTAGACGCCATAGTTGACGCCCATAACCAGATTGACCCGGCACATGTAGTAATAATTGCGTCACCTGTTGAATATGTCCATAATTCGAAGGTTTGTATTATTCGTCACAGAGAGGTTGGACGGGATGTTTTGTCTTTCAAAGATGGCGTAATTCAATCATTAAGACAGGATCCTGATATCATAATAATTGGAGAAATGAGAGATCCTGATACTATAATGTCGGCACTTGAAGTAACAGACACCGGACATAAAGTTTTCTCAACGCTTCATACCTCATCCGCTTCTGAAACAATTGACAGAATTGTGGCAGAGACCAATCCCCATGAACAGGAACGTATCAGAAACAGGCTAGCAGATGTTCTGGTGTGCATTATATCTCAAAAACTGGTACCAAGTCTTGACGGTAAGCGGATAATGGCTAAGGAAGTATTGATAGTTACCCCACCTGTAAGAGCAGCCATTAAAAACAATAATGTAAGTGAAATCTATATGATGATAAACCAGGGCGGTCCTCAGGGAATGATTACCCTGGAACAGGATTTAAAAAGGCTGTATATGACCAAGCAAATTTCTCTTGAAACAGCCATAGCATACGCAAATAATAAAACAAGAATACATCAAATATTATCGGCAGCATAATGAAACCATTAATTTGTATCTACTGTGAAGGAACAGAACTAAAAGCAGCCGTACTCTCAGCAGAGAACGGAAAGCTTAAAGTGCTAAAAACGGCATCTACCGATGTTGTTCAAAAGCCGGCTTTAGCAACAGATGACACTCTGGGCAATCTCCAGCTCGACACTGAAGATCTTCAGATAGAAGGGTTGAGAAAAGGAACCGGACCCGTTAGTGCCCCACAAGCCGAATCAACATCTCTCGCTTTAATGAGTGATGCCCTTTCGGGAATAAATCTTAATAATGCTCAATTTATTCCGGCATTAACAGAACCAGCCATTTTCTACCACGTATTTGAAGGTTCCAAGTTTCCCAAATCGGCAAAGGTGACCCAGGAAATCATCAATGACATTCAGGAAGCGAAAAATGTATCCATAGATAGTGAGAATCTTGGATATATCGAGTTGTCAGACAAATCTCTTTTGTCTGTTTTTCTGGGTGGCGAGGTAAGTTGCATTAAGTTTATTAATGCTCTGGCGCGTTACAATAACAAGAGGTATTACAAAATACCGACTGTGAAAAGCGCTGAAATATCACTTGCCTACTACGTTTCAAAAAGAAAAAAATTCTTCCCTGATGATAATTCTCTTATCGTTTACATAGGGAAAGAATATAGTAAACTTATCTTTCTTCATGGAAGAAAATTGAAACACATTGGTACTACCCTGGATATTGGGACATCCAATCTTCATACTTATGATGTTTACTTCTCCAAGATATTGCTTGAAATGGAGAACGGCGGGATATCTTCGCTTGACAATATAATCGTCTGCGGAGAAGATGATTCTGAAAATCTCATCTTATCTTTCTACGGAACATTTCCAGAAGCAAATGTCTCCCGGCTTGAGTTTGATGATCTTGATCTTTCCTCACTCGATGAGGAAACAAAATCAAGATTTTCTGCATTCAGTGTTCCAATTGCAGTCGGAACAGAATTTATATCGGAGCAGGAAGAAGGAACAAAAGGAATAAATCTCCTGCCTAAATATGTAAAAGAAGATCAAAAGTTTATTCAATTTGCATGGCATGGCTACCTGATGCTTCCCGTTCTTTTCATTGCTGCATTATTTATGACTCAGTCAATTCTTAAAAACCATCTTGAGCTTGGCGATTTAGATCAGCAGATAACAGAAGAAACAATCTCCATGCGACAGAACCAGGAGATCCTCAACGACATTTCCCAGCTGAAAACAAAAATAGAAGGGTTTGATCAAACTCAGGCTATTCTTGATTCTGCATCTCTTGGAACAGGTGTATGGACGGATGTTCTACAAAATATTTCGGACTTCTTTGCTACAAGGCATAATCTCTGGCTTACCCAGCTTTCTGTTGACGGCAATAAGGATGTTGTACTAATAGGTTATGCTATCAATAAAGAAGTGGTTACACGTTTTGCTTACTCACTTGAAAATGCAACTCTAAAAAGCATGGTATTTGAAGCATTGCGTGATGAAAATGCTTACAAGTTTACTATCAGTTTTAGTTTATTAAATAATAATAAGAAGAGCGTAGTACAATGAACAGAAAAGTAAAAAGCACTCTCGGCTTGGTCGCTTTGCTTATATTTATACTAGTTGTGGGCGGCGTATATATCCTGGTATTCCAGAGGGGCGATCTCAACGAAAGAAAAACCAAACTCGATGAGATGAAGGCACATTCTTATAACACAGCTGATCTGAAAGATCAATACCAGGATTTGCAGGAACGGGCAGCAGTTCTTGATTCCGTATTGGCCGCAAGGAAATTCAACATTCCTAAAGACTTATCATCCATAAAATTCTATGATTTTGTGAATGATTTGAGCAACAGCTATTCTCCTCAAACCACAATAGATATAGAATATGCAGACACGCAACCTGACAAAAACTTCTTCTACCACGAATATAAATTAAGTGGCGGCGGAGCATACAATGATGTCTGGCGTCTTATCTATGCGATTGAGCAAAGCAAAGAGCTGAAGAAAATAAAATCAGCTTCTCTTAGTAATCTCATCAAAACAGATGAAGAAGGAATGCCCCATTTCCTGGTTAACTTCAACCTGGATGTTGATGCCTATTATTCTAATGACAGCCGGTTTGCAACATCGGAGATGGTTGAAAATAATCTTACTGCCAGACCTCTATATGATGCTTTCTATCCTTTGATAAGAAATGAAATTCCCCCGAATCTCGATAATCTTCTGGATGTACAGGGAGCTAAATTATTAGCACTTGTTCCTGAAGGTGCATTTATAGGAGACAGCAAGGGAAATACATACTTATTATGGGAAGGAGAACAGGTTTATCTTGGTTACCTGACCAAAATAAATTATGAAAGAAACACAGTAAGCTTTATCCTTAATAAGGGCGGTATCATAGAAAAGGTTGATCTCGCACTTGAAAAAGAGGATAGTAAAAAAGATAAAAAAGGCCAATAAAAAAAGAGAGATTGAAAAATGAAAACATTTATAATAACATTGTTTATAATGCTTGGACTGGTATTACAGTCCTATCCGCAGCAGTATCTTAAAAATGAACTTAAGAGTTATGTTAACCCCGAAGAACTGGTTACAATGTCGGCCTCGCTTCCATTCAACCAGGCTATTGATTTATTAAGCAAGGTAAGTGAAAAATTCACGGGCAAGAATATAGTTTCTACAGTGGATTCCAAAGATCCGATTGGAATAGAAATAAACAACATGCCATATGATAAAGCATTAGTAGTAATAGTTCAATATGCCGGTTTGATGTACGATGAAAAGGAAGATGTAATTGTTGTAAAAAAGAAAGGTGAAGCAGATGAGAAAAAAACTGCCGATAATTATGCCTCGGTTGATTCCAGAGAGGTAAAAATATCAGCGGTCTTTTTCGAACAGGATGAAAATGCTACGAAAGAAAGAGGCATTGACTGGAAAGTGCTGCTATCAGGAAGTAATGTTAATTTAGGATCTACATTATATACCGGGGCTAATCCGGAAACTAATTCAGGTTCTGGCGGCTCAACAACTGCCAGCAACAATTTCAATATACTCGGCGGCGGGAGTTTCCAAAGCGGCAATTGGTTTGGTGAAGTGACAGCAGCCTTTAAGTTTCTGGAATCAGAAAACCTTGGTGAGATTATTGCGAGTCCGAATGTAATTGTACGTGAGGGCCAGCAGGGCAGAATACAGGTAGGATCAGATTTCTCGGTCAAGCAATTAGACTTTGCGGGGAATGTGGTAGAAAAATTCTTCCCTACGGGCACTATAATCGAAGTAACTCCTTTTGTGTACACTGAAGATGGAGTCGACTATACATTACTTAAGTTAAGTGTCGAAAGAAGTACATTTTCTGTCAGCGATCAGACCACTGAAATCAGAAAGACTACGGCCAGCACACAAATAGTCATGCTCGACGGCGAAGAAACTATTCTTGGTGGATTATATGATAACGAAAAAACTACCGATAGAGTTGGAATACCTTTCCTTAAAGATCTTCCGTGGTGGGTATTCGGAATAAGATATCTTACCGGCAGTGATAAAGTGTCGACCATTAAAAAGGAATTGGTAATATTAATTAAAGCTGAGCTGGTCCCGACATTGAAAGAAAGACTTGCAGGACCAAAACCTGTCAATCCGATAAAGGAAGATATCCTGAAAAACAGAGAGCGGTTAAAATATTACCAGCTTAATTCAGTAACAGAGGATAAATAATTCCGGATATTATGGAAACTATTCTGATTGTTGATGATGATACTAATTTATGTTCGGTCCTTAGAGAGGAACTTAGTGAAGTAGGTTATGATGCTGAATATGTTAATAATGGTGACGAAGCTTTTTCCTACCTTGTCAAAAAGCCGGTAGACCTCATTCTGCTGGATCTCAAGATGCCGGGGAAGGACGGATTTGATGTCCTGAAAGAACTCGAAAAGAAGGAGATAAAAACGAAGGTAATAGTACTTACAGCCTACGCTGACGTTAAGAGTGCTATTGACTCGGCTAAAATGGGAGCCAGCGATTTTATCAGCAAGCCTTACGATTTTGATGAGCTTCTCATCACAATTCGTAAGGTCCTTCAGCGAGATAATTAGTAAAAATTTACTCTTTTGTGGTTTACTATGAAACTCAGTTTAAGAATATTAATCATTAATTTTACCATTGTTGTTATAATACTGGGGAGCGCTGCCTTTGCCTTCTACTCAATTATGTACAATGGGTTAACCTCTCTGCAATCCAAACATTTGCAAAATTCACTGAATGAGTTCCAGTATGCTTACCGGGATCTGCTTCAGAATTCGGATGATGATTTTTATAAAATTGAAACGGGTGGCGGAAATTTTTTTTCGTCTGATTATAATCTTACCAAAAACCTGGATTTTATACTTGAGGCAGGACCTGGCGGGGAGAATATTTCACAATGGATAGGAAAAGAAGATGTTGTTTTTCCCAAAGGGACTTTCAGCATTGAGATGTTCCTTAAAGAAAATCCTTTTACCGCTCTAAAAAAATTCAAAAATGAAAAAGGGGTGATTTTTTTCTATGGTATTGTACTGTCCCCGTCTTTACTAAATGATGTGGCTGGCAAAATAAATGCTGATGTGGCGTTAATTTGGGATGGTACTCCGGTTGAGGTTTCAAACTCTGAAAGTAACAGCCAATACTACCTTAATTTAAAAAATGCTTTTATTGATTTGTCAAAAAAGGGGAAGTCTTCTTTTTATGCTTCTGATAAAGAATCGTCAGACTTTGTTGCAACAGTATTTGATCCTGCCGGATTAACTGAAAATAAAAATATTGATTTTCTTGTCTTTAATACGATAAATGAGGCTGCGGATCTTCGCACAAATATTAGATACCTGATAATTATTATAGGTGTAGTCGGAGCGATTCTATCTTTTATTCTGACTCTTGTGTTTACTGATAAAATAAGGAAACAAATTACTCAGCTTAACCGGGCAACGGAATTGACTAAAGCAGGTGATTTCAGTACACGGATAGATGTTAAAAGCAAAGATGAGATAGGACAGCTTGCCGCAGCTTTTAATTTGATGATGGATGAACTGAATAAAAATCAAAAGGCAAAAAATGAATATTCGGAATTCATCACCTTATTAAACCAGAATCCTTCTTTGGTTGAAATATCAGAGGCTGCTCTTAAAAAAATTATTAAGACATGCGGGTTCAATGTCGGGGCATTGTACACCGTTGAATCAGATAAAATTAAACTGGTTAGTGCGTACGGTATTAAAATAGAATCATTAAATGAATCCTCAGATCTATTTGACCCCGTTTTGAAGGATCATACAGTACTCGAAATTGAATCTGAAGAAAATCTCCCTGTAATCACCTCAGGATTAATTTCGTTCAGACTGAGGTATTTATTGCTTCAACCCATCATATATAATAACAATGTGATAGCGATTCTGGAGCTGGGCGGAATAAGTAAGCCTTCAAAAGAAGCAAAGGAGTACCTGCAAAATATACAGGAACAACTGGCTATCGGTTTAACAAATTCACTTGCCCTGGTTCAAATGGAAAAACTCATCTCTGATTTAAAATCTCTGAACGATGATTACCAGGAACAAAATATAAAAGTTAAAAAACAGAATGACACATTAACTCAATTACATACTGAGCTGAAGACCAAAGCTGAAGAACTTGAGGCAGAAAAACAAAAAGCTGAAGAGCTAACAAGATTAAAATCCCAGTTTCTTGCCAGCATGTCTCATGAGTTAAGGACGCCGATGAATGCTATATTAGGACTGACTGAGCTTATGCTCGAGGATGCCTCAATTAAAGCTAAGGACAGGGAAAGACTCTATGTTGTCATGAATAGTGCTAAACGACTGATGAGCTTAATTAATGATATTCTTGATCTCTCAAAAATTGAAGCAGGGAGAATGGATCTTACCCTGGAAGATTTCTTCCTGGAAGATTTATTGGCTGAAGTTAATGTTTCAGTTACACCTCTGCTTGTTAATAAAAATATTGATTTTAAGGTCATTAAAAAAACCGATACACATATCATAATCAATACTGATAAAGGGAAGGTCATACAAGTATTAATTAACCTGCTCGGCAACGCTGTTAAATTTACTGACCATGGAACAATCGAATTAAAGATCTCAAACGTTGAAAATAATGAACTAAAATTTGATGTCATTGATACAGGTATAGGTATTTCCGAAGAAGATCAGAAAATTGTCTTTGAGGAATTCCGGCAGATTGACGGAACTATTACAAGAAAATATGGCGGGACCGGATTGGGTCTGGCTATCTGCAAAAAGATTGCGAATCTTATGAACGGATCGATATCAGTTAAAAGTGAAAAAGGAAAAGGATCAACTTTTACTTTTACAATTCCTCTCGTAAAAGTTGAACAGAAAAAGAAGGAAGTAATTACCCACCTTAACGTTGAAAAGCTCATTAAAAACCGTCAGCATCCTATTCTCGTTATCGATGATGACCCTGATGTCAGGTACACTATCGGTCAATATCTGATATCCAAAGGATATGAAGTCGAATATGCCGAAGACGGTGAGAAGGGACTGCAGAAAGCTATTGCGATTCAACCGTTTGCTATTACGCTGGACATTATGCTCCCCAAAAAAGACGGGTGGAGTGTTCTTAAAGAACTGAAAGAGAATCCTGAAACAGAAGATATCCCTGTAATACTTGTTTCTATTATAAGCGACAAAAATCTTGGGTATGGTCTCGGGGCTTATGAATATATAGTTAAACCAATTTCATCGGAAAAGCTTACACACGCTTTCAATGCACTCGAAGAAAAGGCAAAGAAAAGGATAGAAAAAATTGTAATAGTTGATAATGACGAAAAAGTATTTGAAAATTTCAGGGATGAATTTGCGAATGAAAACGTTAGAATAGATTTTATAAAAGACAGTGAACTTGCCTTCAGCAAAATTAAAGAGGTCCAGCCTGATCTTATCATCCTGGATTTGCTTATGCCAAATATAGATGGGATAACTCTTTCCCACAAACTCAAATCCCACCGGGAAACAAGAGATATACCGATCATCATCAGCACTGAAGACGAAATGAGTGAGGACGATAAAGCATCATTAAACCATATTGTTGAAAATATTACTGTTAAAACAAAGGGTCATCCGCTGGATGTATTAAAGGTTGTAAGAGACAGAATACGTCTGCAGGAGGAAAATTCAGAAGTTAATAATCCGATAGAGTTACCCGAAGTGCCAAGAGCGGATCATTTTGAAGAAATTTTTACAGAAGAAATCACGACCCAAAAGGAAGTAATTCTCAATGGCGATGTTCTCATAGTCGATGATGACCCCGACACTTTATTTACTCTTAATGAGATAGTAACTTCCTGTAATTGCAATACAATAATGGTTAAGGGGGGTAAGGAGTGCCTGGAAGCTATGAAAATAAAAGCCCCTGACCTTATTTTGCTAGATATAATGATGCCGGGGATGGATGGGTTTCAGACATTAAACAGAATTAAACAAAATAAAGCATGGCAGAACATTCCTGTTTTTGCTGTAACTGCAAAAGCTATGGTAGAGGATAAGGAAATTATCCTGAAGCATGGATTTGATGATTACATATCAAAACCGGTTAACTCTGCTTCCATAGCATTTAAAATTGAACGACTATTCTCCAAATTAAACTCCGTGGTCAAATGAAAAAAATTCTCGTTATAGACGATCTTCCGGAAAATGTATTCCTGTTACAGGATCGGTTAGAAAATGAAGGTTACGAGGTAATTACTGCGTATGAAGGAAAATCGGGACTGAACAAAGCTATTACCGAACAGCCCGATTTGATTTTACTTGATATCATGATGCCGGATATTACAGGACTCGAAGTATGTAAAAAACTTGTAAATAATGAAGAAACCGCGCATATACCAATAATCCTGGTTACCGCAAAAATAGAGGCCGAGGATATAAAGGAAGGACTTGAGGCTGGTGCTTTTGACTATATCAAAAAACCATTTAACAGGGTTGAACTCCTTGCAAGAGTCAAATCAGCTCTAAAATTATCCGATGCCAGGAAACAATTGATTGAAGCAGAGAAAAGTAAATTATTCGCAGCAACCGTGGTTACAGCTAATCACAAAATCAAACAGCCCTTGACTTTGATGAGTTTATCAGCAGCGGCAATAAAAAGAGAAATAGGTAAAGAAATTATTTCAACAGAAGCGATAAACAAGCGTTTAGATTATATCACAACAGCAATTAAAGAAATAAATAATATTCTAAATCAGCTTCATACAATTAAAAAACCGGTTCTTTCGGATTATGTTAAAAATATTAAAATGATCGATGTTGATAAAAAAGAAGAGCAGACACCCTGATTATATGAGTTTTTGAATAGTTGAGAACATCGTATCAAATTCATATGGCTTAGTGAGTGTGGCCGTAATGCCGGTCTCCTTAAAGATAAGCTTATCCTCGAGTCCCATACTCCCTGATGAGAGAATAATCGGCATTTTAAAATTTAATTCCCTAAGCTTTTGAGCTGTTTCAAGACCATTCATCTCGGGCATATTAAAATCGACTATAACCAAATCCACTTTAATTTCTTCTGTTAGTATCCGCAATGCTTCTGATCCCGAACCAACTTTGATAACATTATACCCATTTGACTCAAGCATTTCAGCTAAAAGATCTCTTAACATAATCTCATCATCAATCAGCAAAATAATTTTATCAGTTGGCGTCATCTTTTCTGACCCTGCCGGTTCAAAAGATGGCAGGTATACATCAAATGTTGTCCCCTTACCAATCGTGCTGGATACTTCAACATGGCCATTATGTGCTTTAATTATCCCATAAGTGACATACAAACCCAACCCTGATCCGGTCTCTTTTATTTTGGTTGAAAAATAAGGATCAAAAATTTTCTGAAGATTTTTTTCTTCAATCCCGGATCCATTATCGCTTACGGAAAAGTGAACATAATTGCCCTTATCAAGAAGAGGATATTTAAATATATTATCTTCATCAATTTTAATATTTGATGCCCCGAGCTTTATTTTACCGTTCTCTTCGATTGCTTCTTTTGCATTCACACAAAGATTTAACAGTACCTGGTAAACTTCGGTTCCATTACCCAGAATATCATGCAAATTCTCATCTACACTACTTTCAAAATAAATCTCCCGGGGAAAGGTCTGAGATATCACCCTTGAAATTTCATTCATTAAACCATTGGGCTTAATAACTTCTTTCCTTCTTGGAGTAGGTTTACCAAAAGAGAGCAGACCTTTGGTCAAATCCCTTGCCCTGATAGAACAATTTTCAATATTATCTATCAAACGATAAACATTTTCACTTTCCGGTAAACGTTTTTTTAAAAGGTTAAGACTCCCGAAAATGCTTGACAAAAGATTATTGAAGTCATGCGCCATTCCGCTGGATAATTTCCCGATAGTCTCAAGTTTTTGTGCCTGAAGCAGCCTATTTTCTAAAGTGGTATTTAGTTCCCTTGTCCTTATACTGCTTATTGAAAAGGCAAGCAGTACCGCAAGCTGTTCGCTGTTATTTATTTCCAGTGTTGAATAAACTTCTCTCTTTTTCCCCACAATAATTGCGGCTAAGAGTTTTTCATCAAAAAAAGCGGGAGAAATGATTAATGACTCACACTGAAAATATCTAGTGAGGTTAAATCCTATATTATTCGGATAATTAAGAGCAAGCAGTGAATGCTTATTTACATTAAGCCATTTGCTGATAAATGAAAAGTTTGACTCAACTTCCCTCTCCATTTCTTTCTGGTTCTTAATTATATCTTTATGATCATTAATCAGATATTCGTATTTTTTTCCTTCATTAAAAATTACGACTACTCCAAAATCACTTTTAGAAAGTTCTACGCTTTTTTTAAGTATTTCCCCGGCAAGATTCTGGAGTGATTTTTCTTTAACAACAAGGGTAAGAATAGTCTGTTGTTCTTCCTGGAATTTCAGATTCTTTTCGACCAGTTCGGAATCTGAGAATTCCGGGATCCTTTCCTGATGAATATTATGAATCTTTACGAAATAACCTTCGGCTTTTAATCTGATAACGAGTGGAGTAATTAAAATCAGGCGTTTTTCGTCCCTTATCTGAAATGGTTTCAATTTGCCTGCTGAAATGTCACGGAGCTCCTTTTCATCTATATTCAGCAGGACTTCCAGTGATTTGCCTTTTATTCGTTTAGACTCAATTAAAGATTTAAACTCCTGGTTAAACCAGATAACTTTAAATACTGAATCTGTGACTGCATATGGTGAATCGTCTGTTTCTAGAATATCAGTTAATAAATATTTAGAAACCAGGGATTTAGACATTGTATTAACTAATTAATCCTGTTTGATTTCGTATTTTTTAATTTTGGTATATAAAGTTTTCGGGCTTATACCAAGCTGGTTAGCAGTTTGGGTTCTGTCCCACCTGTTCCGCTTAAGTACTTTGGCTATGTGCCGTTTTTCAATTTCTTCCATACTTAACACAGCCAAATCCTCTTCGGACTCGTCTACTCTTGAGGTTTCTTTATAAGAAACCATATGAGGGAGGTTTAAATCATCCGGTTTAATACTATCCCCCTCCGCAAAAATAATAGCCCGCTCAATAATATGTTCCAGTTCCCTGACATTCCCGGGAAAACTATAACTAAGAAGTACTCTTTCAGATTCGGCGGATAATTTCTTCGGAGATCTTATTGGAGATTTTGTTGAGAGAAAATGATTAGAAAGTAAAGAAATATCTTCTTTTCTGTCCCTTAATGGAGGAACAGTCAATGTAATTACATTTAAACGAAAAAGAAGGTCCCGCCTGAAATTTTTATTATCCGCTTCTTCCAGCAGATTCCTGTTTGTCGCCCCGATAACTCTGACATTTGATGTTAGATTAGTCACCCCCCCTATCCTCCTGTACTCACCATTCTCCAGAAACCTTAATAACTTGGGCTGCAAAGTAAGGCTTAGTTCACCAATCTCATCAAGGAAAAGAGTCCCGCCATGCGCGATTTCAACCAATCCCTGTTTGGTATTTTTCGCATCAGTAAATGCTCCCTTTTCGTGCCCGAACAATTCACTTTCTATAAGCTGATCAGGAAGAGAGGCACAATTAATAATAACAAAGGGTTTATCATTCCTTGCCGAATGTTTATGAATATATTCTGCAAATAGTTCTTTACCGGTTCCTGTTTCTCCTTCAATAAGAATGTTCGAATCAGACATTGCAGATTTATTTGCAAGGTTAATTACCCGTTGAAGCTCCGGACTGTCACCGATAATACTGTTAGAAAGTTTTTTATTTACCTGGCTCGACAGAATAGCATTTTTTACGATCAGGTCCTTATGCTCAACTGAACGGTTAATGGTAATAAGCAGCTCATCAAAATTGTAAGGCTTCGTTATGAAATCATATGCTCCTAGTTTGATGCACTCTATAGCTTTTCTAATTTCCGATTGTGCAGAAAGTATAATTACTTGTAGAGAAGCATTATACTCTGAAACAAATTTAAGGACTTCCTCCCCTGAGACTTCTTTCATATTGAGGTCGAGCAGAAGTATGTCATAATTTTTCCTTTTGATGGCTTCAATGGCATACTGACCATCATAAACTGTATCAACAGAAAAGCCTTCTTCGAGTAATTGTTCTTTTAATAAATAACAAAGAGTTTCATCATCATCACATACTAAAATCTTAGAATTTTTTGTCATTAATACCCTATTTGAAATTGCAGAGAAATAGTCAATTTGGAATAAAAATCTCTATTTTTTATATTTGTAGCTCTCAATTTTTTAACGGGCGCGTAGCTCAGGGGTAGAGCATCTGCCTTTTAAGCAGAGGGTCGGTGGTTCGAGCCCACCCGCGCTCACTTTGATTCTCAATTATATTTAATTGCCTCGCAATACTGTGGGGCTTTTTTTTTACAAAAATAATCAAAAACTACAATATTTAATATTAATACATTAATTAAATAACAGCAAGTAACTGTATATGTATTAAATCTACGCACTATACTGCTGTCCAAATTAAATCATAAATAAATCAATAAGTTCGATATCGTCTGAATTTGACAGATAGTTTCACTATTCATATTCAGCTCCCCCCTAAAATTAACTTATCTGCCTGCCTTCAAAACATAAGCCGGGGTCTTATAAGGATGCAATTTTAATCTGAATTCAATACTTACCCCAATAAACACGGGATATAGAAAAATTTTAATAATCCAATCCGGACAGATTTTGGGGGCGGACCACCCTGGATAGTTCAGGACTGTCTGACTGCTTTTTTATCTAACAGCCATCTAACGGCCATCTAACGGCCATCCAACGGCCTATAATTATAGACTGATTACGTACTATTCCTGCAGCAGATAGGACTTCCATTGCTCTATCAGCAGATTAATGGCAATAGAAACTAATATATCCCTGAATACATCCCTTTTTTATTCCATCATTTGGGTCAGGTATGATGTATTAAAATGTTGACCGGTATCCTTTATTTTTTGAATAGTCCTGAGTAAATTTGATTACTGTGTAGTCAAATTCAAATATTTATTTTAAGGAAGTCAGCTTGGGCGAAATTGTATTCTGGACGATAATGAGAATTGCAATACTTATCCCTGTTTTATGGATTGCCCGGGGTTATATTGAGTTTCAATTCTGGTGGACAATAGTAATTATGTCCGTTTATGGAGTTGTAATTCATCCTGCAGTAATACATTACAGACTTTTTGAAGAACGAAATAAAGAGATAATTAACTCTACGCTTTGTTCATCCTGCAAACATTTTGATCGCTCTGCCGTGTTGTGTATGAAATATGATAAACACCCAACCAAATCGTTCCTTCCCTGTGGTGGTGATGACTGGACCCCAAAAATCCCTAATCATGGGAAAGAAGATATTTATAATCAGTAGTATATTTTTCTCTAAATACCCCCTCCTTTTTACGTTTTAACAGCACCGTTGTAAATATTTTGAGCAGTATTTTATTTCTCATGAAATGATTCAATAATTTAATATCAATAGTGATCTTTATTTTGGCGCTAAATGAAAAAGGATCAAACTCGTTTCATATATATTGATTTACTAAGGGGATGGGCTCTAATCATTATGATTGAAGTTCATATTTTCAATGCATTCATAATCCCCTCATTAAAAGAAACTAATTTGTTTGACCTGCTTAATTTTATTAATGGACTTGTAGCCCCGGCTTTTTTATTTGTCAGCGGGTTTGCTTTTATTATTTCCTCCGAAAGAAGGATCGAAGAATTAAGAAAATATGGAACATACTTCTGGAATAAACTTAGTAGAATAGCTTTGATTTTTCTTGCAGGTTATTCACTTCATCTTCCATTTTTTTCATTTTCAAAAATAGTTGGCGAATCGTCCTCGAATCAGCTCGTCTCCTGGCTTAATGTTGATATACTTCAATGCATTGCTGCAGGATTGTTATTGCTGCTCCTTTTAAGAATTTTTATCAAAAAAGAAGATGTGTTTTATCGTTTGTTAATCGTTATAGTCATTCTGATTAGCCTGATTTCCCCGATTTTATGGAAAACCGATTTTGGTAATTTTCTCCCCATATTTTTTGCCGATTATTTTAATACGATGTACGGATCGTACTTTCCTTTATTTCCGTGGTTGTTTTTTCTTTTCTCGGGAGCTGTTTTCTCAAAGTTTTATATTAATTCCAGAAATAAAAACCAGGAAAATGCATTTATTAAAAAACTTTTTCTCTATAGCCTGATCCCCGTTTTACTTGGGCATTTTTTATTTTCGGATTTGTTCAATTCACCTATTTTGAGTATTCGACCTAATCCTTTGTTTTTGTATCTGCGCCTTGGATATGTTCTTGTGCTTGCAACATTCTTTTGGTATTACGTAAATAATAGAGATACAAAAAGATCTTTTGTCCTGGATGTCAGCAGAGAATCTCTTTTTATTTACTGGCTTCACCTTGAAGTTATCTATTCGAAGATATGGCAGGGAAAAAGCCTTGAAGAAATTATAGGCAACGGTTTTACGGTTATTGAGTGTCTGTCAGCGACAGTATTGCTTATAATTCTGATGGTAATTGTAGCCAGATTATGGGGCGGCTTCAAAAAGGAATATCCGGAATATGGCCGACCTGTCACACTGGGTACTGTACTTATAATTATATTGATTTTTATGCTGCGGTGAAGCTCAGAATGTATGGGTATTTTCTTCACCATTAAACATTCCGATCAACACTCCTTTCCTTATGCAGATCATTCCAATCATTATCATCCTGCTCTAACTCATTTAATAATAAAGTGTTACGGTGTCCACATGTTCTATAAGACTTGACATTTAATAAATTATTGGTAAATATATATTTAAAGCTTGGCAGGATACTACAATGATTCGAATTACTTCAATCGGAGAAATTTTATTTGATGTTTATCCCGGGGTGAAAACTGTGGGAGGAGCTCCCTTTAACTTCATATATCACATTATAAAACTTACAGGGGAAGGTAATTTTATAAGCCGTATCGGGCGGGATGAAGAAGGAAATGATATAATTAATTTTATGCGGCAAAACGACATCGCGACAGACTATGTACAGATTGATGAAAAACATCCAACCGGGGAATCTATTGCAACTTTAAATGAAAGGAAAATTCCCACATGGGAAATTAAATTGGAAACGGCATATGATTATGTTGAACTTACCGAAGAAATAGAATCCCTCGTAAGCCAGAAAACGGATTGTCTTTATTTTGGTACTCTCGCTCAAAGAAATTTTACAACAAGAAAAACTATTCGTCATTTCTTTGAAAGAGACATAAAATACTTTTGTGATTTAAATATCCGCCAGAATTTTTACACAAAAGAACTGATAAGAGAATGTTTGGCTGCCTGCAATGTGCTGAAGCTTAATGCTGAAGAACTCCGGCTTGTTAATAAGTTATTGTTTAATAAAAAATTTGATACAGACGAGACATCTAAGAGATTGCTTGATGAATACCCGATTGACCAGCTGTGTGTCACTAATGGGGACCAGGGAGCCGTAATTTACCAGGGCGATAGAGACAATTACTTTAAATTAAAAACTGAAACCGTTGTTGACACCGTCGGGGCAGGTGATGCATATGCTGCAATATTTTGCCTCGGATATTTAAAAGATTGGGATATTGAAAAAACGAATGAGATTGCCTCCGCGTTTGCTGGAGAGATAGTAAAAATATCCGGCGCTCTCCCAACCGATTCAGCTTTGTATGATAAATATAAAGAGTTAGTTAATGAGTGATCAGAATCTGTATATACAATTGTACAGTATCCACGGATTGATTCGGGGTAGTAATCCGGAGCTTGGTCGTGACGCGGATACAGGAGGACAAATAAAATATGTTCTCGAACTTGCGAATACTTTGAGCCAGGATGACAGAGTTGAGAAAGTCGAGCTTGTTACAAGACAAATAAAAGATGACAAAATTTCCACCGATTATACCGAACCCGTTGAGAAGATAAACGATAAGTTCAGTATTGTGAGAATCAGAGCCGGTGGAGGGAAATATATACGTAAGGAACTCCTCTGGGATTACCTGGAAGAATTTGTTGATAAAAGTATAAAACATATCAAATCCTCGGGCCGGCTGCCGGATATAATACATAGCCATTATGCTGACGCCGGTTATGTATGCACCGAACTTACAAAATTTTTCGGAATTCCTTTTTTGCACACAGGACATTCACTTGGGAAAGATAAAAAAAGGAAATTGCTAAATGAGGGAATTAATGAAGATGAAATTGAAAAACGTTATAGGATAAGCCGCCGCATACAAGTTGAAGAAGATATAATTTATTATACTGATATGATAGTTGCCAGCACACGGCAGGAAATTAAAAAACAATATGGTGAATATAAAAATACGCAGGGAAATAAGTTCAGGGTGATCCCGCCCGGTGTTGATATCGAAAAGTTTTATCCCTTTAATCATAAACCTGTAGATGAAAATGATGAGTCTGAAAAATGGAAAGGGATTATTGGTGAGAAACTTTTCCGCTTTTTTGTCGATGTAAGTAAGCCGATGATCCTGACTATCTGCCGCCCTGATAAACGAAAGAATATCTTCGGATTAATTAGAGCCTATGGAGAGAATAAGGAACTACAACGTAAGTCTAATCTGGCCATCTTTGCAGGTTTAAGGGAAGATATCCAGGAAATGCCGGAAAATGAGAGGGAAGTCCTCTGAAATTCTTCTGCTGATGGATAAATATAATCTTTATGGAAGAATGGCTATTCCCAAAAGGCACAATACTGAGCATGAGATACCTCAATTATACAGAATAGCTGCTCAATCAGGCGGAATATTCGTAAATGCTGCTTTGGTTGAACCTTTTGGATTAACACTGATAGAGGCTGCTGCTTATTTTTCATCCAAAATTTAATATTGTGCCCCGGGGAGTAAATTTTAATATTTATTTCCCATATACTAAAGAAGATGACAGACTGCAGGAAACGAAGGATGAACTCAGTAATCTGCTTTTTGAAAACGCTGATGCTCCTGATGTGATTGGTAAACTTGATAACCCGGAGCTTACGCCAATTTTTTCCCTGGCAAGATTGGATAAAATCAAAAATCTTACTTCACTTGCCCGCTGGTACGGAGAGAGCAAAGAATTGCAAAAAATATCAAACCTCATAATTGTTGCTGGAAAAGTTAACGTCGAAAACTCAAATGATGAAGAGGAAAAAGAACAAATCCAATTAATGCACTCAATTATAAATGACTATGATCTTAATAATAAGATCAGATGGATTGGTAGATTATTCAGGAAGGACCAGACAGGAGAAATTTACAGAATTATTGCTGATAAAGGCGGTATATTTGTTCAACCCGCATTGTTCGAAGGATTCGGATTAACGGTACTGGAGGCTATGCATTCCGGACTCCCTGTATTCGCAACGATTTATGGCGGCCCTCTTGAAATAATTGATGACCAGGTAAATGGGTTTCATATTGATCCGGCAAATGCAATAGAAACAACCAAAAAAAATATTGGATTTTGTTAAAAAACTTAAAGATGACAATTCTTTATGGAAAAGAATATCAAATAAGGCTATTAAAAAGGTTGAAACAGAGTATAATTGGGACCTGTATGCCAATAAGCTTTTAGAACTAGCAAAGATTTACGGATTCTGGCGCTATACAACAAATATAGAAATGGAGGAAATGAATGCTTATCTTGATGTGTTATTCCATTTGTTGTACAAACCAAGAGCGAGGGCAATTCTTGAAAAACACAAACAAAATCTTTAAATAATTCCATCTTGTTTATAATTAATGATCGGGCATCTGATTTTATTCAATCCAACACAAGATATGGGGATAGTCCTGTACTTGCGTCAGAAGGTAACTTGGGGTATGATTGTCTCCCAATTATGTAGAATGTAGTTGGCTTATCCATTATCTTTTAATTCTTAAAATTCTGGTTTTTATAAAATTGATTAAGGTACTTTATGAATACAAGTAAAAGTCATCGGCTTTTTGAAGAGGCAAAGAAATTCATACCTGGGGGAGTCAATTCCCCCGTAAGAGCTTTTAAATCAGTAGGTGGAGATCCTTTATTTATCACAAGTGGAGAGGGTCCTGAAATATTTGATGTTGATGGAAACAGTTTTATTGATTACATAGGAAGTTGGGGACCTCATCTCTTCGGACATAATCCGCCTTTTATTGCAAAAGCTTTGGAGGAAGCACTCAAACGAGGAACCAGTTTCGGAGCTCCTACCCTTCTTGAAGTTGAGATGGCAAAGCTAATTACTGAACTTGTTCCTTCGGTGGAAATGGTCAGAATGGTAAATAGCGGGACTGAAGCAACAATGAGTGCAATCAGGGCTGCACGTGGATACACAGGCAAAGATAAATTCATAAAGTTTGAAGGCTGCTATCATGGCCATGCTGATTATTTCTTAATTAAAGCCGGCTCGGGAGCCTTAACGCTTGGAATACCTACCAGCCCGGGGGTAACAAAAGGTAATGCTGCTGATACACTGCTGGCAGACTATAATGATATTGAATCGGTGAAAAAATTAATAGGTGCAAACAAAAATGAGATAGCCGCCATTATAATCGAACCAATTGCTGGTAATATGGGGGTTGTAAAAGCCACTGATAAATTTCTGGGTTCACTTAGAGAAATCTGTACTGAGGAAAATATCATTTTAATTTTTGATGAAGTAATGACTGGTTTCAGGGTTGCTGGAGGCGGTGCACAGGAAATTTTCAGAATAAAACCTGATTTAACTACTTTTGGAAAAATTATTGGCGGTGGTTTGCCCGTTGGAGCATTTGGCGGAAGAATGGATATAATGCAGATAGTTGCCCCTGCAGGTCCTGTTTATCAGGCAGGAACACTAAGTGGAAATCCTCTTGCAATGGCAGGCGGATTCGCTGCTCTGTCATACATCAGAGATCACCCGGAAATCTATTTGCAGCTGGAAAAATCGTCGAAGTATCTTGAAAATGGTTTTAAGGAAAATCTTAAGTCAGTAGGAAAAAATTATGCGATGAATCGGGTTGGCTCTATGATGTGTATGTTTTTTACAGAAATTCCGGTTAATGATTTTAAATCAGCTATAACCTCTGATACAGTATTCTACGGGAAATATTTTCACGAAATGTTAACACGTGGAATTTATCTGGCGCCTGCACAATTTGAAGCGTTATTTGTATCAACTGTTCACAGCAAAGAAAATCTGGACATAACGATTAAAGCTCATAAAGAATCGCTGGAAGCTATTTTAAAATAGATGTGTTTTTTTGGATTTGCCAAGAATACTTTTGAAAAGATCTTTGAATTCTAAATAGTCCCGGGAGGGGGCGTTATTTAATTGCCTCCCCTGTGTAACCTCCGTTGGCTACTTCAACCGCAGTCAGATAAGCCAGCTTAACGACCTTTTCAAATAATATCGGATTGAGCGTTTCAACTTTATCACCGGGAAGATGCAGATAATCATAACTATTTGTTGTTACAAAATATAAACACGGAATGTCTTTTTCGTAAAAAGGAGTTGCATCTGCACCGCCGCCGCTCCAGGTTCTTTCGACCATTGAATTAAAATTGGTCTCATCTTTCTCTTTTGCTATATTCCATAAGTTCGGTGCACTTTTGCCATTACCAACCTGAATACTGTCGCCGTATCCGACACAATCCAGATTTATCATGGCAATTATTTTATTGTCACCGGGTTTGAAGTTATTTGCGAAATATTTAGAACCATTTAATCCTTGTTCCTCGCCGGCAAACGATACAAAAATTACTGAACACCTGGGTTTTACTCCTCCATTGACAAATGCATTTGCTATTTCAATAACAGAGGCAGAGCCTGAGGCATTATCATTTGCCCCAGGAAAAAGCAATCCCGCCTGAGATCCAACGTGATCCAAATGCGCACCAATAACCAAAAATTTATTTTTAAGTATTGGGTCGCTTCCTTTTATCATACCGACAACATTCATTGTTTTTGTATCTTTGATGTATTCTGCGTTTACTTCTATAGAAGCTTTTGTTCTGAGTGCTGATGAATTCGGTTTTTTCTCCTCATCGATTATTCTTTGATAATCACTCAGCGTTAATCCGGTTCCGCTTAATAAATTATTTGCTGCGTCAATAGAAATATGAAGCTGAGGAAAATCCACTGGTTGTTCCCCATCACCATGTAAAACGCTTCCGATCAATGGCTGCGGTATTTTGTCGTTAGGAAGCGAGACAAACAGAATACCTTGTGCACCGAATTTTTTTGCAACTAAGGATTTTTCCCTGGGATAATTTGTTCCCCATTCTTTATCATTAATTTTCCACCCGGGATTTTGTTTAAACACAAGCACGATTTTGTTCCTTATATCAAT
This sequence comes from uncultured Ignavibacteria bacterium, assembly GCA_963743325.1. Classification (GTDB taxonomy): domain Bacteria; phylum Bacteroidota; class Ignavibacteria; order Ignavibacteriales; family Ignavibacteriaceae; genus DATFVA01. The sequence continues at coordinate 267,815 of CAVUOZ010000008.1, forward strand.
CCCGGCATAATCATCATACCCAAGATCCGATCGTGAAATACCATATCCACAGAAAACAACAGGTAAGGTAAATTTGTTTGAGCCAGTAAATCCCCTGAGAACGAAATCTTTGCCTAAACCGTAGCTGGCCGTATCACCTTCAATGATTGTCTTAAATACTGCCGGTGAATTTATTCTGTTGTACTCAATATTAAAATACTGGAAATAATTTTCATCTCCAGCAGGTTTTAATCCGATCTCAGAAAATTTATTTGCAACAAACTCCGCTGCTTTGTTATATCCTTCGCTTCCGGCTAATCTCCCATCAAAATCAGGAGAAGAAAGTATTCCCACATTCACGATTAAATTTTCTTTATTTATTTCAGAAATCCCCGTTGGGCTTTGCGCATAAATAAAAAGGTTTATGAAGATTACTGTAAATATGGTTAGTATTTTATTCATGACAGAATTGTCTCTGTTTATAATTTTATTCAACTCATTACTGTAATAAGTGTAAGAAAAAGGTTATTAAAAATATTCCTTCAGGGATAAACACAATCAAATTAGTTTTCAGATTCTTCTGGTGGCCAAATAAACCCCGGTGCCCCCGAAAAATCTGTCTCAACCATAGTTTTAATTCTTCCGGCATCTATAATAAGATTTAAAGTTTCTTCCTTCAATAAACCTGTCCAGCTTAAAATTACCCCCAGTGCTGTTATCGATTTCAAAACGGATTTGTACGCAACGTATGCACTGCCATTTGCATCATACAAAGAAAATTCTGATTCTTCATCATCGGAGTTATCCTTGGTTGTTGCTGAGACCGCTCTGTTTATTTTAACAGGTATCATTGTATGATACCATTGAACTATCTCATAACATTCAACTATCTCAAGCAGCTTTTTCATACCCGGGTTCTGAGGAATACATGCGGAGATGGCCGCATTTTCAATTCCACTGGATTTAATTTCTGCCATTAAGTTTTTCAGATATCCTGATGCATCTTCGAAATATTTTGTTGCAAGGAAGGAAAGTGGTGTTACCGGGGGTTCTTTTTCTCGAATTTCTTCAACATTGGAAAAATCCTTGTCAAATTTCGCTGCATATTCTTCAATCAATTTTCTGGTTTCTTCAAATGTTTTGTGAAATTCTTTGATGAAATTATATTTTTCTTCCCCATCGTTTTCTCCTTTTCGTTCCTCTTCCATCGAAAATAACCGGCATCTGCCTGTATAATCACATCGTTCACACCACCGGTCGCAGTAATTAAAAATTGAAGGTATAAAATTATTTTCTTTTGTGTTCATGACCGCCTGAAAATGAGACCATCTCAAAATCTAAGTTTTGAGATGGTCGCCCGAATAATAATCGGGTCAAAATTATTCAACAGTAATCGGAACGTCTTCTTCATCTTCGGGGATTACTTTGGCTATATCGGCAATTGTGTCCCCTTCTTTTAACCGGATAACCCTGACTCCCTGGGTGTTTCTACCCATTACCCGTATATCCTTTATGCTCTGGCGGATTACCATCCCGTGGGATGAGATAATGACAAGTTCATCCCCATCAACCACTTCCATCATTGCAATCATTTTACCAACTTTTTCACTCGTCTTTACTGTTATGACTCCTTTTCCTCCACGGTGAGTGATTCTATAATCATTAATATCCGAACGTTTGCCGTAGCCCTTTTCTGTTACAACAAGGATATTATCGTTTCGTTTAATAACGAGCAATCCTACAACAAGGTCTCCCTTTGAGAGACGGATTCCTCTTACTCCTGTTGCGACTCTTCCCATATCTCTTACATCTTTTTCGGCAAACCGTATTGCAAAGCCGTTTCTGGTTCCCAGGACAATGTCATTATTTCCGTCCGTCATCTTAACGGAAATCAGCTTGTCGTTTTTGACAATGTTAATGGCATTGATGCCGCCTTTTCTCACGTTTCCATATGCAGAAAGAACCGTTTTCTTAATTGTCCCCTGCTGTGTAGCCATCATCAGATAATGATTATCATCGAATTCTTTAACAGTTACAAATGCTGTTATATTTTCTTCTGATTCTTTTTCAATCAAGTTCAGAATAGACCTTCCTCTGGATGCACGTCCGCTCTCGGGAATTTCAAAAACCTTAAGCCAATAGCATTTGCCTCTGTCAGTGAAGAATAAAATATACTGGTGTGTGGAGGCAATAAACATATGCTCGATAAAATCATCATCCTTGGTGCCTGCACCGGTAACACCTTTGCCTCCCCGTCCCTGCTTTCGATAACCGCTGACCGGGAATCTCTTTATAAAGCCTTTGTGACTCATTGTTACGACAACATCTTCTTCAGCAATTGTATCTTCAAGTGAAAACTCTTCATAATCATAGACGATCTCTGTCCTGCGGGCATCACCGTATTTTTCTTTTATCTGAAGCAGTTCGTCTCTTATAATGGAATACCTTTTTTCTTCGCTATCTAATATTCCTTTAAGTCTTTCAATCAGTTTTATAGTCTCTTTGTATTCATCTTCTATCTTTTTCCTTTCAAGTCCGGTTAGGCGCTGCAGTCTCATATCAAGGATCGCTTTAGCCTGTATTTCGCTCAGTTTGAATCTGCGCATCAGGTTATTTTTTGCCGTTTCAACATCTTTGGATTTCTTAATCGTTTCTATAACCGCATCTATATTATCCAGTGCAATTATATAACCTTCAAGAATGTGCGCTCTTCTTTCCGCAGCATCCAGCTCATATTTTGTTCTGCGTATCAGAACCTGCATCCTGTGATCGATAAAGTGCTTCATCATCTCTTTAAGTGTGAGCACCCGGGGGACACCATTCACCAGGGCAAGCAAGATCACGCCGAAAGTTGACTGCATCTGGGTGTGCTTGAACAACTGGTTAAGAACAACAGAAGGCTGCGCATCCCTTTTAAGCTCTATCACAACACGCATACCATCGCGGTCTGATTCATCTCTTATATTTGAGATGTCATTCATTTTTCCTGCTCTCACAAGCTCGGCTATCTTCTCTATAAGGTTAGCTTTGTTAACCTGGTAAGGCAGCTCCGTTATTACAATATTCTCTTTACTGTTTTTAAGGGTTTCTATGTTTGCCTTTGCCCGGACAATTATTCTGCCCCGGCCTGTTTTGTATGCCTCCTTCACTCCTTCATAACCAAAGATAATCCCTCCCGTAGGAAAATCAGGAGCAGTAACTATCTTCATTATTTTTTCATCAGTTAATTCGGGGTTTTTGATATAAGCAATCAGACCATCTATAATCTCTGTAAGATTGTGAGGCGGAATGTTTGTGGCCATTCCAACAGCAATACCGCTGGAACCGTTTACTAAAAGATTCGGAAGATATGAAGGAAGTACAATCGGTTCCTGCAATGAATCGTCGAAATTGGGCGCAAAATCAACTGTGTTTTTATCAAGGTCACGAAGCATTTCATCTGCAATTCTATGCAGCCTTGCTTCAGTATAACGCATTGCCGCAGGTGAATCACCATCAACTGAACCAAAATTGCCCTGCCCCTGGACTAAAGGATACCTTAAAGAGAATTCCTGAACCATTCTTACCATCGAATCATATACCGCTGTATCTCCGTGCGGATGATATTTACCGAGAACTTCTCCAACTATCCTCGCAGATTTTTTGTATGGTTTATTATAGGTTACTCCGAGTTCATGCATTCCGAACAATACTCTGCGGTGAACTGGTTTTAAGCCATCCCTTACATCCGGAAGTGCTCTTGCAACGATTACCGACATAGAATAATCGATGTAAGAAGATTTCATCTCTTCTTCCAGTGAAACAGGAACTATTTTTTCAAAAATCGTCGCCATAGTCTATCTTCTTTAATTTAAAACTTATATTTAATTATACATCAAGGTTTCGAACATATTTAGCATGCTTTTCAATGAACTCTCTTCTGGGTTCTACTGCATCTCCCATCAGTGTTTCAAAGATTTTATCTGCCGTTGCGGCACTTTCAAGAGTAACCTGCAGAACTGTTCTTGTTTCTGGATTCATGGTTGTTTCCCAGAGCTGCTCGGGATTCATTTCACCGAGACCTTTGTATCTTGAAATGCTGACTCCTTTAACGGCGCCTTCTTCAATCATTTCTTCAACTAATTCCTCAGTATCTGCTTTCCCGTCAACTTTAAGACGTTTTAATATATCGTCTCTTTCTTTTTCGTCGAAGGCATAAAACTCCTGTTTGCCTTTTTTAACCTTATACAAAGGCGGCTGGGCAATATAAACTTTTCCCGAGGTTATCAGATCTGTCATATAGCGGTATAGAAAAGTTAAAAGAAGTGTCCGGATATGACTTCCGTCTACATCAGCATCGGTCATAAGTATTACTTTACCGTAACGCGTTTTAGAGTGGTCAAAATCAGGATTAAGACCGGCGCCTATCGCGGATATAATTGCTTTAATTTCATTGTTCTCAAGAATTTTGTTCATTTTGGCTTTTTCTACATTCAGAATTTTTCCCTTTAGAGGAAGGATTGCCTGGAATCTTCTATCTCTTCCCTGTTTTGCCGATCCGCCGGCTGAATCACCCTCTACAATATAAATTTCACAATGTTCAGGATCAGTAATGGAACAATCAGCCAGTTTTCCGGGAAGATTCATACTATCCAGAGCATTTTTTCTTCTGGCAAGATCTCTTGCTTTTCTAGCAGCCTCTCTTACTTCAGCTGCTCTCAAACATTTTTCAATAACTTTTTTCCCTACAGCTGGATTTTCTTCAAGAAATTCAGAAAGTTTTTCTCCAACCATAGTTTCAACGGCTGATTTTGTTTCGCTGTTCCCAAGCTTTGTTTTTGTTTGTCCCTCAAACTGGGGATCGGCAACTTTTACGGATATTACAGCAGTGAGCCCTTCTCGAAAATCATCACCGGTAAGAGTTATTTTATCATCTTTTATAAGCCCGTTCTTTGATGCATAATTGTTCAGCGTCCTGGTTAATGCGGTCTTAAATCCGACAAGATGTGTTCCGCCTTCATGTGTATTTATGTTATTAACATAAGAAAATATATTTTCGCTGTAGCCGTCCGTATACTGAAAAGCTATCTCTATAGGAGTGTTATCCTTTTCCCCCTCGATATAAATGGTTTTGTGTAACGGCTCCCTTGATTCATCCAGATATTTTACAAATTCGATCAGACCGCCCCGAAAATGAAAGCTCTCCTCCTCACCATTACGCAAATCTTTGATATTTATTGTTACATCCTTATTCAGATATGCAAGTTCTCTCATCCTCTCGGCGATTGTGTCGAATTTGAATTTATCAACTTTAAATATTTGCTGATCCGGAAAGAATGTGGTTTTTGTCCCGCTCTCATTCTTTTTGGCTTTGCCTATTTCTTTAACCGGTTTTACAGGGAACCCCCTTTTATATTCCTGAAAATATAATTTGCCATCTCTTTTTACTTCTACTTTACACCACTCTGATAAAGCATTTACAACCGAAACACCAACTCCGTGAAGGCCGCCGGATACTTTATAACTGTTTTTATCAAATTTCCCGCCTGCATGAAGAACGGTCATTACAACCTCCAGTGCAGATCTTTTTTCCTCTGGATGCATATCAACAGGAATACCTCTCCCGTTGTCCTCAACAGTTAAGCTCTCGTCTTTGTTTATGGTTATATCAATTTTATCGGCGTAGCCAGCCAGCGTCTCATCGATACTGTTGTCCACTACTTCATTCACCAGGTGATGAAATCCTCTTGTGCTCACATCGCCGATGTACATTGCAGGTCTTTTTCTAACTGCTTCAAGACCTTTAAGTACGTTTATATTTTTAGCACTATATTCATTTTGTGTATCTGCTTTTGACATACGTTCAAACCATTCTTTTAGTTTTTTCCATTAAGGGATATCACTGAAATCTAATCCCTTTAATTCTTTCTTCCTTAAAATATTTGTTTACCTTGCTGACTATTAAACTTTCCTGAAATTTCAATTCGCTGCGGAGAATTGAGTTTTCTGCTGTAATAAAAAGAATTTTTTTTTCTACCTTTAACGGTTTTACAACCTTTTTCAGCTCGGGAAAAATGGAATAGAACCCGATCACTACATCCGATTGTTTAATTATTTTCCTGAGAGGAGCCAAACCAGGATCTTCATTTAATATATCCGCGATACTTTTAAACTTATCAGGCATTTGCGATAACACCGTTTTTTAATCTAAACACTTTATTTTCTTCTTTCATTTTCAGGAAAGAAAGATTAGAAAAATCAGTAAGGGTTATGAATGACTGGCCAACCTCACTTAAATATTCGCTGATCTTAACAGACCTGTCTGTGTCAAGTTCGCCGAATACATCATCCAGAAGAAACAGCGGTGTTTTGCCTGTGTTTTCCTTGAGATAAAAGAATTCCGCAAATCTTAAAACTACCTGGTAGGTTTTATGCTGCCCCTGGGATCCATATGTCTTCAGGTTAATACCATTTATTTCGAGGACATAATCATCCCGGTGAGGACCCACAAGGTTTGTAGCTCTTCTCAATTCGTCTTCTCTTCTTTCGGTTATCAATTCCATAAAACGATCTCTGATTACTTTTCCATCATAATTTTCTAAAAAAGAATAAGATATTCCGGGCAGCTCACTATTTCCAAGTATGACTTTGTATGAATCTCTGATATAATGATTAAATCCATTTATAAAATTCACCCTGTGTTCAATTAATTCCGTGCCTGCTTCAACTAATTTCTCCGTCCATGCTTCAAGTTCCGCCGAGAGATTTTTCTGACCGGTTTCCTTTATTCGTGTCAAAAGAGAAGACCTCTGCCGAAGGACTTTATTATAATCGAGTAATATTCTCAGGTAGGTTTCTGTTGCCTGGGAAATAACCGAATCAACGAATTTTCTTCTTTCAGAGGGTGAGCCCTGTGTTATTGCGTGATCAGCAGGGGTTAATACTACAACAGGAAATCTGCCTATAACTTCAGTAGATCTGGACACAATTTTATTATTCTGAAAATAGTTCTTTTTGTTATCTAACGACGAATATATTACTCTTACTTTATCTATTGTTAAATCAGTAAACAATCCCTCTATTTCAAATTCACTTTCATTAAATCTTAACGCCTCATTGTCTGATTTTGCATTGAAGCTTTTTGTAGTGCACAAATAATAAATCGATTCCAGAATGGAGGTCTTTCCTTCGCCGTTTCCTCCGACAATATAATTCAGTTTACCGGAAAAATCTAACTCTGTGTATTTATGAATCCGAAAATTTTTCAGGCGGATGGACTTCAGAATCATCTCAATTATTTAAACGAACGGGCATCAATAAAAGCATTAATTCTTCGTTCTCTTCTGTTTTTGATGGTTCAATTATACAGGCTTTTGTCGGTGAATGTAATTTAAATATAACCTTTTCATCATTTATGTGTGTAATGACATCATTAACATACCCTGTATTAAAACCAATATCCATCGAATCGCCTTTGTAATCACATATAATATTTTCTTTCGCACTTGATCCATGATCAATATCTTCTGCAGATACTTCCAGGTTATTGCTGCTGATTGAAAATTTTACCTGCTTGGAATTTGCTGTTGAAAATAACATCATCCTTTTTACAGTGGAGAGAAGTTCATTCGTGCTAATGGTTAAAATATTCTCATTTTCCAAAGGAATAACACTGTTGTAAGCCGGGTATTTTTCTCCGATGAGTCTTGATATTAGTTCAAGGTCCCCGAGGTTAAAGGATATATTCGTTTTACTCAGAAACATTTTTATATCTGAATCATTGAGAAGTTTTGAAAGCACAGATATTGCTCTTTCAGGAACAATATACTGTTCTTCTTTTGAAGAGATTATGGTTTTATTTATATATTTAACTAATCTATGACCATCGGTAGTTACCAGCCTTAACCCTTCTTCTGTAAATTCCATAAGTGTTCCGGTCATTGCGGGCCGCATATCCTCTTTACTCATTGCGAAAGAAGTCTGTTCTATCATTTTCTTCAAATCCGGACCGCTCATTGTTACTTCTTTTTCCTTTGATACTTCGGGAATATCAGGAAAATCATCAGAGGGGGAATAACCTATATTGTACATCCCGTTATCTGTTTGAATTTTTAACTTTGCATTTCCTTCAGTTACAAATTTAATCTGTGTATCACCCAGAGACCTGATAATATCATAAAATAACTTTGCAGGAATTACCATTTTTAAATCTTCTTCAGACGGAACATTCAGAGATGAGCGAAGTGCAATTTCCATATCTGTTGCACTCACTGTCATTAAACCGTCTTTAATTTCTATAAGAAAATTTTCAAGCACAGGCATCGGAGTTCTGCCCGGAACAGCCGGAATAATTTTTGATAACAGTTTTTCTAATACTTTACTGTTTACTTTAAATTCCATTGACTCATTCTCCTTTTAAGCATCTAAAAATAGTAAAAAAGGCCACTAATCTCAATGAATTTAGCCGGTATAAATTAGCTTTTTCGTTTAAAATAAAGGAATTATTTAGACTGAAATATAATATTTGTAAGCGGGATAATAAAAGTTTTTTTCCACTGCACATTAATTATTAATTATTTATTTATTTAAAAATTAATAATTATAATAAGTATGTGTATATGTTAATTGTAATGATTTCTTTTATTAAAGTAATCCTTTTCACTATTATTTAAACAAAACAGTTGTTAATAAAAAATTACAACTCCCGGTTTACAAACATTATCTTAATAACTCCTCCTTTTTCAACATGTTAATTTGGCATTGTCAACATGTTTTTAACAAAAAATATAATTCAATAAAAAAGGCTCCTGCGGAGCCTTTATATCAGAACATAAAATTATAAAATTTAAGAGCATTTCAATTCAATCTGAGTGCGTACGCTGTTTACTGTATCTTTTAATGACTGATCTTTTGACATAGTCTCTTCAATTGTAGTGCATGCATGAATTACAGTGGAATGATCTCTTCCACCGAAATGGAGACCTATTGTTTTAAGTGAAGATTTTGTCAATTCTTTCGACAAATACATTGCAATCTGTCTTGCCAGAACAATTTCTTTTTTCCTGGTTTTATCCCGGATCTTATTTTCTGCAATACCCATCGCTTCACAAACAATGTTTGTAATGGTTTCAATAGTTACGTTTACTTTTCTATCTGTTGCAATTTCTTTAACAGTTTTTTTTGCCAGGTCAAGATTTAATTCCCTCGAGTTAAGGGATGCATTTGCAAGAAGCTTTATTAAACAACCTTCAAGCTCTCTTATGTTAGATGTTATATTGTTTGCAATGTATTCAAGAAGATCGGGCGATAATTCCATACCATAGTCTTCAGACTTCTTTTTAAGAATTGCTATTCTCATTTCGAGTTCTGGAGGCTGAATATCTGCTGCAAGCCCCCACTGGAACCGGGAGATCAGTCTGTCATCGAGCCCTTTTAAGTCTTTAGGTGCCCGGTCACTAGAAAGTATTATTTGTTTTCTAGACTGATGAAGAGTATTAAATATGTGGAAGAAATGGTCCTGTGTTTTTTCTTTTCCGATTAAAAACTGAATGTCATCTATAATAAGGACATCCATACTTCTGTAAAAATTTGAAAAATCATTTACTGTATTTGACTGAATAGCTTCGACAAATTCAACAGTAAATATATCGGACGAGAGATAAATTACTTTTTTGGAAGGAAACAAATCCAGAATTTTATTTCCAATTGCCTGGATAAGATGAGTTTTTCCAAGACCGACACCGCCATAAACAAAAAGGGGATTGAAAGATGTTCCTCCGGGGTTTTCACTTATTGCTCCGGCAGCAGCTCTCGCCAGCTGATTTCCCTCTCCCTTTATAAAATTGTCAAAAGTATATCTTGGATTTAAATAGGTCTCATGTTTTGGCTGCTGAAGAGAAGAATCAGAAACCAGTTGAACTGCCGGTTTACGAGCAGCTTTCTCAATAGTAATATTTTCTTTGGTCTCTTTTTCTTCTGCGATCAGGTACGAAAGTCGGGCTTCGGGACCAATAACATCTGTAATCGTTCTGTTTATAAGAGTATTGTAATGCTCATCAATCCATTCCCAGAAAAACTGACTGGGGATCTGAACCTTTAATGTAAATCCATTTAAATCCAGGGGTTTTATAGGCAAAAACCACGTATTGTATGTCATTAAAGTTACATTTTCTTTTATAGATTTGAGGCATTCCTTCCAAATAGAGGCTGCATCATGAAAATTAGATTTGCCAATGGAGGCAACATTAATCATTTTATTTATCCACAGAAAAAAAGAATGAAAACAATTGAAAAATCAATATTTTATGGGTTAATTTTTCATGACACACTTAATAATTAACAATTTGTTAACATTAGATGTCGGCTTTTAACCCTTTGCAAATCAATGGGTTAGAGATGCCGATTTCAACAATTCACAATTTTATCAAAAAACTAAGGGAAAAATTTAGCCCCTCTTGATTCGTGAAACGTTTTCACAAATCAAAATAGTCAACATGTTATTAACACAATTTTTGACCAATGAACACAAAGAAAAAATAGGAAGTATTTTTACATAGCGCAAATTAATTCTTTAAAAAGTGCAGGAAAAAATCTCCATATATACTAAAACTAAATTTATTTGTCTTGCTTGTTTATTTTATAAAGGCTATTTTTATAATCTTTTTTGATAATTAGGAGTTTAAATGAAGCGGACTTTTCAGCCAAGTAATAGGAAAAGAAAGAATAAACATGGTTTCAGGGAAAGAATGAAAACCAAAAACGGAAGGAGAGTGCTTTCCCGTAGAAGAGCTAAAGGGAGAAAAAAACTAACAGTAAGCGACGAGATATAGTAGTTTTGGAACGCTTTGGACTTTCTTCCGGAGAGAGATTAAAAAGCAGAGTTGATATTGAAAAGTTATACACATCCGGTAAAATCATTTTATCGAATGACAAAAAGATTAGAGCCGTTTATTTGATTGAGAGAGAGAGAGATTCCGGAAACATAAAAATTGCAGCCGTGGTTTCAAGTAAAGCCGGAAACGCAGTATGGAGAAACCGGCTGAAGAGATTGCTGAGAACATCTTACAGACAAAAGAAGGAAAATCTTTATAACCTTTGTTTGTTAAAAAAAATTGTTCTGAAAATTATTTTTTCTCCTTATCATTTTAATGAAAAGAATAATAAGCTTGTTATGCTGAATGATATAATACCTGGAGTAAAGGATGTTTTATTTAAAATCGAAAGAAGTTTATAGATGTGGAGAATTTTTGTTTTTCTCATCAAAATTTATCAAAAATTAATTTCGCCTTTATTTCCACCCTCTTGTAGATTTCACCCTACCTGTTCTGAATACTCTATCCAGGCTTTTCAAAAATATGGTGCATTTAGGGGAGGAGCAAAATCAGTATGGCGAATTTTAAGATGTAATCCTTTTAATAAAGGAGGATTTGATCCTCTGAGGTAATGGAAATATAAATGGATAGAAATACAACAATTGCTTTTATTCTGATCGGAGCCATTCTTGTGCTCTGGTTTTATCTTAACAGCCCAACACCAGAGAAGGTTCAAAAAGGTAAGACTTTAGATACCACAACCGTTCAGATTGACTCTTCAAAGATTAAAAAAGAGAAAATAGAATCAGCTGCTGATACAACCGGAATCAAAAAACTGACCTCTGAAAGCGACAGCCTGAAATACGGTAAGTTTTTTAGCACTTCAGCAGAAAAAGAAAAATTAATCACTATTGAAAATGATTTAGTCCTGATGGAAATATCTACCAAGGGGGGCAACATCAGGAAATGCTATCTAAAGAAATTTAACAACTGGTATTCGGCTAATTCAAACGGAAGTGAAAGTTTTTATAAGACGCATGTTCAGCTTATCAATTATTCAAAAGGGGACCCGTATAACCTATCTTTTGTAACAGCAGACGGAAAAGCCATAACAACAGAAGACCTGGTTTTTAGTACGGAGGCATCAGAGTCCCGTTATAATGTTTCAAATAGTGATTCACTTGTAATAAGCTTTAAGCTCCTAGCAGCAGGCAACTCCTATATAGTAAAGAAATTCACTTTTTATGGTAACAAGTACAGCTTTAAAAGTGAAATCGACCTTGTAAATATGACAAATCTTATCAGCAATAATTCTTATGATCTTGTGTGGAATAACGGACTAAGATTTGTGGAGGAGAATTCTGTTGACGAAGCTACGTATTCTGATGCAAGCGTTTATTACGGCGGCGAGCAGGTAATAGTAGATGCATCCTCTGTCGGGGAGAAAGTAACAAAAGAGTTTAATGGAAGAATAGACTGGGTAGCAGTCAGGAACAAATATTTTGCCTCTATAATTGCCCCTGATAATCCCGAAGCCGTTAACGGGGCTTATATTGAGGGGAACAGGGAAGCCATTGGTAAAGCGGGGGTAAAAGAAGAGTATACTTTAAGAATAAATGTTCCATTTAAAAATACGGATTTTGAAAGCAGCCGGTTTACAGTTTACATTGGACCGGTTGATTATGATCGTTTAAAGGAATATGGGGAGAAATTTACAGCATTAGTGGATTTTGGCAGTTTCTTCGGATTAAAGTTTATTGTCAGGCCGATAGCGGAATATGTTCTGCTTCCATTATTTAATTTCCTTCATACTTTTATTCCTAATTATGGTTTTGTAATTATAGTATTCTCTTTAATCATAAAATTCGTTCTTTACCCGCTGACCAAATCAAGTTTTCAATCGATGAAGAAGATGCAGCTTCTCCAGCCGAAGATTGCTGAATTAAAAGAAAAGTTTAAAGATGATCCGCAGAAACTGAATAAAGAAACAATGAAGTTATATTCGACGTACGGAATTAATCCGGCAGGGGGATGTCTACCCCTTCTTTTGCAAATGCCTATTTTTATTGCCCTGTGGGGGTTGTTTAAAACAGCGATTGAATTAAGACAGCAGCCTTTTGTTTTTTGGATAAAAGATCTTTCTACGCCGGATATAATAGCTAATCTACCCTTCAAAATTCCTTTATTCGGTATTGACCAGATCAGCGGACTAGCATTATTAATGGGGGTAACCACTTTTGTGCAGCAGAAAATGAGTGTTAAAGATCCGAAACAGGCCGGTCTCGTTTATATTATGCCCATTATGCTTACAATTATGTTTATGTCTTTCCCCTCAGGGTTAAACCTGTATTATTTTATGTTTAATGTTTTCTCGATAGCTCAGCAATATTATATTAATCATAAACATGATGGGATGGAGCTTGTACCTGTAGCAAATCCGAACAAGAAAAAAGGATTTATGTCCAGGCTTATGGAAGCTGCTGAACAAAATGCTAAAGTGCAGCAGCAGCAAAAAAAGAAAAGATAAAAGTGCTATAAAAAGTTTATTTTTCTTCGATAGAAAATTTTTATATCGGGAAAAGCTGCACTAAAAAATGATCCGCTTTAATCACATACTTATTCATTTAATGTTGATTGGCTTTACGGCGGTTCATCCTCAGACGAATTATGTCATTTCAATAGAGCATTCGAAAAAATCACTTCCCTTCGGTTTAAGTAAGGAAGTACCCAAAACTAAACCGGTTGTTGCGCTTGCTTTAAGCGGAGGAGGCGCCAGAGGGCTGGCGCAGATTGGTATACTAAAGGCACTCGAAGAGTATGGTATAAAGGTAGATATTATCGTCGGGACAAGTATGGGGAGTATAATCGGAGGCTTATATTCGGCCGGTTATTCAGTTGAACAGCTTGATTCGATTGCGGTACATACTGACTGGAATGATCTGCTTTCTGCAGAACGTGAAACGGATAGAAGAGAACTTTTTATTGATCAGAAGGTAACAGAAGATAAAGCCATATTTTCTCTCCGGTTAAAAGGGTTTACTCCTATTTTGCCAACCTCAATTAACAATGGACAAAAATTATCTAATTACCTTAACCTTTTAACGCTTCAGGCACCCATTCATGTCCGTAGCAGCTTTGATGAACTTAGAACGAGGTTCAGAGCAGTATGTACCGACCTTATAACCGGAAGCCCGGTTATTATAAGTGAAGGTTCTCTTAGTCAGGCTATGAGAGCAAGCTCGAGTGTCTCCTTTTTTCTTTCCCCGGTAAGAGAAGATTCTCTTATTTTGGTAGATGGAGGCCTGGTTGCAAACATTCCCGTAAAAATTGCCAGGAATCTTGGTGCGGATTATATAATAGCAGTTAATACCACGAGCGATCTTCATACGGAAAATGATCTTGATTATCCGTGGATTATTGCCGATCAGGTTATCAGCATACCAATGAAACTCATAAATGAAGATCAGTTAAAAGATGCAAACACGATAATAACCCCGAAACTTGATGAAGAATCAGCAACCGATTTTTCAAATATAGAAGAAACGATTCAGAAGGGATACCAATCAGCAGTTCCTCTGGTTAACGGCATAAAAAGGAAATTAGATTCACTGCTGATAACCAATTATAATTCTCCTGATAAGTACTTCAGCAGCCCCTTCCCGGAGGATGAGGATTCCTTATTAGAATGTTTTGTTAAAAATTTGTCATATAAAGACTCAATTTCGGTAAACGAAATACGCTATAACCTTTGCCGGCTTTTCAGAGGCGGGGATTATTCGGAACTTAAAGCGGAAATAAAAAACACAAACCGGTATTCGGTTATAAAATTAAATGGCAGTCTGAATCCCGTTATTAATTACATAAATGTTAACGGGGTGACCTTAATTAAACAAACGGATATTGATTCCGTTTTTTCATCTTTAATAGGAAAACCTTATAATGCCGAGGAAATAGTCTCGAAGTTGATTAATTTTATGAATATATATCGTGACCAGGGATATTCTCTTGCTGAAATACGCGATGTAATTTTTAATCCTCGGGATGGAATTCTAAATGTAAAAGTCGATGAGGGAATTATATCACAAATTCTGATTGTGGGAAACAAATCTACAAGTGAGTCAGTTATAAAACGCGAATTTCCGCTCGAAGCAGGGGATTATTTTGTATATCAAAAGGTTAAAGAGGGACTAACCGATCTCCGCAGCACAAATCTGTTTGATGATATTCTCCTTACTGTAAAAAGGGATAATGGTATGAACATTGTGGTTCTCAATGTTGATGAAAAAATCTCCAGCCTTGTAAGAGTCGGCTTCAGGATTGATGATGAAAACAAAGCCCAGCTTAGTCTCGATTTCCGGGATGAAAATCTTTTCGGAAGCGGAACCGAACTTGGATTGCTTCTGTTTGGCGGAACAAGAAACCGGGCTTATGTTCTTGAACATAAATCAAACAGAATTTTTAATACTTATCTCACATATAATATAAATGCATTTTACCGTTTTAACGATGTGTATGTCTACAGTGATGATTCAACGACTAGCGAGCATACATTTTCAAGAAGCGTTATCGGTGAATACAGGCAGATTTTTTATGGTGCATCTCTTTCACTGGGGACGCAGGTGGAACGTTTTGGGAATCTGATCTTTACAGGTAACTATAAATATGATGAAATAAAAAACAAGTCCGGTTCACCTGTGAACCCTTACAAAATCAAATTAGTAAGCCTGAAAGCAAGTTCAACTATCGATACACAGGATAAATATCCCTATCCGCTTAAGGGGTTTTATTTTAATGCTGAATATGAAGTGGCTCAAAAAATATTCGGAGGGGATGTCGGGTATACTAATTTCAATTTTCAATACAAAAGCTATTTTACTATTAATGAAGTAAGCACATTTTCTCCTAAAGTTGTGATGGGGTTTGCAGATAAAACCATTCCATTAAGTGAGCAATATTCACTTGGGGGTCAGGATTCTTTTTTCGGGATGAGGGCTGATGAATTCCGCGGAAGGCAAATATTCCTCGCTTCTTTAGAGTACAGATATCAACTGCCATTTGAAATATTCTTCGATACCTATTGTAAAATGCGGTATGATCTTGGTTCAACCTGGGAAGTACAGGAACAAATCAAGTTTAAAGAATTAAGACACGGTGTTGGTGTTTCATTGTCATTCGATACCCCCGTTGGTCCTGCAGATTTTTCTGTAGGAAGAAGTTTTTTGTTTAAAAATCTTCCGGGAAGCCCTATCAGTCGTGGAGATGTATATTTTTACTTTTCTATAGGGTATTATTATTAACCCATTTTAATTGCGGTTAGCCTTCCCGTTCTATAACTGATTAAAATATCTAAACATATGTTTGTCTGCTAAGGAGGCATTACTGCACTCACCCATATTTCAGACTATTTCCACATACGCTCTAATCGCTTCCCCCACATAACCTAATTATGTTTTACTTTCAAGGTTAAAGTGATGAAATTCTAAACAAATGGGCAACTTAAGGAGTATTTTGTACAGGAATGGAATATATTGGTAATTAAGCAGCATTATGCATAATTCATCTTCTTTCTTTACTCTTTTTGACATGGTTTGTCATATTGTATAGTTACTATGGCGGCGAGTTAGTTTTTTAAATTAGGAATTACGTTTTTGAATGAGCTTTATGGTATAAATCAATATATGATTTAGCAGCATTCTGCCACGAATATACTTTGCTCATTCCGTTTCTTTGGATTTTGTTCCAAACAGATTTATTATGAAATGTATCGATAGCTCTTATTAATGCAGAATAGAGGGCAGGCCCTGTATAATCATCAAAAGAAAATCCAGTCCCCGACTCCTTCCCGGCAGATTTATACTCGTGCCAGTCCTGAACCGTATCAGATAATCCGCCTGTTTTTCTGACGACCGGAACAGTTCCATATTTTAAACTGTAAATCTGGTTGAGACCGCAGGGCTCATAACGGGAAGGCATTAAAAAAATATCAGCCGCTGCTTCCACCAGGTGGGATATTTCTGTATTATAACCTATGTAAACGGCAGCCTTATCACGGTAACTACGTGAAACATTCATAAACATTTGTTCAAATTTATCTTCGCCGCTGCCAAGTATTATCCATCGGGCATCCAGGCCTAGTAATTGATTAATAGCATCCATCACGATATCAAAACCCTTCTGCAAAACAAGCCTGGAGACAATACCTATTAAAGGGATGGCCTCGTCAAATTCCAGGTGAAAATGTTCGAGAAGAAATTTTTTGTTTTTGATTTTTCCTGAAAGATAATCGGCATTATAACGGAACGGGATTAGTTTATCATTTGAAGGATCCCAGGTACTGTAATCTACCCCATTTAAGATACCATAAAGGTCCCTCTCCCGTAATTTTAAAACATTTTCCAATCCCGCTCCATAATCAGGGGTGAGTATTTCCCTGGCATAAGTAGGACTCACCGTATTTATGACCTCGGAGAATAAGATGCCGGCTTTCATAAAATTTACGTTACCATTCATCTCAACGGGACCACCGGGATAAAATAACCGTTCTGAGATTTCCGATGCAAAGACTGTCTTTTGTGAAAATACCCCCTGGTAGCCAATATTATGAATTGTAAAAAGAAACGCAGTCTTGTCAAACATCCGATCCCAATTATAGTTATCCTTTACAAATATTGGCAGAAGGCCGGTCTGCCAGTCATTACAATGAATTATGTCCGGAGTCCATTGAAGTCTTTGCAGAACTTCAATAACACCCTTGCTGAACAAAATAAACCTTTCATCCTCATCGGGGTCATTGGTATAGATCTGCCCCCGGAAAAAATAATGCGGGCAGTCAATAAAGTTTATTTCTACATTTGAGTCCGGAAGCTTAGCCTGATGAAGATGCATAAAACGGATGGTGCCATTTACCTGCACAGGCATTTCCCCAATATCCCAGCAGTATTTTAGGTTGTATTTCTCCTCATCAACAAAGTTATATTTCGGCATAAATACTTTTACTTCATTTCCCATTCTCGCAATATCTTTAGGCAGTGCCCCGGCAACATCTCCCAGTCCGCCTGTTTTTGCAAACGGGAAAACCTCTGAGGAAACAAATGCAATCTTCATAAAATCCTTTTAATTTTTTCGCTGTATTAATAAAAAAATACCAGTATAATTAAAATCAGTCAAAACACAATAAACTTATTTTATAAAAGAGTATAAGTTACTCCAAGCTGTAATGCCTCCTTAATCTGTGTCTTAGCTGACTGATCTTTCTGATAGACCAGAAGGAAAGAAAAATTAACATTTAGGTAATCATTAAATTTTGCAACCAAGGAATTATCCCATCTTACGTCCCACACATCCATGCTTTCAAATCTTGTAAACAACCTGAGGTTGCTCTTGTACAGGAGATTCTCCTGCACAGCATAATCAGCCGTAGTAACCGATTCAAGACCGGTTTCAACCTTGTTTTTTTCTATTTCCGGGGTTAGCGGATCATCAGCATACTTATTGTATTTGCTGGTAAAAGTTTCCTGTACAGCAAATCCAAGTCTTGTAGTAAAATTTTCAAGCTTATTATAAGTAAACCCGATGCTTTGTGTAAGATAACCAGGATCGAAAAATCCCGCTATTGCAACTGATGAATCGTTTGAATAATCATAACCAGTTCCTAACGCGCTCCTGACAATATTACTTACATAAGGATCTACAACCCAGCCGACATTATAAGACAATACACTCTCAAGGTATAGTTCATTATCAGTAGTGCGGTAATCCTGGCTTCCCAACTTTGTTCTTCCGTAAGCAAGTTTGAGATCATTTTTAAACTTCCAAGCAAGAGTGTAATATTTTAGTTCGGCTGTGCCAAGAAATGAAATTGCTAAAGCATCTTCTCCCCCCTGGGTCCAGTTACTTAAAGCAACCTGGCTTAGGTTTAAACCGACCACGACAGTGGGTGTCCATATATATGGTTTTACAGAATCTTGCTGTGCAAAATTTGATTGGGAGAGAAAAAGCAGAATTATAATAAGAGTGGAAAATTTAACTTTCATTTTTTTATCCTTATTTTATTGAAGAAAAAATATATTTCTGGAATTATTATTATGAATATAAAGAAAAATGGAATTTCAATATTCATCGAAGGTGGCGGGGGAAAGACACCCGTACTTTTTATTCATGGTTTTCCCTTTAATCACCTTATGTGGAACAATCAGGTATCTAATTTAAGTTCAGGTTATTTATGTGTAACATATGATATCAGGGGGTTGGGAGAATCTGACCCATGCGAAGGGCAGTATACCATAGAGTCATTTGTGGACGACCTGGAAATGGTTATTAGGGAAATGAAAATATACAACCCGGTATTATGCGGGTTTTCGATGGGCGGATACATATCGTTAAGAGCGGTAGAGCGAATGGAGGGAATGTTCAGCGGGTTAATTCTTTGCGATACAAAATCGGCATCCGATACCAACGAAGGTAAAATTAACAGGGCATTAGGAATTAAAAAAATAAATGTGGATGGGGTTAAGAAATATGTCGGTGATTTTATTTCAAATTGTTTTTGCGAATATTCACTTGAGAATAAAAAAGCACTTGTCAGGCAGAGCATTTCAGCTTCTGAATATTTTTCTCCAATCGGTATAAAAGGATGTCTGCTTGCAATGGCCGGACGAACAGATACAACTGAATATTTGTCGAAGATAGCGATTCCGGTACTGGTTTTATGCGGGGAAGAGGATAATCTTACTACACCAGATGTCATGATGGGGATGTCCGATAAAATACATAATTCTGAGTTTTACACAATCCCTAAAGCGGGGCATTTAAGTCCGGTAGAAAATCCCGATACGGTTAATAAAAGAATTGAAAACTTCCTTAATAAGCTGAAACAGAAATGAAAGCAATAATCGTTAAAAAACCGGGTACTGTCGAGGAACTGAAAATAGCAGAAACAACTGCTCCAGTCCCGAAAGAGAACGAAATACTAGTTAAAGTATATGCCGCAGCATTAAACAGAGCAGATATTCTTCAGCGTGAGGGGAAGTATCCTCCGCCCGCGGGGGCAAGTGAAATTCTTGGATTGGAAATAGCAGGACAAGTTCACTCGATTGGAAGCAAAGTTAAAAACAGGAAAGAAGGAGACAAAGTTTTTGGATTATTATCAGGCGGCGGTTACGCAGAATATGCTGTAATTAATGAGTTGATGGCGAATATAATTCCTTCAAACTTAAGTTATGAAGCTGCAACTGCTATTCCCGAGGTTTTCCTGACCGCATACCAGGCTTTGATCCGGCATGCACATCTGCAAAGCGGTGAAAAGATCCTTATTCATGCCGGCGCCAGCGGAGTAGGTACTGCAGCTATCCAGATTGCTGATTTAGTCAGGGCAGAAATTTTTATTACTGCTTCTAAAAGTAAACATGAGATCTGCAGGGAATTAGGAGCAAAACAAACAATAGACTATAAGTCAGAAGATTTTGCGGAAAGGATTAATGAGCTTACCGGAAGTAAAGGTGTGGATGTTATAATTGATTTTATTGCGGGTCCTTATTTCAGTCAGAATCTGAATTCCCTGGCAAGGGATGGTCGTTTGGTTTTACTTGCAACACTGGGAGGAGGGAGAACTATTGATGCAGATATACGGCAGATACTGACAAAAAGATTGACAATTATCGGCTCAACACTCAGGTCGAGAACAATTGATTATCAGATTAAGCTTAATGAGGAATTTATAAATTTTGCATTCGATAAATTTGAACGAGGGTTATTAAAACCTGTAATTGACAAAGTATTTGACTGGAAAGATGTTGCAGAAGCACACCGCTACATGGAATCAAATAAAAACACAGGTAAGATTGTCCTGAAGATATCGGACTAAAACTCAATGCCGGAGGCTTCTATTTATGCCTAATCCTTTAAGCAAGAAGCAGCAGAGATGTGAGAATTAAAAGAATGTATAACCAGATATTTCTCATTACACACCTCAGTTATTTTAGAATACTTATTTTGGCTCTTTAAGGGAAGAAGATTCAATGTGATAATATAATTAATTTTTAACTAAAGAAATAAAAATCTTTAACATCAAACCAATGTGTGATTAATGATTCTTCAATATGCTGGTAATTAAATTAATTTGCCCCAGATGATACATATCATGCTGAATCAATCCTGTGACAGAAATTCATAATTATAGTTTCTCAGCGGTATAGTTTTATTAATCAGATCCTCATTGAAATTATTAAGCTCAGATATCAACATTTTTTGCATTTTATCGAATTCAGAAAGAGCATATTTCCACAGGTTTTCATCACTGAAATTTATTTCACACCAGTCATTTTTATCATTCTGTTTGACATCATACTCCTTATCCCCCTGAAGCAGTTTGACAACAAAATATCTCCAGGTTATCATATGGAAAACCAGTTCCACTATGGAGTGTGTTCCCTGAGATGACTTCTTAACAGCATCTTCAGGTGAAATTTTATTAAAGATATCAGTCATAGAATCACTGCACCAGGGTTTTCCCGAATATATCTCTTCAAGCTGAATTATAAAGTCATTTATTTTCATATTCCCTCAATTAATATTTATTAATAAAAGCAAACCGAATAATCTTTATACCTGCCGTTCTCGTAATTAAACTTTGCACTGAAAAACCTGTCCTGGTAAAGCCACTCAAGAAAGATTTTATCTCCCTCCCACAAATTAAGCCCGGTAACCTTATCATTTGGAATCCATTCAAGTTTACCTTCCGGCGAATCTATCATATTTCCATCATATTCTTCAGCAGTAAAAATAAAGACATACCAGTCATCAACTCCATCGAAGTTCGGGAAAGTTATAAATCCATGCATATGTGGAGATTTTACCAATAGGCCCGATTCTTCCTTTATTTCTCTGATTGCACATTCTTCAGGACTTTCGCCCTTTTCGAATTTCCCCCCGAGTCCGTTCCACTTTCCTTCATGATAATCATTTTTCTTTTTAGTGCGATGTATCATGAGTGTTGTATTATTCTTTTTATTCATTACGTAGCATAATGTGGCCAGTTTCATTATTCTTCCCGTTGAATTTTCATATTTATATTGATAATCTTAATTAACTAATTTATGTTTTCATGAAAGAAATTGAAAGTGTGTCCTAAATCTAGGAGAAAATTTTATACTGAAATTAAATACATTTGCACTTTGCACTTTAAATTATTTTGGAAATATTTGAGTATAACTTTTAGTTATAATTTAAAAACAAGGAGATCGATAGTAATGACTGCTGAGATGAATTTCTCTGAAGAATTTCCGTTAGATCATTTTGAATATTTCTCTGAGGAGGAAACTGAAAAAGCCAGATCATTCTTTGCTTCGCGTAAGGACCATGAAGACGATGAGGACAATGACGAGGATGAAGAAGACGATGATTACTACAAGGATGATGAAGAGGAGGATATTGAAGAGGAACCGGACGAGGATATTTTAGATGAAGAAGATGCGTATGAGGAAGACTTTGATTTTGAAGAAGATGATGAGGATGATTTGTTCGATGACGATGACGAAGTTCCTTACAATTAATACCCCAGATAGAGGTCCTTCATCAGGTAATTTTTAACATAGTCGGTTACTCCATATTCAAGCGAAGAAATTTCACCGGAATAACCGGTTTTTTTTATCTTATCCATCTTTGCTTCTGTAAAATACTGATACCTGTCGGTTATTTCGATTGGCATCTCAATATATTCTATGTTCAGAGGTTTATTTAAAGCATTAAATATCGAAGCTGCAAGATCATTCCAGGTTCTTGCTTTGCCGGTACCAATATTAAATAATCCTCCCTTAGTATTTTCAAGAAAGAAAAGAGTCATTTCTATGGCATCTTTTACATATATAAAATCCCTCATCTGTTCCCCGTCTTTGTACCGGGGATTCCTGGATTTAAATAATTTTACTTTACCTGTTTCTCTTATCTGTCCGAAGGCTTTATGAACAACACTCCGCATATTCCCTTTATGATATTCATTCGGTCCGTAAACATTAAAATATTTCAGACCGACAATTCTGTCAAACCAGCCTTCCTTTGAAGCTTTAATATCAAACAGATTTTTGGAATAACCATACATATTTAGGGGTCGAAGATGAGAGGAAAGATTTTCACTATCATCAAAACCTAAAGAGCCGTCACCATAAGTAGCGGCGGAAGAAGCGTAAATAAACCTGATATTCTTTTGAAGGCAGAATTGAGCTAATCTTTTAGTGTACTCGTAATTATTAGTAAAAAGATGGTCGGCATCTCTTTCTGTGGTCGAAGAATCCGCCCCCATGTGAATAACTGCATCAATATTGTAATTAAATTCTTTAAGCTTATCTATAAAAACAAGCTTGTTTAAAAAATCATAAAACTTTAGAGGGGAAAGATTTTTCCATTTATCCGTAGCGCCTAATTCATCAACGATGAGAATATCCGTTTTGCCAAGCTTATTAAGCTGCCATACAATAGCACTTCCAATAAATCCGGCGCCACCTGTTACTATAATCATAGGTTCTTAAAGATGTTCTTAAATAGGATTTATAATACAGAGCAATTTAGTTATATTTGGAAACTTTATAAAGCTATCGGCTTAAGCAAATAATATATAACTTTTTAATAATTCATTTTATTTCTGAAATGATGGAATCAAAAATTAATATACTGAGACTGCTGCTTAATGAAAAAATACTTGTTTTCGATGGAGCAATGGGAACATTGATTCAGCAGCATAAATTGACCGAAGAAGATTTCCGCGGGGAGAGGTTCAAAAATCATCCAAAAGATTTGAAAGGTAATAATGAGATCCTGAATCTCACGCAGCCTGAAATAATCCGGAATATTCATCGTGCATATCTTGAAGCCGGTGCTGATATAATAGAGACTAATACTTTTAACGGTACTGCCATATCACTGGCTGATTATAAAACGCAGGATCTGGTTTATGAAATAAATTTCACTGCGGCAAAGAATGCCAGGATAGCTGCTGATGAATTCAATAAGCGAACCCCTATTAAACCAAGATTTGTTGCAGGCAGCCTGGGTCCGACAAATAAAACCCTCTCGCTTTCCCCTAACGTAAATGATCCCGGATTTCGTTCTGTTACTTTCGATGAAATGGCACGGGCTTATTATGATCAGTCAAAAGGATTGGTTGAAGGAGGGGTGGATATTCTTCTTATCGAAACAATATTTGATACTCTGAATGCTAAAGCTGCAATCTATGCTGTAGAAGAATATCTGAAACAAACCAAAAAAGAAATTCCGCTTATTATTTCAGGGACTATAGTCGACTTAAGCGGAAGAACATTGTCAGGACAGACTACAGAAGCATTTTTTGTATCAATTTCCCATGCTAAAAATATTTTAAGTGTAGGTCTAAACTGTTCTCTCGGGGCTACGCAGATGCGCCCTTTTCTCGAGGAGATTTCAAATATAGCACCTTATTTTGTCCACGTTTATCCTAATGCCGGACTTCCGAATGAAATGGGAGAATATGATGAAACAGCGGAAAAAACTTCGGGTATATTAAAAGAATTCGGAGAAGCCGGATTTTATAACCTTGTAGGCGGTTGCTGCGGAACTACACCGGAACATATTAAAGCTATTTCGGATTTTGTGGCCGGTATTAAGCCGAGGCAGATCCCTAAAACTGAACCTTACTTAAGATTAAGCGGACTTGAACCCGTTGTACTTCGTCCTGATTCAAATTTTATGAATATAGGTGAACGGACAAATGTTACAGGTTCGAAGAAATTTGCAAGGCTGATTAAAGAAGAAAATTACGAGGAAGCACTGTCGGTTGCGCGCAGCCAGGTCGAAGGAGGCGCCCAGGTACTGGATGTTAATATGGATGAAGGGCTGCTTGATTCGGAAGTTGTAATGAGAAAATTTCTTAATCTTACGGCTGTTGAACCGGATATAGCTAAGCTTCCGATTATGATCGATTCATCTAAATGGAGTGTGATTGAAGCAGGATTGAAGTGTTTGCAGGGGAAAGGAATTGTCAATTCAATCAGCCTTAAAGAGGGCGAGGAAGTATTTAAGGAGCGCGCCGGAAAAATTCTCCAGTATGGTGCGGCAGTTATTGTGATGGCTTTTGATGAAAAAGGTCAGGCTGATTCATTTGAGAAGAAAATTGCCGTATGCAAACGGGCATATGATATTTTGACGAGTGAAGTCGGATTCCCGCCCCAGGATATAATTTTTGATCCGAACATTTTAACTGTAGCGACAGGAATTGAAGAGCATAATAATTATGCAGTGGATTACATTGAAGCTGTCCGCTGGATAAAACAGAATCTTCCTTATGCAAAAGTAAGCGGCGGGGTGAGCAATGTATCATTTTCCTTCCGGGGGAATGATGCCGTACGTGAAGCAATGCATTCGGCATTCCTGTATCATGCAATTAAAGCCGGTATGGACATGGGAATAGTCAATGCAGGACAGCTTGATATATATGAAGAAATACCAAAAGACCTTTTACAGCTGGTTGAAGATGTCCTCCTGAACAGAAGACCGGATTCAACAGAAAGACTTATAGTATTCGCAGATAGAGTTAAACAAAAAGGGAAAGAGGAAGTTAAAAAAGATGAATGGCGGAATGCCCCGGTTCATGAAAGATTAAAGCATGCGCTCATAAAAGGTATCGTTGATTATATCGAAGTTGATACCGAAGAAGCCAGAAAAAATTATAACAAGCCGCTTGAGGTAATTGAAGGTCCCCTTATGGATGGGATGAATGTTGTAGGAGACCTGTTCGGCTCGGGTAAAATGTTTCTGCCACAGGTAGTGAAAAGCGCAAGGGTAATGAAGAAAGCAGTTGCCTATTTAATACCTTACATCGAAAAAGAAAAGGAAGAATCTAAAGATACCCGCGAGGCAGGCAAAGTTATTATGGCTACTGTTAAAGGGGATGTTCACGACATCGGTAAGAACATCGTGGGTGTAGTCCTTGGCTGTAATAATTATAACGTAGTTGATCTTGGTGTCATGGTTCCTGTCGATAAAATCCTCCAGACTGCCGAAGAAGAAAAAGCTGATATAATCGGTTTAAGCGGATTAATTACTCCCTCTCTCGATGAAATGGTTCACGTAGCCAGGGAGATGGAAAGAAGAAAATTGAAGACTCCTTTGCTAATTGGAGGAGCCACGACATCTAAAATTCATACTGCTGTTAAGATTGCTCCGAATTACTCGGGTCCTGTTGTTCACGTCCTGGATGCATCACGCTGTGTCCCGGTCGTAAGCAGCCTTATAAATCCGGATGAAACAGTTATCAAGAATTTTATTGAAAAGACAAAGACTGAGTATGCAAATCTCCGCGAGATGCATAATCGGAAAAAAGGAACAGCCAATCTACTGCCCTTTGAAGAAGCAAGAATGAACCGGTTGAAAACCGACTGGACGAAAATCCGAATTGTAAAACCGGAGAAGCCGGGAGTAACAGTCCTTAAGGATTTTCTGCTTGAAAAGCTGAAGGATTATATCGACTGGACACCTTTCTTCCTTACTTGGGAAATGAAAGGGAAATACCCGGCAATATTTGATGATAAAAAATACGGTAAAGAAGCTAAAAAGCTGTTCGATGATGCGAACAAACTGCTTGATAAAATTATAAGAGATAAGCTGCTTACGGCCAATGGTGTTCTGGGGGTCTTCCCTGCAAATTCTAACGGCGATGATATAGAAGTTTATACTGATGAAAACAGAAATGGAGTTAAGCGGATTCTGCATACACTACGTACCCAGACAAAAAAATCAGACAATCTTCCTAACCTTGCCCTGGCAGATTTTATTGCTCCAAAAGAATCGGGAATGACTGACTGGATCGGCGCATTTGCCGTGACAGCCGGAATCGGAACCGGTGAACTCGTAAAAAAATTTGAAACTGACCATGATGATTATAACAGTATAATGGTTAAGGCTCTGGCTGACAGGCTGGCAGAAGCATTTGCCGAACATCTTCATGAACTTGTGCGGAAAAAATACTGGGGTTATTCACCTGAAGAAGAATTTAAAAATGATGATTTGATTAAGGAGCAATACCAGGGCATACGTCCCGCGCCCGGTTATCCTGCACAGCCTGATCATACTGAGAAAACAATCATCTTTGATTTACTGGATGTTGAGAAGAATACGTCCATCAGGTTAACAGAAAATCTCGCAATGTATCCTGCGGCTTCTGTAAGCGGGTTATATTTCGCTCATCCCGAAGCTAAATATTTTAATGTTGGTAAGATAGAAAAAGACCAGGTAATCGACTATCACAAGCGTAAAGGAATGAGTCTGGAAGAAACCGAGAAATGGCTGGGCCCGATACTGAACTACGATGTTTGATGAATGATGGATATGAATAAATATTTAAAAAGAATTAATGTTTATTCAGAGATAAAACCTGACTTAGAGACATTTCGCTTCCTGCACCGCCAGCACCTGTATACTGTTCCGTTCGAGAATCTTGATATACATTCCGGCAGAAAAATCATATTACAAAAAGATATGCTCCTTCATAAAATTATTGATGAAGGAAGGGGCGGTTTCTGCTATGAGCTGAATGGAACATTTTATGAATTATTAACTGCAGTTGGATTTAAGGTTAAACGGATATCTGCAGGTGTATGCGATGATGGAAAAAACTACAGTCCTGATTTTGACGATATGGCTTTAATAGTGAGTATAAATAATGAAGATTACCTGGCAGATGTGGGATTTGGCGATTCTTTCGTTGAACCAATAAAATTTAAATTAGATGAAATTCAGAAAGACATCAGAGATTTTTTTAAAATATCAAAATCGGAAGAGGATGAGTATTATTCACTCTATCGTTCACCCGACGGAGAAAATTTTATTCCACAGTACAGATTTACGACTGTTCCGAGAGAACTGAATGAATTTGATGAAATGTGCAGGTATCATCAGACATCACCCGTATCTCATTTTACGCAGAAGGTCATCTGCAGCAAAGCAGATGAATCAGGACGTATAAGCTTAAGTAATTTAAAATTGATTAAAACGGTAAACGGCGTTAAAGAGCAAAAGGAAATTACAGAAAACGAATTTAATTCCTTGCTGAAGAGTCATTTCAACATTACACCTCCGGGCAGGTTAATATTCCCGGCCTTTTCTTCTCCTGCGTGAAACTTGTCTCGTCAAAACCCCGCTTTATTGAAAATCTCCAGGTGTAGTTAAATCTCATTTAGAGGGGAGTGAGACGAGAGATAGACGAGAGAGAAGCGTATCTGGAGCGTATGTGAAACGAATAAATTTGTGAATTAGTTCAAGTTCAAGGTCAAGTTCAAGGCGAGACTGATAAAATATTAGAACAGGGAGTAAGATGACGATTTTTTGTAAGGAAAAATTACATTTTAACCTTGAAGTGGGGGAAAATCCAAATCTAATCAGAAATGAACTTAAAAATAAAATTGGTTAAATTGTGAACCACATACCGTTGAAAATTGTTTAGAAAGCGATGAAACGGCAAGAAAGAATATGAATAAAACAGGAATACTATTAATTCAGCTTGGAACACCTGACAGTCCGTCTGTACCGGATGTCAGGAAATATTTAAGGGAATTCTTAAATGATGCAAGAGTTATCGACATTCCCTGGCTTTCAAGAAAAATTCTTGTAAATCTTATCATTGTTCCGTTCCGTGCCCCTAAATCCGCTAAAATATATCAAAAACTGTGGACAGAGAATGGCTCACCCCTCCTTTTTTACAGCATGAGTCTCAAAGATAAACTGCAAAAAATTATGGGTGACAAATATGAAATTGAGCTCGCCATGCGGTATCAGAGTCCTTCTATGGATGAAGTGCTTGAGAAGATACGGATGAAAAATTATAATAGAATTCTGATTCTTCCTCTTTTCCCTCATTATGCATCGGCCACTTCCGGTTCAGCTATCGATAAGGCAATGAAGATTATTAAAAAGTGGTGGGTTATACCGGAAGTAAAAATGATCACACAATTCTGGAACGATGAGGGTTATTTAAATTCTTTTGTGGAAAGAGGAAAGCAGTATAAAATAAACGAATATGATCATATTATATTCAGCTATCATGGACTTCCGGTGAGGCAGGTTGACAAGGTATACTTTGACGGGAAACCCTGTGCGGATCATAACTGTGAAAATGAAATAACCGAAGAGAATAAATATTGCTATAAAGCACAGTGCTATGCAACAACCCGAGCGCTTGCAGAGAGATTGAATATTCCAGCCCATAAATATACCGTTAGTTTTCAGTCGAGACTTGATAAAAACTGGCTTACACCTTTTACAGATAAGTTGATAATTGAGCTGGCTGATAAAGGCGCGAAAAAGCTCCTGGTATTTAGTCCTGCATTTGTGGCTGATTGTCTTGAGACTGTCGTTGAAATAGGAGATGAGTATCAGCAGTTGTTTAAAAAACACGGCGGAGAAAAAATTCAGCTGGTGGAAAGTCTTAATGACGATGACAGATGGGCGGAGGCAGTCAAAAATCTTATTGAAAAAAACCTGTAAACAGAGCCGGATCCTCTCATTAAAAAATTCACTCAGCAGAGCTTGTTAAGGAATAAACAGCGGCGCAGGCTCTGCTTTTTTTATTTTAAATGACACAAAATATGATTTGTAAATAATATTATTCATTGAACAATTGTAAAAAAATCAATACAAATTATTAGATTGTAATGCTCTAATAATTTGATAATTTTAGATACACTTAAAATTAATAGTAATGAATATTGAGACACAAATTCATTTAGGCGATTGTAAAGATGTTTTAAAAACAATAAGTGACAATTCTATCGATCTAATTATAACATCGCCTCCATATGCTGATCAAAGAAAAAACACTTATGGTGGAATACATCCGAATAAGTATGTAGAATGGTTCTTGCCAATATCAGAATCAATTACTAAAAAGAGTTCGAATTAAACACCAACCGGACCTTTAACATATTGTATTAAACATTAATAGAAAGAGTATATAATGGTGAAAGGCATACATATGTTTTGGAACTAATTTTATCAATGAGAGAACAGGGATGGTTCTGGACGGAAGAGTATTTATTTGGCACTTAAAAGAAAATAGACTTTATGTCCCAGGGAAATGGCCCAATAGGTTCAGAGATACTTGGGAAAGACTTCTTCAACGATACACTAAAAAGATTTAAATTTAATAAGGAGAAGGCAAATCGTTTCATATGTTATCAGGAGATTAAGAGAAATAGTTTATGGTGCCAATGGGAGAATTGGGCTAAAAGATATTGTCAAGAAACAAAGGATTAAGGGAAATTTCGAGTAAAACAGATTTAAAAAGAGATAATTCAAAAGTTGGAAGTGGTTTTGGTAAAAATGTGTCAAATTGGCTTAACCGTGATAGAGTTTATCCAACCAATGTTTTACATCTTGCCACCGAATGCAATAATAAAAACCACAGCGCTGTTTTCCCGGAAAAATTACCAGAGTGGTTTATAAAGCTTTTTACGAAAGAAGGTGACACTGTGATGGATCCTTTTATGGGGTCGGGCACAGCTATTATAACAGCTAATAATTTAAAAGAAATTCAATTGGCATAGAAATTCTTCCTGAATTTTATGAATTGACGAAACGAAAATTGCCAATGAATCAATTAACGCTATTTGAACCAAAAATTACTTATGGAAAAAATAAAACAAAAAGACGTTAAATTTTACGTAGAAAAAAATATTAGTCTTTTCCACAAACAAAGACTTGAAAATCTAAATGAGTTAAAACTATCAAGGGTATTGAAAAGGAAGAACCCTTATTTATTTAAAGCAAAAAATGTATTAACATCTGAACAAATTGTAAAAGGGTTACTCGATGCGCATATTTCTTCAAATGAAGAGACAATTTTTGGTGACTGGATAGAAGGATTAGCTATTCTGATAAACCAAAATTAAGCGAAAGTATAGTATGGGACGATAAAAAAGAGATCTTTTCCGATCGAAAAAATAAAAAGAGATTTTTTCAATGGATTACACCGTATAATGAATACGATGAAGAGAATGATAAATACATTCAACTTGATCCTGGAATTAAATCTGATAAAGAAATCAGGAGTTAGAGGAATTTATTGATGATGAAGAGGCTTTAAACATAATGGAGGAGAACAGAGACTTTAGGTTTGCACTTGAACAAAATGTAACCTTTACAAAAAAACAATTTAGTCAGACAATCAAAAAAGTGAAATTAGATTTTAAAAAACCGAAAAACAGGCACATCATTAAAACTGCAGCAAATGACAAATTAGTACTAGCGAATATTATCTCTTTAGCAATAAACTTTTAAAGGGCTGTTGCTATGGATGTTCAATTTCAAAGAGAGATTGCATTAAAAACCTGAGCTTTAAAAGAGACAAATTCAATTTGTATTATGAATTCCCTCTAAAAATTTTGACAAATTATGATCTCTATGACTTATGTTCTTTTCTTGAAAGATATTTAAATAAACATAATATCAATTATTTTGCATTTAATATTGAGTCAGGCGATTTTGAAGTCAAAGATAATATTTTCAAAAACATAATTAAATATGTTATTGATTTATCTCCCAATAAATTTGAAAAAGTATCAGCTATCTTATGTGGCTTATTAGGGTTTAAAGATTATTTTGCAACAAAAGCTTCTCATGATCAAGGAATTGATATAATCGGGTTCTCAAATCATTTTAAAGAATTTTTTGATATTAATAGTGGGTATAAATATTACATTTTCGGGCAGTGTAAAAAATATAAAAGGGATTTAGTCGATTCTAGTGAAATTACAAGTTTGGCAGGTTCTATTTCTAATTTCAGGACAAGGAATTTGCTGTTAAGGATTCAGCTAAAGTATATAGTAAATTCAACATAAAAACTCATACTCCTACCCATGCAATCTTTATTTCTGGTTATTATTTTAGTGATTATGCGCTCAAACAATGTTATAACTCAGATGTTATCCCTATTGATGTAATAGATCTATCAATAATTCTTACAAAAGGAATCAGAAAAGGAAGATTAAAATGGCTGAATACAAAAGGCAATATTGATAAAAATAAAATAGAAAACGATATACAAGAAGTAATAATTGAACAATAAAATGGGATTACTAAGATTGCAAAAAGACCAAGTTAAACAAGTAATAAAAAACTGCATTCACAGCAAATTTCAAAAATATAAACCAGAATCAACCAGTATGCCTTTCCATTACCGGTTACTTGGAAAAGACAGGATGGCTCTTTATTCTTTTATCCAATCACTTAACACAACTTTTGGAACTTCGATTTTTGAACCCGTTGCAGTAGCCTTGGCTAAGAATCACTTTAAACAAGCAGTAGCTCAACACGTTGTTGGTAAAACAATTAGAGAAAATTGTGGACAAAGTACTCAAAGAATTATGAATGGATTTACGATCGGAATATTTCTAAACAAACCAAACGAAATTGAACAACTTCGAAAATCTGTAGAAAAAGGAAAAATCAATGAGCTTGGGACCGTAAAAGTAGATTTATTTTTAGAAAACAAGGACGGGGAGATTTACCTTTTTGATCTTAAAACTGCAAAACCAAATATTAGTAACTTCAAAGATTTTAAACGAACGCTTTTGGAGTGGGCAGGAATTGTGTTGACACAAAATCCTAAAGCGAAAATTAATACATTGATTGCAATTCCGTATAATCCTTACGAACCACAGCCATATGAAAGATGGACCCTAAAAGGAATGCTTGACATTGAGTATGAATTAAAAGTTGCAAAAGAATTTTGGGATTTTCTTGGAGGTGCCGGGGCTTATGAAGAATTGCTTGATTGTTTTGAGCAAGTCGGAATTGAAATGAGAGACGAAATAGATAAATATTTTGCAAAGTTTAAAAATGAGAGCATAATAATTGGGTAAAAATAAAATAATATATCAGTTGACAATAGAAGATATCCAAAATGTCGCCGAGGAAAATTTTGGTAGAGAATTGACTTCAGAAGAAGTAAATAAAATATTAGACTCGATTGGGATTAGAATTCCCTGGTATGAAGCGATTTATGATTCAATAAAAGACAAATTGAAATTAGAAGAAATCCACTAATCGATCCTCACCAACATCCTTCCCTTCACATTTCCGTGTAGTATTTCATCTATTTTTTTGTTTGTTTCTTCCAGTGAGCATTCTTCGAACATAATATTCAGATTATCCGGGTTTCCACCCACTGGCAAGTTTTGTCCACATCTTTTCTCTAAGTTCCATTGGAGTTTTTTCAGAGTTGATGCCAAGCAGACTTACTCCTCTCAGTATAAACGGGAAAACAGTTGTATGCAGTTCAACGGAAGCAGCATTACCACAGGCGGCAACCACTCCCCACTGCTTTGTGGAAGCAATCGCAGTAGCAAGTATGTTTCCTCCGACTGTATCAATCACCCCGTTCCATCTTCCTGAAAGAAGTGCTTTATTGGTCTTGTCATTCATCTCTTCGCGGGAGACTATGCAAACTGCCCCGATTTCCCTTAAATAATTTTCCTGTTCAGTTTTTCCGGTTCCCGCCGCAACCTTATAGCCCTGTTTGGCAAGAATTGCAACAGCCATTGAACCGACGCCGCCTGAAGCCCCTGTTACCAGAACTTCACCCTCTTTATCTATACCAACCTGTTCCATCTTATCGAGTGCGAGTGCTGCAGTCAATCCGGCGGTTCCCAGAATCATACTTTCTTTCAGGGAAAGATTATCGGGAATTTTAATTACCCATTCCGACGGTACGCGAATATATTCTGCAAAACCCCCGGAAGTGTTCATTCCCAGGTCATACCCCGTTACCAGGACTTCATCGCCTTCAGTAAATTTATTGTTTTTTGTTCTGGCCACAATTCCTGCAGCATCTATTCCCGGCGTATGAGGATATCTTCTTGTAACTCCTTTATTGCCTGATGCAGATAACGCATCTTTGTAATTTAAGGATGAATATTTAACATTTATTATAATATCACCTTCGGGCAATTCATCGACATTCCGTTCAGTTACCTGGCGGATGAATTTCCCATTTTCTTCTTTAACTAAAAGCGCTTTATATTTACCGGCGTTCATTATTCACCTGATTGTTTTTTTATCGGGAAAATCGTTAAAACGGTTAATGGTTTACTCTTTGATCACGTCTCCGGGATAAACCCCCGGGGTTAATTAGAATATGTTTTCCTTCAGCTTCGTCTTTATGATTAAGTAATTTATATTAATCCTCCGGCAGCACAATTTAAAAATATAATAAATTTTTATGGAGTTCAGTTTTTCAGAACATATTATCCTTGAAAATGAGTTTGTTCTGGTAAGGCCAATGAAGAAAACAGATTTTGGAGAACTATCTAAAATCGCTTATGATTATGATATATGGAAATTCACTGTCTCAAGATGTATGAATGATGAGGAGCTGAATAATTACATCATTGCAGCATTGAAAGAACAGGCAAAAGAATCCCGATACCCATTCGTGATTATAGATAAGCACAGCAATCTTGCTGCAGGCAGCAGCAGTTATAGCAATATTTCGAATAAAGATAAGCGTCTCGAGATAGGCTGGAGCTGGCTGGGTAAAAACTTCCGGGGAACAGGGTTAAACAAAAGTACTAAATATTTAATGCTTAAATATGCCTTTGAAAATCTCGGGTTTGAAAGGGTGGAATTTAAAACTGATGTGATCAACGAACGATCGCGAAAAGCTCTGAGGAAAATCGGGGCAATAGAGGAAGGCACTTTAAGAAGTCACACGCTTATGCAGGACGGCCGGCGGAGGGACACGATCTATTACAGCATCCTTAAAACGGAATGGACCGGAATAAAAAATACAATTTTCAGTGACTTAGTTTTCAAGTGATAATTCTTATTTTTACGTATCAAATAAATTAAAAGAGAAATGAAGAATAATAAGCGTCCATCGTGGGATAAATATTTTCTAAAACTTGCAATGCTTGCATCAGAAAGGGCTACCTGTCCCAGGATGCACTGCGGGTGTGTTCTTGTAAAAGACCGGTTCGTTCTTGCTACTGGGTATAATGGCTCTCTGCCTGGACAGCCTCACTGCACAGATGAGGGCTGTCTTATTGTAGATAACCATTGTGTGCGCACAAATCACGCCGAAATAAATGCCCTTGTTCAGGCCGCTATTCACGGGGTTAATATAAGCGGTTCGACTGCATATATAACCAATATGTCATGCACAACGTGTGCAAAAGCTTTAATAGCAGCAGGAATAAAGAAAGTAGTTGTATTCTCGGATTTTCATGATACTCTGGCAACTGACTTCTACACTAAATGCGGAGTTGAAATCACGAAAGTTGAAATGCCTGAAACAAAAATACATTACGATTTAAATGAGTATTCATCGGCCCGTAAAACTGAAAAATCGAATTAAGCATGGGCGGAAAACTTTGTCCTAAAATTATTCTTGAAGGAACGAGGCTTACCTTTAAAACCGAAATTGCTTTCACACTGAATGAGCATCCGCGTATTGTGGGACCGAGGAAGTACAGGTACCATTCGCCTTTAATTTCCGCAGAGTGGTGTTCTTTTACAAATTTTCCCTGGGGAAGAGGACTGATCAATTTTGAACCCGGGGAGGAAGCACATGCAATGGAAACTTATCGTACCTGGCTGAAATTGTTCGAGCTCCAGAAATATTACTCCTGGATAATCGACCGGTTTCATATATCAACCAAGGCTTATCAGCTGAAGGTGCATAATAAACAATATGATTTTAACTGGCTGGAAGAAGGACTGAAGCAGCTTGGATTTAATCTTGTCTTCTGCACGCGCACATCAGCATCTTTCTTTAAAGCAAGAGAAGAAAGATTAAAAGTCTCAGGCAATCCAAAACAATATGATGATATTCATATTTTTATCGAGGAACAGGCTTTGATGAGGAGTATGATTTCCAGATCCATTCTTCCTGTTCTTGAAGTCGATGTTTCAGATAACGATATCCACCGGGCAGCTGATAAAATAGCTGACTGGCTTGAACAAAACGGCGGACTTTACGCGAAGTAGATTTCTTTTAATTTATTATGAAGAATAATCCTGCCGCATACTTAAAACCTTTGCTTGCCACAATATTCTGGGGTGTTTCTTTCATAGCAACAAAAACTGCATTGGATGAATTAACTCCGGTTATGATTATCATCTTCAGACTTCTGCTTGGGATCTCTTTTCTTACAGTTCTCGCTGTTTACACTAAAAGAGATTTTTCAATAAAACTTAAGCAGCATGCTTTTATTCTCCTGCTTGCCGCTGTTGCTGTCATTCATCTCTGGATACAGGTGACAGGGCTTCAATATACTTCTGCAGCAAATACAGGATGGATAATCGGTACAGCCCCTATATTTATTGCAATACTGGGGATGATTTTTTTTAAAGAGAAAATAAACTTAAAACAGCTTGCAGGAATTGTTATTGCTTTCACCGGGTTGTTCCTGCTGATAAGCAAAGGAGATTTTGCTTCGATTGATTTTATATCCAACAAGGGCGATTTTCTTGTGCTTGCCAGCTCTTTTACCTGGGGTGTCTATTCCATCGTTAATAAAAAGATTTCTGTTACATATCCGCCTCTTATGACTATTCTCTACCTGTTTATTATGATGGCTATCTTCATTCTGCCTGTAACCGCGAATAAAGAAACTTTATTCAGACTCGAACATCTGTCTTCTATAGGCTGGGTTTCTATCCTTTTCCTTGGGATTTTCTGTTCGGGGATATCCTATGTACTGTGGGCTCAGTCACTTAAGGATATGGATTCTTCGAAAGTGGGCGCTTTTCTATATTTTGAACCATTTGTAACAGTTTTTTCCGCGTGGATTTTCTTACATGAAAACATTACACTTCTTATGATTATCAGCGGAATAATCATCATTATTGGCGTAATTATAGTGAATCGTAATTAGATCATTTGAACAAATTAATCACATTTCCGATGTGTGTCCCTCTTTGAACGATGTTGTTATTTA
This sequence comes from uncultured Ignavibacteria bacterium, assembly GCA_963743325.1. Taxonomy (GTDB): domain Bacteria; phylum Bacteroidota; class Ignavibacteria; order Ignavibacteriales; family Ignavibacteriaceae; genus DATFVA01. Next base: position 304,539 of record CAVUOZ010000008.1, read on the forward strand.
TTTTATTACCATATAACATTCATTTAATAAAAAACGGAAAGAAGATTATATGTTAAGAGGATCAGCAATTTTTAAATTACTGCTTGTTTTTCTAATACCATTAATGTTATCTGCATGCAAGAACTCGACAGAAAATAATCCGCCGCAGGATAGTACAAATACTTTCCCGAATAAAGTGGGAGATCAATGGGTTTATAGTGTTTATGACAGTTTATCACATTCTGTTGATACACTTACCATAAGCATCGTTGGGACAACTGTGAGCAATGGCAGGGATCTAACAATTTGGACAAGGAAATCTAATTTCTACAACGATACTGTATATGTAAATGTTGACCAAAATACTGTCTACTACTATAACGATCTTTATTCGAATGTGGTAGATCATAAAATTGAATTTCCGCTGGAAGTTGGAAAGTATTGGACAAATCCAAACCAGGTTGCGGATTCATCCATTGTAAAAAATAAAGAATCGGTTATAGTTCCGGCTGATACGTATTCCGATGCCTACAGAATAGAAAGAGACTGGGGCAGCTTTAATGCACATGGACATTCAATAACCTGGTTTGTAGATAATGTGGGTATTGTGAAAATGTACCAGAGCATTCAGAGCATCAAAGAAACCTGGGAACTGTTAAGCTTTACAGAAAATAATCCTCCACCTACAAATACATTCCCGAATAAAGTGGGAGATCAATGGGTTTATAGTGTTTATGACAGTTTATCACATTCTGTTGATACACTTACCATAAGCATCGTTGGGACAACTGTGGGCAATGGCAAGGATCTAACAATTTGGACAAGGAAATCTAATTTCTATAACGATACTATATATGTAAATGTTAACAGTAATACTGTTTACTACTATGATGATGCTTATCCAAATGTGGTAGATCATAAAATTGAATTTCCGCTGAAAGTCGGAAAGTACTGGTTAAATCCGGACAAGGTTTCCGATTCATCTATTGTAAAAAATAAAGAATCAGTTACCGTCCCGGCTGATACCTATTCAGATGCTTACAGAATAGAAAGAGATTGGGGCAGTTTTAATGTATATGGACATTCAATTACATGGTTTGTAGATAATGTAGGTATTGTGAAACTGTATCAGAGGATTCAGGGCTTCGATAATATAAAAGAGACCTGGGAACTGTTAAGCTATACGGTTCAATAAATATTTACTCTGAGACCGGGAAAAAGAGATGCTGATTTTGCATCTCTTTTTTTATTAATCCTGTCTGTCCAATTCGGGAAATCCACACTATATTTGTCAATTAAATTTTAAGTAATAGGAAAACCATTGAATCCGTGGAAAGGTGTCAAAGGCTTATCACGCGACCTCTGGGTTATATACACCGCAACGCTAATAAATCGTTCGGGAACAATGGTGCTTCCTTTTCTGGCTCTTTATCTTACTACTCAGCTCCACGAAGATGCTGCTACCGCCGGTCTGATTTTAACCTTTTACGGACTTGGTGCATTAATTACGGCCCCGTTAATGGGAAAGCTTTCAGATAAAATCGGCTCATTAACAGTAATGAAACTTTCTCTTTTTTTCTCAGGTTGTATTTTAATTTTTTATCCCCTGATAAGTGGATTTGCAGTTCTTCTTGCAGCTACTTTATTATGGGCCATTATAAATGAAGCCTTTCGCCCGGCTGTTATGGCTCTTATATCATACATCGCACCGGCAGATAAACGAAAAACTGCTTTTGCAATGAACCGTTTGGTCATAAACCTCGGTATGAGCATAGGTCCCGTAGCAGCGGGATTTTTAGCACAGCTTAATTTCGCGATAATATTCTATGTCGATGCAGTTACCGCAATCCTGGCGGCTTCATTTCTCACTTTTTACCCTATCCATCACAAAATAAATAAAGAAGAACTTGAAAAGGAAGTCGAAAAATTCCAATCACATAAAGGCATAGTTCTAAAAGATATCAGATTTATATTTTTCCTCCTGGCATTAACTCCCGCTACAATGGTAATATTTCAGCACCTTGGTGTACTGCCGCTGTATCTCGTGAAAGACTTACATTTTCAAACATCAACGTTTGGTATGCTGACTGCAGTTAATACTGTCCTTATAATTTTTGTCGAGGTTCCCCTGAACACCGCAATGGCAAACTGGTCTGAGAAAAAGTCACTGGCATTTGGCGCTCTGTTAATCGGGATGGGATTTGGAGCAACAGCTTTTGTAAGCAATGTAATCCCGCTTATTATTACAATTATTATCTGGACGTTTGGCGAGATGATTCTATTCCCTGCAAGTTCAGCATTTGCCGCTGAAATCTCTCCTCCAAATAGAAGAGGAGAGTATATGGGTTACTTCCAGATGTCCTTTAGCCTTGCTCTTACCCTTGGCCCCTGGCTTGGTACATTGGTATATGATACTTACGGAGGGCGGGTAGTCTGGTTAGCTGCATTTATTTTCAGCGTTGTTTCAGCTACGGCATTACTAATGATACCGGCTAAACATGCGGTTATAAAAATTTCTGAAAACTCAGCCGATTGATGGAAAGGATTCACTTAGGGATTCAGCTATGAAAAAAATAAGCAAAGAAAACGCAGAGCAATATAACTGGGGAGAAAGTTGTGACGGATGGAGATTAGTCAACTCTGAAGAATTGAGTATAATTCATGAAAAAATGCCGCCGGGAGCTTCTGAGAAAAGACATTATCATACAATTGCAAATCAATTCTTTTTTATTCTCGAAGGATACGCTTCGATTGAAGCTGAAGAGAAGATTTTTAATCTTGAGAAGCACGAAGGTATCGTAATTCCTCCCGGCACCTGGCACAGGTTCTTCAATTCCATCCACATTAAATGACCGGTATGAATGAATTCCGTAAATAACAAAATCCAAAAAGCAAATACATAAAAATTCCAAATAAGATATATTCACTGCATTAATCCTCGTTTTAATTAAGCGGTTCCCTCCTGTATAAAATCTCTTAATTTTACCATGATGCCCGTAAAATTTTACAATTTTTTGACAAATCATATATCTGATTTTTATAAATATAGCCGTAGGATGCTGAAATAAGGTAAAATGGAAAATTTACAGGCAATACTTCTTATAATATTTTGTTTTATGGACAGCTTATCTGCACAAAGTTCTGTTGATACGGATTCTGCCAAATCTAATGAATTTGACTGGGAAGTCTTTCCTTTTGCAACTTATGATACTGATGCAGGGTTCGGGTTTGGAATTAAGGGATATATGAGAAATGTTTTTGAGGTAGATGAAAGCTATGATTTAATTTTATACAACAGTACAAAAGGGGAAAGGTGGTACCGGTTTCAGTTTTCCTATCCTGATTATGAAGTGAGGCAGGGGACAAAATATGGTTATGCTATAGATTTGATTGCAGATTATGATAAATGGATCAGCTATTATTTTTATGGGGTCGGCAATTCTTCTTCTTATGAAGATAGAAAAATATATACGAGGGAGCCATTTGAGTTTAATCTACTACTTGAGCCAACTTCGGGAAAAGTCTTTTTGTATAATGAAAATATTTCTGAAATGAGACTTGGAGAACTCCAGCAGCTGAGAGCAAAAAGGATAGGATTTATTTTTCAGACGTTCCTTCTTATCGATTCGCTTTCTGCAATTCAGAATATTGAGCTTGTTTTAAGATTTGCGAAACTGAATAAAAAATATATCAGGGAGCAGGCATTTTATCTGCTGAAACAGTTTGGGATAGAAGAACTGGCATTTAAATCATCCGTTTCGCTCAGCCAGGGGGAAAAGCAGAGAGTTGCAGTTGCAAGAGCAATAGCTAATAATGCTGATTTAATTCTTGCAGATGAGCCGACCGCTAGTCTCGAAACAAACCAGGGAATGTTAATCATCGAGCTCCTCCATAAGTATGCTACCAGGCAGAACAAATGTGTTATTGTAGCCAGCCATGATCTCCGGCTTAAAGATTATGCCGACAGGATAATCTATCTTCAGGACGGGAAAATAATTGGCTGATTATTTTTTCAGCTTATCCTTAAATACTTTTTCAAACTTTTCTACCTTCGGAGCAATAACAAATGAGCAATATCCCTGGTAGGGATTCTTTTCAAAATAATCCTGATGATAATCCTCCGCCCTGTAAAATTTGGTGAAAGGAACAATTTGAGTTACAATCGGGTTATCCCAAGCACCTGATTTTCCCAGTTCGTTTTTATAATATTCTGCTTTTTCCTTTTGTTTCTCATTATGATATAGAATGATTGAACGGTACTGCTCACCGACATCAGCTCCCTGCCTGTTTAAAGTAGTAGGATCGTGTGTTTGCCAGAAGATCTTTAATAAATCATCGTATAAAATGACATCAGGATCATAAACTATCTGAACAACTTCGGCATGTCCCGTATTTCCATTGCAGACCTGTTCATAAGTCGGGTTTACGGTATGTCCGCCTGCATATCCGCAAACAACAGATTTTACACCTTCCACCCTTTCAAATATCGCTTCTGCACACCAAAAGCATCCCTGCCCGAAAGTAGCTGTGTCGGTTTTAGCTGATGGATTATTCATAACAGTTTCATCCTCTTTCATCATGTTATTTGATTTGGTCTGCTCACAGTTTACTGCTCCGAAAACCAATAATGCCGTTAAAATAGCTGATAATAGACTTTTCATAATTTTGATACTTTTTTATCCAAATATGCGAATGATACCCAAATAATTCATAACGAATTAGTCACTTTTATAGAACAAATTTTGTCATTCGGAACCTGCTGTATCCATCACCTAAAAAAATATTTTTATAAACTATTGCGAATTGACAAATATTAAAATAATTTAAGCTCCTATTCCAGTATAAAGATTATTCCCCGATGGTTTTATATGCCCTGTGGCATGAGAACCCCTTCATGGATATTTATATACCATTGTGTCATTAGACTAATTTATTAACATCAATTAACTAAAATGAGGCGTAATATGAGAAAGGTTCAGTTGGTATCAGTTCTCCTTGTGGTTGTGTTCGCTGCTCTGGTTCTGGTTCAGGCCGGTTGTAATAATTCAAACGAGGAAAAAGTTCTTTCTAAAGAAGAACAGATTCAAAAAGGGAAATATCTTGTCCAGTTAGGCGGCTGCAATCATTGTCATTCTCCAAAAGTAATGACAGCGATGGGCCCTGTGCCTGATACAACAAGGTTATTGTCGGGAAATCCGGAGGATCAGACTGTAACAGATCTTGATCCTGCAATGCTTGAATCCAAAATATGGCTTCATACAAGTATGGGTCTTACAGCATGGATCGGGCCCTGGGGAATTTCATATGCTCAAAATCTGACCCCTGATCCTGAAACCGGGCTGGGCAGCTGGACAGAGGATTTATTTATCAAAGCATTGCGTTCCGGCAAACATATGGGCGTCGGCAGACCGATTCTTCCACCAATGCCGTGGCAGGATATTTCTCAATTGACGGATAACGACCTGAAATATATATTTGTTTATTTACATTCACTTCCACCAATCCATAACAAAGTTCAGGATCCGGTACCACCTGATATGATGGCGTCACTATTTAAAAAAGGTAAATAATAATAGATTTTGGCAAAAATTAAGAACATGCAATAAAAACAGTAAAAAAACCTGCCTGACTGTAGGTCGGGCAGGTTAAGTATAAAATTAGATTTATTCTCCCTGCGAAATCCCTGATCCGCCGCTGAAATCAGTGCTGCCAAGTTTCGCACTTCCATAATAGACAACTTTTGAACCGCCGCTTGCGTCAACATTAAGAGTCCCTTTCATATTTATCTCCAGACGCGAACCGCCGGAGAGGCCGGCGTTCACATCTTTCACATTAAAATCCTTTAGATGATAAATACTTCCGCCGGAAGCGTCTGCTGTAAGATCAGCACCATTACCCGATAAATTCATAATGCTTCCTCCGGAAATTTCCAGATTAATATTTTCGCAGGAAAGATTCCCTGATATCTCAGCTCCGCCTGATAATTCGCTGCTAAAATTGTCTTTAATTTCCATAGATAACTTTCCCTGTGCACCCCCGCTTAAATCTAATCCGGTTAAAGCCGGCATCTGTATATCAATTCTGATATCGCCATGCTTCCTGTAATTATTCTTATCTATATAAATCCGTAAGTCATTGCCATTTTTCTCGACCTTAAGGTATTCAAAGTCCTCCTGTTCAGCATTGATTTCTATATTGTAAGAGGAAGATTGACTAATTTTTACGAGCATCCCGCTCCCGGCTTCGACTTTACTGAAATCTTTATAATCATATTTTTTTGTTGTTCTGTCTGCCGGATAAGCATTACCCGCAATTGCAAAGCAGATGCTTAAAATAAAAAATGAGACTAGTATCTTTTTCATAGTATTCTTCCTCGGATTGTTAATCTTTTAATTAGACCGGGTCATTAGGAAAAAGGTTGGGCTAATATTGAAAAAACCTGTTGTTTATTCAAATATACTGGATTAATTTTCCTTATCTTTAAACAAGCTTAAGGAAATCTATGAAGGAAATTGATCACCTAAGGTATCCCATTGGAATATTTAATCCGCCGAAAGAATACACTGATGAATTACGTGAAGGTTTTATAAGCGAGATTGAAGAAACCCCGTTTTACCTGCGTCAGGCCGTTGAAAATCTTAATGAAGAACAGCTGAACACTCCTTATAGAGCAGGAGGCTGGAATGTTGAACAGGTTATACATCATATTCCCGATAGCCACATGAACGCTTATATACGAACCAAGCTTGCATTAACAGAAAAAGAACCAATCATTAAACCTTATAATCAGGATGCCTGGGCACAGCTTGAGGATTATTCCACCACACCTGTTGAAACCTCACTTAAGCTTCTTGATACTATTCATGAAAGATGGGTAATTCTGTTGAAATCACTGAGTCCGGAGCAGTTTGAATGTACAATGCGTCATCCGGAGATCGGTTTAATTAATATTAATTGGCTGCTTGCACAGTACGCATGGCACGGGAAACATCATGTAGCACATATTAATTCTTTAAAGCAAAGAATGGGATGGTAAATAAAGCTGCCGTATAATTTACGGCAGCCGTTTAATTTCACTCAGGATGGTTCATTTATAACAGATTGTGATTTAGGTTTACGCCGGATTATCAGCAGAACAACGATTACTACCACGAGAAGTCCGATTATTATATATAACCAGCTGAATCCTCCTCCATAAAGGGAATCTTTCCATTGGGAAATTTTATTATCAATAGTATCCTTTTGTGCTTCTGTGAACATATTGTTCTCAAGAAGGTAAGGAACCCAGTTCGGTTTCACTTCACCGTACCAGGCACTATCGGCAAAACTCTTATAAGTGGTCTCGGATTCATTTTTAGCTTTAACCCCGATATTTTTTATTTCATCATTAATGAATAAAGTTGCCGTTTCGGTAAATTCTTTACCGTTTGAAAACTTTTGAAGATTTATACCATAATCTGCGAAAGTGAGTTGTATTGAATTCCACGCCTGCTGAGTCAGGGTATTCCTCCATGCTGTAAATGTCTGATCAATTTCTTTCAGATCATTTGTGCCTGCAGCTTTTTCGGAGTAAATGTTTACAAGCTGCGGTCCCACACTCCTCCAGAGTTTTGCAAATTGATCCTGCTGTTTCTTTATCTCTCTAAGATCATCGGGAGTAAGGGTAGCCACTTCCAGAAATTTGATATTATCCTGCAGCGATTTTTTAACATTATTTAAGACATTATTCTTCTGAGCTTCCGAATAAACTTTCTGTTTTTCTTCAGAGCTTAATTCTGATTTCTGCCTGTAGGAGGGGGGTATAAGACTGTCAATCATACTTATAACAAGCTCATCTCTCTTTCTGATCGATGCTTTTAGATCAGCAACTGCTCTTTCCAGCTGATTAATACGGCTCTTATCTTTTTTACTTTCGGCTTCAAGAGTTTGAACCCGGGAAATCATTTCAGTATTTCTCTGGTTAAGAAGATCAACCTGTTCCTTTAAGCCTGTAACCTGTGTTGTGAGCACATCAATCTTTGTAAAATCTCCTTTACGCAGATCATAAGCCATTTGCAGGTTTTCAAAGGTTTTATTGAAATCGAGAGGGTAAAGACTTTTATCGAGAAGGTCCTTCTTACCTGAGTATTCACTCTTTAATTGATCAATTTTATCCCCGATACTTACAAGTTCTTCCAGGGAGGCAGCATGTCTGATTGAATCATTTATGGCCATGGCTTTTGTTTTAAAGTTCTGCACTGTTTCATAGTCTGACTGTGCAATTAATGAATATGAAAACAGCAGACAAAATAAAAAACTGTGTATTAAAATCTTCCTTTTCATTTACTTCTCCTTTGTCTCAATTCCATTGTTCGATAAATAATATTGTTTATTTCCTTCAACCAGTTCTATATAAGGAAGACGCTGGTTAAAAACGGGATTTGATATTCCGGTTTCAGAAATCGATATTTTATTTGATAGGTTAAAAGCCCCATCTCCCATCGTAAAAACATATACGTTTTTAAATTTATTACCTGTTATATAATAATACCCCAGAGTATCTCTTATTACCCTTAATTCGCGGTCAAGGTATGAAAGAGAATCTCCTGTTTCTTCAAAGTAAAGAGGCTTTGCACTAAAAGTAAGTGAGTATCGATCCTCTTTAGCCACACCGTTGTTATCTACATGAATGACAGATTCGACGGGCCATGAAAAATCAGCCGGGGATAATCTGAGTGATGAACAACCTGCGAAAACAACCGGTAAAATAATTAATAGATATTTTATGATGCGCATATTTTTCTCCTTCCAATTTATGTTTGCTAACATAATGAAAAATAAGGATTTCCGGCGATTATAGGATGTGATGGGAAGCTTATATGTATTTTTTTGTTTAAATAATTAATATCAGGTAACGGTGACCGATTTTGCTCTAAAATTTGATTTTTGAAGCTTCTTAATGTTGAGGTTTTTCACATTCGCTTCCGATACGATTTAATTATGCCCTCGTCTTAATGATCGGATATGCTAAACAAATCTGTAATAACTGTTCTTTTGGCGATTTCTTTTGGTGTGAAACCGTAAAGCTCTCTATATTGTGTTTTTCGGTATATATTATACCAATTCCACTATGTTATTACTGTCTTATTTCGCGAAAATAAGATTTAACAAATGTATAAAATCTTAGTTATCTTGTCTCCGGCTAATTTCATTTCTAAATACGAGCAGGTAATTTATGGGAGCCTTGCTAATAACGTTTAATTTGCTGACTTTTAATTTAAAGTTGGTATGAGATCACCTGGTAAAATATTTATAATCTTTTTTCTGTACACCTCTTTCATCTATTCACAGGTAGAAACAGGTGATTCTAGTCGCAAAATCTATTCTTTTGATTCTCTGCTGAAACTCCAGGTAAAATTTGATGAATTCGATATATACCGCGAATTGAATTATATGAGGATGGATTTACAGGCAGACAATGATACCAACACGATCTGGATGTGGACGAAACTGTCTATTACAAATACGGGTGCCGTAGATTTTCATCCCGGTGAAACTCCGGGTAGCATGATTGAGCCATTACATCAGCAATTCATTGAAGATTCAAAATTTAATCCCGTACGGTATGTCCTGGGAATGGCACAAACAGCTACCGTTGGTTATCTTGCTTATCAGCATATAAAGAAGTACGGGTTATTTAAATAGAGCATTGTAAGAATCTGTTCGACTCAATCGGCAATATTGAGCATTGAGAACAAATATTCAATACTCAACACTCAATTTTCACTGAAACCTCTTCTGGTATTCCCCTTATCCTCTCCTCTACAACTCACTCAACCACTTTTGGGCAAAATTACGTCCCGCACCAGTTGCTTCTTTCCCGGTCCTGTAACATAGCTTCCAGACAGAACTTTTTCTTTCATATTCCTGTTTTACAAAAACTTCCTTGTTGTATTGACTAGTGGCTGTTTGTGCAGAAAAGTCAACGTCTTTTGATTCATCTAAAAATTTTGTAAGCCATTTTTTTATTAAAAGATTAGGATTATTTGCGGGGTACTCGCTTTCCCACTCAGCAAACTTGTTATTATACTCGGTCATTTGCTGATCGTACGCCTGTTTATATATATTTTCAACATCTTTGCTGAACATTGGGTTATCGGGATTATCAATTTCTTTCAACTGTTCTTTATACTGTTTTATTGTTTCATCAAACATACTCTGCTGATCAGCAGGCATCTTTGTTTTGGTTTCTTCCAGATTCTTTATAGCTTCTTCCATACTTTTCTTCTGTTCTGCTTTCATTTCATCCATAGTTTTAGGTTTATCCGGCGGAGCAGGTTTTTGGTTTTCTCTCAACTCATTGTACTTTGACAGGAACTCCTGCGTTGAAGAATATTCCTTCACATATTGTGCAACCGATTCTACGACAGCGGATCTTTCCCCGGCAGCCAATCCTTTAAGAGTTTTAGGATTAGGAGTATAAAAATTTGAGTATGCACAATTTGACCATATCATATTATTTGCATCTTCCTCATTCATCTGAAGCTGCTGAAGAATATTTTTCATCTTATCGTCGATGATTCTGCCTGTGGTAATCCCCAAAATCAAAATAAGTAAAGGAATTGCTATAAATAATTTTTTCATAACCTGGTTTCCATATAAATTTTATTGAAATAATTAAGGGAAATTGAGTAAAACTGATATTGTTATCAATAGTTTTTTGGGATACTTTGCAATATTTTTCTTGACTATTTGATATAATTATGATATCATACTGATAGCAATATTTTGAGAGGTTCAAAATGCAAACTGTTTCAGAAAAAAAATCCCCGAAATTGAACGGGTTTTTCGCCTTATTTGTGATTTTAATACTTATAGCACTTGATGTTATTTCTTTCATAGCTGGTGTTAAATCAAATGATCCATCATTTCTATGGTATTTCTTCCCGCTAGCCTTCATTATTATAGTTTCCCTGGCTGGATTAATTACAGTGCAGCCAAATGATTCCCGTGTGATTATTTTCTTTGGTAATTACAGCGGCACTGTAAGAGAAACGGGTTTCTGGTGGATAAATCCTTTTACCATTAAAAGGAAGGTAACCCTGAGGATAAGAAACTTTAACAGTGACAAAATAAAGGTTAACGATCTGCGCGGTAACCCTATTGAGATAGCAGCAGTGATTGTCTGGAGAGTTTTTGATACTTCACGCGCGGTTTTTGATGTAGATAATTATGAAGAGTTTGTTGCTATTCAGAGTGAGACTGCAATCCGTTCGCTTACTTCAGAATATCCTTATGATGGTGATGAAGATAAAGCTTCGTTGAGAGGAAGTCCCCAGGAGGTTGCAGAGAATCTTAAGAAACAGGTTCAGTCGCGACTTGAAATAGCCGGAGTGGAAGTCGTTGAGGCCAGAATTAGCCATCTTGCTTATGCACAGGAAATCGCCCAGGCTATGCTGCGAAGACAGCAGGCTGAAGCCATCGTTGCAGCAAGACAAAAAATAGTTGAAGGTGCTGTAGGTATGGTCGAAAGTGCCTTACTGGCTTTAAGCAGGCAGAATATAGTTCAGCTAGATGAAGACAAGAAAGCGACTATGGTAAATAATTTAATGGTTGCTCTTGTATCTGAAAGAGAAGTACAGCCCGTAATAAATACAGGCACACTCTACCAATAAAGTTAATCTTGATTATGGTTAAAAATCTTTCTCAGCTTTCCGGGGAGACATTAAATATTATTCAGCCGTCAATTTGGAAGAATAACTATGAGTTAAAATATAATGATGAATTATTTATGAGAATGAGTCCCCGGGGCGTTTTCGGTTTCGGGTTAATAATCGATTTAACGGACAGCGAATGGGAATTATACAAACCTAACTTCTGGAAAAGAGAAATTGCTGTCAGAGAAAAGGGAAAAGAAAATCCTGTTGCAACATATAATAAAAAGTTCTTTAGCAGGGAAGGGACAATATTCCTGCCTAAAGGGCAAAGGCTAAAAATTAAATTCGGATCAATGAAGAGAAAATACGGGATATATACCACGAGTGGTATATGTCTGGTGAGTATTAAAGATGCAATATCATTTAAAGCAAGCAGTTTGGTATCTATTGAAAACAGCTCTGAGATCCTTGATAAATATCCATGGGTTATAATACTCCCCTGGTATTTAACGCGGAGAAGAAAGCAGGCTGCTGCACGTTAAGAGAAGATGATTGATTATGGCAGAAAAGAAAAAGTTTTTATTAAGAATTGAGGTCAATCTTTATGCCGCCCTTGAAAAGTGGGCGGCAGACGAGCTAAGAAGTATCAACTCTCAGATCGAGTTTTTATTATCCAATGCTGTAAAAAATGCAGAAAGACAGCCGGCCTCAAAACCAGAAAACGATGAAAATATTACTCCCAAATCTTCTTAATTAAAACTCTACGACATCTCCTTTTTTGGGATAATTTACTGATTTATACCCCTTGCTTAATATCTTTTCTTTTAATGGCAAAGCCTGCTCTTCTTCGCCGTGTACAAGGAATATGTTCTTCAGCTTATTTACCGGTGAGTATTTAAGGTAGTCGAGCAGCCCATTCTGGTCGGCGTGAGCACTAAAGTAATCCATCTGTTTTATTTTAGCTCTCACTTTGGAAACGTCTCCGAGTATATTTACTTCTTCTGCTCCGTCCATAATTTTTCTGGCAAGCGTTTCCTGGGCAGCATAACCGACAAACAAAATCAGGTTCTTTGAGTCTTCAATATTGTTCTTTAAATGATGAAGTATTCTTCCCCCTTCAGCCATTCCCGAAGCGGAAATAATAATGCAGGATCCTTCGAAGTCATTCAGCTTTTTTGATTCATCAACGTCTCTTATGTACGTAAGCCTGTTAAAACCGAATGGATCTTCGTGGTTTTCTATAAATACACGGTATGTCTCCCTGTCAAAACATTCGGGATGCATACGATATACTTCTGTAGAATTTACTGCAAGGGGACTGTCAACAAAAATAGGAATGGCAGGAATCCTGCTCTGATTAAAAAGCTTGTGCAGAATGTAAACGAATAGCTGTGTTCTGCCAACGGCAAAAGCCGGAATAATTACCTTTCCTTTCCTTTCCAGTACTTCGTTTATCACCCTGGCAACTTCTTCTTCGACTTCATCAGTAACCTGGTGCAGCCTGTTGCCGTAAGTACTTTCCATTATTAGTACATCAAGTTCTGTCAAAATAGTGGGATCCCTGATTACCGGCATTTCGGGCCTCCCGATATCACCGCTGAAACCAAGTCTGGTATACTTTCCGTTTTCTCTTATTTCAATTAATAATCCTGCAGAACCCAGAATATGTCCGGCATCTATCCAGGTTGCTTTCACTCCGGGCGCGACTTCTATTGTTTTATCATACTGAACGCCGATAAAATTGTTCATTGCAGCTTCAGCATCATCGATTGTATATAAAGGTTCAAATAAATTTTTATTCTGTTTACTTCTTTTTTTATTTACAAAATGGATATCCCTTTCCTGCAGGTAGGCAGAATCTCTGAGCATTATCTGACATAAATCGACTGTCGCCGAAGTGGTATATATATGTCCTTTAAATCCGCTTTTAACAAGGTGTGGAATATTACCGGTATGATCAATATGGGCATGAGAGAGCAGCATAAGATCAATTTCTTCAGGATTGAACATAAAATTCTTATTTATTTCATAAGCCTCCTTTCTTCTTCCCTGATAAAGACCGCAATCAAGCAGTATCTTTTTACCATTAACGTGCAATAAATGCTGGGATCCGGTTACCGTTTGAGCAGCACCAATAAACTGAATTTTCAATGTATTAGCCTCATACTATATTTATCAGAAAAATTTGTTCTTCAAAATAAATTATCTTTAATAAATAATCCTTTATTTATCTCATTTCTAATCAAAAAGATGAAATAAAGAAAATAAAGAATTTCTCAAAAAAGTAGGATAAATCTTCAGCAGGAAAGGTACGGAATTAGTCCGGGATTATAGGCCGTTTGAAGGCCGTTAGATGGCCATTAGATGGCCGTTAGATGGCTGTTAGATGGCTATTAGATAGTAAAACAGTGAGACTTCTCTGTCAAATACTGACGATTATCAACCTAATTTATTTGTAGATAATTTAATTTGAACAGACGGTGATATATCTGAAAAAATTAAGAGATTTGCCATAATTTAAAATATTCTTTTCTATTATCCGTCTTATTTAATAAATGTAAAAGGTAATGACAAAAGAAATTGCGCTGGATACAGTTGTAAAACAGGAAAAGAATAAGCTGCTTGGTTTTATCCGTAAGCATGTGGCCACAAAAGAAGATGCTGAGGATATATTCCAGGATGTCCTGTATAGTCTTGTAAGCGGTTTTGAAGAAATAGAATTTTTAGAAAGGATCTCCGCCTGGCTGATAAAAGTGGCTAAGAACAAAATAATTGATTCATACAGGAAAAAGAAAACCGGTACATTTTCAGATGAGATTATATTTAACGAAAAGAGCGATTCCGATGAGGCATTGTCACTTGCTGATATTCTGCCCGATTTTAGCAGCCTGCCGGATGAAATCTACTGGCAAAATCTCTTCTGGGAGGAAATAGAACTTGCACTTGGTGAATTACCGGAAGAACAAAAGGATGTGTTTATAATGAATGAATTTGACGGTATGAGCTTTAAGGAGATATCCGAAATTAAAAATGAACCTGTTAATACTCTTCTTTCACGGAAGAGATACGCGGTTCTTTATTTAAGGAAGAAATTAAAAAATTTATACAAGGAGCTATAATATGTGTGCAATCCATAATAAAAAAAGATGGTTCTTTAAGGGATTCCTCTTCGTGCTGGTTTTCATTGGAGTATTAAGTCTGGCAGTAATGCTGTTATGGAACTGGCTTATGCCGATGATTTTTGGAATAACAGCCATTACCTATTTACAGGCAGCAGGACTATTAATCCTCTCTAAAATTCTTTTAACAGGAATAGGCAAGCGCCCGAGTCCATATTATTACAGCAGAAAAAAGTACTGGCATGAAAAATTTGATAAAGAGAATCCTGAAGAAAATAATGGGAATACCCAAACAGTTTAATAAATTGCGAAATCGATGCCGGAATAAATTCGATTGAGTGTGCGAGGCTAAAATTCGGATAGTGAATTAATTAAATGCAGTCAGATGTCCAAAACAATAAATTAATTCCCTTTAAATAGTTCAGAGAGATCGAGACTTTTGGTTTTTGATTTGCCTGTCAGTGAAATAAAAGTAAGCGCCAGTGTTTCTTTTCCTGTTCCAAGAATTGTACTTACTAATCCCAGGGCTTTCCCGATGTCCCTGGGATCCAGGTCTCTCAAGATGACTTTCCAGATTTCCTCTTCCAGAACATTGTATGCGGTATGCACTTCGTGTAAATCATAACCCGAATTATATCTTTCGGCAGCTACTTTTTCAGAATATGCAATCATTTCAACCAGGCTTTTATTCTTAATACTGTTAAAAGAAAGATCGAATAATTTTTCGATCCTCTGCCAGTTCTCATTTGCGCTTGATGCAGAATAATGTTTCAGGTTGGAACGAAGAAGAGAATCAAATGCTGTTCTTATTATTTCATTCTGATTCTGACGGAGACACTCTATAATATTCATAGCAGACAGACTTTTTGTAAAAATTCATTTAATAAAAATAGCAAAAAAAACGTTACCTGTTAAAAGCAGAAATCCTTCGTCAGTTATAATAATTTACAATTAAGCGACTTTTCAACCCGGCAGTGTGCAGAAATCCATTTAGGACAACCTGATTATATTGCCGCTTAATAATTATATGCGGATAATAAATGCCTTATTTCCTTTGGGGAAGGTTAGGCTTTTATATTGTTTATTTCTTCAGTAGTTTAAATGCGTGAGTCCAGGTGTTGGTTTTGAATCCATAATGGATCCATACCATTGCCAGTGCCTCCAGCCAGTAAGCTTCTGAAATATTCCCCAGATCAATTATACTTTTCCATCCCCACTTTCCGGCAAAATCTTCAACCTGATTTTTTGCTGTCTGATCATTTCCGCAGATGAATAAATCAGGATCACCCTCTTCCCTCTTAGGACCTACCATTATGTATGCATTTATGATATTAAACGCCTTAACAACTTTTGAATCCGGCAGCCATCTTTGAACCTTTTCACCGCCTGAATTGTCCGGCGATGAATCGAGCCGGGGAGGGGTTCCGCGAGAAAAATCGAGGGGGTTGGTAACATCCAGAACTATTTTGCCAATAAAATTTTCTTTCCCTGAAAGCATTATTGCATTCTCGATACCTGTCCAGTTTGTTGCAAGGACAATCATTTCACCGAATTTTGCTGCATCTTCATTACTGCCGGCAGTAGCCTTCTTCCCTGCCTGATTAAGCCAGTCTTTTAGTTTGGAAGGATCCCTGGTTCCTATTTTAACTTCATGACCAAGACGGGATAAACCAAGGCCAAGCTGCTGACCTACTACTCCGGAACCTATGATGCCTATCTTCATTTTACCTCCTTGAAATAATATTAATTACATTATAATCTATATTAAGAAAATGGGTGTGAAAAAATTGTATCGGGAGAAGCTTTAGTTCAGGCAAATATACTAAATAATTTTACCTCATAACCAATCCCGTAAAAACCTGATATAATATTGTCTATAATTTTCCTCTATATCCACTACACACAAATTTTCTTTATCCGGATTACTTCTAGATTCCCTTAATACCAGCATCAGATCATATCTGCCAAAATGGCAGAGAAATCATCGCCCGAGCTAAATGAGTATAAGATAGACGAATCTGAGAAGACTCAGATATGAGACAGTACAGACTGTAGAATTTGCTGAAATTGGCATTTTTGTAACGTGCAATTTTCTATATTATGACAAAAATGCAAACTTAAATTACAAGACCCAGCAGTATTTATCCGTGAAACATTCACCCAAAGCAAACCGGGTTTCCGAAATAATTGAACAGCTTTATTCGGATGTATTGCCCATTAATTCGGAATAAAACATATCATTAAAATCATTCCTGAAACCAAAGCGTGAATAAAATCTTCTTTCACGGAATCTCTCTGCAGATAATGCAATCCTAACTTGATTAATTCACAACTGTTTTTTTTGAATCGGTTCTGTAATGAGTACAAATAATACTGCCTTTTTTCCAATATAACTGTAAATATTCTATAAAACAGACTTATTTAGACCTAATTGCGGTAGTGCTGTTTCCGGTTAAATAAACATTTATTTGTTTCTTGCGGTCTTTTTACTTAAGTATGCTTAACACATTGATTTAATCCTGACAATGCTTAAGAAATCCAATAATTTTCTACAAAAAAACGAAACCGGGACAAATTGAAAATAACCAAGCAGTTAACCAATCGTGAAGACAAATCTTTAGATCAATATTTTCAGGAAATAGGGAGATATGATCTTTTAAAGCCGGACGAAGAGGTCAATTTAGCAATAAAAATCAGAGAGGGTGATGTTAATGCACAGAACAAGTTGGTAAATGCCAATTTGAGATTTGTCGTATCAGTTGCTAAAATGTATCAAAACCAGGGTTTATCCCTGGGTGATTTAATTAATGAAGGTAATATAGGCCTTGTAAAAGCTGCTCAACGGTTTGATGAAACGAGGGGATTTAAATTTATATCTTATGCTGTCTGGTGGATCAGGCAGGGAATAATGTCTGCTATAGCTGACCAGTCAAGGGTGGTACGTCTTCCTCTGAACCAGGTCGGTAATTTGACCAGGCTCGGAAAAGCATACAGAAACTTCGAGCAGGAATTTGAACGAAAACCATCTACCGAAGAACTTGCTAAAATACTTGAAATTACAGCTGATGAAGTTGCATATACACTTCAAATATCCGGGCGCCAGGTATCTGTTGATGCACCTTTAAAAAACGGGGAAGAAAAAAGTGCCACGTTGATGGACGTTCTTCAAAATGAAACACAGGCTATGCCGGATAAAGAATTAATGTCTGATTCCTTAAAAAATGAAATTGAAAATATTCTGACTACACTTGATGCAAGGGAGGCGGAAGTACTCAGACTTTCTTTTGGGATCGGTGCTAACCACAAAGCAACACTTGAAGAAATCGGCCTGAAATTCAATCTTACACGGGAACGTATAAGACAGATTAAGGAAAAAGCGCTCAGAAAATTAAGAAGTTCAAAGAGGAGTGTAAGACTTAAAGAGTATCTCGGATAATTATTCCTGCCCCTGAGTTTTTAGTCATTTTGAATTATAATGAAAGTATACCGGCAGTTACATATATTGCAGGTGTTATTATTGAAAGTGATAAGAGGCCGAATAATGAAAACCGGGAATTATTCAAAAGAAATAAAAATTCCTGAATTAAAAGAATTCGCAAAAACCTATCCACAATTTGCAGGATTAGCTGAAGGGGAAGGTAAATTCCTTTTTGATATTGTAATGAAACCTGAAACTTTTATTCAGGCAATGGTTCTGACGGAATATGGCATGCCGGCAGTAACCAGCGTTGCCGAGCTTTGTTTTAACGAAGCTAAAAAGAAAAAAGGTTTTAAGTTCACCAGCAGAATGAAACAGTTTATCGGGGCTATGATTGCATCATTAATGACTGCAAACGAATACACTAAAACCGGAAGAAAAAAATCTATTATTCATCGGGCCTATACCCGTGGTGAATTTTATATTAAAAAACAGTAGTATAATTAATAATGGGATATATTCTTTCGCAATGTCAAATCTGAAAATATTATTACTCTTACCTTATTTTTAAAATAAATTTCATATTTTTATATATTATAATTTATGCAATACACTTGGTTATCAGGTTTTATATTAGCAGACCCAAAATCGAAATCTGCACAACCAATCAATTTTCCTGAAAATGATGAAAATAAAGCTGCTCCTTATTGAAGATAACCGACTTCTACGCGAAGGTCTGACAGTAATGCTTAAAAAACAACAGGATATGGATGTTATAGGAACTGTTGGAAACGGTGAGAACATTTCGAATATAATACAAAAGCACAAACCCGAAGTACTGCTTCTTGATTTAGGTCTCCGTACCCGAAACAGTTTGAGTTTAGTGAAATTAATCAGGAAAAAGTTTCAAACCACCAAAATAATTGTAATGGATCTTATCCCCCTGCAGGCTGATGTTTTTGAATTTGTACAGGCAGGGGTATCGGGATTTATTCTTAAAGATGCAAATGTGAACGATTTCCTTAAGACTATCCGGTCTGTGGCTGAAGGTTTCAAAGTGCTGCCCCCTAATTTAACCGGATCACTTTTTTCACAGATTGTTGAACACGCTGTAAACAGTCCAAATTCATCAGTTCTAATGGAGTCAGTTCGAATGACTAAACGGGAACGGCAGGTAATAGAATTAGTCTCGGAAGGTCATTCCAATAAAGAAATTGCCCAAAAACTACATCTATCTTCATATACCATAAAAAGTCACGTGCATAATATTCTTGAAAAGCTTGCCCTGAGTACCAGAGTACAAATTGCCAAATTTGCACACGATTCACGAAAAGCAGAATCGGCGGCTGACAATACCTCCTTATTTGATGATTAGATATCTCATCCTTATAAAGTAATTCTGTCTTATCCCAAAGTTCAATTTATTAAAAGTTCAACTTGAATTATATAATTGCATTTAATTCGTAAAAAGGCAGAAAAAATTATTATTGAAATTCCCCTATGAAATTATTTATTTGGAATAAAACGTTTAAATTCCCGGATAAATCAGGCTCTCTAAAAATGTAGACCCTATTAAGATTTAGTTCCTTTTTCATCCCTTTGGACTATTTTTTTGCTTCCCGGATTTTTCTATAATTAATTAAAGTATAGTGATAAATAACAAATATTCTTCTAAACAGTTACACTATCCTACTAACAGATTAACACCTGGAGTAAATTGAACTTATTAATAACGAAAATTATTATTCATAAGGTAAACAAAAACATATTTTGAGATTAAGTAGAATGAAGACAAGAAAAATTCAATCTAAACAAATTACCCTTCCCAAATCCCCTACCAGTATTCAAGGTTTAGACGAGATCACCGGAGGAGGATTACCAAAAGGCAGACCGACACTTGTATGCGGAGGTGCGGGTTGTGGAAAAACTCTCTTTGCAATGGAGTTCCTCGTTCGCGGCGCAACATTGTATGATGAACACGGAGTATTTATTTCGTTCGAGGAAACAGAAAAAGAACTTATTGCAAACGTTGCTTCGTTAGGGTTCAAACTAGACCGTCTTGTTGCAAATAAAAAGATTTGGCTTGAACACATTCATATTGAACGTAGTGAAATTGAACAGAGGGGAGAATATGATTTGAAAGGTTTGTTTGTCCGCATCCATCGTGCAATTGAAAGTATCGGGGCTAAGCGCGTTGTCCTGGATACTATTGAATCACTCTTTTCGGCACTGCCAAATTCTACAGTAGTGCGCACAGAACTACGGCGGTTATTCGGCTGGTTGAAAAAGAAAGGTGTTACTGCTATTATCACCGGAGAACGAGGCAATGGTACATTAACCCGGCAGGGATTGGAAGAGTACGTTTCCGATTGTGTCATTCTGCTGGATCATCGCGTTACCGATCAATCATCCATACGACGATTACGTATTGTTAAATACCGGGGCTCAACACACGGTACAAATGAATATCCTTTTTTAATTGATGAGGAAGGTTTTTCTGTTCTGCCTGTCACTTCACTGGGATTGAATCACACTTCATCCAAAGAAAGAATTTCCACCGGCATTCCGCGTCTTGATACAATGCTGTCCGGTAAAGGTTACTTCCGAGGCAGTACAGTGCTTGTTTCAGGAACCGCCGGTACCGGCAAGACAAGTCTTGCAGCGCAATTTGTTGAAGCAGCATGCAAGCGAGGAGAGCGGGTTCTTTATTTTGCTTTCGAAGAATCCCCAAGTCAGTTTATGCGTAATATGTCTTCAATTGGAATACGATTAGAGCCCTGGGTGAAAAAAGGATTACTGCAATTTCATGCAACACGGCCGACACTTCATGGATTGGAACATCATCTAACAACTACTATCAAATTAATTAATAAAGTTAAACCGCAAATAGTAATTCTGGACCCTATTGATGCATTCGTGATCGGAGGGAATCAAACTGAAGTAAAAATAATGTTACTGCGTCTTGTGGATTTTTTAAAGATGAGGAATATAACCGCTTTCTTTGCAAGCCTCTCAACCACAGGCGAGAACCAGGAACTTACAGATATGTCAATTTCATCGCTGATAGATACGTGGCTGCTTTTGCGTGACATTGAAATTGGCGGTGAGCGCAACAGAGGATTATATATTCTTAAATCGCGCGGTATGCCGCATTCCAATCAGATCCGTGAGTTTATACTGACAGATCACGGAATTGAATTGCTTGATGTGTACGTAGGTCCAGAAGGCGTATTAACCGGTTCCGCACGATTAGCTCAGGAAGCTAAAAACTATGAAGAACAAATATTACGTCAACAGGAAATTGAACGCAGACAAAGTGGATTAGAAGTTAAACGTGCAGCAACAGAAGCTAATATTGTTGTTTTAAGATCTGAATTTAAAGAGGAGGAATCAGAAACACTTAAGATTATTGAGATGGAAAAAGCAAAAGCTGAAAGGTTCGCACAAGAACAGAAAAAAATGGCAAAGAGTAGAAAGGCAGATAAGTTTATAAAAAAAACCATATAAATGGAAATGATTGGCACGGCACTTATTATCAAGCTCAATCCAAATATAGTGCTTCCTGATTGGGCAACAGGTTATAGCAAGCTGCTCATTTATTAATTATACAGCATAGTAATTTGACTAACAAAATGCGAAAAAGCCGGGCTGATTGCGCAGCCTGGTAAGCTTAAAACTACTGTTGATAAACATTTATACTGTCTTCAAAGCGAGCGATCCAACACTGAATTATTATATAGATCCAAAGAATTTTTATAAGCATTAATAGAATCTGAAAAAATTTTACGGAGTAGAAACTATCGTTATAGAATTTATCAAAGAACCAAAAGGTGTTTTTAGAGCCTCCAAATCCACCCAATGGATGTAGTTCCTTTTTCATTCCTTTGCCTGATTGATTCAATTTATCTGCGTGTTTAGCTTTCCGTAGATCTAAAATACGATGAAATATTATAATTAAATGAAAGGAATTTATTATGTCAGGTAAAATTACTAGCGTTAAAGGGTTTTTGTTTGGATTTTTAGCGGGAGGTACTGTCGGAGCAATAGCTGCATTATTAACTGCTTCTAAAAGCGGTAAGGAATTTAGAGGGGATATAAAACAAAAGTCAGAAGAATATTTTGATGAAGCTGATAGATATTTTACAGAGAAAAAGAACAAAGTTGGTGAAATGATTAGTGAAGGCAAAAGGAAATATTCCCTGATAATAAATGATATTAAATCAAAACCGGAAGTAATCATGAAAGATGCTGAACGGGTTTTTAAAGATGCAAAATTAAAAACAAAAGATGGAAGCAGAAACTAAGAGATTGAAATAATCGGTTAATAACCGGATGAACGCTTATAATGAAACCGGGAAAATCTGATTTAAATAAATGGACTTAACATTATTTAAAATGAATCCTGTATTAAAATTAAAATAGTTTAACAAAAAATATTATGTCAAACTTAGTAATATATTTAATTGGGACAGCCTTTGTGGCTGGTGGTTTAGCCTGGGCAGCCTTTAAATTGGGCGCCTCTCCAATCTGGATAACCATAGGTGTTATAATCATAATTGGTTTGGGCATTATGGCAGCCGTGTCAAAAACACGTCAGAAAGAAAATTCTGATACCAACAATTGAAGGACCATAAATCTACTGCCTTTTTTGAAATCCTTAAGTAAGAATTAACTCCTTTTTCATAGTTTCAGACGATTGTGTTTAGGTTAGATTGATTGTATCATTTTACTGATATGGTGGATTATTCTTAACAGATTTACAAGGAAGATTTATAATTTCACCTGAATCATATGCAGTTCACGTTCAATCTGATGTTCATTGAAAAGAATGGATTTTATGAAAAATGATAGAGAGCAACTTAGAGCAGTTTCTAAAAATTATCTAAAATTCAACGCAATGATAAAGTCAAAAGAAGAATGAACGACAGAAATAAGCACAAACCAGCACAGGCTTAAATCAATGTGTCGGAAGAATAGATGGATTAAATTAATACTCCCGGTACCTATATTCAGCATTCTGATAATCTGCATATCAGAGTGCCTGATCGCTCAGGACAAAAATGTAGAACCTCAGGACACAAGTGAAGTAATGCAGGAAATTAAAGACTTTTCAGAGAAGGATAATTTTTTCTCAGGGCTCTTAAAGATGATTTTAGAAAATGATGATGAACAACAACCCGGAATTATACCCCCTGATCCGGACAGGATAATAATCAAGAAATTCACAGGCAAAGTTATAAGGAAAATTAATATTGAGGTTCTTGACGTATTCGGGGCATCAGTAAATAATCCTGAAGATACTGTCCGTAATTGGCTGCAGGAAACAGGAAATTCTCTTCATATTAACTCAAAAGAATGGCTAATTAAAAACAAGCTGATTTTTTCTGAAGGGCAAATATTTATTCCTTTTTACATTCAGGAAAGTGAAAGGATAATAAGACAAAGTCCTTATGTCTACGATGTCAGGATTGTTCCTCAAATGATTGAGAACAATACTGACAGCGTTGATATCATGGTATATATTCAGGATCTATGGAGTTTTTATCCCGCCGTATCTTACAGTCCTGGCAATAAAACCGGAAGTGCATCGATCCATGATATAAACTTCCTTGGTTTCGGCAATGAATTAAAAGGTGGACTTAAATTTAGTCACGAATTTACACATAACTGGGATTGGGATGGCAGTTATACCTTTGACAACATAGGAAGGTCATTTCTTTCAGCAAATGTATATTATGAATCAGTGCCTAATTACCAAAAGTATGGGCTTAGCATTGGCAGGGATTTTTTCTCACCTATCATAGACTGGGCAGGAGGAGTCGAACAAAACTGGCAAAATACCAGATACCCCGGGATATTAGATTCATCAGGGCAGATCGAAACCATTCGGTACAACCAGCAGGATTACTGGCTGGGATACGCATTTGACTTCAGACAAATTGATTCATCTGAAGAAAATCAGAACAGATTCAATATTGCAGGAAGAGTTATGAGAAATGTTTACAGTCAGAAGCCGGAATTGGATACACTAAATATATTTCAGGATAATACATTTTATCTGGGCAGTATTGGATTTTTCAACAGAACATATTATAAGGATTACTATGTATTCGGTTTCGGTAAAACTGAGGACATTCCGCTTGTCCAGATGATTTCATTTCTGTTCGGTTACGAAAAAGGGGCAAATTCCAACAGGCCGTACTATGGATTAAAGACCGGTTACAGCTTCCACGATTATTCTCAGGGGTATTTCTATGGAGGTTTACAATTCGGGGCATTCCGAAGCAATCAGAAATGGTTAAACCGGGCATCCATTCTGGAGCTGTTGTATTTTTCAAATCTTAATGTTATTGGTAAATGGAAATGGAGACATTACATTGGGAGCAGGTATTCATATAGCTTTGACCCAATCATGCCCCAGGATATACTGAACATTAATAATGAAGGAGGAATCAGGGGTTTTTCAGACAACAATTTAATGGGAACGAAAAAACTGGTACTTAATTATGAGGCTGATATTTTTGTCCCATTAAAATTCTTAGGCTTTAAATTAGCTTTTATTACTTTTGCCGATTTTGGTCTGATCTCTTCATATAATACTTCATTATTTGCGAGCAAGTTGTATCAGGGATATGGCCTCGGGTTCAAAATCAAAAATGAACATTTTATTTTTCCCGTATTTCAGTTTATGTTCGGTTTCTACCCCATATCACCAAATGGAGAGCACTTCAATATGTTTAGTCAAAATTCATTATACTATCACTTCAACAAATTCCAAGAATTAATTCCTTCCGTTATTTCAATAGAATGAAACCGGTATTGAAATGAACAATGTTTGATTGATATAGTGTTGGTAAATATTTCAAATCGATTTCGCCATTCATAGCAAGTATAAAAGATGCAATTTAAGTAATACAATTTCATTTATGAGCGGTAATTAACTTTAAAAAACTCATCTAAAGGATGTAGCTCTCTTTTCATCCTTTTGCCTTATTGTGCAATAGCATATTTCTATATATCGTGTTCAAGTAATAATCCGTCATTAATTCCGGAACGTATGATTAAAACGGACAACTTATTGGAAATTGAAGAACCGGCAGAAGTATAATTTTAATTATTTAAAGATCATTAAGATGGAAGAAGTTAATCTGGAGCAGTCCCCAAATCACCAGCACCCGGAAGTAATCATCCCGGAAACGTTTTCAGAGACTATTTCTGAGTCAGTAATTGATAAATTCTTTTTAGAAGTTTCATCGATTACAACTTTTACTTTACGCTTTTTCAAAGAAGTATTTAAACCGCCGTATGAGTTTAATGAAGTAATGAAACAATCGTTTCTGATCGGTTATAAGTCTCTTCCTTTGGTAGCTATTACGGGATTTATAATCGGACTTGTGCTTACCATTCAATCAAGACCTACTCTGGCAAAGTTTGGAGCTGAATCGTGGTTGCCTGCAATGGTAGCAGTTTCAATTATCCGGGAAATAGGACCCGTTATAACTGCTTTAATCTTTGCAGGAAAGGTTGGATCAGGAATTGGAGCAGAGCTGGCATCAATGAATGTTACTGAACAAATTGATGCAATGCAGGTATCAGATACCAATCCTTTTAAATATCTTGTTGTTACAAGAGTACTTTCAGCAACATTGATGCTTCCGTTATTGGTGATTTTTGCTGATGCTGTCGGTTTATTAGGATCTTTTGTCGGCGTTAACATAAAGGGAAACGTAAGTACTTATTTGTTTTTTTCGCAGATATTTCAAAGCTCTCGAATTTAATGACCTGTTCCCGGCATTCATCAAAACTTTTTTCTTTGGATTTGCAATTGGACTTATTGGAAGTTATAAAGGATATAATTCAAATAAAGGAACAGAAGGAGTTGGAAAAGCCGCAAACTCAGCCGTTGTATTCGCATCATTAATGGTTTTTATAATAGATATGATAGCAGTACAAATTACAAGTTTGCTTCAAAACTAAATTGAGTAGTTAGAAAAATGCCTGAGTAATACAACTTATATTGAAACTGAAAATGACCATTAAACAGAACGATCGCTGTTGTCGTTGAGATGGAACATCTTAAGAAATCTTTTGGGAATAATCAGGTCTTGCGGGATATTAATCTGGTGATTAATAAGGGAGAAAACCTCGTAATACTTGGACAATCCGGAACCGGTAAATCAGTGCTTATTAAATGTATTGTCGGATTGGTTGAAATTGATGAGGGTAAGCTTTTTATACTTGGACAGAATATTTCTGAACTCAAGAATAAAGAGCTGATTGAAATACAAAAAAAGATAGGTTTCCTTTTTCAAAGCGGTGCTTTGTATGATTCGATGACTGTCAGAGAAAATCTTGAATTCCCGCTTAGAAGACAATTACGTTCAATACCTAAAGAAAAAATAAACTCGCTGATAAAAGAAGCATTAAACAATGTAGGACTTTCTGATGCAATTGATAAAACGCCCTCTGAGCTTTCCGGCGGTATGCGTAAAAGATTAGGTTTAGCCCGAACATTGATTTTAAAACCCGAGATAATGCTTTATGATGAACCTACAACCGGGCTGGATCCTATAACATCAAAAGAAATAAGTAATCTCATTCTGGAAGTACAAAAAAAATATAATACTACTTCCATCATAATCACGCACGATATTGAATGCACCAGACTCACTGCAAATCGAATCATAGTAATTAAAGATGGAGTGTGCGCAGCAGAAGGAACATACAACGATCTTGAGAATTCCGCAGATCCATGGATAAGATCATTTTTTGAATAATAAATCAGAAAAATTATAAGAGTAAATCAAATGAAAAAAAATACAGGAAACAAAATCAAGCTGGGAATATTTATTTCTCTCGGAATAGTGCGTATTCATTCTTAGGAATATATTTTGTCGGTGAGAGGCAGCAATTATTCAGAAGCACTTTTCGCTTAAGCGGAGTATTCAAAGATGTTGCCGGACTTCAGGCAGGAAATAACGTACGGTTCTCAGGAGTAAATGTGGGAACTGTAGAAAATATAAGTATTATTAGTGATACTTCAGTCAGAGTAGAAATATTAATTGATGAAAGCCACAAGAAAGTTTATAAAGAAAGATGCGGTTGCAAGTATTGGTTCGGAAGGTCTTATGGGAAATAAAATTTTAATTATAAATCCCGGAACCGGCGGAAAAATGAATATAGAAAACAACGATGTTATCGGAACAATCCCAGCCGATTGATATGGATGATATTATGAACTCATTAAAAACAACTATTGATAATACATCCGATATCACGGGAAATTTGTCAAAGATTACAACAAATATAGAATCAGGAAACGGAACAATTGGAAGACTGATGATGGATAAAACGTGGAGAGAAAATTTTGATTCTACTATTATTAATTTAAAAGGCGGTTCAGCCGGATTTAGAGCGCTTATGGATAAGTCGAATGACGTAGACGAAATTCTGGTATCACTAAAATCCACTATGGAAAACACATCCAATATCACCAGAGATCTGGCAACGATTGTAGGCAATATACAATCAGGGGAAGGAGCACTGGGAAAACTTTTGATGGATAAATCAGCGGCACAAAATGTCGATTCAACTTTTATCAATTTGAAAAACGGTACGGCCGGATTAAAAATACTTATGGAGAGGGCAAAATACAGCTGGCTGCTGTGGGGCTGGGATCAATAGAATACATTCATTCAATCTTCTACTGATATAATCTTTGAACTATCAGTGACAATTTTTTATTTTTAATACGTAAATTTTTGATATATTCAAAAAGAAATGAGAAAAATCAAAATATTACTTATTGAAGATAATCGACTTCTACGTGAAGGCATTTCTGCCTTGCTTAAAAAACAGCCCGATATGAATGTCGTTACCACTGTTGGAAATGGGGAAAACATTCTGGTTCTTATTGGTAAGCTCAATCCAGATATAGTTCTTATCGATCTCGGTTTACGAAATCAAAACAGTTTGCAAGTTGTAAAATTGACCAAGCAGCATTTTCAGGAAACCAAAATAATTGTAATGGATCTTATCCCCCTTCAGGCTGATGTTTTTGAATTTGTACAGGCAGGGGTATCGGGATTTATACTTAAAGATGCAAATGTGAACGATTTCCTTAAGACTATCCGGTCTGTGGCTGAAGGTTTCAAAGTGCTGCCCCCTAATTTAACCGGATCACTTTTTTCACAGATTGTTGAACACGCTGTAAACAGTCCAAATTCATCAGTTCTAATGGAGTCAGTTCGAATGACTAAACGGGAACGGCAGGTAATAGAATTAGTCTCGGAAGGTCATTCCAATAAAGAAATTGCCCAAGAACTACATCTATCTTCATATACCATAAAAAGTCACGTGCATAATATTCTTGAAAAGCTTGCTCTGAGTACAAGGGTACAAATTGCCAAATTTGCACACGATTCACGAAAAGCAGAATTGGCGGCTGACAACGCCTTCTTATTCGATGATTAGATATCTCATCCCAATGAAGTAATCCTTTTTTCATCCCAAAGAACTATTTATTTACAATCTTTCTTTTTATATCTACTAAATGTCAATTCATATAATTACTTATAGGTGTTTATTACGCAAAGGCAATTGGATTGTTCAAAAAAATCCATCCGACTAATCCTGAAAGAAATAATGATAATTTAAAATTATCGGCTGAAGTGAATTCTATATGCTGACCGAAAATTCTCGATTGACTTTAATGGATATTATAATTTGTTATAGTCAAAAAAGCTAATCATTGAACAATTATTTATTGAGGCGAAAATGAAGCTATATGAAAATCAGTACAGGAGACTTTTTGAATCCGCTAAAGACGGGATATTAATTCTTAATGCTGATACCGGGATGATCCTTGATGTTAACCCATTCTTAACTGAGATGTTGGGTTATTCAAAAAAAAGGTTTCTTACAAAAAATATTTGGGATATAAGTGCTTTCAAAAATATAGATTATTCAAAGAAACTGTATAAAGAATTACAGGAAAAAGAATATGTCCGCTATGAAGATATCCCGCTGGAAGCTTCTGATGGAAGTCTGATAGATGTAGAATTTGTGAGTAATGTTTATTTGGTAGATAATGAAAAAGTAATCCAATGTAATGTTCGGGACATTACAAACCGGAAGCAAAAAGAAAGAACACTTGAAGAGGATATTAAAGAAAAAGATGCTTTAATTAAAGAAATCCAACATAGGACTATAAACAGTTTAAACATAATTGTAAGTCTGATTAAACTTAGAGGTGATATGGTCGATTCTGAAGAAACAAAATTGATTCTTGCTGATTTGGAAACAAAAATAAATTCGATCACAGATTTATACTCTTTACTGTCTGAGTTCAATACTTTTTATGATGTTAAGGTTAATTTGTATTGTGATAAAATAATCAAAAGAATGTCTGAATTATCAAATAAAATAGTAATCAATAAAAACATCCCGGAAATAATTGTTTCAAACAAAAAGGCATCTACAATAGGAATGATTCTAGTTGAACTTTTATTCAACGCCATCAAATATGCATTTCCAGGATCCCAAAAAGGAGTAATCGAAGTAACTTTAAAAAGTACAAATAACCGGATATCACTTATTGTTCAGGATAACGGCATTGGTTTACCTGATAATTTTGATATCACCAAACTTAAAAGTTTAGGGCTTGATCTTGTAAGTTTAATGGTAAATCAGCTTGAAGGTACAATTACGTTTGATTCGGGAAAAGGAACAAAAATTATTATTGAATTTCCTGTATGAAATTACCTCTTCAAAACATAACGTTAATTTTCCGGAAAAATCAGGCACATCCAAAGATGTAATGCCTTTTTCATCCTTTCGCTCTATTGCTTTTACTGTACAAATCAGCGTAATCTAATGTTGAAAATAAAAAGGAAAAACAATGAAAAATCTAATTTTAATATTAATACTATCAGTTCCATTTTCATTATTCGCACAGAGTAAAGTAGAAGCAGGCAGTACAACTGCTGGTGAGCAAACCGATCTCTGGATGAATAAAATTTCATCGGATTCTGAAATGCGCAGTAGTATGATGAATATGATGATGGTGAAAACAAGCGGCAATGAACAAGAAATGATGAAGCTAGTAAATACCATACTGGACAATCCTGAAATGAATAAAATGATCATTTCTGAAAATAATGTGAGAACACTGACAGGAGGTAATCCTATAGATCCGGAAGCGCGCGGAATGGCGGGTGATAATGTAAAGACGAAGGAAATGATGAAAGTAAAACCGGTTCCTAAAAAATAATATTTTTAACACAGTATTTGGTCATGTAGAATAGTAAGAAATGATCAAAATAAAGGAGCAAAATGCGTTATTTTTTGATAATAAATGCAGCATTTTTTTTATGGAGCGTATCAAACATTTCTAATGCACAAGTAAGTGCTAATCCTAAGGTTAATCTGGATAGTCAACCGGCCTGGGGTCCGGCTGGTTATGATTATGTTGAATATTATTTTTTACCGGCTATAAATGTCTACTACTATGTCCCTCAACATGGTTATTACTATTACACGAAAAGGCAATGGTTTTACAGCTCATCTTTACCATCTTTATATAGTAATTATGACTTTTATAATTCATATAAAATAGTAATGAATGAGCGGGCACCGTGGCGGAATAATGAAACCCACATAGAAAAATATTCCTCATATAAAGGTCGTCACGATCAGCCGCTAATCCGGGACACCAGGGATACTAAATACTCTGTAAACAAAAACCATCCGGAACATAATAATCGGCTTGAGCAACAGAACGATAATAACGGTAACGACAAGTCTAATCAGCAGAATAATAATCAGGACAAGTGAACTAAAGCAGGGGCAAATGAGAATTGCAGCTGAATTAATAAATTTCAAAACTGAACTAATAAGAGACTGAAGCATTAATTTCTCAAGCCAGGGATTAATCCCTTTATCTCTACACAAATAAATTGTTTGCAGCCGTGATTATATAATTATCCCATTAGACATCAGACCCTTCTCTCAAAAGATGTAGTTCCTTTTTCATCCCTTTGCCCGATTGAATTATCAGTTTTAAGGGTTTAACTTTTTTTAGTTAAAAAACCAGAGATAACTGGACGAAAATTGCATAAAAAAAGGAGAAACATTATGCGTTATTTTTTTGTATTAATCGCAGCACTTTTTTTGTGGGGCGTTTCAAGCACTACGAATGCACAAGTAAGTGTTAGTCTAAACTTCAATCTGGATAGTCAACCAGCCTGGGGTCCCACCGGTTATGACTATGTCGAATATTATTATTTGCCGGATATAGATGTTTATTACTATGTCCCCCAGCATCGATATTATTATTACAACAATGGGTATTGGATTCACAGCTCAGCATTACCATCGCGATATAATCATTATGATTTTTATAATTCTTATAAGGTTGTAGTGAATGAGCGGGAACCGTGGCGGAATGATCAAAACTACAGAGAAAAATATTCCTCATATAAAGGTCGTCACGATCAGCAGCCGATTCGTGATAGCCGGGATTCCAAATATTTTGTAAACAAATATCATCCTGAGCATAACAACTGGGTTAAGCAACAAGAGAAAGAAAAGAATAATTCTAATAAGCAAAACAATAATAGTGGTAAACACAATAACGGCAACGGTAAAAAATAACTGAAGTAAATAATTAAAAAAATGAAAAACCGGTTTTGATTTGACTGTATTATTACATTTCAAAACCGGTATGATAAGAAGACAGAGCTATTAATTTCTCAAGCCGGGGATTAATTCTTTTATCTCTACATAAATTAAATATTTGCATCTACGTTTATATAATTAATCTTATAAACACCATCTCCTCACTCAAAAGATGTAATCCCTTTTTCATCCTTTCGCTCGATTGTCAGGCTTTACACATGTTCATATATTTCAATCAGAAGTGAGTTGGATGATTTTAAAGTATTTTATAAATGAAATGTATTAAAGATAAAACAGGACCTAACATGAAAAAGCTATTTAGAATTTTTACACTCGTGACCACCCTGACTATCGTGTTCATATTATTTCCAGGAAAAATATCGGCGCAGCAAGGATATATGAATTATCAGGGATTTTATGATCAATTAAGCCCATACGGACAGTGGGTTGAAAATCCCAATTATGGATATGTTTGGATTCCAAATGAAGGACCAGGCTTTACTCCATATTTATCCAATGGTTACTGGGTAATGACTGATTACGGTTGGATGTGGGTGTCAAACTATAATTGGGGATGGGCAGCTTTTCATTACGGGCGTTGGGATTACAGTGACTATTATGGCTGGTTCTGGGTCCCGGATAGTGAATGGGGTCCTTCATGGGTTATCTGGAGAAGTTCAGGAAGTTATTATGGCTGGGCTCCCATGAGACCTGGTATTTCTAAATATATAGCTTTTGGCAATTATAATGATGAACCTAACGACCGATGGGTATTTGTAAGAAACAGGGATTTTGAAAGGCATGACATTGACAGGAATTATATTGATCGAAGCAACAATGTAACAATCATCAATAATTCAACTGTAATTAATAACACCTACTATGATAATACAAGACATACAACATATATCACCGGACCCGATAGACAGGATGTTGAAAAAGTAACCGGCAGAACAATTAAACCGATTACAGTTCGTGAAAAAGATAAACCCGGGGAGATTTTAAATAATGATCAAATTCAGATATACAGGCCGGAGGTTCAGAAGAATAAAAATGAAAATAGACTGGCACCAGCTAAAGTAACAGATATAAAAGATGTAAAACGAATCCCGGGAAGCAATACTCAAAAGCAGCCGCAGAACAAACAAATATTAAAAGACCAAACTGGAAAAGACCAGCAGCCTGGCGTGAATCCGACAAACAACAGTACTAACAAGAACACTGGTCAAAAGCAGAGTACAAATCAGCCGAACAAAAACATCAATAAAGAGAAACAGCCCGTTGTCAATCCGACAACTAAAAACAGTACTAACAAGAACACTGGTCAAAAGCAGAGTACAAATCCACCTAACAAAAACACAAATAAAGAGAAACAGCCTGCTGTCAATCCGACGAATAAAAGCAATAATAAAGAGAACACTCCCCCAAATCGAAATACAGATTCACTGAATACTAACACAAATAAAGAGAAACAGTCTGTTGTGAATCAAGTAAATAAAAACAATAGCAAAGAAAATCCGAATCAATCGCCTAAGAAAAAATAGTATGGATAAAACAAAAACTAATCCGGAGGCTGAAAAAAGAAAAATATTAGATCCTGATAACTACCTGAAGTCGGGATTGATACTTGTGATTAAGAATCAAAAAGTCGATTGATTTGACCGTTGGTTCCTGAAGAGAAAAGAGTTCTAAACAAAAGAAAGGTTAATTATCATGTTGTACACAATCGCTGTAGTATTAATAGTATTGTGGGTACTTGGATTGCTCACTTCATACACAATGGGTGGTTTTGTCCACGTTCTTCTGGTAATTGCAATTATAATGATTGTATTTAATCTGATTAGTGGACGTCGCTCACTCTGAACGTATGCCGGGTCCCGGATTATTTTGACAAATAATAATAATCATTAAGGTGTAAATTTTACATCTTCAATGATTTACCAAGAAATATAACAAATGCTATTTCGTCAACTTCGTACTATTAGATTTCCGGACATACTTACTCTTTTGGGTTTACTGTGCGTTTCTTTTGCAGTTTATTTTTCTTTCAAAGAATTTTTAGTTATTGCATATATACTTATTCTCATGCAATTCTCTTTAGATTATTTTGATGGAAAGTTAGCAAGAGCAATTGGCGGTGGAGCATTAGGGATATACCTTGATAGTTTTACCGATTTTATGGCAGTTTCTGCCTCAGTTGTATTTGGCTGGTTCATTGGAATAAATGGTATTGCGATGCTGATTGCCGGATTTTTAAATATAGGTGCTGCGTCAATAAGATTGGCGTACTTTACGGCATATAAACAAAAAAGCTTCACTGGTATTCCAACTGTATTAGCTGCTTCAGCAGTCTCTACAATTGCCTTCCTGGGATTTTTGTTCGCAAAAGAGTATCTGTCCTGGTTTGTGATTTTTTACTTTATCTCGGCAGTAGCAATGATATCTGATCTGAAGCTAAAAAAAATATAATCAGGTAAATTTATGATTGAGCAAATAAATTCTTCACATGGAATGCGCATTCTTTTTAGCGTAGCAGCAGTTGTGATAATAATTGCAGGAATTTATCTTGCCCAATCAGTTGTCGTTCTGTTCCTCATCTCTTTTTTTCTCGCTTTACTTGGAACCCCGTTAGTTTTTTGGTTAAAAGAAAAACGAATACCATCGGCAATTGCTGTATTTATTGTTATGGCAGTTATAGTAATTATTATATTTCTTATTGGCGCACAAATCGCCTCCTCCCTTAGCAGCTTTTCAGATGAACTGCCTTTATTACAGTCACTTATTCGGGAACAGGTAATAGATATTGTTGCCTTGTTAAAAAGCAAAGGTCTGATAGTCAGGGATAAATTTTTCCTGGAATATATTAACCCGGAAGCAATAATGAAACTTACTGCCAGCCTGCTATCCGGCTTGAGTTCTGCACTTTCTGATCTTGTCCTGATCCTGATAACAGTAACATTTATCCTTCTTGAAATTTCAAGCTTTCCGATAAAAATCCGTAAAATTCTTGGTGATCCTAAACAGGTATTTCCCCGGTTCACCGGGTTTGTAATTGACATGAAACGCTATATGGTCATCAAAACTATTATAAACCTGGTCGCCGGAATCTTAATCGGATTGTGGATGTATATTCTTGGAGTACAGTTTCCCGTTCTATGGGGTTTTCTTGCATTTCTACTCCATTATATTCCCAATTTAGGTGCAGTTATCTCTGCCATTCCTGCTGCACTTCTGGCATTTGTCCAGTTGGGAACAGGCAGCGCCCTGCTTGTAATAGCAGGTAATATTCTTATTGGATTCGTAATAGGAAATGTAGTTGAACCCCGTCTTATGGGTAGAAAATTTGGTCTCTCTACATTGGTTGTATTTCTGTCGTTGATATTTTGGGGCAGCCTTCTCGGCTTGATCGGTGCGATTCTTTCGATACCCCTTACGATGACATTGAAGTTTGCATTTGAAAGTAATAGAAGTACCCGATGGATTGCTATACTGCTCGAATCAGAAAAATCTAATAAAGTCTCAGGTAAAGAACCGGAAGAAAGGAGTGGTAATAATGAAAATAGCGCAGATTAAAAAAGATCTTTTCAATTGGAGAAAATTATCATCGGGAAAGATCGTGAAATATATAAGTTTAACTGTCGGTTCAGTCATAATCATCTGTGTTTTGGCATTCATTTTCTTTCCGGATCCTTTTGTCAATACATTACTAAAAGACAGGGTTACAAAAGCCCTCGAAGAAACATATCCGGCATATTCAATCCGGTTTGGCGACCTGCATTATAGTGTCTGGAAGAATCGTTTAGAGTGTGATTCTCTAACACTGAATGCCAGCGACTCAACTTTTACATGCAGCACGGCTTCATTATCCATCAGAGGAATTAGCTGGGTAAAAATTCTTTGGAAAAGAGATTTTGCTCTTAATGATCTTAAGAGCTCTGTTATAGACGTCCAAAAAATTGTACTTAATTTTCGGAGGTCTCAGGATGAACTTAGTATTAGAATGCTAAATATTTCAGTGCCCGATTCTCAAATGGTGACCGATTCAATTAAGTATCATTCTTTAATAAATGATGAAAAATTCTTCGCAAAAAGTGAATTCAGGCAAACCAGGTTTCGGTTTATTCTTCCCCAATTAAAAATAATGGGTTTGGATTATCTCGCATTACTTCAGGGAAATACTTATAGCGCCAGAAGCATAAAAATACACAATGTATTTACCGATGTTCTTGTGAACATGGATAAACCTTATGACAGGAACTCGACTGATCCACAGATGCCGAACGAATTCCTCACTTCGATTAAAGATAAAGTTAAAATAGACAGTGTTAATATCACAAATGGTAGTTTGAAATATTGTGAGAGATATTCCATAGGATCGGCTCCCGGACTGATCACAATTAATAAAGCAAATGTTTCAGTAAGCGGAATTTCCAATGATAAAGCTAATCCGGACACCGCAGTTGTTAATGCAGGAGGACTATTTATGAAATCCGGCATAATGAAACTACATATGGTCATTCCCCTTGCGTCGAAACATTTTTCTTTACGATATTCCGGTTCGCTTAGTCCCATGGATGTGACGGAACTTAACCCTTTTATTGAACCAGGTGAAAATCAGCGTATTAAATCAGGTGTTATTCAGTCTGCTGCTTTTAATATAAATGTTAATTCGGGTCAGGCAAGCGGTTCTTTGCGGGTTTTGTACTCCGATTTATCGGTCGCCGTTCTCAACGAAAACACCGGCAGTGAAAAAGGTGTTTTTAACAGGGTTGCCTCTTTTTTCGGTAAGACTTTTATTATCCGTGAGTCCAACATCCCTGACGAAAATGGTTTAATGAAGATTGGCGAGATAAAGTACACTCGAAATCCGGATGATTATTTTCTCCAGTTTGTCTGGTTTGCACTTCGAAGCGGAGTCGGTGATGTTGTCGGATTTTAAATTAAAATAATCTCTGAACATAAATTGAACGGGGAAGATTTTTACTATACAAAGCGATAAAGGATAAAAACCATGAACAATAAAACTATTGGTATCATAATAATTGTAGTGGGTCTGTTAATGACACTATATACCGGATTTAATTATGTAACTAGAGAAAATATAATGAGTATAGGCGGTACCCATTTATCAATGGATAAAAATCATACTACAAGCTGGACTCCGTATATCGGTATAGGGCTAATAGTAATTGGCGGGGTTGTTTTTTTATCAGGCAGAAAAAAGAGTTTAGTCTAGATTTATATTGAACTTATTTATACACCCGATGGATGTAGTTCCTTTTTCATCCTTTTGCACGATTGATTCACCATCTATTTAGTCATATTATTATTTCGTGATTAAAAGACCAACAAGGCTATTAGGAAGACAAAATTGTATAATAACCTGACTTCCTTTCCGGGCAAAATCTTATATCTTGTAAAGATATTTAATAAGGAAAATATGAATAAAACGAAAAACGAATTTATTTACATCATTCTACTACTTCTTTTAATTATTACGTTTAGTGATGCTTCATCAGATAAAGAGAAATCAGTTGCAAACTCAACTTCTTACTTCCCGGTTAATAATGGGATAACATTGGTTTATGAATCATCTTTTGGTGAAAGTATTACGAAATATTCTCAGAATGGTGAACTTACGATCAGTTCGAGTGAGGCCGATAAGTTCAAATACAGGCAAACTTTAATAATAAAAGATGACGGCGTCTATGTAAAGGAAACATATCAGTTCTTAAAAGTATTTCTATTTATTAAAAAAGAAGGAACGTTCACCTATGGAAAACCTTTGTTACGATTTCCTCTTCCTCTGTCACCCGGGATGGAGTGGGAATGTGAGGGAGATGAATATTCAGATGGGGATGTAAATAAAGTCAAGGTGACCGGTAAAGCCCTTGATAAGGAATTTGTTACGACGAAGGCCGGAAGATTCGAAGCAATAAAAATAGAATCAATTGTTGAAGGTTCTGAAAATACTAAAAATAAAGTAACTGAATGGTATGCGGAAGGAATCGGATTAATAAAAGCAAAAATAATTATTGAAGGCGGTGGATTAACGGGAATTCTCAGGGATATCCTGGGATATGGTACCATCGAATTTGAACTTAAAGAAATAAGAAAGCAATAAACAAATATTTATTAATGACGGGGGAAAAGTTTTTCTGACATTAATTCCAAAACCGTATAAGTATCGCATAAACACACCCGAAAGATGTAGTTCCTTTTTCATCCTTTCGCCCGATTGAACCAGCCTGAATTCTTCAATAACATACAATCAATAGTTAGTATATAAAATATTTATTGATTACAGTAAATAAGTCCCAAATTGAAAAATAGCTGAAAATACAGTTAGAGCTGATTCACCAAAAATAATTTGAAAAATAATTTGTTCTTTTATTGAAAGAAAATCAAAATGAAAATTATCTTTGCTTTATTTTTTGTTATTATGTTTTCAACACCTCACGAAGCGCAGGTTCAATCGGTGTTTGAAAAAAATTTTTCTCTGAATCAAACCGTGTCACTTGGACAGAAGGGCTGGGAAATATCAAAAAGGGAGGTTAACCGCTATTCCGATTTAGTGATTAATCCATACAGGACATCATCCCCTGACACTACTCAGACCACTTCCCCAGACTCTACAGGACCACGTCCCCGGACTCTATGAAGTACAACATGTATGGTGATTTACTGAATGATAATCCGTTGTATAACGAGAAATCTTCAGTGTGGTGGGTCGCTTTTAGAGTTACCCTGACTAATGTTACCACCAATTTAATTGATCATTATATCTTTAACTATGATTTTTCACATGTAGGATTTAACAGCTGGAAAAATAACATAAAAACGGGTTGGGAATGGGATGTAGACAGATTTGCCATGAATTATTTTTTCCATCCTTTTGCAGGGGCAATGTATTTTAATGGAGCGCGTGCAAATGGTTATTCTTTCTTCGAATCCGCGCCATTTACGACTTTAGGCAGTATAGAGTGGGAGTATTTCGGGGAAACCACACTGCCCTCGTATAACGACATCATTAATACGTCGATAAATGGAATTTTCCTTGGAGAAGTATTTTACCGACTGGGCTCAAATATTCTGGATGATCAAACAACGGGGGCAAATAGATTTTTCCGGGAAATGGCTGTTGCCATTATTACACCTACAAGATTTTTGAGTAGATTTTTGCAAGGAAAAGTTTTTAGGACAAACAACGGAGGAAGTATATCAGAAAGAACCGCTTAACATTAAATTATCCTCCGGGTATCATTATGTAAGTGAAGGAACCAATTCATTAATTGATACAGCAACTAACAGTGTTTTTTTCAACCTCTATCTCGATTATGGGAACCCGTTTGAAAAAAGATCACGTAAACCCTTTGATTTTTTCAAAGTCGGGGTAGACCTGGATTTTGGAACGGGAAGGAAAATTATTGAAAATGTGAGCGGCCTCGGAATTTTATTTGGTGGTAATGTTCAATCCGGTAATTTGGAAATGTTAAATGGATTATATCATCACTATGACTTTTTTGATAATAATACTTTCGAAGTGGCTTCTTTTGGTTTTGGGCCCGGAACAATTTCTAAACTGCCAATAAGCAAGAGTATTTCTCTTTATACTGATATTTTTGCCAATATTGTGCCTTTTGGCGGGCTCAGCACTCGATTTGGACCTGATACTACACAGTTTAGAGATTATAATTATATAGGTGGAGCGCAAGGAAAGCTTGATTGCACTGTAAATATCGGCAGCTGGCTGGCAGTTTCATTTCTGGGTTATTACTGGTGGATGCATACATATGTTGGAACCCCGGGTAATAGTTATGTTGGAATAATCAAACCCAGTCTTTCCTTTAAACTTTTTGACAATCTTAAGCTCGGATATGAACATCTGGTTTACTACAGCGATCGATACCCATATGATTTTGAAAGTATTCATTCCAAAAGAACCGAAGAGAAAATTTATCTTCAATTCTTTTTAGAAGAGTTCAAATTTAAAAAATAAAACGTTTTTCTGAATTTTTAATAACGATAAAAAATAAGATGGACACAGCTATAAAGAAGTTTATTTTATTAATCCCGTTTATAATCCTATGCGGACCTTTCCTAACCGCACAAAATCCCAATTTACTTCATTCAGTAGATCAGAATAAATATAATTTCTCTCAGTTCGGAGAAGAGACCTGGGACTTCATCAAGCAACCGACTAAATGGGGTGGGAGTGATTGGCTAAAATTAGGTTTATTAGGGGCCGGAACATTTTTACTTATTGAGACTGCCGATCAGCCTGTTCGCGATGTAGTCTTGAAGAATCAACAGTATTACAACAGTCTGCCGATTAAAATCGGAAATATTTGGGGAGACTGGTACCCTACAGTAATAATCGCCGGTGGATTTGCATTACACGGATGGTTGAGTGATGAATCTCCTTCTAAAAAAATTGCTTTTGAAATTATACAAGCCGGATTTTACACCGAGCTTGTAACACAAATAATCAAACACGCTCTTGGAAGAGCAAGACCGTACAAGGAACTTGGCCCGGAGTCTTTTAAACCGTTTTCATTCCTTGGCTGGGATTTTACATCAATGCCCGCCGGACATACCACCTGGGCATTTTCACTTTCTACTGTTCTTGCAAGAAATGTTAAACAAGACTGGTTAAAAGTATTAGCATACTTACCAGCAGTACTAACTTTTGCTGCCCGGATTTATCAGGATCATCACTGGACATCTGATAATTTTTTAGGTGCTGCGCTAGCTTATTTTTTTGCAAACTGGGTTGTAGATCAACATGAGAAAAAAGAATCAATAGTGGAAATCTCTCCAAGCTTTCCGCTCACAGTTGTAGTTCCACTTAATTAAAATATCTTTGAAACAGTGTGGCTTTATTTACGTTCATTAACGCAGGAAATGATACATTATGCGAAAAGAATCTTTGTTCTTAGCTTTTTTGTTTCCAAATAATTTGAGACTTAATTTTAATTCTGATAGAACTCACCATAAAGCTGGTAACTGGATATTGCAGTTAACACTAATTCTGACTATCCTGACAGGGGCTACAACATTCGCACAAAATTCTGTTTCAGGGGATTCCGTAAAGCAGCTAAAATATAATTTTTCTCAATTCGGGAATGAAACCTGGAACTTCGTTAAACAGCCGACAAAATGGGATGGCATAGATTGGCTAAAATTAGGTTTAATAGGTGCCGGAACATATTTAATTATTGAGACAGCCGATCAGCCTATTCGCGATGCAGTTTTAAAAGATCAAAGGTACTACCATAGCGTTCCAATTGAATTCGGCAGAATCTGGGGTGAAATATATACACCAGTGGTGCTCTTTGGTGGTTTTGCTATCCACTCATTGATAGCGGATGATATTGGAACCAGGAAAATTGCTTATGAGATTGGGCAGGCTTCGATTTATGCCGGAGTGCTTTCTTTTATTTTAAAATATGCATTTGGAAGATCAAGGCCGTATTTAAATGAGGGGCCCACTCATTTTACTCCCTTCGCCTCAATTTTAAATCAGGATTATAAATCAATGCCAAGCGGTCACTCTACTGTCGCATTTGTAATTTCGACTGTCCTTTCGCGAAATGTTGAGTCGCCTGTGTTAAAAGTGCTGGCATACTTACCTGCAGCACTCACTTTAATTTCACGCGTTTATCAGGATCAGCATTGGGCTTCTGATACTTTTGCCGGTGCTGCGCTCGGTTACTTTGTCGCGACCTGGGTTGTAGATCAGCATGAGAATAATAAATCCGCGGTTGAAATGTCTTCCGCGTTTCCTTTTTCTATCAGGATTGCGTTTTGAAGTAATTCAATTGGAGTAATTATGATAATTAATATGGAATCAGGTAAAAATTGTTAAATGAAAATCGGAAGCATTTTATTCTAAGAATGAAAAAGTATTTAAACCATTTAATTTTTATAATGTAAAATAAGTCATTAAAAAAGAAAGTTATGACCTTTGGAGATCCGGTGAATAAACAAATAATGAAAGGAAAAAGATTATGTCATTGATTACATTAGTTATCGTTTTGGTTGTCGTCGGTGTGGTTCTCTGGCTGATTAACAGTTACATCCCCATGCAGTCTACCATTAAGAGAATCCTCAATGTGGTAGTGGTTATTGTGGTTATTCTCTGGCTACTGAGTGCCTTTGGAATTATTGATAGCCTCGATACGATTCGTATCGGACGGTAATGTTTGGGTGTCGTTGATAATGAGATTATGATTCTCTCATACATTCAATCTGTTATGCTCAGATAAACGTTACTTGCGAAGAGTATGAGTATGACAGAAAGTCAAAAGTTTTAACATTAATTATAGAGGTACTATTATGAAAGTAAAATATATGATTCTTCCAATGATCCTGGTTATATCTATGACACTCCCTATGTTCGGACAGGATAAATCAAAAGTGGAGACAACGACCATCACAAAGCTAAACGATATTTCGAATGTACTGGGTGCGCCAATTTATGAATCGACAATCGATAGTCTTAATACAAAAGTCTGGATAGTAACCCAGCAAAAGTATAAGGAGATGATGAAGACAAAGACGGGTGAGGCGATGGGTGAGAAGAAAGATACTAGTATGAAGATGGATAAAGAGACTAAGAAAGATATGGTGAGCGGTACACATTACTTTATTTTTGACGTAACAAATATTACGAATAGAAAAGAAGCAGCCGATACCAGCGCCAAGGTGGAAATAGTTTCTCCATCAAAGAAAATTGCTTCAGTAGACCTCCAGCCAATGATGAACCACTTTGGTGGTGGTGTATTGCTCGATGAGAAAGGAGAATACCTATTTACAATTAATCTGAATATCGGCACGGGTTACAAAACCACGCAATTCATGTATAAGATAAAATAGCATTGTAATATGAATTTTATCATTTTTCTAAAGGGAGTCTTTATAGGTTTTGCGATGGCAGTGCCTATCGGACCAATCGGTATAATGTGTATCCGCAGGACACTAACAGAAGGACGTTTACGCGGACTAATTATAGGTCTTGGAGCTGCAACTGCGGATTTACTTTATGGTTGTATTGCGGCATTCGGACTTACAATTATTTCAGACGCACTTGTCAGCCACAGAATTTGGATACGGCTTGTCGGGGGAGCGCTTCTTCTTTTCCTGGGAATAAGAACATTTCGAAAAATCCCGGCTGATCCTAAAATTCCAATAAACAACAGTGGAATTTTAAGAACATTTTTCACGGCTTTTTTAATAACGCTTACAAATCCTCTGACAATTTTTGCTTTTCTTGCTGTATTTACCGCACTCGGTTTGGGAAGCGATCTTGGTGATTTTTCTGCATCAGCTCTTGTTGCGGGTGTTTTTATAGGGTCGGCTTTATGGTTTCTATCTCTTAGCTCCGGGGTTATGCTTTTCAGAAAGAAGCTTGACTTAGTCGGACTGGGATGGGTAAACAAAATTGCAGGTGTGTTGATTATTTTGTCAGGCATCATTGTTATGGCGAGTTTGTTATGAATATTTTTTTCATTAAAGTTTAATCGCAGCTATTTATACACAAATGCGAGTTAAACGTTTACGCATTTTTATAATTTAATTCTAAGAAAATTAATGAAAGATATTACTGGTTTATTATTCACGGTTTTAGTTACTCTTATAACACTTTTACCAATAATCAATCCGGTGAGTACTGCGGTGCTTTTCCTGAGTATCAGTTCTCATCTAAGTAATGAGGAACGTAATCACCAGATTATTTTGGCATGTATTTATATGACGGTTATTTTGGTCGCCTTTCTCCTGGCCGGACATTTTATTATGATTATTTTCGGTATCTCTCTACCCGGGATTCGCATAGCAGGCGGAATGATAATCGGGTTTCTTGGTTTTCGTATGTTGTTTCCCGGTAGAGAAGATATCACACAGGAAGGGAAACAGGAAGCGCTTCAGAAAAGCAATATCTCGTTTAGTCCGCTTGCTATGCCAAGCCTGA
The DNA here is from genome assembly GCA_963743325.1 of uncultured Ignavibacteria bacterium. Lineage (GTDB taxonomy): Bacteria > Bacteroidota > Ignavibacteria > Ignavibacteriales > Ignavibacteriaceae > DATFVA01. The sequence continues at coordinate 348,339 of CAVUOZ010000008.1, forward strand.
GCGGACCGGGTGCAATTGCAACGGTAATAACTATGTCATCATCCATTGATGGGCGTCATGGATATGATAAAGTTTTTGCTTTTACAGGGGTCATTCTTGCTATTGTAATTACAGCAATAATTACCTGGCTGGTTCTTCGTAGTGCTGGTTTTATGCGTCGTATACTCGGCGTAAATGGTGTGGATAGTCTTTCCAGAATTATGGGTTTTCTTCTTGTTTGTATAGGAATTCAATTTGTTATTACTGCTATAATGGATCTGGCAGATGGTGCAGTAATTTAGGAGGCAAATTATTAATCGAATCATACAATTAACTGATGAAAAAAATAAACTTGTCTCAGTATTTATCACTCTAAAGATGTAGATCCTTTTTCATCCTTTTGCCTTATTTACCAGTCATTCTTTTCTTTCTATAATTAGCGTAATAAATAATAGATCGATGCAGAACTCAAATGTCTGCCATAACAAATATTCATCACAGGAGGATTTTATGAATATCTATACAAAGGAACCGATGTTTGCGCAAATAAGTTGGAGGCGGTTCCTCGGAACGATTCTTTTGGTTGCTTTGATGATACCAGCCACCGCTGTATCTCAATCCTCACCGGCACCAGTGAATCTTGGAACATCTGGCAATTTCGTGATTCTGGCAAAAACAGGAATCTCAACCACTGGAGTCACCTCAATAACCGGGGATATTGGAGTTAGTCCAATTGATCATACTGCAATAACTGGATTTGATTTAATATTAGATCCCTCAGGTACATTTTCGACATCATCTTTAGTTGTTGGGAAAGTATATGCTGCAGATTATGCTCCCCCAACTCCAACTATGTTGATTACGGCTGTGAGCGACATGGAAACTGCCTACACCGACGCAGCTGGGCGGACACCGCCTGATTATACTGAACTGTATAGCGGAGATATTACCGGGCAGACCCTCACTCATGGTGTCTATAAATGGAGTACCGGAGTACTGGTATCGGCTGGGGGTGTCACTATTTCGGGCACAGCAAGTGATGTATGGATCTTCCAGATAGCACAAAATTTAACATTGGCTAACGGAGCCATTATTACCCTTAGCGGTGGTGCACAAGCTTCCAACATCTTCTGGCAGGTCGCTGGCCAGGTTACTCTTGGAACAACATCTGACTTCAAAGGAATTATATTGTGTCAAACATTGATTGATATGCAGACAGGTGGAATTTTGAACGGCAGAATGCTGGCACAGACTGCAGTTACATCAGACGCCAATACCATCAATAGTCCAACAGTAGTAAATGTTGTAGAGAATGGTTTAGCTCCTCAGGAATTCGCGCTCTACCAGAACTATCCGAATCCCTTCAACCCTACGTCAACAATCAAATATGCTATTTCCCAAACTGGTTTTGTAACCATAAGTATTTATGACGTTCTTGGGGAGGAGATCAAGGTATTGGTAAATGAGGAGCAAACTCCAGGAAATTATGAAATAATTTTCGATGGTAAAGATTTAGCAAGCGGAATATATTTCTATAAAATCAGAACCGGAGAATTTTCCCAAATCAAGAAAATGGTCTTGATGAAATAGTGACAAATGACCCCTCAGGTATGTAAATTCAATAAAAGGCTGGAGTTAAAATAGCTCCCCCTTTTCACTTCTCGATGGAACTAATTCTTTACAAGCGCTTAATTGTCGAATAGGCATTGAGTAAACTCACCCAAAAGATGTAATTCCCTTTTCATCCTTTTGACGGATTGAATTTACCAGCGAATGGTTGAATATTAGTTTCAGTTAATTAAGTAAGCAATTATTCTCTAAACAATGCTTCATAGTAAAATATTTATTCATAAAAATATGCCATGAAAAAAATCAGATTATTACTTATTGAAGATAACCGTCTCCTGCGCGACGGGATCTTTTCAATTCTTAAACTTCAAAAAGATATTATTATTATCGCCACATCGGGAGATAGTAAGAATACACTTATGAAAATCAAACAGCTAAAGCCGAATGTGGTTCTTTTAGATCTGGGTTTACGCAGCCAGAATAGTCTACACGTCGTGGAAATAGTCAGGAAAGACTTTCCGGGGGCAAAAATCATCGTAATGGATCTTGCACCTGTTCAGGCGGACATCCTCCAATATGTAAAAGCCGGGGCTAATGGTTTTATCCTAAAGGATACATCCCTCAGAGATTTCTTAAACACCATAAGATCTGTGGCAGAAGGGTCTACAGTTCTTCCCCCGTTGTTAGTTGATTCACTTTTTTCCCAGATTATTGATTATGCGGTAAAAGAAGGCAAATCTCAGCTGAAAGAATCCGTTAAAATGACTAAACGGGAACGTGAAGTTATAGTATTGCTTGGTGAAGGAAGGAGTAATAAAGATATCGCACAAAAAATTCATATTTCAACTTATACAGTTAAGAGTCATATTCATAATATTATGGAGAAGCTCGCTTTGCATACCCGCCTGGAAATAGCTAATTATTCTTATTCAGGAGAAACTCTAAAGACAATTGCTAAAAGTATTTCAACAATTAATAATTGATGTATCACTAAAAATGGACTTTAACTTTTACGATATGAGAACTTTATTTTGAGGAAGGATTTAAGCGAATGCACATTGGCTGGTGTAAGTGCATACTTCAATCAACATGCCGGCTTAATTTGATTAATTTGAGCCATCATCACTTCGATAACCTGGTTGGGGTTTACATAATATGGCTTGTAAATAATAATACCAGAATTATTTGTGTGGGAAAAGGTAATATCAGGGATAAATTAATTGAAATGAAATCTGATAAAAAAGTGCAAGAATATGGTCCCGACTTATTTGTGACCTGGGCAGCCGTTCCATTTGATTTACTGGATGGTGTAGAATCTTTTCTATGTACAGAGTTAAATCCTGAAATTTATAGTACTTCAAAACCTGTTGATCTCATAAATGTCAATTTGCCATCCTTTGCAATTTATGATTGAACCAAAAAAATCCTACACAAAAAACTCTCCTGTTATTATTAACTTCTTATTTGTATCTTTCAAAAGGATTAATCCTTTTTTCATCCATTTGGTTCATTTGTAGTAGCAAATACTTTTAATATCTTTTTATACTAATGAATGCGAAAGAATAGAGTTCTATCCAAAATAATCATTTATAAAGAATTTAGAAGTAAGGGAACCAGAAGTTAGAAATAGAGGAAATGGGTAATAAGTCATGATAAAGTTATTACAAAAAAACCCCCGCTGTCTTTTGATACATCCAGGGTTTTCACCATACAGTTTTTGGAACTTCGTTGAGGTCAGCAAAATTGTCGGTGCAAAATATCTGGCAGCACCACTTGGGCTGATGACGCTGGCTGCGTTGCTGCCTCCTGAATGGGAAATAAAATTAATTGATACAAATGTTGAACCTCTGCTTGATGAGCATTTTGAATGGGCCGATATGGTGTTTACAGGCGGTATGCTGCCGCAGCAAATCGGTATACAGGATATTATTAGTTTAGCTCACCAAAAACATAAGCCTGTCGTGGTTGGCGGACCAGATCCAACATCTCAACCGCATCTTTATCAGTCTGCTGATTATCTTGTTTTAGGAGAAGGTGAAATTACTATACCAATGTGGTTAAACGATATGAGGAATGGCAGTAAGAGTGGCGAATATAAATCTGATGATTACGCTGATATGACTAAAGCAGTTGTGCCGAGATTTGATCTGATAAACTTCAACAATTATGTACACCTGAATATACAATTTACCCGCGGCTGTCCATTCTATTGTGAATTTTGTGATATAATTGAATTGTATGGCAGAAAACCGCGCTCTAAAACTCCTGAACAAATGATCAGAGAACTTCAGGCTTTATATGATCTGAATTACCGGGGTCATATTGATATTGTTGATGACAATTTTATCGGGAACAAGAAACAGGTAAAGGAGACCTTGCAGGCAATTAAAGTGTGGTCCCAAAAAAATAATTACCCCTTTTATTTTGGCACCGAAGCTTCAATTAATCTGGCAGATGATGATGAACTTCTGCAGTTGATGAGAGATGTTGATTTCCGGCTGGTATTTACGGGTCTTGAAACGCCGGAGGACGAGGTACTGGAAAAAGCTAATAAGAAAACAAACATGAACAGATCAATTGTTGAAGCAACCAGGAAAATCAGTTCGTACGGTATGGTAGTCAATGCAGGATTCATCATAGGCTTTGATAATGAGAACGGCCAGACTGCAAAAAGAATGAATGCATTTATACAGGATACCGGTATATGCGTAGCAATGCTGGGATTATTGTATGCTTTGCCCAACACAAAGTTAACCAAACGATTGCAGGAGGAAGGAAGATTATTTGAAGAATTTTCGATTTTTACTGATAATAATACTCAGATTGATCAGGCATCCTGCGGTTTAAACTTTATAACACTGAGACCAAGAATAGATATTTTAAGAGACTTTGTTGAAGTTCTAAGCTATATATACAATCCTGAACAGTATTATGACAGAATAATACGCACATGTCTGAACCTGAACGTAACGAATAAGTATAAACATAATTTTAAAAAGACTTTAAAGAATCTGAGATCCTTCTCAAGGATTGTCAGGCAGGTCGGCTTTAATGAAAATACAGGAAAGCTGTTCTGGAAAATGTTTTTTACTGTTCTTCTTAAAAATCCGAAAGCAATTGAATGGGGCGTGAGTCTGTCTGCAATGTTCATACACTTTTATAATCACTCTATTTTTATAATCGACCTTACAAATCAGCAGATTGATAATATCTCCAAAAATGGAGAGGATATATATAACCAAAATCGACTTAATATGACCGAAGCAAAAGTGACTAATTATTCAAAGTGAAGTCATAAGAAAGCCATATCATATATAAATCGGTTCTTTAATCAAAATACATATAATTAAAAAAATGAATATACTATTAGTTTACCCAATGTATCCGGATACTTTCTGGAGCTTTAAACACGCCTTAAAGTTTGTTTCAAAGAAAGCAAGTTTCCCGCCCCTGGGACTGCTTACGGTTGCATCAATGCTTCCTGAAGACTGGAACAAAAGACTAATTGACATGAATGCAGCTGACCTGAAGGATGAAGATATTCTGTGGTCCGACTACGTTTTTATAAGCGCTATGTCGGTTCAAAGTGACTCTGCGAACCAGGTCATAGAACGCTGCAAAAACCTGAATGCGAAAATTGTTGCCGGCGGAACCTTTATTCACCAGCAGCTCAGAGAATTACGATAATGTTGATCATCTTGTTCTGAATGAGGCGGAAATTACGTTTCCCCGATTTCTTAATGATCTGAAAGAGGGAAAACCAAAACATTCGTATACAACTGAAGAATGGGCGGATATTACTGCCACTCCATTGCCTTTGTGGGATATTGTGCCCATTAATCATTATACATCTATGAATCTCCAGTATTCCCGCGGATGTCCGTATGATTGTGATTTTTGTGACATAACGGTTCTTTACGGAAGAAAGCCTCGTACGAAGACTAAGAATCAGGTTTTAGCTGAATTAGATACATTATATAATACAGGCTGGCGCGGACCGGTATTTTTTGTTGATGATAATTTCATAGGCAACAAAGGGAAATTGAAAAAAGAAATCCTACCGGCAATAGCCGAATGGATGGAGCAAAACGGAAGTCCTTTCTACCTGAACACGGAGGCTTCAATTAATCTTGCAGATGATGAGCAGCTGATGGATCTTATGGTGAAGGCCGGTTTTGAAGCTGTGTTTATAGGAATAGAGTCTCCTAATGAAGAAAGCCTGGCTGAGTGCAACAAATCCCAGAACAGAAACCGTGACCTGATTTCAAGTATAAGAAAAATACAGCAGGCGGGACTTGAAGTACAGGGAGGGTTTATCGTTGGTTTTGATAATGATCCCCCTTCAATATTTGAAAAGCTTACCAGTTTCATACAGGAAAGCGGGATTGTCACTGCAATGGTCGGGCTCTTAAATGCACCAAAGGGAACGAAGCTTGCGAAAAGACTGGAAGGCGAGGGAAGGATGCTTAAAGATTTTACAGGCAATAACACTGACTTTTCAATTAACTTCATTCCCCGGATGGACTCTAAGGACCTCCTTGCAGGTTATCAGAAAATTCTTGATAAAATTTATTCGCCCAAATATTACTATGAACGTGTTATGCTCTTTTTAAAAGAATTTAAGCCTGGGAAGAAAAAAGTCTTTCATCTTAATCCTAATTATATTCTAGCATTATTCAAATCAATAGTAAAACTTGGAATCATCGGAAAGGAAAGAATATACTACTGGAAGTTATTTTTCTGGTCGTTGTATCGGAAGCCTCAGTTATTTTCCCTGGCAATTTTATTTACAATTTATGGATTTCATTTCAGGAAAGTATCCGGGGGTTAGCGATCCTTAAAGTTCGAAAATTAAACTTACTTTAGGCAAATCAAATTTATACAAATATTCCCTTTTAAAATAAGCCAATAATTATATATATAGTTTTCAATCTAAAGATGTAGTTCCTATTTCATCCCTTTGCCGGATTGGATCATTATATTTCTATATAAATCTTCATATAGAAAATTAGATGGAAAGGATGCTTATTATGTTTAGATCATCTACTATTGAAAGAGGTGGAGCTAAGTTTGACGGCATACAAAAAGTTAATGGGGAGGATAAATTTGCGCTTACAACGGACCGGCAAACAGGTTCTACCTATTATCTCCCAATTAAAGGATTAACTAAAAAGAAAGTTCAAACTAAATTAGCTAATGAGAGAAAGAAATTTAAGATCCAGTGATTATCGTTTAGTGTGTCTTGCTTAATGTATAGTTATATTCTCCTTGAAATTTGCATAACCAGGTATTGAGAAAAACTTCCGTTGTTGAAAACAATATATGCCTTACCCTCAAAATATCGGCAAAAAAGATGCCTTCAATCAAAAAGGATTAAGTCTTTTTTCATCCCTTCGCCCGATTGATTACTCTTGCTTCAGCTTGTAGCTTATTAGGTATTCCTAGAAATCTAATTCATTGAGAATTAACTGTACAATATTTTATTAACAAATGAGGAAAAAATGAAAAATTTATTTTACTTGCTTGTATTGCTTGGATTGATTTCAATGAGCCAACCTAACCAGGCACAGTTTAAAGATTGGGGGACCAAATTTGGAGCAAGGTATAACATACTTCTGCCCCAAAACGAATTTCAGAATGTCGGATTTGGGGTGAATGATAAATTTTCATTCAGTAATTATACAATGTCCTGGTTACTTGAAGGTTTTGTCGGTTTAGAATTAACACCTGTGCTCGAAATGGATGTTAATGCAGGTTATGGTTCTTATGCAGGGTTTGATGATTTAAATGGATACTATAAATCCGAAATAATTCCTGTCAGTGTCCGTCTTAGAGTTTCACCATTCGATTTAAATTTTTGGAATCCTTACTTCTATTTAGGTGGAGGTATAATGCACTATAGTGTAAAATACCAGGATTATCAAATACAAGTTTCTCCCCATGAAGTAAAAAAAGATGCATGGGCCGGAATATTTCCACTAGGCATTGGTGCTGAATTCGCTCTCAGTGATAGGGTGTTGTTAGATATTTCTCTCGGTGGTGCTTTTACATCTACTACCGACCTTAACAACTTCGACAATGGAAATAACACAATGGATGCTTACTATAATCTGGGAGTTGGTTTAACATTTACGGGGGAAGGCTGCTCCTCAGATAAGGATATGGATGGATTAGGTAAATGTGAAGAAGAAAAACTTGGCACAGATCCAAACAATCCCGATACAGATGGCGATGGTTTAACTGATGGTGAAGAAGTTCACGGGGTAAAAGTGGAGCTTCAAGTGGTTGGAAAACCAGTTGAAACAAAACTTTGTAAAACTGACCCTTTAAATCCTGATACTGATGGTGATGGTTTGAAGGACGGTGAAGAAGTAATGAAATATAAGACTGATCCGTTAAATGCTGATACCGACGTTGATGGATTAAAAGACGGTGAAGAAGTAATGAGTTATAAAACTGATCCTTTAAATCATGATACTGATGGTGACGGATTAAATGACGGTGATGAAGTTATGACTTACAAAACTGATCCGTTAAATATTGATACAGACGGTGACGGATTGAAAGATGGTGATGAAATTATTGGGGTAAACGTTGAGCTAAAAGTAGTTGGAAAAGCAGCTGAGACAAAATTATGCAAGACCGATCCGCTAAATCAGGATACAGATGGTGATGGATTGAAAGACGGTGATGAAGTAATGAAATATAAGACTGATCCATTAAATATTGATACCGATGGTGGAACTATTAATGATGGTGTCGAAGTTAATCGCGGTACCGATCCGCTCAATCCTGCAGATGATGTTGTAAAGATAAATGTTCCTATCGTTCTTGAAGGTATTACTTTTGCTTTCAATAAATCTGACATCACTCCGGAATCGGAAACGGTTCTGATGGGTGCGCTTAAAACATTACAGATAAACAAAGATATCGTAGTCGAAATTAGTGGTCATACAGATAATGTTGGTAGCAACGCATACAATCAGAAGCTATCTCAGAGAAGAGCTGATGCTGTTAAAGCATGGCTTGTTGCAAAAGGAATCTCCACTGATAGAATCTCTGCAGTTGGTTATGGCGAAGAACACCCAAGGGTTGCAAACGATACGGAAGATAACAGAAGATTGAATAGACGAATTGAGTTCAAACGATTAAAATAATTTGTCCTTAATTTGATTATAGGGTGTCTTCGGACACCCTTTTCATTTAACCCAAATAAAAATTAAGGAAATCATGGTTCTTTGAATAAACGTTACTCTTTATTTAGTCTGTTAGTTCAATTATAGTACTTCTGAATATCTTCACAAATCATTTTAATTTCAGTTATTTACCCCTAAAGGATGTAGTTCCTTTTTCATCCCTTTGCGCGATTGATTACTCCTTCCCCGCAAATTAGTTTATTATGTGTTTCAGTATGTGATTTTGCAGCTGATATAGGAACAATCAATTTAAGTCTTAAATAAATTTAGAAAATAATAAGAGGAGTTATGGCTATGAAAAAACATCTTATGTTCTGTATGGTATTAGGCATGATTATGATTTTAACAAAACCATTTGCAGCTCAGGACCGCGGATTTGGGATGGGAATTATATTCGGAGAACCAACCGGATTGAGTGCAAAACTATGGACAAGCAATGACAATGCTTTTGATTTTGCAGCAGCATGGTCTTTTAGGGGTGACGGCAATTTACTCCTCCAGGCTGATTACGTATGGCAGTTCTTTAATTTAATTCCGGTATCTTCAGGTAAATTACCCCTTTATATTGGAATTGGCGGCCGGGTAATTCTGGCTAATGATCCTCAAATAGGTGTCAGAATTCCGATAGGTTTAGACTATCTGTTCGCTGCTGCACCTATAGATGTTTTTGTAGAACTCGTGCCAATTCTCGATTTGGCCTCCTTGACAGACTTTGGTGTCGGTGGAGGTATAGGAATAAGATACTGGTTTTAGTGTACAACCCGTATGACAAGGCTGTTCCTGTAGTTCATTTTAAAAATAAAAATAGGATTTTATTTGTATCATGTTATTGGTCCCGGTATTCTAATGTTATGGTTCCAGGGGTTTCTACTCCCTTACACACTTATCGGTTTTATGGTAATACTTCTGATAATTTCAATTTTGTTTCTTCAGCTAAATTAGATTTTAAAGATGAACACTATCAGTACAAAGCAAGCTAAAATACCATAATCAAAATTGTTTTAAACAAACATCGTTCGAATTATTCTTTTCTGTGCAATAATCATCCGATAGATGTAGTTCCTTTTTCATCCCTTTGACCGATATACAAATTTACATCATTTATGTAACTTAATTAGCAAACTAGTTACAAAAACTGAATTATCAAATAACTGAATATATAATTATCAAAATGAAAGTCTTCCGTGAAACGGCATTAATATGGGCTTCTGATGACCGCAAAAAAATTGAGTTCTAAGTAAGAAAGTTGTTTAAATTAAATATTGAAAACAGGAGTTTAAAATGGAAATTATTCTGTATGCTTTGATCCCGATTATATTGATATTTCTTTTAGGGAGTAGAATCGTAAGACCGACACAACGAGGTCTTACAGAGCGGCTGGGTAAATACAATCGATTTGCAAATCCGGGATTTCACTGGATCTTCCCGTTTATTGAACGGATGTACAGAATTAATATCACTGAATCGATGATAAATGCCGAGCCGCAGGAAATTATAACTAACGATAATTTAAATGCCAGAGTTGACGCTCAGGTTTATTTCAAAGTAAAAGCCGATGAAGAGAGTGTAAAAAATTCAATTTATAATGTGAATAATTACATGTATCAGATCGTAAATTTAGCCCGTACAACCTTAAGAAATATTATCGGTACATTAACTTTAAAGTCTGCCAACAGCGAAAGAGGTAAAATTAATTCGGAGCTGCATAGAACCCTCCTGGAAGAAACGCAAAGCTGGGGTATTGAAATAGTCCGCACAGAATTAAAAGAGATTGATCCGCCGCCGGATGTACAGGAAACAATGAATAAGGTAGTGAAAGCGGAGAATGAAAAGGTTGCTGCAATTGACTTTGCTTCAGCAAGAGAAACAGTAGCGGACGGAGAAAAGCGGGCCAAAATTAAAGAAGCTGAAGGCTACAAGCAATCAAAAATACTACAGGCCGAGGGTGATGCAGCTGCGATTAAATTGGTGAATGAAGCAGCGGATAAATATTTTGTCGGAAATTCCCAGCTTTTAAAAAGACTTGAAACAGCACAGGCTGCGCTTGAGAACAACGCGAAGATAATAGTACCTGCAAATCAGCAGCTTGTAAATATTATTGGAGATCTGGCCGGAATAATGCCACAGAAAAACAAACAGGAGTAGAAAAAATGTAGTGAGGTTTAACTTTTTTCAAAAGAAACGGAATTTAATGAAGGCAATACAATTAACGGTTGAATTTCTAATGTTTTGGACCATATCCGGTAAACAGTGTATTCAATGCAATCGCTGTTCTTCTGGCTGATGAAACAACATTATCTTCACATTATGAAAAAGAATGTCGCTGAAGTGATGTAAGAAATGTGGATATAAAAAATTGTATCCGTAAATTAATTCTAATCATAAGGAGAAAATAAAATGAGTAAAGGTCAAAACGCAAAAAAAGGTTCTAAAAAGGCACCATTGAAAACCATGAAGGAAAAAAAGGCAGCCAAAAGAGAAAAGAAAAACGACCAGAATAAACCGGGTTCTCTTGATCAGAAATTCAACTAGCTCTGTTTTAGGGCTTATCTTTACCGTAATTATTTGGTTCAATAGTTAAACTTTTATGTATTTGCCGCTCAGTAAGGAAACGGAGCGTATTTGAAGCGTATGTGGGAATGATTTAAGACTGCTTTGCCCTTGCCTCATTTCGTCTTTGTATTTCTTCAGGGGAAACATCTTCAATGTGAGAAGCCAGCCACCAGCTGTTGCCGGAAGGATCTGCAACTGCAGCATTCCTGTCCCCGTAAAACTGATCGGAAGGCTCCATTATAGATTTTGCCCCGGCCTTAAGGGCTTTGTCATATGCTTCATCGGTATTTTCAACATAGACATAAAGCATAGCAGGAATGGACGCATAATCTTTGTTTGATTTTCCCATCATTATCATAGAATCTCCGATTCTAACTTCACCGTGATTTATTGAACCATCGGGCAGTGTCATTTTTTCAACCTGCACAGCTCCAAAAACTTCTGTAAGAAAATCCATCAGCTTCCCGACATTTTCCACAATCAGGTAGGGCATAACTCTCGGGTATTCATCCGGTATGGGTTTTACAGGCATAGTTTACTCCTTCAACAGAATTTAAATTATGAATCATTGGGAATTAACTTAAAATGAATCTACAGAATTAATTTTGAGAAGGCAATACTGGCTATCCGAAAGCTGTGAGACACATCTTTATTTTGTATTTTATAATATAATGCGATTAAAATTTATGACAGTCTATCAAATGAGGATTTTTATAATTATCTCCGTACTTTCATTAATTATTATTGCCGGCTGTGAAAAGGATAATGGCAGTTCCGGATACATTAAATCAATCAAGCAGTGGCATGAACAAAGGATTGCGAGACTGAAAAGCGAAACCGGCTGGCTGAACCTTGTAGGTCTTTACTGGCTGAAAGAAGGGAAAAATACTTTCGGAAGCGCAGTTGATAATGATATAGTATTTCCTGAAAATATACCGGCACATATCGGTACCTTTATTTTGTACGACAGTACCGTATCTGTGAAAATCAATCCGGAAGTTGAGGTAACAGCTGATTCTCATCCGGTAACCGATATGAAATTAAAAGATGATCTTTCTGACAGCACCACCTTACTGCAGCTCGGTTCTTTCAGGTGGTTCATAATAAACCGGGATGGAAAATACGGCGTAAGATTTAGAGATATAAACGCACCTCTTGTAAAAGAATTTAAAGGAATTGATACTTACCCGGTTGATGAAAAATGGAAAGTCGAGGCAAAGTTTGAACTTTATCCTGAACCTAAAGTAATAGAAATACCAAAAATAATCGGTTCGGTTGAGAATGATACAGTAAAAGGAAGACTGGTCTTCACACTTAACGGTTATAGTTATACTGTTGATCCCGTGAGTGAAGGAAATGAATTCTTCATCATTTTTGCTGATGAAACCAATGGTGAGGAAACATACGGCGCTGGAAGGTTTTTATACACCGATAAACCCGATTCACACGATATGGTTGAGATGGATTTCAATAAAGCTTATAATCCCCCCTGTGCATTTACAAAATACGCAACCTGTCCCCTCCCGCCCAAACAAAATTATCTTCATGTAAAAATTACTGCGGGGGAGAAGAAGTACAATAATCACTGATCCCTTCTACAATCCAAACTGAATTCCTGTAGTCAGGTTTCGTAGTGGTTCTCTACGGGACCTGGCGCGGCCTTAAGCGGGTGGATGCGCAGTGGTTCTCTACGGGATTTATCCCGTAGGCAATGGTAGAAACACTCTCATCCTCAGCTAACCGTTTTAACGGTTTTTATTATTCAGAGTTTTCTGATAATGTGAATCCAGATTTTATTAAGTGATTGTTGAGACATATCGTCGGGTAGTTAAGGCGACACAACTCATTAGAAGCTGTCAGAAGTCCAGGCTTTCATTATAAGGTATTAATTTTACTTTTTACAACGGAATAAATTTTTATATACTTTCATTATGAGGAACAAATTTAAAATAATATTATTGATGCTTTTAATCTTTCTGGCTGCCGGAAATTCCCTGGTCTATAGTCAAATGAAAAAAATTGTTGAACTGGATGGTCTCGGAATTTATTTCTTATTTTACAGCGAGGGAAACGGGATAGAACATAACGGAGTCGTCATTTATTTAAAGAATGAAAATCAAAATTCTATCACCTACAATTTCTTACTCATATTCAGAGCAGATCAAACGGAAAGGGAGCAGGAAGTAAAAGGAACTCTTAAAGCGGGTGAACGAAAGACCGGAAGCAACGATGGATTATATTTTATTCCTTTTCCTGATAAAAGAAGCATTACAGAAGTGGGAGTAAAAAATATCAGAGTTGAAAAAATAGGAGAGGGAATAAAGTAGAAGAAAGAGGCTGTCTCAAAAGTAATTTTTACTGTCACACTGAATATTATGACAATATCAAGCTGTTTTTAACAGAGCCGGATTTATTGATTTATAATTATTAGTATAAGCAACTCCTGAATTTATAACAGCAAAAATTATTTTAAGTAATTTGTTTTCAATATTGTTTAAGATCAATCGTTTATTTTTTCCTTCAGCAGCTTTACGAAGGAAGTATTTCTTAAAAACCGGATTGTGTGTTCTTACTGATAATGCAGCAAGATAAAGAAGTTTTCTAAGCTTGGCTGGTCCGGCTTTTCTTGACCTTGGTGATTTATAAAGTGATGTCCCGCTTATTTGCTCATAGGGACATATTCCTGTATAAGCTGCTGTATGTTTGTAGTTAAGGTGTTCTGTAAATCCTTTTGTAAGCACCAATAGGTTAGCTGCCAACAGAAGACCAACACCAGGAACAGATTTAACTAAATTGATCTTATTCTTAAAGGAATCATCTTTATCAATCAGTTCTTTAATTTCTTTATCAATTTGTTTGATATGTTCTTTGAACTTACTGATTGTTTGCTCATAGATCTGGTTAGCCAGAGGAGTTTGGTAATACTTATGCTTAAGAGTTTTCAGAGCATTTTGATTAGCAGTCATCTGAATAATCAAGTGTTCTCGAATGCTTAGAAGTACTTGAATTTGCTCTATAATCTTATCTTTTGGCTTCCAAAAGGTGAGTTTATCGAAATATCTATAAGCATACTCTGCAATAGAAACTGCATCTATGAAGTCGTTCTTTCTAGGTGAATCCTTAGTCTTGTTCTTTATTTTGTGCGGTGCCTCTATACAGAGATTAAATCCTTTAGAGCTAAGGAAGTAAGAAAGACTCTCAGAATAAACTCCTGTTGCTTCCATACAGACAATTACTTCTAATTGCTTGATGGAGTGCTTTGATAGATGAGAAATAAATTCATTAAATCCATCAATGTTATTTGGAAATTTTTGTGCTGGGAAGACAGAATTATCGGGACTAGTTATGCAACTAGCAGAAAAATCTTCTGCCGAAATATCAAGACCAATAAGATATTTTGTCCTTTGCATTTTATTATTTTTGGTTATTATACCCAAAGTGGTTTGAGCTTACTCCATTTTAATAATCTTAAATACGGAAATATTATTTAGCTTTAACCACCAAAGAGCCGGGTCTTAATCAGAGTATAGTTTTAACTTGAGCCTGTCATAGACTTACTCGGTCCTTTGGGTATTATTTAGACCTTATTGTGTTATTAAATGTTTTATTAAAATAAATTAAATCACACTTTAAGTCTAATGGAGCCTGTCGAAGTGTGAATTAAACTAAATTAACAGGTTTCGACAACCTGCCTGCCGGACAGGCAGGGCTCAACCTGACAAATTTAGTGTTATGAGACAGCATCTCCCAGAATTAATTTTTCGGTCAGGCAGCGGCAGTTAAAAGTTCTTTATCGATTATTTCTTTAATATTGTTTTTTGGTAATGCACCGACTGCCATTTTAGGCTGACCTTCAACGGGTACAAAAAGAATTGAAGGGATACTCCTTATCCCGAACATAGCTCCCAATTCCTGTTCCTCATCAGTATTTACCTTATATATATTTATCTTACCTTCATATTCATTGGAAAGTTCATCAAGAACAGGTCCAACCATTCTGCAGGGACCGCACCAGGGTGCCCAGAAATCAATTATACACGGAATATCACCTTCAAATTTCCATTCCTGGTTTTTATCGAAATCAAACACTTTGGTTTTGAATGTGTCTTTATTAAGCTGTACAGACATCTGTCTTCTCCTTTTTACTTTATTAAATTGTTAAACAGCTTCGTAAACTCTCTTCATTTTGCTTTGTACTTCTTCAGCAACGGTTTTCAGTTTATCATTATCAATTAAGTGTGTCATAATCATCGGGTCGAAAAAAGAAACCATGGTGTTGCTGTTCTTTTCATAGACTATTACATTGCACGGTAATAAAAGTCCGAGTTGTTCTTCGCTTTGCAGTGCCTTATGAGCCAATGGCGGGTTGCAGGCACCGAGAATTATATATTTCTTAAAATCGACATTGATTTTCTTCTTCAATGTATCTTTAACATCGATTGACGTTAGTACTCCAAAGCCTTCTTTCTTTAATTCTTCAGTAACTTTTTCGACAGCCTCTTCATAAGTCATATCTACCTTCTTAGAAAATCCGTATTCCACTTTATCTCCTGATCAAATTGATATTATACTTTAAAAACAAATTGAATTATGTGACAACTAAACTGTTTTTTTTTCTTTTAGGGTACTGATACCCAGTACTTTATATATTGGACAAAAGCTGATCACTCCGGTTGCCAGGAATACAATAGCCAGAATTCCGAGCACTATTCCTGCAGCTCCTGTCAGTATTCCGCTAAAAATTAAGAATGCAAATACAAGTGCGAGAATTATTCTGACTAACCTATCAATTGAATGCAGATTCTTTTTCATTTCACAATTCCTTTTTATTTACACACAATTAGATTCACTTTTTTTCATTTGGTTTCCAGGATGTAAAAACCGCACCTATAAGGGCACCATATGCCGTGCTGAGCCAGGGATTGCTGGTAATTGCACATTTGCCTGTAACACATCCTATATAATTATAATAAAGGAAACCTCCCAGTGCGCCTAAGGCCAATGGCAGTATCCTTTTTGTCCATTTTAAGACTGCTTTTGATTTCGATAATTCCATTCAGTTATTCCTCCCCTGAGATTTGATGCATTAAAACCATGCTTTTTTAGAAATACGGCTGCATTGAGGCTCCTGTTTCCGCTCCTGCAGTAACAGACGATTTCTTTGTTCTTAAATTTTTCAAGTTCAGACTGTCTCTTTCTTAGCTGATTCAGGGGTATATGGAGAGAGCCTTTAATATGTCCGCGTTTTCTTTCAGGTTCGGTTCTTACATCCAGAAGGAGAATATTATTTTGAGTCTTCAGCCTTTTACTTACGTCACCTGCATCAAGATGCGTTATTTTCCTGTTATTTAAAAACTTTCGCAAATAAGAAAGCAATACCAGGGCAGCAAAGACGTATAAAATTATTTGTCCGGAACTCAAGTTAACTCCGTTAAGTTTATTCAGAAAAACAAAATAGATGATTAATTTAAACAGATATAGGATTCAATACGAGGTAAAAAGTTTCGGGAGCTTTTACTCTTTCCGGTGCAGAACTGATATTCATTTTGTTTAAAAAATGAAGGTTTTGACAAATTCGTATTTAAACTATTTATTTCAGGATAGGATTTTATCTCTTTATTAAAAAGCAGGATTCATCATGGAACACTTATTTGTTTCATTTAAAGTGAAAAAGAATAAAGTGGATGAGGCAAAAACTGCAATCAGGAAGTTCGTCGATGAAATCACCAGGAAAGAACCGGGCACGATTCTTTACAATTGTTTCCAGGAAAAAAGCGACAGCACATCTTTTATTCACATAATGACTTTTGAAAGCGAAAAAGCGGAAGAGCATCACAGGCATACAAATTATGTGAAAGAATTTGTAGATCAGCTTTATCCAATATGTAAAACTCAACCCTTTTTTTCAGAATTAAATCTTATTTGTTCTAATAAATCAACTCAATTTAAATAATTACTTAAAATAAGAATTATGGCCTTAATAAAAACAGATTTCAGGTTTCAGCCTCTGACTTATGAAAGATGGAAAGATGTTGAAAATCTTTTCGGAAAGCGGGGAGCCTGCGGCGGCTGCTGGTGTATGCACTGGCGGTTGTCGGGCAGAGAATTTGAACAGAAAAAGGGTGAAGGGAACAGGGTTGCATTAAAGCGTTTGGTGAAGGGGAAGGCTCAAACCGGGATAATTGCATACGATCAGAAAACCCCTGTAGGATGGGTTGCCTTTGCTCCAAGAGAACAATATCCCAAGCTTGGAACATCAAGAGTATTAAAAGAAGTCGATGATAAACCTGTTTGGTCTGTAGTATGCTTTTTTATTGATAAAAATTACCGGAGAAAAGGTTTAACCGTTGAACTTCTTAAGGAAGCAGAAAAGCATGCAAGGAAAAACGGCGCGAGGATTTTAGAGGGATACCCGATAGAGCCGAAAACGGAAAACTATGCACCTGTTTTTGCATTCACAGGACTGGCTTCGGCATTCAGAAAGGCAGGATTTACAGAAGCTGCCAGGCGTTCTGAAACAAGACCGATTATGAGGAAGGTGCTGAAGTAGAACGCAAATAATTTACAATGTTCAATTAACAATTTTCAATGTACAGTATCTCTAAGTGGTAATCAAAAATGAAATTTGAGTATTGGTTATTAAACATTTATAAATGCTTTTAATTCCTTAATGTTCAGTACTCACTTTTCTTTTCATATAAATATTATATAAAAACATTAATACAGCTGCTGCCAGGCCGACTAGTCCAATAATAAGGAAAACCATATCGGGGCGGTGCTGATTTGTTGCGAATGTCTGGTAAAGCCATCCGCCGAATGTTCCGCCGAGCAGCCAGGCAATTGCGATGGGCAGAAACGCAAAGCCCTGGAATAACGCAGCCTGTCCTTTCGGTGCAAGGTCCGCCAGGTATTCATAAAACCTGGGCGCTTGTGTCTGTTCCCCGATAGAAAAAGTAAATATCATTGCGATGATTAACCCGAGTCCTATAGTTATACCAGCCATGGAAGCGAAGTAAAGCAGAAACCAGCTCAGGGCCGCAAAAATATATCCGATCATTATAGCTGTAGGGGTAGGAATTTTTTTTGTCAGTCTGTTAATGGGGATCTGCAATAGAATGATAGTCCATGCACCTACAGAAAGCACGATTTCAATCGGGGCATCGGGGGAGATATAATCTGAAATATAAAAAGGTACAACGATGAAAAATTCCCAGAAGACGATCCAGTAAAGTGCAAAGATCAGAAGAAAAATCATGAACTTTATATTTTTTACTACTGTCCATAGATTTTTAATAACTGTTGAAAGACTCTCTCGTTCCTCTTTCAGTTTTAGCTCAGGTTCTTTGAAGATAAAGATTGCAACAAGGAACATTAATCCGCAGCTAAATGCAGAAACAAGATATACAAATTCGATTCCGAAAGAATCTCTTACAAGATATGCAAGGAAGGGACCTATAGCCGCACCGATATTAACAAGCCAATAGTAAATTGCATAACCAAGGGATTTAGAAGTCTGTGTAGTTGTAAGCGCAACTGTTCCGAGAACACTTGGCTTAATAAAGGAGCCGCCGATCGCAGTAAAAATTAATATTAATGAAAGAACCGGGAAGAGGCCCGATTCCGGGTACCAGCCTGAGAAGGCAGAAATCCCGGTTGAGCCGATAAGAAAATATCCTATGGCAAGAACAAAAAATGCGAATGTAAAAGCTTTTTTAAATCCGAATTTATCGGCAAGTGCGCCGGCAAAAATCGGGAGAAAATAAATCAGTCCGCCGAATATAGAAGATAATTGTCCTGCCTCAACTTCGCTGAACTTCAGATGGTTCCTGAGAAAAACGCTCAGTATGGTTGCCTGTCCGTAATAGGCGAGTCTTTCGAAAAGCTCCATTCCGTTCGCAACCCAGAAGGATGTCTGGAATCCGGTTTTCAGTTTTTCAAATCTTGCAGTCTGTTCCACAAATCTACCTTTCAGAAAATTGATTTAGAAATTCAGGGAAGCACTTTTTCAGTATGCCGGTTAATAATAAAAATTAGCCGAAATATAAATAAAAAAGCATATTGATTATAGGGACCGGATAGAGGAAAAAGAAAAAAGAATAAAGGGAAAAGTGAAGACAAATATCCATAATGTGCAAATAAAAAATGGATCAGGCCGGGAAAACATCGTAGAACCCACGTGCTCGCCTCGTCTCCGACAGGTCGGAGCGGGCCGGCAGGGGGCGGGGATTTACAAAAACCGGATATAGGAGAATGTTAAGGTTAATACCTGACTTTAAGACGATAAACTTTATGTGTCGCCGCTCTGCGGCTTAAAGCAGTAACAATATCCGGTGTTTAATGTGTCAAGCTGAGAAACCACGTTGAGATTAAATTATTGTAGAAAAACAATCCCCCAATCTTCGTAGAGTTTACCTACCTACAAGGCAGGGTTTACAAAAACGGAATATAGGAGAATTGGTGTTCAGGTAGTATTGGGTTTTCTGCCGCAGCTAGGCAGAGACCTTAGCAGATAAAATAAATCAATAAAAAAAACAGAGCTGCAGAGCAGCGAAACAAAAAAAGATAAAAGATTAAAGAAAAAAAATAAAAGTGAATAACAAAGAGCCGCGAAACTGTCTGGCGCAGACAGGTGCGCAGATAAAAAGTTAAAAATTTCAGACGGAGACTGATCCGCCAGAACCAAAGACTGATTACTGTGGGGGGAAAATCAATCCGTAATTGCGGATTCAGGAAATCCGGCATAATATATCCCTAAAAAATGGTATGCAATCCCGGGAAGCATTATTATATCGTGTTGGGTCATAATAAAAGGTAACCGAAGAATAATAAAAAAACATAATAATAAACAGGTTACCAGGGGGTAAAAAAAATAAAATATTAAGTCAAAAATGGGAAGTGTGAATGATTAAGTAAAACTTGAAGCTAAGCGAAGAGAGGCGTAGCCGAACGTAGCTTAGCTTCTGAGAAAATCTTAATAAAGTTTAAGGATATTTATAATTTTATTTTTCATTTTCTTCTGAAGAACAAAAGGATCAAGCGAGCTAAAGATTTTAGTAAGTTCTTTTTTACTTGTGGCTTTGATATGATCGGAAGCCAATAATCTCTGAAAAGGAGTCAGTGGGGAAGAGAACTTTTTGATGATCTTAGCCCCATCTCTTTTCTTTTCAATCAGTTTGAAAGAAGGGATAAAGAAGTTCAGGTAATATCTCCATTCGCCTTGGTAAAGGTCATTAAGCATATCTACGGTTTTAATTTTATCAAATCTCTGGTAACCAATAAACTGCCTGACGTGAGTCCAGTTTTTCTCTTCGATATGTGCGTTATCATTTTTCTTATACTCTCTTGAACGTGTATACTGAACAGGATTTTTCTTATTTGTAAAATATTCCAGCAGCATATAATTAAGCAGCTCTCCACCGTTGTCACAGTCAAAGCCAAGAACCTTGAAAGGAAGTACCTTTCTGATATTCTGAAGAGCATCAAAGACCCCGGCTCTGCCCTTGCCCCAGATGGCTCTCTGCTCTGTCCACCCTGTTGCAATATCGACTATGTTAAGGGTGTAGACAAATTGTCCTGAGACAGAAGAGCCGCAATGTGCAACAGTATCAGCTTCAATAAAGCCTGGCTTTGACTGATCCCATTGGTTCAGTTTAATAGGGACTTGTTTCTTCAGCAAAGAACCCGGTTTGGTGGTCGAAAGTCCAAATTTCTTATACTTTGATCTGAGTTTTCTGAGCAATCGCTTAATTGTGCTTGGAGAGATTTCTCTTAGAAGCTTTACATCCTTTTCACTTAGATCATTTCTTCTGTGAAACTGGTAATATGGCAGCCATAAGGGTATAGCTGCTTTTAATCTTTCTGCACAGGCCAGGTTGGTTAGCACCCAAAGATCTTTTAAGAACTCTATGATAGCTTCACTGTAATATTTCCTGGGCCTTCCTTTTTTCCTGTTACGTTCACCTGGTTTTTTAGAAAGAAGCCTGATGGCATATTTTCTGTTAAAATTACAAACTGTACAAAGTTCATCAAGTATCAGTGATTTTTCTGTTTTTGTTGCCAGAAAATATCGTTTCCTGATCTCAATCAGATACTCTTTCTTTGCTGAATTGCTCATAGATAACCTTCAAAATTTTGGGTTACCTATATTATGACCCAACGACCTTTTTTCTATCCCCTCATGGTTACCTTATTTATAGTCCAATGCGTATATAACAAAAATTATTTTTGGCTTTTTTATTTAACGCGGAACTTTTTAAATTAGCACCCGTCAAAAACAATTTACCAGGTATAAATTTTCATCCACTAATTCTGGATATGTATGAATATTACGGTTGAGAATTTAACCAAACAATACGGTTCTCAGAAAGCAATAGATTCAATTTCCTTCGATGTAAAGCCGGGAGAAATCCTTGGTTTCCTCGGACCTAACGGGGCGGGCAAAACGACCACGATGAAAATTATTACCTGCTTTATGGCGCCATCAGGTGGTGATGTAAAAGTCGGTAATTTTTCTATTCACGATAACCAGGAAGAAATTAAAAAACAGATAGGTTATCTGCCCGAAAACAACCCTCTTTATTATGAAATGCCCGTGCTTGAATACCTTAATTTTGTGGCGGAGCTGCAGGGAGTTGATAAGAGTAAAATAAAGAGCCGCATTGTTGAGATGGTACATCTCACCGGGTTAAATGAAGAAAAACATAAAAAAATAGGGGAACTTTCAAAAGGCTACAGGCAGAGAGTGGGACTTGCACAGGCTATGATTCACGATCCTGAAGTTCTGATTCTCGATGAGCCGACCAGCGGTCTTGACCCTAACCAGATAATCGAGATAAGAAAACTTATCCGCGAGCTTGGGAGAGCGAAAACGGTTGTTCTCAGCACACACATTCTCCCCGAAGTTGAAGCAACATGCGACAGAATCCTTATAATCAACAAAGGAAAAATTGTGGCAGACGGAACTCCCGACACGCTCCGCAAACAGGCTCAGGGAGAGGAAGTCCTGAAGGTGCAGATTGCCGATGCTGCAAACAGAGACCAGCTGATCTCTTCTCTTCAGAACCTCGAATCGGTAGGATTGGTTGATCCTGTGGCTGACGAACCCGGCAGTTTCATTATACAGAGTAAAGAGGGTAAATCATCACGCAGACAAATCTTTCAGTTGTGTGTTCAGAAAAACTGGATTCTTACTGAAATGACCCCCATAGAGACTAAACTCGAAGATATTTTCAGGGATTTAACAATAGAATAAAATGGCAAAAATCTGGACAATAGCAGCAAAAGAGCTGAGAACTTTTTTTGATTCCCTCACTGCATATATTCTTATTATTGTATTTCTGGGGCTGAGCGGATTCTTCACCTGGCTTTTCGGCTCGGATATATTTTTTATAGGACAGGCAACACTGCAGCCTTTTTTCTCGGTTGCGTACTGGACACTCTTCTTTTTCACTCCTGCACTGACTATGAGGATGATTGCAGAGGAGAATAAATCAGGAACAATCGAGCTCTTGCTCACAAAATCTGTAAGCGTCTGGGAGATAATCGTAGGAAAGTTTCTGGCCTGCCTGTTACTTATAATTATCGCCCTTGCATTGACGATTCCTTACTACATCAGTATCTGGTCATTGGGTCCTGTGGATCATGGCGCGGTATGGTGCGGATATCTCGGATTGATTTTAATGAGTATGGCATACATAAGCATCGGATTATTCGCCAGCAGCATTTCAAACAACCAGATAGTCGCTTTCCTGCTGGCACTTTTGATCGGCGTGTTCTTCCTGATAATCTTCCAGGTCCTGGCGGGAGATTTTACGGGAACAATCGGGGAGATACTGGATTATCTTACAATTAATAATCACTTCGAATCAGTTTCAAGAGGTGTTATCGATTCGCGGGATATAATCTACTTCCTGAGTATTACATTTTTAGGCCTGGTACTTGCCGAAACAGCTTTATCAAAAAGAAATATTGTTGATTAACTATGGTAACCAAGAAAAAAATAATCACATCACTGCTTCTGCTGGCGGGAATCTTAATTGTATTAAATTTTCTCGCAAATAAATTTTTTCTCAGGCTGGATTTTACTGAAGGCGGGCAGTATACCTTAAGTGATGCCACAAAAAATATTCTCAGATCGCTTGATGAACCGGTAACTGTTACTGCTTATTTTTCGGAGAATCTTCCTCCCGATGTGGCAAAAGTTAAAAGTGACTTTAAAGATATACTTACTGAATTCAACAGTGTATCAGGCGGAAGAATTGCTTACCAGTTTATAAATCCCAGCGAAGACCAGCAGAAGGAAATGGAAGCCCAGCAGAATGGAATAAGACCCGTTGTTATAAATGTACGCGAGCGTGACCAGATGAAGCAGCAGAAAGCATACCTTGGAGCGGTTCTTCAGTATGGTGAGAAGAAAGAAGTAATTCCTTTGATTCAGCCGGGAACGGCAATAGAATATGACCTTTCCTCCAATATTAAAAAGATGACCTTAAAGGAAAAAACGCAGGTTGGATTTTTACAGGGTAACGGTGAGCCGACTTTGCAGGGAATACCCCAGCTGGTACAGCAGCTGTCGATAATGTATGATGTAAGGCCGGTTACGGTAAATGATACAACTGATCTCCCCGAAAATCTTAAAACACTCGTTATAATTGCCCCAAAAGATACAATGCCGCCTTCAACTTTAAGCAAGCTTGATGTATTCCTTTCAAAAGGCGGAAGGATACTTGCTGCAGTAAACCAGGTTGAGGGTGATCTTTCAACTGCTTCGGGAAAAATCGTGAGTACCGGGCTCTCCGACTGGCTGAATAAAAAAGGAATTAAAGTTGACGATGATTTTATTATAGACGTTAACAGTGGAAATGTAATGGTAAGGCAAAGTCAGGGAATGTTTGTCATGAACACCCCCGTTAAGTTTCCATATCTTCCGATAATTGCAAAGTTTGATAAGCATCCTATTACTACGGGTATTGAGCAGGTGATGATGCCTTTTGCAAGTCCTGTAATCGTTAACCCGGCTGATACCTCCCTTCATTATGTGAATCTTGCTTATACTTCCGATAAAACCGGGTTAGAGAAACCGCCGGTTTATTTTGATGTAATGAAGAACTGGACAAGAGCGGATTTCTCCAGATCATCTCTGCCGGTAGCAGTTGCTCTGAGCGGAAATATCAACGGTGCAAAGACAAAGATGGTTGTATTCGGAGATGGTGACTTCGCCGTAAACGGGGAGGGACAAAACCAGCAGAAACTTCAGGATGAGAATGTCAACCTTATGTCAAATGCGATCGACTGGTTATCTGACGATACCGGATTGATTACTCTGAGAACCAAAGGCGTTACTTCACGTCCCCTTGATCCCGATATTGAAGAAGGCACAAAAACGCTCGTTAAATATTTAAACTTTCTGCTTCCTATTTTCCTGATAATAATTTACGGTGTGATTCGCTACAGGATCAGGAAAAGTAAACGGAATAAATGGATGAGTGAAAATTATGTTTAATAAAGTTTCGAATAAGAGCCTGTTAATTGTTTTCGTGGCACTCATTATTATTGCTGCAATTTATATAATAATCGAATCAAACAAGGGCGAGAGAACATTTAAAACTGATATTGTCAGCATCGATACTTTGAAAGTAACAGCGATTTCAATTTATCCAAGGGCAACGAATCACCGGGAACTAAGATTATTCAAAGAGGGTAAGAACTGGAAGGTAAAGCTGGATAATAACATGACAGCAAATGTTCCGGAAAATAAAATTAAGTCGCTGCTGGATATGCTGGTCCAGGTTAAGCCGACCAGAGTTGCAGCACAGGACAAATCCAAATGGGCTGAGTTTAAGGTAGATACAGCGGGAACGCGTGTGAAAGTATTCGAGGGAAATGATAATACACTTGATTTAATTGTGGGGAAATTCTCTTTTCAGCAGCCGAGACAAATGAATACATTTGTAAGATTAAACGGCGAGGATGAAGTATACGAGACAGAGGGATTTCTTGATATGGCCTTAAACCAGAAACCGGATTATTTCAGAAATAATACGCTTGTTAATGATGATCCGGTAAACTGGAAAAAGCTTACATTTACTTATCCCGACAGCTCATTTGAACTTGTAAAAAATGAAAATCAATGGACAGTTAATGGCAGCAAAACTGATTCGGCAAAAATGGCAAATTACCTGAGAACACTTTCACACCTTAGCAGTACATCATTTATCAATAATCCTTCCAATGCTGAACTGGAACATGCAAGATATACATTAACGATAGAATCAACTTCCCTGGGAGGGATTGTACTTTCTGCTTTCGGGGATACAACGGGAACCATCATCACATCAACGGAAAATGAAGGCGCGTATTTTGACGGTAAGCAGAATAATCTCTTTCAGAAATTATTCGTTGGGAAAGAGCACCTGTTAAAATAATTATTAAACCGGGAACAGAATTCTGAACCGGCTTCCTTTACCGGGGGCGCTTGATAGAGTGATTTTGCCTTTATGTGCATCAACTATCTGCCGTACAAGAGAGAGTCCAAGTCCGGTTCCTTTTGTATTGTGAATGTGACCTGTTGAAACACGATAGAATTTCTCGAAAATCTTTTTCTGATCTGATTCTGCTATTCCAATTCCCTTATCTTCGACTTCAATGAAAATATGATGATTTTCTTTACCTGTTCTCAAAATAACTACTTTATTTTCCAGGCTGTATTTAACCGCATTATCTATAAGATTTATGATTGCTTCCGAAACTGCATCTGGATCCAGGTTGCCGGGAGGGATACTTTCGTCGCGTATGAATTCAAATTCAAAATGGTTATTCTGCAGATGAAAACTGTAAGTATTAAAAACATTTTGAGCTGCCTGGTTCAAATCCGTTAATTCAAAATGGAAGGTTCTTTTTCCTGCTTCCATCCTTGAAAAATTAAGCACCTTATTAACTATGCTGCTTAACCTGCTCGTTTCGGAATGAATAATTGAATAATATTCATTTTTCTTCTCTTCAGTTTTCACCCTTCCCATCTGAAGGGTTTCTGCAAACATACTGATAAGCGAAAGAGGTGTTCTGAGTTCGTGGGAGACATTGGACACAAAATCCGATTTTATCTGTGCAAGCTGGATTTCCTTTTTAATATTCCTGAAAACAAGCCAGATCCCTATTATTATAAGCACTGTTATCCCGGCAATAAGTATAAGATTTTGTGTTGTTCTTGCCTTTACAAGGTCATCAATAGTTTTACCTTTTAAGGTTATACCGAGATTATACCGGGGAAGAAGCCATAAAGATTTTGTCTGCCGTATATCTCCGGGATTAATCTGATCGGTTGATATTACAATATTATTTCCGGATGGTTCATAAACTGCAAGAATAAATTCGTCGCCTGCTATACTTCTCAATTTTGAATCAAGGAGCTGTCTGCAAAAAGTTACAGGAGTGAAAACCACTCCGCAGAGCGAATTGTTATCAAGAAGAAAAAGCACCACACAGTAATCGGAGGAGAAGTCGACGGGTTCTAATTTTAAATAACCGCTTTTCTTATAAGAATAAAGCCTCTCTATGATACCGGCTTTTGACCGTAAAATCTCAGATGCAGATAGTTTTTCTTCTTCAGGATTAAATTGTTTAGAAAAAATTCTCAGGTTATTCCCGTTCAGACTGTCGGCGATAAACACATAACTTACCGGATTATAAACTTTTAAAAAAGCGTTTATTAGCTTATAATCATTACCTGAGATTGAATTATTAATTTTATTTCTCCAGCTGCTTACTATATCCTCGGAATACTGGTTTACTGAAAATAAAATTGCATCCAGCTGATTTCCATAAATCTGGTCAAGAACCTGTTCACTGCTGTTAAGTGTGCTGATTTCATAAACGGTAAAGAAAAGCATCGGGATGAAAATTACCGCTATCAGAATAGTAATTGTTTTGAAGAGAGGCTTTCTCATCAGTTATTTACCTTCAAGCTTTTTAAGCATTTCTTTTGCATTTTCATTATCGGGATTTAGCTTAAGGGATTTCTGATAATTCTCTATTGCCAGCTGTACATTACCGTTTGCAATACATCCTTCTCCAAGGCTGTCATAAACATTTGCCGATTCAGGATAAGCTTCCGAATTAAGTTTAAAGATTTCGATGGCTTCCTTTATCATCTGGTTTCTGAGAAGAATATATCCCAGCATATTCAGCTGAGCTTCCCTGAAGTCGTACTGATCAGGCATTGTATTCTTCAAATAATGATACCGGCTTATTGCTGAATCAATTCCACTCTCAAAAATTGTAACAAGCAATGTATCACCCAGAGCAAGTTTGGGCACTGAAACTTCAAGCAGCTGAATATCAAAAATGAGAGTTGCATCCGGCGGGATAACATTTCCTGCACCTGTTTCGCCATAACCAAGCTGCGGCGGAATTATAAATCTGAATTTATCTCCGATTCGCATTAATGCTACTCCTTCTTCCCATCCTTTTATTACTTTACCATCGCCTATGGTAAAAGATAAAGGTTGATTTTGCCTGAGGGAGGTGTCAAATACTTTTCCATCTGTTAAATAACCTGTATAATGAACCGTAGCTTCTTTTCCTGATTCGGCCTGGATTCCGTTCCCTTTTTCAAGAACTATATATTTTAACCCTGAGTTTGTTGTTACAGTATCGTCAACCTGTGCCATAATTAAAACGGAAAACAGACCGAACATCATAAAAAAGAGATATATCTTCATTTTTATCCTTAATTTTTCTTAAGTAATTAAAATAGTTCAGAAAAATAAATGAATTGAATACCCTGAAAAATAGTGAAATTTTTGCAGAGGCATTGACAACTTTAATAGAAAATTATTATTGACTACGGTTAAAGCTTTCATATTAACAGGTGAATGGCAGGACATTAACGGGAGAAATGTTCTTAAATTCATCGGTGTGACTGGAGATTCAGCACCTGTAGAAGTCATAATATCAAATGTCAAACCCGTCTTTTTTATTAAAAGGACAGACATAGAAACAGGGCTTCGGGTGGTTAACAGAAGAAAACCCGTAAAACTTAAAAATTTTGATGGGGAGGACGTAGATGCTGTATACTTTAGCAGTGAACGGGATCTGAAAACGACTGCAGAAGAGCTTGATAAAAACGGGATCAGAAATTACGAGGCGGATGTCGATCCTGTAAGAAGATACCTGATGGAACGTTTTCTTAATGCACAAATTAAAATTACGGGGACACCGGTATCTGAAGGAAAGCTTATACGGTATACAAATCCCGAAATTGAAGCCTGCGAATTTACTCCCCATCTTAAAGTAGCTTCAATAGATATAGAAACCGGATCAGGAAACCGTTTACTGTATTCAATAGCGGTTAATCTGACGGGCGGGGCGAATGCAGAAAAAAAAGTATTTATCGCGGGTGAAGGCAGCGATGATGAGCTGATCAGTTTTCTCCCGACTGAAAAGGAATTGCTCCAGTCATTCTTATCCTGGTTTAAGGAGAAAGATCCCGATGTAATTATCGGCTGGCATGTAATCGGGTTTGATCTGATGTTTCTCGAATCAAAGTGCAATGAACTTTATATCCCTTTTGATATAGCAAGGGGAAACGGAAGGGTATCGCTGCGCAGTCGGAAAGGCGGCGGTTATTTCGCGTCCGTTTATGGAAGAGTGGTTATAGACGGACCCCAGTCTCTGCGCTCTTCATTTTTTACTTTTGAAGATTATAAGCTTGAAACTGTAGCACAGGAATTACTGCGTGAGGGGAAAACCATTACACCGGACGAGAATAAAGTCGCTGAAATCGAAAGGTTATATGCAGAGGACAAAAAGAGACTGGCAGAATATAATCTGCAGGATGCGGTTCTGGTGACAGAAATTTTTAAGAAGTCAGGATTAATAGAATTGTCAATCCGGCGCTCACAGCTTTCGGGCTTGTTAATGGATCAGCTGGGAATGATGACTGCGGCATTTGATCATTTTTTCCTTCCAAGGCTTCACAGGAGGGGATATGTCGCCCCGAATGTTAAGGACATCGAATCATCAGAGCATGCTGCCGGCGGATATGTATTCGATCCGAATCCCGGTTTATACGATAATGTGATTGTGCTTGATTTCAGGAGTCTGTATCCTTCAATAATACAGACTTTTAAAATTGATCCTTTATCGAGACTTCTCTCCTCTGCAAATACATTAAGAACTCCTGCCGGGTATAAATTTTCCGCAACAGAGCATTTCCTTCCGGGATTTATTGATAAGTTACTCGATCAGAGAACCAGGGCAAAAAAGAAAAAGGACAAGCAGCTTTCACAGGCGATTAAAATATTGATGAACAGTTTTTACGGCGTAATGGGTTCATACGGCTGCCGGTTTTATCATCCTGATCTTCCATCTGCTATTACCGGAACCGGGCAGTGGCTCCTGCTCAGAAGCAGGGAGTACCTTGAACAAAAAGGATATAAAGTTGTCTATGGGGATACCGATTCTCTTTTTGTCAAGCTGCCTGATAATATAAAAAATTATTCAGCAGAGGATGGCGGGAAATTAGTTCAGGATCTAAACCAGTACTGGAAAAAAAGGCTGAGAGAAGAATATGAGGTAGAATCATTTCTTGAAATACAATATGAAAAGTATTACAGGAAGTTTATTATCACCCCTGCGAGGGGCGGCGAATCTGGAGCTAAAAAGAGATATGCCGGATTACTTAAAAACGAGGACGATGAGAAGCTTGAATTCGTTGGTCTTGAGTTTGTCAGGAGCGACTGGACAAGGCTTGCAAAGGAATTCCAGGTTGAACTTTATGAACGGATATTTTATGAGAAGGAAATTAAAGACTGGATCAGGGAAGTTGTGAAAAAAGTAAGCTCCGGTGAATTCGATGATAAACTTGTCTATCGAAAAAGACTGAGAAAGGATGTGGAGGATTATACTAAAAGTATTCCCCAGCATGTCCGGGCTGCAAAATTAATTGATCAGAGCAGCGGTACGATTTATTATGTGATAACGAAGAGGGGACCAGTGCCGGTTGAACTAAAGCATAACGATATTGATTACCAGCATTATATTGATAAACAGATCAGGCCGATAGCTGATTCGGTTTTAAGTTTGATGGGAGAATCTTTCGATTCTATTGTAAAAACAGGGCAGTTGAGTTTTTTCGATTAAATGCTTAATATCAGGTAAACAATATTGGAGGGCAATGGAAAAAAGGGCAATTATTTATCTCCCGGATGATTTAAGTCACTTTTATTGAAACTTTTTACTCTATAAAGTCGTCTATAAACAGGAACCTTATAAAAGTCTGAATTTTTAACTTAATTTTTGCAGGAAAATTACTTATATTTATTAGCTTTATTTCGGCGGAATTTCTGAACCGAATTTATTGTTCTTATATCTAATGTAATAATCCATAAACCAAATTATTAGGAGTTGATTAATTGAAGATAACCAAGCAATTCACTAACAGGGAAAGTAAATCACTTGACCAGTATCTGCAGGAAATTGGAAAAGTTGACTTGCTTACACCTGACCAGGAAATTGAACTTGCGATCAGGATTAAGAAAGGTGATAAACAGGCACTTGAAGCGTTGACTAAAGCAAACCTTAGATTCGTAGTTAGTGTTGCAAAACAATTCCAGAATCAGGGATTATCCCTTGGCGATCTGATAAATGAAGGAAATTTAGGATTAATTAAAGCCGCGCAAAGATTTGATGAGACCAGGGGATTTAAATTTATCTCTTATGCAGTTTGGTGGATAAGGCAATCGATTATGCAGGCAATTGCCGAGCAGTCAAGAATTGTAAGGCTTCCTCTTAACCGTGTTGGTTCTCTTGGGAAGCTGAGCAAAGCTTACAGAGACCTCGAGCAGGAGTATGAAAGAAAACCTACTACCGAGGAGCTTGCACAGGTTCTTGATATGAATGTTGATGAAGTTGCCGATACAATGCAGCTTTACGGCCGCCACGTTTCTATGGATGCACCGTTAAAAGAAGGCGATGACAACAAGAACAGTCTTGGAGATATTCTTGTTAATGATCAGCAACCTTCACCCGACGGCATTTTAATGAAAGAATCTCTTAAGCAGGAAGTTGAAAATGTGCTCTCAACTCTCAATGAGAGAGAAGCCGAAGTAATAAAATTATACTTCGGGATAAACAGCGAGCATGCAGCTACCCTTGAAGAGATAGGCGAACGCTTTAATCTTACCCGCGAGAGAGTAAGACAGATTAAAGAAAAAGCCTTAAGAAGTTTAAGATATGCATCCAGAAGCAGCTCTTTAAAGGCTTACTTAGGTCAATAAGTCTCCTTTGGTTATAATTTGAACCCCTCATCCGGTTGACGGACTGAGGGGTTTTTTATTTTTAAATTATCCTGGCTCAGTGCTCCGGTTGGCATTTACAAAGTAAGATATTTAATTATATTTTCTTCAATCAATTTTTAATAATAAAATATGTTACATTATGAAAAAGATTAATCCGCCGAAGTTATATATATTTCTTCTTGGATTTATTACCGCCATTCCCCTTTTGCTGTTATTCCCCGGTATTAAAGGATCAAATTCTGCTCCCGTAAATCACCCGGCTGATGATAAATTTCCGCAGGAATACAAGATAATCTCACCCCCCATTCCTGAACATCTTGATTTTGCCGGAGAAAAGGTTCCCCTTGAAAACTTTGAAGTCAGAGAAAGAATGGACCGTGAGTTTATTGTCAATACTTATTATCACTCATTTACTATAATTGCTTTAAAAAAAGCTCACAGGTATTTTCCTGTTATTGAACCTATTCTGAAAGCACATGGTATTCCTGATGATTTTAAATATGTTTCGGTAATAGAAAGCGGCTTATCAAATGTCATCTCTTCTGCAGGGGCAGTCGGCTTCTGGCAGTTTATGGATGCTGCAGGAAAGAAGTACGGCCTTGAAATAAATGATGAAGTCGACCAGAGGTATGATGTGAAGAAATCAACTGAAGCTGCCTGTCTTTACATTAAAGAGGCACACGATGAATTCGGAAACTGGACAATGGCTGCCGCTTCTTTTAATATGGGAACCAATGGGGTAGAAAAACAAATGGCAAGGCAGAAAACCAATAATTATTACAACCTTGTTTTAAGTGATGAAACCTCGAGATATATAGCCCGGATAATTGCTATGAAAACAATTATACAGTACCCGGAGAATTACGGGTTCGCTATTGATAAAGATGAATTATATCCGCCGATGCCCACATATGAAATTACTATCAGTGATTCAGTAAATGATCTTGCAGATTTTGCTATTGGGAAAGGAATTAATTACAAAATACTGAAATTGTATAACCCATGGCTTCGTGATATCAAGCTGACGAATAAAGCCGGGAAGACATATACTATTGAACTACCTGTGAAAGGAAGCATTGAAGTAATTGATGAGCTGGAAAAATAAAAAGGAGTCATTCTTTAATTGAATGACTCCCTGCAGTAAAAGATTCGGTTAGTTTATTTTCCGTGTGCTTCTTCTATCCGGAAAATCGGTCTGATATCAACCGGAAGCTTTGTCAGTCCTGATCTTAATGTATCCATAGAAGGGGAAGTCACCGCATATTTTGCAATGAATTGCTTCGCTCCTTCATAATCACCTGTTGCCTGAATCATAAGCACTTTATTTGCCAGATCCTTC
Organism: uncultured Ignavibacteria bacterium; assembly: GCA_963743325.1. GTDB lineage: Bacteria > Bacteroidota > Ignavibacteria > Ignavibacteriales > Ignavibacteriaceae > DATFVA01. The sequence continues at coordinate 381,272 of CAVUOZ010000008.1, forward strand.
AGCGCAGGATAAATTTTATCAAAATTAACCCTGACTTTCCTGGTATCGGGATTATATTCATATCCGCCTTTTTCCAGAAGGTAATTATAAATAATTGCATTTCCTCCGCCGTGTGCTTCATTTATTCCGAACCTTACCGATCTGAAAATACCGGCGAGGAAAGTAACATAGGTCTCTGCGGCGAATTCTTTCGGGTAGATCTTTTTATCAATCATAAAGATATTATTATACATCCCCAGGATATCAGCTTTGCATTCCTCCAGAGTTGAATAAGTCTCTTTCAGTTCCTTATTGACTGCTGTTTTCCTTCCGTTTATTGTAATGTTTCCGGGACCAACACCGTGCGACATCTCGTGCATTAAAGTATGATTAAAAAATCCGTTGAATGTCACATACTGAAGCTGATCTTTATCAAGTACAATTTCAGCTATCGGTTTTAGTAGTTTTTCAAACTTAGCTTCGTGTACGTTCTTCAGCATTACTTTCTTTGAACCTTTGGCTTCTCTTACTCTTTCGTCATTCGGTAAGTTAAAAGCCAGAGTCTGAACTCCCGATTTTGCATTCCCGGTACAATAGACTTCATTTGCAACCACTATAGGAGATTCAGAACCGCGTTCTGTATTCTTATATTTACTATCAATAGGCAGATGATTTTCAATATCTTTCAGATAGCTGCCGAACTTAGCAAGTTTGGCGCTTTCGACAGGATCTTTAATAGTAATAAAACTCTCAAATGAAGCCTTGTAATTGAAAAGTGCATCCTCGTAGACTTCATAAGGACCGATAACTACTTCGATATCATTATTCTTCAAATCCATCCATGCCATATCGCTTTCGAAATAATCATTGGTTTCAAAAGCTTTGGCTCTTAAGGTGAGATATTTTTTAAGGGACGGGTTATCGGTATATTCTGCGGCTTCTCTTAAAAGCTTTGCCGCTTCGCTCAGTTCAGGCTGATAAAATTCGCTGTATGGAATCGCTTTGAGAGAGTCGCCTTCTCCTCTTATTACAGTAAACTCCGAAGTAAAACTTTTTTCATCGCCAGGATGATTTTTTATCCAGTTCTCAAATTTATCTTTAGTCATATCAGGGGGATAAAAGTTAGCACCGAGAGGCTTTTTATAACTATCTATAAAAGCTGCATCATGATTCAACCGGTCAAAGGGCCCGAAATTAATATTGAAATAGATGAGCTTCAGGCTGTCTTCTTCCGACTTTCCATCCAAAAGCTGATTTTTTATCTCAGTGTTTTTATCAAATACCTGCTTCATAAAGATGTTGTCGATCAGACGGGAGGCCTGGTAAAGTTTTTCGATTACAACTTTCTCTCTAGCATCCAGCAAAGTTGAATCATACGTGATTTCGGTAGGAACAAATTGTGCTATCATTGTCTTAAGTGAATCCATAGCTTTTCCTGCTGGTGATGGCTGACTCGTTTCTTTTAAACACCCTGCAAACAGAAGAATAATAAACAAAGAAGAAATAATTATAAGGTTTTTCATAAATTCTCACCATTAAAAAGTTGCATAGTTAATATCTTCAAAAATAGGAATAAACTTACAGATATGACAAATATCGAAAACCTGTTATATCTAAAATATTTACGGATTTTGTTTCTTTTTTGTGATAATAGTTACGTGCTCTTTAATTAAGAATTAATTGAACTTCTACGAGTTCTGCTCTGAGGGCACAGATCTTACTGATGACTTAATAATCTCCCGGCTGAATATAAAACGGTTATTTTGACTTTAAAAGAAATAAATTGCTAATTAGAAAAGGTTATTTCTCTCAACTCCGGGAGAGCGGGAGTTTTAGAGTTTACCTTTAATTACAACGCCGAAACACATTCCGAGACTCTCACGAAGCAGAAAATAAAGTAATGTAATTTCCCTGATACTTTATTTAAAATAATTACTCTTAGCGGAGATTTTATTTATAATACGTGCAGTGCTGGCGGTATTTTCTGTGTTCTTTTTTATTAATCCTAAAAGGATATTATTATGGATGAAAGTTTTTTAAGCAAAGCAAAAGCAGCAGCGTCGGCAATTAAGGATAAGGCTGCCGATCTGAAAGAAAATTTATGGGATGATGAAAAAAAAGAAATCATCGAAGAATTCAAAGACGGCACAACTGAAAAATTTAAAGCAATGCTGGAAACATTAAGCAATTACACCAGTCTCTTCAAAGAAGCAGGTTACGAGATAACCAGTATTAATGCAAGTATAGCTTTGCCGCCGGATATGAGTATTACCTTTAAATGTCTGAATGAAATTCCTTCTTCTGAAAGAGAGAATATCTTTAATAAAGTTCAGGATAGTAAAATTGCAACTCTGCTGTTGAAAAGTCTTTTCAGAGCAAGTGATTATTCCGATACGATTAAGATGGGTGAGTTTAAATTAAGAAGCATAAGTATTAAAATGGGTTTGATACCGGGCGTAAGTGTGTCATATTCTTAAAACAAAAAATGAACATTGAAATAGTACTTACTATCTTAATGGGAATCGGCCTAAGTGCAGCGAGCGGTTTCAGGATTTTTATACCTTTTCTTATTATAAGCATTGCATCAATATCCGGAAATTTAACGCTGGCAGATTCCTTTAGATGGATTGGAACAGTACCTGCATTGATCACCTTCAGTGTTGCAACAGTTTTTGAAATAGCAGGTTATTATATCCTGTGGGTAGATAATATTCTCGATAGTATTGCCTCACCTGCTGCAGTAATCGCCGGTATTATTTTGATGGCGTCGGTTATTACGGGAATGTCCCCCCTGCTTAAGTGGACTCTGGCTATCATTGCGGGAGGCGGTATTGCGGCTGCGGTTCAGGTGTTAACCGGAATAGCAAGAATAACATCAACTACAACAACTGCCGGATTAGGCAATCCTGTACTATCGTCTGTCGAATTGGGAAGTTCGGTACTCATAACGGTAATTGCTGTTTTCATTCCTGTGGCCGCGGCAATTGTTGTTATATTGCTGCTTGTGTGGGCAGTAAAAATTTTAATAAAGAGATTTAGAGTTAAGCGTTATTCATCATAGAGGTATAATATGACAATAATATGGACAATCATTATTGGTTTTTTATCCGGCGCACTCGCAAAATTTATCATGCCGGGTAAAGATCCGGGTGGAATTATTATTACAATACTAATTGGTATTGCCGGCTCAATTTTATTTACGTATCTGGGAAAATTTATCGGAATTTATCAGGAAGGTGAAGCTGCAGGATTTATCGGAGCGACAATTGGCGCCATCATACTTCTTGCTCTATATAGATTATTTAAAAAGTGAACAGGATCTTAACAGAACTATTAACGAAGTTTTGCTTCTGATAATTCATAATATTCGGGACAGACTTTATAAATCATTTTCTTTATCATTATTCGCAGAAAAACCAAACAGGTCAAGCTCAAAATCCTTCAGTATATATTTTGACAGTTCAAAATCTTTTTCATTCACATAAAATACTGCAGGCTCCACTAAAGGGAGCACACCCAAAGTATTCTCTCCAGTCACGTAGTAATCAATTCCGGCATTATCCAGCATAGATTTAATTATAGCAATATCCCCCTGGTTTAAAGATGATAGCAATTGTATATAGTTTTTATCCTCAGCTGTTTCTGATTTGCTGTCCACCAGGATAATAAAAGTATCACATTCAGGGCAGCGTAATTTCCAAGATTTTAATTCATTCCAGCTTATTTCCAGCACACTCAGGCAATTGGGACATATTATTCTCTTCCAGCGGGTTTCCTTTTCCAATTTTTGTTGACATTCAGGGGAATTACAATAGTAGAATTCTGTCCCTGCAGTAAGGCAATCTTCACAAAAATTCCTGTCGCAGTTATGACAAATTGAATATGCTTTCTTACCAGGATGGTTGTAACAGCTTTCCATATCTCTCTCCCTGATTAATGGAAAAATATTGCCTAAGTTAATGAAATTTTAAAATAATGGAATGGTGGAATAATGGATTGATGAATAAATCCAGTCATTTCTCCACTACTCCAATATTCCACGACTTATGCTATGCACATTTTTTCAACTTCGTCCACGGTTTTGGGAATTGCCTGCTTACCCAGAACTTTGTGACCGTCTTTTGTTACAAGCACATTGTCTTCAATTCTTATTCCGCCGAATCCTTTATATGCAGTCACTTTATCATAGTTAATAAACTGACGAAACTTGTTGTCACTTCTCCAGAAATCAATCAGCTCAGGCATAAAATATATTCCCGGTTCAACAGTCACTACATAACCGGGTTCAAGCTCCTTTGCGAGACGTACATAAGCCAGTCCGAACTGCTCGCTTCTTTTAACTTTTTCATTATAGCCCACATAATCCTCACCGAGGCCCTCCAAATCGTGAACATCGAGCCCGAGCATATGTCCCAGACCATGGGGGAAAAACATAGCATGTGCCCCGGCTTTAACGGCTTCATCAACATCGCCCATCATTAGTCCGAGTTCTTTTAAGCCCGCGGTGATTGTTCTTGCAGCAAGCAGATGAACGTCCCTGAATTTCCTTCCCGGTTTTATGGCTTTAATTGAATCAAGCTGTGCTTTGAGTACAATCTCATATACTTCCTTTTGTTTACTCGTAAATATACCGTCAACCGGGAAAGTTCTTGTTATATCGCTTGCATAATGCAGGTAAGATTCCGCGCCTGAATCATTTACCATCAGGTCGCCCTTCTTCATTTTATTAGTATGACTATGATTATGCAGAATCTCCCCATGAATAGAAACTATCGGGGGGAAAGAAACTCCGGGTCCCATTGATAACGCAATTCCTTCAATTACTCCTGCGATTTCCTGTTCTATCATTCCGGGTTTAGCCATCTTCATTGCAGTTGTATGCATCTCGTAAGCAATATCGAGCGCATATTCCATTTCACTTATCTCTTCTTTAATCTTCCTGGAGCGTTGGGCTACTACTGCTTCTATAAGTTTTGAGGACGTATAATTGTTTACTGCGCCAGGCTGAATTCCTAAAAGTTCACTCATCCAGTTGATTATTTTATACCGGTACTGCGGAAGGTAATAAATATTCACACCTCTTCTTACAGCATCGTTTATTTTCAGTGATAGATTTTTAATCGGTTCTGTTTTATTAATTCCTGCTCCTGCAGCCTTATTACGGATAGTAGTCTGTTGTCCCATCCAGATAATATCATAGATATCAAATTCGTTTCCGTAAATGATGTCTTCATCATTGTCTATATCGATAACACCGAACAAATCAGCCTGATCTACTCCGAAAAAATAAAGAAAGGAGCTGTCCTGTCTGAATGCATAAGTATTATCTGTATAATTCATAGCCGGTTCCTCATTGCCGGGGAAAAGAATTAGTCCTGATTTAAGTTGTTTTTTAAGCTTATTTCGCCTGTCCGTATAAATCTTTTTATCGAACATAGAGGATCCTTTCAAGTAATGCGTTGATTATTATTATCCATTTTTATTTCATTGGGATAAACCGTTGAAACGGTTAGTGTTGGGGATGTACAGGTTAACCCCGGGATTAATCCCGGGGTTAATGATATCCAAATACTGCTTATAACCGTTTTAACGGTTTACCAATTCCTAAGTGATTGAATACTGAATATAATTAAGTACTTCCAATATGCCTCATTTCCAACTCTCACTAATATAAAACATCTGCTGTTAATCTTCCGCTAATAAAACACAGCGAGCCAGATTGTTTCATTTTCAGGATCTGTCCATTCGACTCTGTGTTTTTTATGTGAAGGGATGTTAAAATAATCTCCCTCACTTAAATCAATTAGTTCATTTTCACCGAAAAATTCGAGTTTGGCATTTCCTTTAATAACAATCACCCACTCATTATCCTCCTGGTCATACCAGAAATCTCCGGGAGAAGCATCACCCTTCGAAATTATCCTTTCAATCCTGATATTCCCGGATGAAATTATTTTTTCAGTAATTTCTTCCTTAATATTTGATGGAATATCATTAAAAATGTTTTTTATCTTCATTGATTTAATTCGAATTTATCAAAATTACATAATATTATCTTGCTTATCAGGTCAACTACCGATAATTTTGATGAGTAAATATTTTTTGTAAAACTATAGTTAATCTATGGGGATTATATATGAGTTTAAGTTTAATTGCTAAATCTATTAAAGCCTCTCCGACTTTAAAGCTGAATGAGAAATTTGCCATTTTGAAGGAAAAAGGTGACCCAGTAATTCACCTTGGCGGAGGTGAACCTAAAAGCAGAGTGCCTATGGATGCAATACTTGCAACAGTTGCACATGTTAATACCGGGGAAGTAAGATATGCCCCGGCTGATGGAATTCCTGCACTAAAACAGGCAATCATCAGGTATACTGAAGAGTTTTATGGAAGAAAAGTAAATCCTGAGAATGTCATTGCATCCGGCGGAGCCAAACAGGCAATAATGGTTGCCCTGCAGGCAATCCTGAATCCGCAGGAAGAAGTTATTTACCCTGCTCCGTACTGGGTAAGCTATCCGGATATGGCAAAGCTTGTCGGTGCAATAGGAGTTGCTGCCTACGCTGAAGACGGAACTTTCTACCCCCGACTGAAAGATATTGAAGACCGTGTCGGTTCATATACAAAAGCCGTAATAATTAACAGTCCCAACAATCCTTCCGGCGCTATGTATTCAGAAGATTTTATTGCCGATGTAGTTGACTATTGCGAGAGGAAGGACCTCTACCTTATTATGGATGATATTTATCATCGGTTGATCTTTGATGGAAGAAAACCGATCAATTGCTACAAGTATGCAAAGAAGCTTGATGAGAATTCAAAACTGATTGTAATCAACGGTGTGTCAAAACAATATGCAATGACCGGCTTCCGTATAGGGTGGGCTGTTGGGAACAAAAAACTGATTGAAGCAATGTCGAATATACAGGGACATCAGACTTCCGGTCCTTCTGTACTTCTGCAGAAAGCGGCTGTCGGTGCAATAAATGGGATACAATCAGGAGTTGAAAGTCTGCGTACGACTCTCGAAAATAACCGCAATGTAATGATAGATCTTCTTAGATCATTTGAAGGTGTAAAAGTAACAAAGCCTGATGGCACTTTTTACTGTTTTGCTGATTTCTCAGTTTATGATAAAAGTTCAAATAAGCTTTCAGAATTTCTCATTGATAAAGTCCAGGTATTAACTGTTCCCGGTGCCGAGTTCGGAATGGAGGGTTATTTGCGACTGAGCTACTGCGGTGCAATCAAAGATATAACAGATGGAATTGAAAGAATGAAATGGGCACTTGATCCTAATTCACCTAATGAACTTTATATTGGCGACAGAAAATTAGTGAGGGATTGGTCATGAAATATCTCGAATTCAATACCCCCGCAACAAAGCAGGCGATGGAGCTTGCTTCTGATTTCAGGCTAAAAAACCAGGGATTAACAGGGCTCGACAGGGTTTTCTGGAATCTTCCCGAAGAAGCATTATACGAAGAAATAGTTTTCCGTAATGAAGCTAAACTTACCAGACATGGTGCATTGGTTGTTAATACAGGCAAGCATACAGCACGCGCTGCAGCAGATAAATTTGTTGTGCAGGAACAATCAACTAACGATAAAATCTGGTGGGGAGTTTATAACCGTCCTTTCAGCTCTGAAAAGTTTAACCAGTTGATGGGAAGAGTACAGTCTTTCTGCCAGGGCGAGGAATTGTTTGTACAGGACTGTTACGCCGGTGCTGATCCCGATTACAGGATGCCGATAAGGATTATTACTGATAAAGCCTGGCATAGTTTATTTGCAAGGAATATGTTTATTACAACAAACGACAGGGATGAGCTTAAAAAGTTTATTCCGGATTTTACTGTTATTACTTTAACCGGATTTAATGCCGATCCTTCGATAGACGGGACGAGATCTGAAACGGCAATAGTTCTGAACTTTGCTGAAAGAACTGCTGTGATTGCAAATTCGCTTTACGGGGGAGAAATAAAGAAATCAATATTTACTGTTCTTAATTTCCTTTTGACATTCGAGGATGTTCTTCCGATGCATTGCTCAGCTAACGTAGGCAAAAAAGGTGATGTTGCATTATTCTTCGGTTTAAGCGGGACAGGAAAAACCACTCTTTCGGCTGATCCGACAAGAGGATTAATTGGGGATGATGAACACGGCTGGAGCAGCCAGGGTGTATTTAATTTTGAAGGCGGATGTTATGCTAAAGTTATAAGACTTTCAGCAGAACACGAACCCGAGATTTATGCAACAACCAGAAGATTCGGGACGATTCTTGAAAATGTTGTATTCGATCCCGTATCAAGAAATATAGATCTGGATGACGATCATATTACAGAAAATACCCGCGCCTCTTATCCTCTTGAATTCATTCCCAATGTAGTTGAAGAAGGTTTTGTAAGAAGTCATCCTAAAAATATAATATTCCTGACCTGCGATGCCTCGGGAGTTCTTCCTCCGATTGCAAGGTTAAATCCTGAACAGGCTCAGTATCATTTTATAAGCGGCTATACATCAAAGATCGCAGGTACAGAGATAGGACTGGGAATTGAACCTCAGATTACTTTCAGTGCTTGTTTTGGCGCTCCTTTTATGGTTCGTCATCCTTATGAATATTCCGAAATGCTGAAGCAGAGGATGCTGAAACACCATGCTAATGTATGGCTGGTAAATACCGGCTGGGTCGGCGGAAGATTCGGGGTTGGTAAAAGAATTAGCATTCGTCATACACGTAATCTTCTGAATGCCGCTCTTGACGGGAAGCTCGATAAAGTAAAATACAGAAAAGATAAGCTGTTCGGATTTGAGGTCCCTTTAAGCTGTCCCGATGTTCCGGAAGATGTTCTTGATCCTTCCTCAAGCTGGGGAAACAAGGATGAATACTGGAAAAAGTATGATGCTCTGGCTGCCAGGTTTATAGAGAACTTCAAGTTGTTCGCTGAGGGAACATCAGATGAAGTAAAGAAAGCCGGACCAACCAGATTGAAATAAAAGTATTTTGATATGCCGGAAATTATAATTCCGGCATATCAGCCGTTCAAAAGCTAATTGTACCATATACAAATTTTGCTGACATTTAATCCCCATTTTATTTACAAATACTTCATTAATTCCCTAAGTTTGGAGTGTACTTTTTATTCATTTTCTCACCAAAAAAGAAACCGGATAAATAGAGGATATTATTAATATTCTGCATTCCGGGGAGATGAATGAATCTCAGATGCTTACCAAATTTCTTCTATCCGGAGAGAACAGGTTTAGCCTTAAGTTTGAGAAATTCTATATCTTTCCCATTAAAAAGAATTCAAATCAGACTGGAAGAAAAATGAAACCAATATTAAAATTTCTGCTAATAATTATATTATTTCTGTCAGCAGGTTTTACTTGTGCACAATCGCAAACCTATACTCTGGAGGCAGCAATAAAAACTGCACTTAAAAACAACAGTGAAGTTAAAATAGCTGAGATGAATGTAAAAAAAGCCTCGGCTGCAGTTCACGAAGCTTTTGGATATGCGCTGCCAAGTGTTGATTTCTCAGCTGGTTTTAATCATTTCATTGAGAAACCCAAGACTCCCTTTCCGGATTTCGCAGCACTATTGGGAAATGCCACATATTCTATTCTTTTTGATGAAGGTGTTATCCCCCGGGATGAAAATAAATTTAAACCTGTCGGGTATACTCTGCAATCGTTCGTCCTTTCAAATAATTATGAAACTAATCTGCAGCTGACGCAGGTCCTATTCAGCTCGGCTGTATTTCGCGGAATAGGTGCTTCACAGATTTACCTTGATCTCTCCAAATCCCAGCTGAAAAACACAATTTCTACTACAGTATTAGCCGTTGAAAAGGCTTTCTACGGAGTTTTAGTCACAAAAGAGGTATACGAGATTACTAAAGCAAGCTTTGAAAACTCACAGGAGAATTATAAAAATGTAAATGCCCTCTACAATCAGGGATTAGTATCCGAATTTGATAATCTTCAGGCCGAAGTTCAGGTTGAAAATTTAAGACCGACGCTGCTAAATATGGAGAATAGATTAAAGGATTCTAAAGATGGTCTGAAAATTCTGTTAGGATTAAATCCTGAAGATGAAATTGAAGTTGATGGAGCTATTACTTATCAGCCAATGCCGATTCCGGAAATGCAGGACATTATAGATGAAGTTCACAATTCTAATCTGGGTCTTCAGACTTTAAGTCTTAAAGCACAGGTAGATGATGCATTTATAGATCTGGATCGTGCTGAATACTGGCCGAATATTGCCGCCTTCGGGAATTATTCCTATGCCGGTGCTTCAGATAATCTGAATTTCCAGAATTATTCGGCTTTAACTGTGGGATTGAACTTTTCTATAAATCTCTGGAAAGGGCAGCAGACATCTCACAGGGTTGAACAGTCAATATTAAGTTATCAGCAGACTGAAGAACAGGTAGCCCAGCTGAAAGATCAGCTGACTGCCCAGGTTAAATCAAATATAAATGAATTAAAAAGGGTTCAGACGGTGGTTGAGGCACAGGATAAAAATGTTTCACTGGCTGAGAGAGCTTATCAGATTGCAACTGTCAGATATAAGGAAGGAACAAGCAGTCTGCTTGAAGTACAGGATGCCGATGTTTCATTGAGACAGGCCCGGCTGAACAGACTTCAGACAGTCTTTAGCTATTTGATTACACGATTTGAACTTGAGCAGATGATAGGAAAAGTTCCACCGGAATATTATTCCATCTTCGATTTATTAAACGACTAAAAGATCTTGAAATAAATCCATAGAGGAGAAAATTCACTGAAGAGAGAAAGGGTGTGAATCAATACAAGAAGGATTGATCACCCATCTCATAGTTATGGTACAAATTCTCTTGCTTGTAAAAAAGACCGTCTTATTCAGACGGTCTTTTTGGCAAGGTATATTAAATAAAAATTATTTCAGTAGTAACATCTTCTTAATCATTACAGAATTGCCCTGCTGCAGCTTATAGAAGTAGGCACCACTTGGCAGTGATACTGCATTGAACTCAGCCTTGTGAGGACCTGCAGCTACAACACTATTTACGAGGACAGCAACTTCTTCACCGAGCATATTAAAGACAGAGAGTTTAACCTGGCCCTGTTCAGGTATATTGAAGTTAATAATTGTTGCCGGATTAAACGGATTAGGATAATTTTGTGAAAGATCAAATGTTAAAAGACCAGTAACAGCAATTTCAACTTCTTTTGAATATTCAAAACGTCCATCGAAGTCAACCTGTTTTAGCCGGTATGTGTAATTGCCGGGGATTATATTTTTATCCGTGTATGTGTAATCCCGGGGTTCGGTTGTTGTTCCGGCGCCTTTCACAAATCCAACAGTGGCAAAACTATTGACTGCGTCTTTTCTTTCAATCTCGAATATCCTGTTATTTGTTTCCGTGGCAGTCTGCCAGTTAAGAACCACCTGACCAAGATTATTAGTATTTGCGGTGAATGATGTCAATTCAACAGGAACGATCGTGTTATCCCAGACTTCCTGCGCTGCATCGGTATTCGCCTGGAGATCTGCCAGATTCTGGCCGGCGACTACCCCAAAACCAACCATCAAAGTAGCCCCTGCATCCAGATTATAAGGACCTGAACCAATGAATGACCTGTAATCTGCCGTGATTGTTGCAGGAGTAGTTATCGTAGAAATCCAGTCTCTGATAATAAATCTGATAGTAGTCTCATCTCCCGGGAAGAGGTCATTTGCTGTTCCACCTGCTATACCGTTAAACGCAATAATGCCGTAATAATTTGGATCAGGTGATCCGCCGCTCAGCCATTGATAAACAAGGTTTCTGCTTTGATCTAGTCCGGCAAGATTGTTCAGATAAGCTGTACCTCCGACATCCCAGTCGGCGAACATTCCGGCATAAAAATTATTTATAGCGGCTGCAGTCACATTTGTTATATCCAGACGGATGAAGATAAAATTATCCCCGGCATTAGAATATGTTGTTTGTGTTACCTGTACCCCGTAAGGTACCGGTGCAAGATTATCCATGTACTGACAGGAACTTACCTGATCAAATTCAGGTAATGAAGTATTTGTTATGGGCACTGTATTGACCATATCCTCAATAAGAATAATGGTCTGTGTGGCATCAGTGAAGCTTCCTACCATTCCGGAAACTCCGTAATCTGCATTGCCATACATCATGCCTGCAGTAAAGCAGGCGTCCCCGCTTCCCATAAAGGTAATCCCGCTTCCCCCAGCGCCCATACCCCCATGGCCGATATATCCATTTTCAAAAACAGTTACCTGGATGTTTCCCGTATTGTGGTTGAATGTTTGTGCGAGTGTTAAACTGCCCGTAACAAAGAGGGCGAGGAGCAGAGATAAGCTAAAGTAAAGATTTTTGTACATTGAACCTCCCTTAGTTGATTGTTAGTAATTTATTACTTAACCACAGAGGACAATTTCAATTACTATTTAAGCTATCCTTATGTTTGAAGAACTGTGTCCCGAAAAGAGAAATGAAAGCCTTTATAATTTTCACAGTAAATAATAACAAATAAAATTCTTAAAAGGAATAGATGGATCAAAAAACGATTCTGCAAAAAAAAGACCGCCTTATTCAGACGGTCTTTTGAAATAAGTATTTAGGAAATATTATTTTAATAATAACATCTTCTTAACTGTTACAGAATTATCACTCTGAAGTTTATAGAAATACGCACCGCTGGGCAGCGATTTTGCATTGAATTCAACTTCATGTGAACCCTCAGTTACAACACCATTAACTAAAACTGCTACTTCCTGACCGATCAGGTTGTAAACAGCAAGTTTAACTTTACCTGACTGAGGAACGGTGAAGGAAATATTTGTTGTGGGGTTGAAAGGGTTAGGATAATTTTGTGCCAGGTTAAAGGTTTTGGGACCTGTGACAGTTACTTCAACTTCATTCGAATATTCAAAACGTCCGTTGAAATCCAGTTGTTTCAATCTGTATGTATAGTTTCCATTGTTTACATTTTTATCAACAAATGAATATGCTTTAGGATCTGAAGTTGTGCCTGATCCATTAACGAAACCTACTGTTACATAATTGCTGCCTTCGCTTTTTCTTTCAACTTCAAACATTCTGTTGTTTGTTTCAGTAGCGGTCTGCCAGTTTAGTACAACCTGACCTGAAGTGTTAGTATTTGCAGTGAAAGAGGTTAATTCAACCGGCACAAAAAGCAGATCTATAACCTGGTAATCATCAACATACATTTCATCAGTAGCAGCGTTTCCAAAGAAATCATTTGCTGCCAGTGATAATGCAATCGGTACTCCGTTTGATCCGAGAGTCCATTGCCACTGATAAATCATCACTCCGTTATACCAATACTGAGCCTGATCATTATCAAGATCAACAATACACTGGTTAAGAGCCCAGGTATCAAAAAGATATGTAAAGGATGCAGCACCCGTTCCGCCTGCGTTTACGGATCCGGCACCTCCGGGATTGAAGTATACTTCAAGTCCCCACTCCTGTGCAGCAATGAACTGACCTAAAGTGTTGAAGTATCCGGTTTTTCCTGTGGGAATATAATTGTAGAAATCGATTTCCCACTTTCCTGAAGTTTCAGGTCCCCAGTAATGAACTTCGTCATTAGCTTGAACAACGACGAATGAATTAGCACCGCTGTGAGCCCAGTTGCTTGATACATAGGCATCGGTAGCAGCATCGCAGGGACTCAAATTCCAGGTTGTCCAGTCTGTAGGATTCTGGCAGGCAAGCTGCTGTCCGGCAGTATAAGCATCAAAGTTATCAGAGAAAATAACTGAGCCGCCGCCGCCGGGATTAGTCTCAACAACGCCGCGGATATTCCAGTTATAATTTAATCCAAAATCATTTAAGTGCTGCCAGGTACCTGAATCATTTACCCAGTCGCCATCAGGATCTGCTGGTCCTGCATCAACACCGAAAGGAAAAGTTGCTGCGGTAGCATCTTCAACCTGGAGGCATACCCACAGATCATTTCCTGAGATAGGAATGTTTGTGCTAAGTGCAACTTCATTCCAGTCACCTAAAGTTAAAGAACCTAAGTCTAATGATTGGCTGAGTAATAAAGCTCCTGGAGCAGTTGGAGTTCCGGCGTCATAAATCATAATAGTCAGACCGGTTGCTTCCTGAGCGTAAAAAAACTGTACGAACTGTAATTCGCCGCCTGTATAGCTTCCCAGAATACTGGCACGGAATCTTGCACCGCCGATAAATGTAGTTCCGCCATCACCAACAGAATTACCTGCATTATCACCATCATAATGAACTATTACAAGATCAAGGGGAGCCTGGGGACTTGTAGCTGAACTATGGTTATTCGTTACCGCAAAATTCTGGCTGTACCCTATTGAGTAAAGTAAAAAAGAAAATAATAAAGCGAATAAAAAATTGTTGAAATGTTTCACGGGCATCTCCTCATTTAAATTAAATTGAAAAATATATAGACCGCCTTATTCAGACGGTCTTTTTTAGACACAAAGAAATTATGCTGATATTATTTTAGTAATAACATCTTTTTAATTGATACTGAATTATCGCTTTGAAGTTTGTAGAAATAGGTTCCGCTAGGCAGCGATTTTGCATTGAATTCAACTTCATGTGAACCCTCAGTTACAACACCATTAACTAAAACTGCTACTTCCTGACCGATCAGGTTGTAAACAGCAAGTTTAACTTTTCCTGCTTCAGGAACGGTGAAGGAAATATTTGTTGTGGGGTTGAAAGGGTTAGGATAATTTTGTGCAAGGTTAAAGGTTTTCGGACCTGTAACAGTTACTTCAACTTCATTGGAATACTCAAAACGACCGTTGAAATCCAATTGTTTCAATCTGTATGTATAGTTTCCATTGTTAACATTTTTATCAACAAAAGAATACGATTGTTTTTCGGTTGTTGTTCCGGCACCATTTACATAACCAACAGTTGTATATTCTCCATTAACATCTTTTCTTTCAACTTCAAACATTCTGTTGTTTGTTTCGGTAGCCGTCTGCCAGTTAAGTACAACCTGACCAAGCTCATTTGTGCTTGCTGTAAAGGAAGTAAGTTCAACCGGAACTACAAGATTCATTACTGAATAATCATCAACATACATTTCATCAGTAGCAGCGTTTCCAAAGAAATCATTTGCTGCCAGTGATAATGCAATCGGTACTCCGTTTGATCCGAGAGTCCATTGCCACTGATAAATCATCACTCCGTTATACCAGTACTGAGCCTGATCATTGTCAAGATCAACAAAAACCTGGTTCAGAACCCAGGTATCAAAAACATAAGTAAAGGATGCAGCACCTGTCCCGCCTGCGTTTACGGATCCAGCGCCTCCGGGATTGAAGTATACTTCAAGTCCCCATTCCTGTGTGCCAATGAACTGACCTAAAGTATTGAAGTATCCAGTCTTTCCTGAAGGGATATAATTATAGAAATCAATTTCCCAGGGTCCAGATGTTTCCGGTCCCCAGTAATGAACTTCGTCATTAGCTTGAACAACAACGAATGAATTAGCACCGCTGTGAGCCCAGTTGCTTGATACATAGGCATCGGTAGCAGCATCGCAGGGACTCAAATTCCAGGTTGTCCAGTCTGTAGGATTCTGGCAGGCAAGCTGCTGACCGGCGGTATAAGAATCAAAGTTATCTGAAAAAATTGTTACCTGTGCATATGCCTGAGAGAGAACAAACACTGCTGCGATAACGGTAAACAAGTACACCTTCCTCATAGAACCTCCGATTTAGAATTGAATAAATAATTTATTTAATCTACCGATTTTTACTATCAAAGATTAAAAAAGTCATTTTCAAGTATATGCGATCTAAATTTGATATATTCCGATAAAAGATGCAAGAGTCATTCCCAAAAAATAGTGATCATCGATAAAAAAAGACCCTCAAAAGGAGGGTCTTGTGATTAATTCCAGACCTTATCGGTTTTTATTCTAATAATAACATTTTTTTCATCTGAATTAAACCATCATACTGAAGCTTGTACAAATATACACCGCTCGGAAGGTTTTGAGATTTAAAGTTAACTTCATGATAACCCGCATCATAAAATCCATCTGCTAATACTGCAATTTCTTCGCCGATGACATTATACACAGATAATTTTACAATGGAAGATTGTGGTATACTGAAACGGATTTTTGTGGAGGGATTAAATGGATTAGGGTAATTCTGTTCGAGTACAAAACCGTTTGCCGGGTTAAGATTCATTTCTACGACCTGAGAATATTCATAAGTTCCGTTGTTGTCAATCTGCTTTAGCCGGTAAGAGTATTTTCCAGTCTGATTGACTCTTGAATCATTAAAAGTATAGGAACTCGGTGATTGTTTTGTTCCGTTTCCATTTACAAATCCGATTGAATACCAGTCTGTATTTTCTGTTTTCTTTTCGATTTCAAATCCATAGTTATTTAATTCGGTGGCGGTTTCCCATTTTAGTGTAACATTTGTCCCGTCCCAGTTGCCCGTGAATGAAGTAAGCTCCACCGGTATTACACCTTCGACTTTTGCCATTAACGCAAGCGTGCCAATGCATAGTTTTGAACATTTTTCGAAATAGGGAAAATTGTAGTATAAAACCAGATCATTTGAAGTATGATAATACAGGTTGAAATCACCATAGTAATTTTCTATCAATAGTATTGCGGTATACCCATGATTCCAGAATGAAGCATGATCGCTTGCAGTAATACCGGGATTAATCACTGAGGGTTGGATGCCTACCGAATAATCGGAGTTTACCATCAGCATTGAGTCCTTCAATGCTACGGAGTTGGCGATATTTTTTGTATGGATTTCAGCAAGGTTATCGTTATTGCTGTCCCATGCTATCATATCCATATTTATAACGCCAAGTATATCAAGGTTCGTATTTGCGGCATAGAATGCGCTGCCGAGAAGTCCGAGTTCTTCAGCATCCCATACTGCGTAAATAATACTGTATTCAAATTCAAAATCCTTTAGTACACGTGCGGCTTCTATAACCGCAACAGTTCCACTTCCATTATCATCGGCCCCGGGTGCAAGCCCGCTGGGAGGCATATCATCATAATGGGCACAGATTATTAAGTATTGATCAGGATGAAGTGTACCCGGCTGAATAGCGTACACATTTCTGCCGCTGCTGAATCCCTGGTCATATGCCTGTAAGCCGTAGGATTCAAATTTGGCTTTAATATAATCAGCAGCTTTATCATTGGTGGCAGTATTATAATACCGTGTAGTAATTGTAACCGGCTGACCATTAATTATGACAGGTACTTCTCCCGATAACTCATTTATGAATTGCGTTAATGAATCAATGCTGACATTATTAATTGTCTGCTGAACTAGAGGATTGGTCTGAGCCATCCCCTGCTGTAAAGAGAACATGACAAGGAAAAGAGTAACAAGTTTTTTCATTATTTATTAACACCATTTATTGATTTAGACGGAATTGTAGAGAATTAGAATAAATCTCCTCTGAATTAAAAGATCAATTAATCATCATGTTCACCAACTACAATGCCATAAAGATAATATTGCACTTTCCTGTATATTTGTGAAAAAATAAAGGATTGATATTGGAAGGGCTTAGAATTTTGTCAAAACCGGAGACGCGAATTATTAGAAATGATAATCGAAATAGCCGGGGTGATGAGAAAAAAGGATACTATGTTATATCTATTATTACTCTTTAATTTTGATAATGAAGACGAGTCGCTGGCTCGTCTCCAATTATCATTTTACTTTTAATTTATAGATGATCCGGCAGCTCATCTCAGGGAACCGGGATCAGCGGATCAGAATCATTTTTTTGATTGAACTGAAATTGTTTCCGGCTTCCATTTTATAAAAATAAACTCCGCTGTTTAAACCTGATGCATCAAAATTGATCGTATGAATTCCAGCCTGCTGAAATCCGTTTATCAGAGTTTTTACTTCTCTTCCAAGTACATCATATACTTTTAGCGTAACAAATCCGTCATATGGAAGAGTATACGAAATTAGTGTCGCGGGATTAAATGGATTAGGATAATTCTGTGCAAGCTGATAATCGATTGAGCTTGTTGAATTAACTTCTATAACATTTGAATATTTATACTCACCGTTAAAATCAACCTGCTTTAGCCGGTAAAATACTTTACCGTTCACACCTTCATCAGAGAAAGTATAGTAATGGAGCTGTGTAGTTGTTCCTTTACCCTCCACAAATCCCCTTACAGTAAAGTTCTTTCCGTTAAAGCTCCGTTCAACTTCAAATCCCCTGTTATTTCTTTCGGTAGAAGTCTGCCATTCAATAATGTTTTGTCCGCCTGAAGTTCTTGCATTGAAACTGACCAGCTCTACAGGGATACTGTTTATTACCGCAGTGTAGATATCCATATTAACGCCGCCCGCTCTTTCATCTGTCCATACCGGGACAACTATGTTTCCGCCGTAAGCATCAATACCGATATAATCTCCGAACCTGACATCACTGTTAGGAGCGCTTGTAGGCGACTGCTGGGTGCTGATTAACTCATTAGTAAAATTATCGCCGCCGTCAGTCGATCTCGCCAGGTAAGCCTCAATTGTTGAGTTATTGGGGGTGTTTCTTGTATCGTAAAAGATAAGATCTATTTCACCGTTTTCTGCAACGGTAACCCACGGCCAGTATTGTTCCCTTCCGTTGCTCACGGCATCGTCATTTATTCTTTTCGCCGCAGACCAGTTATTACCACCATCAGATGAAACGCTTAAGAAAATATCGCCGTCACCGTTTCTTTCATCGTTCCAGGTAACATAAATATTACCGTTATATTGTCCGCCGCTCAAATCGACTGCCATTGAAGGGAACCATGCGTTTGGACAGGGGCTTACCACTTTATCAGTTCCGAAAGTTAGGCCGCCGTCTGTCGATTTATCAAAATATATATTCTCTGATGAGAAATCATAACCATACCAGGCAACATAAACTTCTCCGTTAGGTCCCACTGCAGGGATAGAACCCTGGACACCGGCTTCATTGCTTACTATTTGCGGGCTGCTCCAGGTTACCCCCTGATCGGTCGATTTTACAAGATAAATATCTGTTCCGCTGCCGAATCTTGTCCAGCTTACATACATATTATTATAATAAGGACTAGTCGGGACGAAATCGGTTGTTACATACTCTTTATCTTCAAATGTGCCGGGATTGCTTGCAATGTGATATACAGAATCGAAAGTCACCCCGCCGTCAATTGATTTAAATAACCAGACTTCTCCGTTCCCCGTATTATCATTTAACGATACGGTAACTATATAAAAGTTTCCCGCTGTATCTGTAGCGACAGCTGGATCACTTGATAAAGCACAGGTCGGTATTATCTGAGGAGTGAGCTGACTCACTGACCAGGTTAATCCCCCGTCAATGGAATAACTGTAGCCTATTCTGCGCAGAGCAGGATTTACTCCTGTTCTGAAATCACGCCATGCAGCCACAACCCTGTTGGGATCTTTCCTGCTTATTTTTACAGATGGTTCATTCTGCGGGTACTGGTCTTCTGAAATATCGATATTATCAAATATAGAAAGAACCTGTCTGCCCGGTACAAAACTTTTTTCATCCTGGTGCATTTTCTTTAACCAGGGCTCAGGATTTTCCTCAAGAGGTCTCTGGAAGAGCTCATTCAGATTTTGTGCAGTTACAACACCAGTGAATAAAAATGCAAGGAGGGGAAGAACAAGTAAAATTTTTTTCATCGTTAGTCTCCGTTATTAACATTAGAAAACAAAAAACAAGCGTCAAATTACATTTTATTTTAATTAAATGTAGAGTAATTAATGAGGATACTGGTGTCAGAGTGCACCTGCAAGTTTTTCAATCAGTCTTTCTTTAACTTCTTTAGCAGTCAGCTCAGGCTTATTCAGGAAAGAAATTACAAGGAACATATGAAACTGTAAAACATCCAGCACTTCCCGGGCTTCTTCCGAATCGTATTCTTCAAATTCATATCTCAGTTTAGTAACAGCTTTGTTTGCTTTTATTAGTTCATCAGCTATCATACTTTTTTCCTTCAGTAAAACTCTGTTCCTAATTTAGAAATAAAAAATGCGAATTATAAAATATTCGCATATAAAAGATGAATAAACTTAAAGACACTTTAACTTTTTATTGATCTTATTCCCATCTCTGGTTTTAAGGTCGGGAGACAATCCCGCCCCAACTTATGCTTTGTACTATTTTCTTTTTACTTGAGTAAAATCATCTTTTTCGTGCTCATAAATTCTCCCGCTTTTATTTGATAGAAATAAACTCCGCTTGGCAGATTGACCGCATTCCATTTTAGTTCATAAGTCCCGGCAGATTTTTCTTCGTTAACTAATGTTTCTATTTCATTTCCCAAAACATCGTAAATTTTAAGTGTAACAAATTGCTTGCAGCTTACTGCATACTGAATACTGGTTCCCGGGTTAAATGGGTTGGGATAGTTCTGAAATATTTCAAATTCTTCCGGTAAATCAACTGCATTAGATTCTTTAACATCAGTTGTGCCGCCGGTTATTGTTCTTAATATTGTTCCTACTTCGCCTACCACATTCCCCGTAGAAGAATTGACGAATGATAACGAGTATAAAGTATTTATTGTGCTGCTATTCTGCTCCTGCCAGGTTACTCCTAAATCTGTTGTATAATTAATTGTTCCGTGTTCTCCCACAGCTATTCCGGTTGTTGAATTAATAAATCTGAATTTATTGTAGTCGAAATTTGACGGGCTTGCGGCGCTAACCCAATTGTCACCGCCGTCAGAAGTACGATAAATTAATCCGTTATCTCCGACGACCACTCCATTATTGTTATCCACAAAATCAAGAGAAAGATAATCATCGAAACCGTTTATCCCATTATTTTGGTTAAACCATGTTGAACCGCCGTCTGTCGTTTTAAAAACCTTTTGATAACTCCAGGTAGCTATATAACCTGTATTCAGATCTGTAAAACAGATATCGTATAAAGGAGAGGAAGGAATAGTTCCATACTGAGTCCAGTTTATCCCGCCGTCTGTTGTTTTAAGCAAAATTCCCAGGCCGGAAATAAAACCGACATTTTCGTTCAAAAAGAAAATTGTATACAAAGAACCAGATACTCCGCTTATCTGGGAAGTCCAGTTTACTCCTCCATCCGTGGTTCGCAGTAAAGTACCGTCTTCCCCGACAACAATACCAATGTTTGCGTCTTTTAAATAAACATCATTAAGATTGATTGTAGTGCCGCTTAATTGTTCCTGCCAGTCAGTCCCGCCATTTGTTGTATGCCAGATTACACCTGAATAGCCGACAACAGCGCCATTATTTGAATCGACAAAATGAACGCCGACAAATTCATTATATGATGTCCCTGATGTCGACATATTCATCCAGTCAGCTCCGGCATTTGTAGTTTTGAGTATCACACCATAAACACCGACTGTAATTGCGTTGTTATTGTCAATCAAATCTACGCACGATAGCTGATTATAAGTCGTTAACCCGCTGTTTTGTATTTCCCAGTTATTGCCGGCATCTGTTGTGTGAATAATCGTTCCATTATACCCCACAGCGATCCCGTTGTTAATATCCGAAAATGAAATACTATATAAATCTTCACTTACATTACCCGATTGCCAGTTCCAGACATTTCCGCCATCCGTGGTACGAAGGATCATTCCACTCCACCCTACTGCAGTTCCGTTATTCGCATCTGTAAAACAAATATCCATCAAATCATCAAGTGTAGAGACTGTTTGATCAATCCAGGTTGCGCCTGCATCCGTAGTCCGATAGATTTCTGCGTTATTTCCGGTAATTGCGGAAGCTGTGTTTGGATCTGCTAATGAGATTCTTGTAAATGGGTGGGAAGTATTAATAATTGTCCAGTCCGATCCTCCGTTGGTGGTGCGTAATAAATTAACAAAACCCGTGGCTATCATTCCATTGTTCCCGTCACAAAAAGAAATATCGATAAGATAGCCGTTAAAACCGCTTACCTGATTGATCCAGGTTTCCCCGCCGTCTGTTGTTTTATAAATCTTTCCTACACCTCCGGTTACAATTGCAGTAGTTGAATTAAAGGCGTAAACGGATAATAAGTCATCCTGTGTACCTATTGATTTTATGGACCAATTTATTCCTCCGTCGGAAGTATATAGAACTGTACCTGCAGGACCCACTGCAAAACCATGATCAGAATCAGCAAATGAAACAGTCTGCAGTGAATTACCTTGTGGAAGAGGATTCTGCCAGAACCACTGTCCCAGACATACTTGCGTTACCATTAATAAGAAAAAGCAGGTTTGTATTAAAGTTTTTATCCCAAAACCGGATTTTCCCGGATTATCAGAACAAGCTGCAGAACCCAACATAAACGGCCTCCTTTTGAATTAGAAATATTATTAAATATTTTTGCTTCGGGAGAGTAACCGGCATGTTTCTTAGGAATATAACCTTAACTTAACTCTGAAACTCTTGCCCTCTCGGAGTAGAGAAAAATTACTATCTCAAATCAGCAATAAACTTTAATAAAAGTCAAAATTTCTGTTCAATATTCAGCTGACTGCCCGGTTATTTTCCTGCCCCAAAAGAAAGTCTGTTTAATTTTATTGCTCATGCAGTAATTATATCCTAAGTTTGGATTAAAGAAGTACACGGACACAAGTTTAAGTTCAAGATCAAGTTCAGGATCAAGATCAAGCAAGAACTGGACTGGCTGCGGCAGGCGGGTTCAGATTCATAAAATTGTTTTTTAGAATACCAGAGGAGAGAAACAATGGAAACTACAAACACCTATCCCGTTAGATTGAATATCGACTACCCGGAAAAATTAAATAAGCTCAGTACTTTTTTCAGAATCTTTTATGCCATTCCCATCCTCATAATTTTATCCCTCTTATCTGACTATTTGTTCCCGGCCGTGCTTCTGATGATTCTTTTCAGACAAAAATACCCAGGATGGTGGTTCGACTGGAATCTGGCTTACTATAAATTCTCAATGAGGATCAGTTCATACCTGCTGTTATTAAGGGACGAATATCCTTCAACAGATGAGGAGCAGGCTGTACATATTGAATTAGATTATCCTGATGTAAAAAAAGATCTTAAAAGGGGAATGCCGTTAGTGAAATGGTTTTTAGCCATTCCGCATTATATAATTTTATCATTTCTCTATATTGCAGTTTTTGTATGCTGTATAATTGCATGGTTTGCAATTTTATTCACTGGCAGGTATCCTAAATCAATTTTTGAATTTGTGGTGGGAGTATTAAGATGGGGATTAAGAGTGAACGGATACGCTTTTTTATTACTTACTGATAAATATCCGCCTTTCAGTACGATGTAATAGTGTTAATAAAAGCATAGTCGGCAAGTAAAATAAATTATAGCTGAATATTTCAAATTTATATATTTTAACATCAATAATAGTTGATATTAATCGCTGTCATTGTAAATGCGGGGTATAAAAACGTAGTTATAATAATCGGAGAAGCTGTATTATGAGTTTTACAAAAAAAGAAGGTCTCTTCATTACAATTGATGCGAATATAGGTGCAGGTAAAACAAATGCCTGCCATGCTCTTGCTTCTGCATCGAGCTCAGGGAGCAGACAGACAAAAGTGCTCGAGGAACCCACAAACACCGAAAAATTCAGGAATTTCCTGTCGCATTACTATAATGATTTAATTACCGGCAAAAATACCGGCGGTGGTTTTGAGATGCAGATGTTTATGTTGTGTCAGAGATATGAACAGCACAGGCTTGCCGTTGAATTAGCCTGGGGCGAAAATGGGATTACTGTTATACAGGATCGTCCAATATACGGTGATACAGTTTTCGCAACAACTGCTATGGAAAGAGGATTTATGACAAAAGATGAATTTGATCTGTACGTTGATGTTTTCAGAAATATGAGTCGCGACATAATGCCCCCTGATATTTTTGTTTATCTAAATGTTTCTCCCGAAGAATGTCACCGGCGTATGAATAGCAGATCCCGGACAGAAGAAGAGGGAGTCCCTTTAGACTATTTGCAGCACCTGGACAGCAACTACAAAAAATTAGTAAATGAAATGAGAAGGAGAGGAATAAGAGTACTTGAAGTTGACTGGAATGAATTTGGTCCTCCTGTGGTTCTCTGGAATAAGATACTTAGTATGACCGGTTCTAACGATTCCTGGTTTGAGCAGTTATCATTTTCGTTCGCCAAGCAGCCGAGAATTCCTATCATGCCAAATGTTGATGAGGAGAATAAGACTAAATAATGAATCATCCTAAAATGGTTTAATAAAAGTTTACAATTAAAATTTTTTAACTGAAAGAAGAGTTCTTAAAACTCAGCCTGGTTCTTCAAGGTTGGTAAATTTTCAATTCTGACTGGCATACCTGGAACCTTGGATTAGTAAATTGCCGGCTGTCCTTTATTTACTGTACTTTATCCCCGGGTGTCCCGGTCAAACCGTGACACCCATAAGGGTTATTGGAATTTCTTCACTTAATCAAAATCAAAATTAAAAATTGGGAAGACCGGCAGGAAGCCGCCTTTGCCGATGATGTTTATCAATCCAAGCTGGAGTCCTTTTAGTGTTTCTGCATAATTTACAATAGAAAGCTGAAGTCCGTTGAAATATCCGCCGTGATAATTTACCCACGAAGTCTGCAGTCCCACAAAATTTCCTTTTGATACATTTACAAAACTGCTTTGCCATCCTGTGAATCCCCCGTCAGTTATATTAATACCTCCCCACTGAACACCCAGCTGCTTTCCTGTTGTTACATTTACCAGCCCCATATCAAAGCCCGTCACGTTAGCATTTTTTGTATAAATAAGATTTAACCTTATGCCGTTTATAGATTCATGCTCAGGTACGATCTGGACAGGATTAAAAAGTGATAGCTGGAATGGATTATCCTGTGCGGATAGCAACGCAGAGAATAACATAAAGAAACTAATGATAAAAAGACCGGAAATTTTCTTCATTTAATTACCCTTTCTGTGAATAATGATAAATAGGTTGTGTAAAATTAACTAAAGAAAACAAGGAATTAAAAGAGTGGCAGGATAATGGAATATTAGTTTAATAATTGACCCATATCATTATTGTGAATCCGTCTCAGGAAATAATCCCCTGTAAAGGAATTAAACAATAGATCAATAATTTTTCCCGGAGTACTTATCAGTAACTGCAAGAATTGATACGAAGCCCGGGGAGATTTTATTACGACCTTGTTGAAATAGATAGGCAAATAAGGTTAAATTTAAAGAAGCAAAATTTGGTTATGGGATGCAGGAAGACCCGGAAAGCATAATCGGCTACTATTGGATACTCCTCATCCCGGCCCATAAGCCTCCTATGCTAATTAATGAAATAAAAATGTAGTTTTGGCTAGGCTTAATTTTCTGTTTAGGTGTAAGTACAATAATTCAGGAAATACTTTCTGCTATAATTAGGAGGACACCAATAACTTCATTTTTTACCCCAAATCAGTATGTATTTTTATATTTTTAGAGAATGGTTTTCAGAAAATGATATTCAATCTGTTACCCTTCCCTTATAAGTTAATCCCGGGTGTCGATTTGCTAAGAAAGTTCAATTAATTCATTAATCAAAGCAGTGAGCGGAAAAGTTTAAGGAATAATCAGTAAATGAAATTAAATAATCCAAGGAGAAAATTCCTGATGATCAAAAGAATTTTAGAATATATTTCCGGTTTAATGATTTTATTGCTGCTGTTTAACCAGGGCTGCGGCGGAAAGTCTAATCAGCAGGGTATTGCGATTGAGCTGGCTGTACCTGTGGAAGTAACCCAGGTTGAAAAGCAAACCATTTCAGAAAGTAAAACCTATTCAGGCACCCTTGAAGGGGTCGAACAGGCTTCAATTGTTTCAAAAATTGCCGAAAGAATTATTGATATTAAAGTACATGTCAACAGTCCTGTACAGAAGGGAGAAGTATTGATTAAGCTTGATAGTTCGGGTGCAACGTCAAATTTTATGCAGACAAGGGCAAATTTTGAAAATGCAAATAAAAATTATGAAAGAATGAAAACATTATACGAAGCAGGAGCAATTTCAAAGCAGCTGCTTGATCAGGCCGAAACAGCTTACGACGTTTCAAAAGCTAATTTTGATGCTTCAAAAAGTACTGTCGACCTGGAGTCTCCTATAAATGGAATAGTAACAGACCTGAGTGTAAACGCGGGTGATTGGGTAACTCCCGGTATGCAGCTTGCTATAATAGCTAATGTAAACCAAATGTTTGTTAAATTTTATGTGACTGAGGGAGAAGTTGCAAAAATTAAGTTAAGTGATACGGTAAAGATTTATTCAGCATTCAACAAGGAACGGGCATTAACCGGAAGGATCACCGAAATATCACGAACAGCTTCTTCGGAGGCACGGTCTTTCCAGGTTAAAGCAAAATTTGATAATACAGGAGATAACTGGTACAAACCGGGAATGTTTGTTAGTGTGGATATGACACTTGCTTCCAGGAAAAATGTGATGGTAGTTCCTACCACGGCAGTGATATTTGGAAATGATAAAAATGTAGTTTACCGGATTGTTGATAATAAAGCTTTCGCCGTTAATGTTCAAATAGGGTTGAGCAATGAAAATGTTACTGAAATTATCAGCGGTCTGAACGAAGGTGAGACAATCGTAATTGCAGGCATGAATAACCTTTCTGACAGCACGGAAGTTTCTGTTATAAAATAAAATTGAATTAGAAGGACATTAAATAAATGATATTAGCAGATGTTTCGATAAAGAGACCGGTTTTCACAATTATGATTATCCTCGCCATTCTGGTGCTCGGATTATTTTCATTTATTAAGCTTAATGTTGATCTGTTCCCGAATGTTGATTTTCCTTTTGTCACTGTAACAACAGTTTTGCCCGGTGCAGGACCTGAGCAGGTTGAATCGGATGTAACTAAAATCATCGAGGATGCGGTTAATCCGATAGAAGGGGTTGACCATATCACATCAACATCGCAGGAGGGGGTCTCCATTGTAATCATTCAGTTTAAGCTTGAAATCAAGGGAGAAGTAGCCGCTCAGGAGGTACGTGAAAAAGTGGCCGCTATAAGATCCCAGCTTCCGAATAATGTTGAAGAACCGGTAATTCAAAGATTTGATCCGTCCAGCCAGCCGATAATAACATTAACCTTATCGGGACAAAGATCTGAAAAGGAATTAACAACCTTTACTAAAGATGTTGTGAAAAAACGACTGGAAAATATTTCCGGTGTAGGCTCCGTTACACTTGTCGGAGGGGCAGAAAGAGAAATACTCGTTGCTGTTGATGCAGACAGGCTTCAGGCATATAACCTGTCGATCCAGGATGTTATTCAGAGTATTGCAAGTGCAAATGTTGAAATTCCGGGAGGAACTATAATACAGGGAAACAGACAGTACATTCTAAGGACAATGGGAAAACTTGAAAAAGTCCCTGAGTTCAGAAATATTATTGTCTCATCCCCGGTTGGCCAGAATATCTACCTGAGCGATGTAGCATCCGTAACTGATACCACTGAAGAAAAAACAAGTATTACGCGGTTAAATGGAAACCTCGCAGTTGGTCTAGATATCAGGAAACAATCCGGAAGTAATACCGTTCAGGTTGCAGAGAGTGTAAAGAAGGTAGTTTCACAGCTGGAAACTGAAATTCCGAAGGATTATAAAATCACTATCGCACGCGATAACAGTAAATTTATAAGAGATTCTATAAATGATGTCCTTTTTAATCTGATATACGGGGCACTTCTTGCAGTGATTGTAATCTATTTCTTCCTTGCAAATCTCCGTGCAACCATTATCAGCGCATTTGCATTACCGACTTCAATAATAGGAAGTTTTATCTTAATGGCTGCTCTTGGTTTCACATTAAATATGATGTCACTTCTGGCTTTATCGCTGGCAGTAGGTTTGTTGATTGATGATGCTATAGTTGTAATAGAAAATATATACAGACACATGTCTGAAGGTGAATCACCTTTTGAAGCTGCAAAAGCGGCCACAGAGGAAATTGGTCTGGCAGTTATGGCGGTAACTCTGACCCTTGTTGCTGTGTTTGTCCCTGTTGCATTCATGCCCGGAATTGTAGGAAGGTTCTTTTATGAATTCGGGATGACTATCACCATAGCAGTTTTAATTTCTCTTTTTGTTGCATTCAGCCTTACTCCGATGCTTTCATCACGCTGGCTGAAAAGGGAGGATGAAAGTCTTTCCAGGGAAGGCAATATAATCGAAAAGACGCTTTATTATTTCAATCACTTTTTTGAATGGGTGAGCGGAAAATACAGAGGAGCTTTAAACTGGTCACTCGGACACAGGAAAACAGTTGTGATAGGTTCAATAATTGTTTTTTTCTTCAGCCTTTTTCTGATGAAGTTTTTAGGTTCAGAATTCTTCCCAAGGCAGGATCAGGGGGAATTTACAATTTCAATCAATGCAGCTCCCGGAAGTTCACTTGAAAAAACAAATGATATTGCCAGACAAATTGAATCAATAGTGAGTAAGAAACCCGGCATCGTAAATGTTCTTACAACTATAGGTGCAGGAAATGATCCTGTCAATGTCGGGAATATACTTGTTAAGCTTGTAAGCAAAAAAGACCGTGATTATAGTATGTTCGAATTTATGGATGAACTCAGAAATAAGATCAAAATTCCTTCGGCTAATATAAGTTTTGGTCTACAAAGCGGTCCGGGAGGCGGGCAGAAGCCTGTTGTTTTCAGTACAAGGGGGGAAGATCTTACTTTACTTAAAAACTATGCGGATAAAGTTGAACATATTGTTAAAACAACTACCGGTGCTGTAGATGTGGAAAGTTCTCTTGAAACTTCCAAACCGGAAGTACGTGTCACAATTGAACGGCAAAAAGCTTCCGTTCTTGGCGTGGATCCGGCAGTAATAGCAACAGCTTTAAGAGCTATGGTAGATGGAGTTGATGCTACCAAATTTCAGGAGGGAGGGGAACAGTATAATGTAAGAGTGAAGGTAAAAGAATCAGATCGGAATACGGTCAGAGGCGTTGCCAAGCTTACTGTGAAGAGCAAGAATAAAACAAGAACCGGGGGCAGCATTCTGCTGCCGCTTGATGCTGTGGCTTTCATGAATAAAGGAACCGGTCCTTCAAAAATCAGCAGGTACGACAGGCAGCGTGAGATCAGGATTGAGGCCAATCTGTCTGACAGGCTTCTGGGAGAAGTTCTTTCGGATGCTCAAAAAAGAATAAGTAAAATAAATCTTGCTCCCGGCTATAATATCCAGGTGACAGGAAGCGGACAGCAGCAGGCAGAATCGTTTGGCAATATACTTCTTTCTCTTGCTCTGGCTGTCATTTTCGTATATCTGGTTCTTGCTTCCCAGTTTGAGAGTTTTGTTCATCCATTTTCAATCATGCTTTCGCTGCCTATGGCTATAATCGGTGCGGTTATGGCTCTTCTTGCGTTCGGAAGTTCAATGTCGGTTATGTCTATGATCGGAATAATAATGCTTATGGGTCTGGTTACAAAAAACGGTATTCTGCTTGTGGATTATATAAATGTGCTTCGGGGCAGAGGTATGGAAAGATGGGATGCTGCCCTGCAGGCAGGACAAACAAGGTTAAGACCAATCCTTATGACAACATTCGCCATGATTTTTGGAATGCTTCCGGTTGCTTTTTCCTTTGGTGAAGGGTCTGAATTCCGGTCACCGATGGGACAGGCAGTTATCGGAGGACTTATCACATCTACCCTTTTGACATTATTCATTGTTCCCGTTGTATATACTATTTTGGATGATTTCTCAGCTGTAAAGATTTTCAATAAAATTTTCAGAAAATCCCTTTTCAAAAAGAAACAGAGAATAAATGAAATTCCTGCTTCGGAGGCAAACAAATGAAAATAGCTTTTCTGGTATATCGCGATGTGCTTGATGAAAGGATAATCAGTCTTCTCGGCGAACTTGAAATAGATTCTTATATTAAATGGGAAAATGTTCTTAGCAAAAGCCACGGAACTGCTCCTCATTTAGGCACAAGAACCTTTCCGGGACACGATTCTGTGAGGTTAATTCCATTCCAGAATGAAGAGAATCTGAATAAGCTTATTTTAAAAATTCAGGAATTTAACAACCTGGTTACTAAAAAGGATGACGAGATCAGGATGTACCTATTACCGCTGGAAAGAATGGTATAATAACTTCAGATAATCTTAATCTGGTTTAATCTTTTCCTCAGAGAGGTACGACGAAATAATTTACTCTTATAGGGTACCCGCTCCGGTCGTTAAGAGTTATTAGTACAGTGGCAAAAACAGCTAATCATCTGACCGGAGCTGTCTGTCAGCAGGCTTAATTTAAATTTTAGTTGTAATTTCCAAAGCGTGTGCCAAACGTTCATTATTTGAAACGGAAGATTTATTATTCTTCAGAAGTGCCGTATAATAAAACTTAGCCTTTTCTGTTTCTCCGAGAAGTTCTGCAGATTTACCGGCTCCGTACAGTGTGTTGAACCGGTTGGGGCAGTTCTTCAATGACAACTCATATTGTATCAGGGCATCTTTAGGTTTGTTCATTTCTAATAAAAGATCCCCAAGCATTTCCCTGGCAGGGAGCAACGCTCCCGGAGTAACGGGGTTCTTTTCCGTTGCATCTTCCAGGTTAGCTGCAACGATCATTGTCTCAAGTGATTTTTTCTTTTCTCCCTGTGCAAACAAAAGCCAGGCTTTTACCGCTGTTTTCTGAATTTCGATTTGATTAATCCAATACTTATTAGCTTCTGAATTTTCAAAAGAATTTTGTAACTCTTCCAATTTCTTATATGATTGCAATGCAATTAAAGTATCACTGTTTCTGCCAGCTCCGATACCTTTTGCAAAATATATCAATGCTTCATATTGCGGGAATTTAGTCCAGGGAAAATTTGAATGAGTATTCAGTGAAAGATTTGCAGCATCTGACCAGTCCCGGAGTTCAAGCGCAATCCGTCCCGGAATAGCAGCCAGCGAATAAGCAGTAACAGGTGAAGGCTCAAATGTTCCGCTTAGGGAATCCAGTAAAACTGCAATGTCTTCTGCTTCCTTGTATTGAGACTGCTGAAGGTAGGCATACACGGCGTAATCGAGTGCATGAAAGTACTGACCGGAGATCTGTCCATTAATCGGAATCTTCTTTGCAGCCTCGGCAGATCGTAAATTCAAATCTATTGATTCCTGCCAGTAACCGAGACGTGTAAATATGTGTGTCGGCATATGTAAGGCATGTGGCAGCTCGGGAGCTATTTTATAATAGTTTCTTGCTATCCGGAGTGCCTGCGGTGCAAGTGGTGGAACATCATAAGCATGGATAGCATAGTGAATGGCGCCCGGATGATCAGGAATTGTTTCAAGAACTTTTTCGCAGATAGCGCCCGCCTCACGCTGCACCTTATATGTTTTATCATAAGGTGAGGCTACGGCCAGCATAGACAGCACTGAGAACATTCTTGCTTCAATGTCTTCGGGCAGTTCTTTGCTGGCAAGCTGCCAGCCGTCATTAAATGCAATTAATCTTTCCGGTTCGGTTTTATTCACTCCGTCTTCAAAATAAGCAGCTATAGCTGCCCCGTAAAGTTTTTCCTTTTTTGTTCTTGCAAGCTTCAATGCATTTTGCGATAAAATATAACCGTCGTTTAAAATATTATTATCAGGAATATCAGGCCAGAGAGGATGAACAAAAGTCATTGCCTTTCCCCAGTAACCCCAGAAGCAATCTTTATCCATTTCAATAACTTTGCTGAAAGTATGTTCTGCGTCTTCATAGGTCATATGATGAATAAGTGCGATTCCGAAACCAATTAATGTATCCAGCTTTGGACTGCAGCCGTCTGAGAACTGAACTGTCCCGCACATAATATCCGGGGTCAAATAATCTCTTTGTGCTGTGGAAACTTTTTGATCTGAGCATGAGATTAAGAATATACCAGAAGTAAAAATGGAGATGACAATAGTGAAATTGATTTGTGATGTCCTTGTAAATCGCCGGATTATTGTTAAGTTCATATAATTAATCCTCTTTGTACATATTAATTAACAAATGTATTTTCAAATATTATTTGTCCCCATTCCAAGCGAATTGCAAATTGAGCATCAATGAGATGTAATTACTGCTTAACCGGAAGAGAAATTTTTATACGGGTACTGGATACACTTGTTTTAAAATAATAATAAAACAATTGAAAGCAAATAGAATTAATCAAGATCAGAACCATTTCAGTTTAATTGCCTGCTGCGTACTGCCTACTGCATACTCCCAGCTGATCTATATATTTAGCGGCCAACAAGTTTTTGCAGGTTCTCCGGATATCGTTCACCAAGTACTTTAATTTTTGACGATGAATTATCAATTTCACTCAGTTCCTCGTTATTAAATTCAATGGCAGCAGCACCTATGTTTTCCTCAAGGCGGTTCAATTTTGTTGTGCCCGGTATGGGAACAATCCACGGTTTTTGTGCAAGCAGCCAGGCGAGTGCAACCTGTGCAGGTGTTGCTTTTTTCTGACCGGCTATCCTGGTGATTAAATCAACCATAGACTGATTTGCTTTCC
Source organism: uncultured Ignavibacteria bacterium (assembly GCA_963743325.1). Lineage (GTDB taxonomy): Bacteria > Bacteroidota > Ignavibacteria > Ignavibacteriales > Ignavibacteriaceae > DATFVA01. The sequence continues at coordinate 413,812 of CAVUOZ010000008.1, forward strand.
GTGCCTCAGGTGAAAACCGGGGAACAATGTTCCTGAAATCAGAACTCTCAAATTTTGTCTTCTCACTTATTTTTCCGGTAAGAAAGCCCTTGCCAAGCGGACTGAACGGAACAAAACCAATTCCAAGTTCTTCAAGAGCGGGTAATATTTCAGCTTCCGGCTGCCGCCACCACAATGAATATTCACTTTGCACAGCCGTAAGAGGCATCACTGCGTGTGCTCTGCGAATTGTTTGAACACCAGCCTCAGAAAGTCCGAAATGTTTCACCTTTCCTTCTTTAATCAGATCTTTAACCGTACCGGCAACATCTTCAATCGGGACATTATTATCTACACGGTGCTGATAGAATAAATCAATTGTATCAATTTTCAATCGTCTGAGAGAGGCTTCTGCAACTTCTTTAATATGTCCGGGACGGCTATCCAGTTCTGTCCACCGGCCGGTGCCATCATCATTTGCTTTCCATCCGAATTTAGTTGCAATTACAACTTGACCTTTAAATGGAGCCAGGGCTTCACCGACAAGCTCTTCATTTGTGAATGGTCCGTAAACTTCTGCGGTGTCAAAAAACGTAATTCCTTTTTCAACGGCAGTCCGGATCAGTGAAATCATTTCATTCCTGTCGGGAGGAGTACCGAAACCATGACTCATTCCCATACAGCCAAGTCCTATTGATGAAACTTCAAGTCCGCTTTTCCCAAGTTTTCGTTTTTTCATACCTGAATACTCCTCATATCTTAATTTATATTAAATTTAACTTAAAATTTCTGATTCAAAATATAATAAGTCAAAAGTAACAGCAATATTCCTCTGTGAACTAAATTCCCCGTAGGAATTTCATTTATGAAATTCAAGTTTCACAGAGTACATACAGATTATTTTAACAATTTGTTCATTGTGCGACTGAAGTAGCAACTAAAGTAGTTTTCGAAGTAGAAAGAATCAGATAATATTCAAATGCAATGATGCTCTGTACCCCCGTGGCTAAAAAATTTTCTATAAACAATATTCAATATTCAATTTGATTGCCTACTGCTTACTGAACCTGGTGCTCCCTGTACTGATGACTGCCTACTGATCCTTGTGCACCCTGCGGCTCTCGAACCTTGTATTTTTGACGATTTTTTAAGGTACACTTCAAAATGCCCTCAAAAGATGCTAACACATTAAAAAACAGCTATTTAGATTTGTTTTATCAACATTTTTTTGGACAAACTTTATACATTGTAATTTACAATTACCGTAATAATACCGTAATACCTCTTGAATCTGTCATTTCATAATGCTAATTTTACCTTAAACAAAAACAGAAATAACCATCAATGAAAATAAATTTTTACTTAGTAAATAAACCAACCAGACATAATGAGCAGTCTATTTATTGCTATATAAGGGAGTACAATGAGACTTTAGCCATAAATACAAAACAGAGTATTGACCCTGATTTATGGGATGCTAACACACAAAGAGGTAATCCACGCAAAACCAGAGATAATATCTTCAAAGGCTCACTAAAAAGCCTTAATCAATTTCTGGAATCCTACAAAATTAAAATTGAAAAAATAGAACGAAACATACGGGATAAAGAACCAAATACCGGATTTGACGTTATAGCAGAAGCAATTAAAGAACGTTTCAGCACCAAGAAAACCGGAATGTTTGAAATTTATGAAGAGTTTTTAACCGTCCGCAAAAAGGAAGTGGCGCCCAAAACCTATTTGAAATATAAGCACGCTAAAGAATTGCTGGAAGAGTATCAAAAAGTAAATCGTGAAAAATTAAATTTCGATAAGCTAACATCTCTTTTCTTCTCTAAGTTTTATTCGTTCCTTCTGGATAAGAAAAACATGCTCAACAATACAGCTAATAAAAACATAAAGTTTATTAAGACCTTTATTATTTGGGCTATTGAAAATGGATATTCTAATAATAGCGGCTATAAAGATTTTGAATTAAAATGGGAATGAGGGCGAAGTAATTTATTTAACAGAATCGGAGTTATCTCAATTACGATGATTATAAAATAGAGGGGGAACACAAAGAGAAGTTAGAACGAGTTAGGGATTTGTTTTTATTCCAGTGCTATACGGGTGTACGTTATTCAGATATCGAAAACATTTCACACGAGGACATTAAAAACTCTATATGGGAATTTAGAAGCACAAAAAGACAGAACAAGATTTGGCAATACCATTGACGTCAGACGCTCTCTCTATATTGGCTAAATATAGCGACAATCCGCAACCATTACCCGTTATATCAAATCAGAAAATGAATGCTTACTTAAAGGAACTTTGTAAACTTGCTAAATTGAAAGAGCCAGTTAAAATAATTCAAAAGAAGGGAAATGAAACAATAGAAACCATTCACCCAAAATATGAGGTCATTGGAACGCACACAGCACGGAGAACTTTTATAACCTTATCATTGCAGCGTGGAATGTCAGCGCAGGACATTAGAGACATTACAGGACACAAAACATATGCTATGATGGAAAAGTATAAAGGTAAATGAACCTCACACTTACGTGATGTAATGGATAAAAACTGGGGGAGTTCTTTAAGGGTTGCCAAATAACAAACAAACGAACAACACACAGCAAGAAAAATTTAGGAGTTAAACTAATATGAAAAATTTCAATTATGGAAAAAGAATCAAATCAAGTCTTAACACTTTTGTAACGTTTTGTGAATCTGATGTGACTGGTCGAAAACCCCCAAAGATACTTAAAGAAGTTTTGGAACTAATACAAAAATCGGACAAAGAAATCGAAAAACATTTTAGGGGAAATGAGATAAATAACATGATACTAAGGTTGATTCGGCTTATGAATGAAACTTATAGATTGGATTTAAAATATATAAAATTGCAAAAAAACAAACGACAAACAAAAAAGAGCGATTAATTAATTTTTTTTTTACAAATAATCTAAGGTACTAAATATGAAAGTAACTGCTGAACTAACCGCACCCTATCAAACACACCCAATAAGCGAAAACGAAACTTTCGCTTTATTTGTCACCAACAGGATTGAAGTATGACCCAAACCGTTTATACAGTGCTAACACCCGACGAACTTAAAGAGTTGATTAGGGATGCATTAAGACAGGAATTAAACCTCAAGAAAGAGAAAGAATTTCTAAACGCAAAAGAAGTCTGTGAACTTCTCGGGAATCTCTTTGTCCTGTCTCAATAATTACAAGAGCTCTGGTAAAATTCCATTTCAAAAAATAGGTAAAAGGGTTTTGTTTAATCGTCAGGATATTCAGAACGCATTAAAGGACGATAGTCATTTTTCAAAACTAAAATTACTGAAAGGATAGTCAAATGTTGAAAACCATAGAGCGATGCACAAGGTGTGCTAACACGTGCAAACTACAAACCGAAACAAACGCACAGCTTTTAAGTTGCCCCGATTACATTTCCCCAAGAAGCTTAAAATTAATTACAGCCGTCTATAAGCCACGATAATATCGAAAGCCATACATTATACCGGAATCAAAATAAAGAGGGCTTAAATCGAAAATCACCCCTCGAATTTGAAACGAATTCGCAATTTTCAATGACATTAAAATAATGGTTGAACTGTCAAAATACCGTAAATCAAAAAAGGTGTACAATGGACGCTGAAAATTTAGAACTTAACGAACTTCACACAGAATTAGGCGACCAGATTTTTACTGTGGATTCACTGAAGCTCGAAAAGAGATTAAAGGAAGAAATAAAATATTCCCTATTCAATGCTGCTGAAATTGTAAGCGAAGTAATTGAATCAATGGAAGGTGCTAACACGCTGAAGGAAGGGATTGAGTGAAAATGAATCGTCAACGAATAAAGATTACAATAAAGATTTTTTACTGACCAATCGGAAAATCTTTGGAATAACCCAATCTGGAAACATCCTATGCAGCATAGACTCGAGGGAATGGATAAACGGACACGCCGTTTATGATAATGCGTGGGGTAAAAATGGATGATAATATTACCGACAAGAAGGGGGCAATTACTTAAGAAGCCTTAGAAAGCATCGTGAGGATATCGACTCTGAGAAAGTAGAAAAGTCATAACGTCGTCAAGTTTATAAAACAATGGTAAAAACGAAGTACTAGGATAAGAATTATCAAGGAAGATATGATTACAAAGAGCGAGACGCCATTTGGAACACTAATAACGATAGTAGAATTATTGAGAAATACCAATCAGACACGCATGATTCGTTGAATGGGAAAAACGAACTTGGAAAGGGACTTGGAACACTCACGGAACACTCACGGAACAAAAATAATAAAGAAATAAAGTAGATAATAATAGATAATCATGGCAGCCTTGCTGCAGCTTTAGACAAAAAAGAATCTTTTGAATCCATTATATTAAATAAATTTTTCGAAGTTTATGAAATCTACAGACCTAATGACACACACCCAGATATAACTGCAAAGCAAAGAGAAAAGATTTTTGAAATAATAAAAGACAACGAATACTTGGATTTGGAAACGTGGCTTAAAGCGATTGTGAGATATTTACAGACGCCAATTGCAATAAACGATTGAATCCAAACGCAAACCATTTCTTTACAGAAGGAATAATTGAGAACAGGTTACATGAAATTCAACGGGAATTACAAAGAAGGAAAATGAAATGAAGTCAATTAAAAATAAAGACAATAGAAAAACAATCACTGGCAGACCTAAAATAGAATTCACCGAAAATCAGTGGAAAGAATTCGAGCAACTTTGCGCTTTCCAATGTACTAAACTCGAAATCTGTGAGTGGTTTGGAATTACTGATAAGACGATAGATAGGCTTCTGAAAGAAAAATTCAACGAGAGTTTTTCCGTAGTTTTTCCTAAAAAAAGGATTAAGGGAATAATCTCTTTAAGACGTTTACAATTTCAACTTGCAGAACGTAATCCCGCAATGGCTATATTTCTCGGTAAGAATTATTTAGGTCAAAAGGACAAACAGGAAATTGACCAGAACAATCACACGCAGATTATTTTTATTGACGATGTGAGGGAATAACGTATATGCTTTAAGAGAAAATTACTTCTCCCAGATTTTTATGGGGAAATATCCAGATTGTGTTACCCTACCACTTGAAGCATCAAAGATTACGCAGAATTTATAAAAGACGATATAATATTTCTTCTCTGTGCCGTTTATAATATTTTTTGATGTAATTGAAATTTTATTTTCATTAACGACTCTTTTTTGTATAGGAACCGGATCAGGTAAGTGATACAAATGAGATTTTTTAAATACTTCATAATTTCGCCTAGTCGTAATATTTCCAAAACGATTCCTATATTCATATCCATCGGAAGATAAATATTCATCCTTATTACACCTCTATTTCCCCAAAGAAGCCTATAAAGAGCTATAAGGCAGGAAGTTTTCTTTAGTCCCTAAAAACCTGATTTAAGCAATTTCAAATGTAATTACCGTAATAATATCAAAATTTGATTTTGTTAACTTCATATAAAATAATGACTTAGGTAGGCTATTTGTGCACCCTGCGGGACTCGAACCCGCGACCTGCTGATTAAGAGTCAGATGCTCTACCAACTGAGCTAAGGGTGCGAGGCAAAATTAAGAAAATTTGTAAACCTGTACAATGGAAACCGCATACTATCTGACTTAAAAATTACCCAAACAGAATCAATTTCAGAATCATTCAAATGAAGGACTAATTGGATGAACCAGCAGGAAAAACAAACAGGACGGTGTAAAAGAAATAACAGGGGTAATAGAAATAATCTACTATATTCCTCATTGCACTTATTATTATGCCTTCTGGCTTCAATACAGCTTATTACAGAGAGATTCTTTTAAACTATCAATAACAGGTTACCTTTTGTGGTACTTATCCTTGTCGAGGGTGTATTTCAACCCGATTTTATTTTTTCTGGCTTTATAATCAACTACACTAATAAAAAGGGGCCGAAGCCCCTTAAATTACTTAAGCAATAACATCCTTTTAATCTGAATAAAATCTCCTGCTTGTATTCTGTAGAAATAAACACCACTTGGCAGTGTCGCTGCATTAAACTCTACCGTATAATTACCCGCTACTTTCTCTTCATTAACCAGAGTTGCTACTTCTTCTCCCAACAGGTTAAAAAGTTTCAGCATAACTTTACTTACTTCCGGGGTTGAATATTTTATCACAGTAGTTGGATTGAATGGATTAGGATAGTTCTGTTCTAATACGTAAGAATTAAATACTTTGAAATCTACTTTTAAAATAACTGAATACACATAACTTCCATCGTAATCAATTTGCTTTAATCTGTAGTAATTATTTCCATTCTCAACTGATTGATCCGAGTAGCTATAACTTTTTGGTTCTGTTGTAGAACCGAAACCAGAGACAAAACCAATTTTATTAAAATTAATATTGTCCAAGCTCCTTTCAATCTCAAAACCCTGATTGTTTGTTTCCGTTGCTGTCTGCCATTTCAGAATAACCACACCATTAATAGCTTCCGTTGTGAACGAAGCAAGTTCTACAGGTATAGTACCCCAGGATATTAAAACATACCCGCCGATTCCGGTTCCGGGTATTCCACCATTTCCATTTCCACCACCACCTCCGCCACCATAATTTTCGCCGTTGCCAGCAGGATTAGTTATATTACAATTCACATCAGTAAATCCTGCACCTTTTCCTCCCGCACCTCCGGGTGTACCACCACTCAACCCGCCTTCGCCTCCGGGTGTTTGACAATTTCCAGTCCACGTAATTGTATTACCTCCATTAAAACCATCGCTCACTGAACCGGCTGCACCGCCACCGCCACCGCCAAAATATGTCCAGTATCCACCACCCCCTGTTCCTCCTGTCCTATTTAAAATTGTTCCGTTTGATCCTAGTCCTCCAGCACCGCCACCTCCTAAATTAGGATTTGGAACCCAAGTCCCATTTTCTCCCCCTGTTGCTGAAATTAAATTACCTACACTTGTTGTACCGCCCGATGCACCTCCTCCAGCGGTGCCAACTGTTACAGTATAATCTGATAAAGGAACAACTGTATAAACTCCCGTTGCATAACCACCACCACCACCGCCGCCGCCGCCATTGATACCACCGCTGCCACCTGCACCAACAAGTTCAATAGTAATGGATGTAACATTCACTGGCACAGTAAAAGTACCTGATGAAGTAAAAGTTTGGGAACCCGATTGTGAAAATAATTTGTTACCCAATATAATAGACAACGTTAGGGTAAGAACTAAAATGTATAACTTGTTAAACATTGCAACTCCTGTGAAATGGTTGATTAAGATTATTTTAGAACGATTTAATAATATGAAATTCTTTTGAGAAAGATCATTAAAAATAATATTAACTCAAAATATTAAAAGAAGGCAAGGAAAATAAAGTTGCTGATTAGCAAGTAAATATTTGGTGAGAAATTAAGAACCGAATTCAGTTTTTAAAATAATGTTATAATGTTCATATTATTTTACTTTTACTACTACTAGAGTCATATCTCCCTGCTAAGTTAAGTTATTACATATCAATTAATTATGTATTTTCCAAAACAAGGAAGCAACAACATTTTCTCACAAAATAACTTTTTGTGAACATCATTTCAACAGAATCATCTTCTTTGTATTTATATAACTTCCTGCTTTTAGCTGATAGAAATAAACTCCGCTTGGCAATTTTTCTGCGTTAAACTCCGTTTTATAATTTCCTGCTTGTCTGTACTCATTGACAAGGGCTGCAGCTTCTCTTCCCAGAATATCATAAACTTTAAGTGTTACAAACCCCGAAGTTGGAATTGAATACTTAATCGTTGTTGAAGGATTGAACGGATTTGGAAAGTTTTGTTGCAGTTCAAATTCATTAATCCTTGGTTGGCTCCCTTCAACAATCGAAATTGATCTCGAGAACACAGAGTCTGCCCATATTAATAATGATGGAACTAATGTTGAGTTAAAATCATGTCCGAGTAAATGTTCACCATAATTATGAGAAATACCCCAAGCATTCAATGTATCACTAAACTGTTTACTAGCTCTGTAATTTCCTGCATAGGGTTCATTTGAACCCACCCGAATATAGATTTTCATAGAATCTGCTGGTTGATTATTTCCAAGAAAATAATCTCGTGCAAGAGACCTCGGATTATCCAACAACCACTTTGTAAATACTGAATCAACAACCTGACCAGTACCTTCCTGCAAAGGAAATTGAACATTGTATAATACAGTTGTATCAGGTGAAAAAATACTGGCATTCGCCCATATCCCCCAAGTGTACAGTTGATTAGAGTTCGGAGGAGAATAAATATGATCAGGATTCTCAATGTTGGCTTGCTCAAACCAATCATAGAAATAATCAAATTCGAGACCTCCACTAAAAGAAGCAAAACCACAGAAAAGGTTAGGATATGCTAACGCTAATCGGGCACTACCTCCACCACCCATTGAGAAACCACCGATTAACCAATAGAGTCTATCGTGCCGATTAAGTGAATCATGCTTTACAGGGTATTCTTGTGAAACCCAGTCAACTAAATCCTGTACTATATAGTCACCATATCTACCATTTGCTTCTGAGTTCCAATATCCACTTGCAGTGTATATACCACCACTTCCATCTGGAACAACTATAAGCATAGGATTTATTGTACCACTATTTAATAGGTTTGACATCACTGAGTTAAAATAATTGTACTCAGTCGGCTGATTTCCCCAGCCCGGTAGGAAAATAAATACAGGACAAGGAGATTCAGTTGATATAGACGTAGGTTTATGAACAATAACAGTTCTCGATTGGTTTAAACTGGGACTATAAAATTGACGTACTTCAGTTGTTACTTGTGCTGAAACAGCTTCAACGATAGTAATAAATGCGACTATTACTAACTTACTTAACATTCAAAACTCTCCTTTCACTTATTTTAGAAGAATTAATTTTTTAGTTTCCGTAAACTTTCCTGCCTGCAAAGTGTAGAAGTATATTCCCGATGCAAGGTTGCCCGCATTGAAATTAACTTCATAACTTCCAGTAGGTTTTTCTTCATTGACTAATGTTTCTATTTCTTTTCCGAGTATGTCGTAAACTTTAATAATTACTTGAGAAGATTGTGAAACCGAATATTTTATTTTTGTACTCGGATTGAATGGATCAGGATAGTTCTGTGATAATGTAAATTGTTCAGGAATAATTTTTTCCTGTGGATCTTCAATTCCTGTGGCAATAGATATATTATATTTATCAGCAAGATAATTTTCAACTGCTAATATTTCAGAATTAGTCAGCAGTGTATCATAGACAATCGCCTCCGCGAAGTCACACTTCGCCGTAAGCAAGGGAACACCGTCAGCTCCAGCGATTCCTCCACCTGAGCCAGTCGAATCACCCATAGGACCAAAGAAGGATGGACCAGGTTCGTTAACTGACATTGTTGCATTATTGCCATTCCATCGTAATTTTGTGTTAAATCTCGTTTGAAATACTATACTTATGATCCTCCATTCACCATTTGCGGCTATGTTGGGTGCGCTAGCGAACATCCCACCGAGAGAGTTTCCGAACAATATAAGATCTGGAACCCTGTCAAAACCCCCCCATAGTACAGCGAACCCCTGTATCGGATCTCCGCCGAAAGGACCAAAGGTTATGACATGACTGTTGTGCTCGCCACCACCAGAATAGTTCTTGACAACCATGAAAAGAGTGAATTGAGACATAGGAGTTGAGCCAGTAAATCCCAACTTATCGTCAAAGCCATCAAACCGTAGTACAGGTTTTTGATTCAATTCACCACCTACAAACAACGGCTGACGCACAGTATTAAACTGAATCGCGTCATTTCCCTTTCCGCTCTGGTCGCGCCACCTGCTCGCCGTCCCATTGAGTGTGTCGACGCCCTCATCAGCTTTCAGCCACATTTGAAGGTTGGATGTAGGTACTTGCGCCATTGCTGCAAGAGAGAATGTTGCGACCAATAGTAGAACGAGAAAGAATCTAAAGTTTTTCATAGAACTCCATTTTACTTAATATAAAATCTTAGTCCACTGAATTTGAACCGGTAACAAGGTTGTCACCAGGTATTGTATAAAATTGTTTGAAATTTATTTTAGCAGAATCATCTTCTTGGTATCAATAAAAGAGCCTGCCTTCAGTTGATAGAAATAAATTCCGCTGGCCAGATCAGATGCATTAAATGTTACCTCATAAATTCCTGCTGGTTTTTCTTCATTGAATAATGTTGCAACTTCATTGCCTAATACATCATAAACTTTTAATGAGACCTGGCCTCTTACCGGCAACTGCCAACTGATCTTAGTTGAAGGGTTAAAAGGATTTGGATAGTTGTTTGACAAACTGTAAGAATTTACAGAACTTAAATCTTCATTTACTGCTGTTACAGGCATATATGTGTATAAATACTTATAATTATTCACCCAGGAAGAACCATCCCAATTTTGCCAGAACATTGCAGTCAGGTTATTGTTCCCATCATATGTTAATGAATCCTTAAATGAATTCACCCAGCAGAACCATACCAGGCTTGGCCGAGCGCTTCAGTCAGGTTATTATTTCCATCATATGTGTATAAATCCTTATATGAATCCATTCACCCAGGCAGAACCATCCCAGTATTGTATGAACGCTTCAGTCAGGTTATTATTTCCATCATATGTGAATGAATCCTTATAATAATTCACCCAGGCAGAACCATCCCAGGTTTGGTCGAGCTCTTCAGTCAGGTTATTGTTCCCATCATATGTGTATGAATCCTTATAATCATTCACCCAGGCAGAACCACCCCAGGTTTGGTAGAGATATTCAGTCTGGTTATTGTTTCCATCATATGTGTATGAATCCTTAAATGAATTCACCCAGCGAACCATCCCAGGCTTGGCCGAGCTCTTCAGTCAGGTTATTATTTCCATCATATGTGTATAAATCCTTAAATGAATTCACCCAGGCAGAACCATCCCAACCTTGTATGAGCTCTTCAGTCACGTTATTATTTCCATCATATGTGAATGAAATCTTAAAATAATTTACCCAAACAGAACCATCCCAGTATTGTTTGAGCTCTTCAGTCTGGTTATTGATTCCATCATATGTGAATGAAATCTTAAAAGAATCAACCCAAGCAGAACCATTCCAGGTTTTAAAAAGCCACTCAGTCCGGTTATTATTTCCATCATATGTGTATGAACTCTTAGAAGAATCAACCCAGGCAGAACCATTCCAGGTTTGGTAGATCTCCTCTATTAATAGAAAACCATTATCCAGTAATGTTTTATTAATGGTTGTCCTAGTATCCTTTGTATTAAATCTTTCTTCTTTAAAAAACTTGCTTTGTGGATTTCTTAATGATGTCTGCCAATTGCTGCTTTTAGATTTCAACAGTAAAGATTCTATAGCATTTAATCCTTGTAAACCATATGCACTTAAATTTTGAATTTCCCGAAGTTTTTCAGTAGAAGGTTTCTCTGGTATGACTTCTCTGTGAATTCTACCCTGAGGAGATGCTGTTGTTAAGTATAGAACTAACAAAAACAAAATTTGTAATAACTTTTTCATAATAACCTCAAATGAAACGATGACACATTATCCTCCCTTATCGAGAGGCTTTACTAATATTTAATATATAATTTGCAACAGAATTTTTTTCATTAACTAGGGCGGCCGCTGCATTAACCTGCATATCATATACTTTCAATGAGTTCTGACTATTTACCGGCAGCAGATTACTAATGTTTAATAATAATCGAGATAACTTCTAATCATTAGCTGAGCAGGAGATCAAATACGATTAATTTGAAACGCAAACACAGAACTTGCAACAAGAACCTGCATCCACGTCTAAAGTGGAAGATTGTGAGGAGTAAAAATTATATCTGTATCTGAAAGTGCAGATGTATTAATACTTGCTGAATATCAATTTTTCTTGGTTAGGAAGCAATGGTTTGTTTAATAATTGTTTTAGATGTGATTTCTAATACATCAAGGAATTACTTGAACGACTTCCAAGAATGGTGAGTATAACATAATTATCGGTTCGGGGAAACAATTGTAAAATTTATTTTTGCAGGATAACCCTAATGTTAGTGTGAGTCTTATATTTATTGATTCTCATATGAATAATCTGACTAGAGTAATGATAAGAAGAATGAAGTATACAATTTGAACCCCAAACAAAAACCTAATTCTAAACTGACTTTTATATTTTAGCATATACTACCTAAAATTTATTACCATCGACTCCAACCACTAGTATTTATATAACGCCCATACTGAGACCAATAATATGAGGCATATAATATCCTTATTCTGTTTTTGAAAATTCTTTTATGTTAATAATATTTAAAGAGCGGTTTTATGATTATTTAAAAAAACTGTCCAATTCTTTTCTTTCCTTAATTCCTTTAACCATACTTTTAACTGCTCTATAAACTGTGTATAAAATAATTGCACCTATCATTAATTGTATGAAATTCATAAGTTTCCTCTAACTTCAAAGATAAATTTCTTCCTTTCTTTTAATAATCTATTCTGAACTTTCTTTTTAGTTAATCCCCTAATTGGGAGATAATAGGTGGAATGAGTTTTCAGATCTGTTGCAAGTGCAAATTTTTCTCTCCCTTTAAATTTTTGTATACCATCAAACTTAGCTCCTCCTTCTTCTATTATAGATACTCTAAACATAGATAGTCTTTATTTATAAAATTACTGGACCGTGATTGTGGCTGTCATAGACGTATGGATCCGGCAATAATATTTAAATACACCGGCCTGATGGAACGTGAAACTGAAAGAACCCTGCGGAGCTATATTACCGGAATCAAAAACACCCGAAAGGGACCCCGGAACGCCGCTGGTTACCGTATGTGTAACCGCATCTTTGTTTATCCACTTAAGAGTCGTTCCTACCGCAACTGTTCTGGTGCCTGAAGAAAATGACATATTCTGTATGAAAATTTCATTTGTCCCGGGAGTACCATCAGGTGGATTGGTTGAAGAATCATTTTTACTACAGCCGTTAAAAACCAGGAAAACGAAAACAGATAAAAAAATGATGGATAATGAAAAAAATGACGATTTATTAAGAAATTCTGAACGTTGCATAAATGCCATCCTTTGATGCGATATATGAATTATTAATACATAAAAATAACATAGGAAGTCATTCTTTATTTATACTTGATTTGAAGATATGAAGAGAAATAAAGTAATTAAATCGGACAAAGGGATGAAAAAGGAACTACATCTATGGGATGAGCTATTGCCTGGAAGCGGAATTATTCATGTGACCACGAAGTCGTATTGATTGCAGTATTATAGGATTCAGAATTCTGATGGTAGTTTGCAATCTGATACGGTTATGAAGTGACTAACTTCTTTAATATCAAAAGGCGTGGGTAAACTCTAAGAACGAGTTCCAATTAAAATAATATAACTTTATAAATAAAGATTGATTGGCGATCAGTAATCAAATAAAAAAAATATAGGCTTGATAATATATTCCGTATCATCAGCTCTTTTTGGATGTGATGGCAGTAAAACCTGAAAATATTCTCTTCGTACTTTTGCTTTTACAATCAGGACAAGTAAAATATTTTTTTCGTTCATAATCAGAGATTGATAACTGGATGGAAAATTTTTTCTCACATTTGTTACATTTGAATTCATAGGTTGGCATTTTTTGACCTCTTAATAAATTAAAATGATTTAATGTGTGAGTACAATGTATGAAATTGGAAATCAATGTACAAAAAAAATAAATATAGTTGCTTTTCTGAGTGTCTACATTAATTACTTAATATTTTTTGAGAGGTACTCCTTAAGTTCTTCATATTCTCCTGACATTTCATACAGGTACATTTAGCCGAAGGCGTATCCGGGAGTGAAAATATTTTCTGCACTTCATATTCAATCAAACTAATAAAAAAGGGAGCTTTCGCTCCCTGAGTTTATTTCAGTAAAACCTGTCCGCCGCAGTGCTAACGGAGGAGGATCATCTTCTTCGTACTTATAAAATTTCCAGCTTGCCCGACGTTAGGCGTGACTTTAAGTTGATAGAAATAAACTCCGCTTGGAAGATTATCTGTTTTGACGTTGATTTGATAGTTACCGGCTTGTCTTTGTTCATTAAGTAATGACAGGACTTCTTCTCCAATGGTGTTATAAATCCTGAGTGTAACCAGACCCTCTTTGGGAATTGAATATCGTATGACGGTTGAGTTATTAAAAGGATTAGGATAATTCTGCCACAGGCTAAATCCTGTTGGAACATTTAGATTTACTTCTTCAATATCCGAGTATTCATATCTTCCATTAAAATCTACTTGCTTTAATCTGTAGTAGTATTTACCATTGTTGAGATTTTTATCTATGAAACTGTAATTATTCTTCTCAGTAGTTGTGCCGTTGCCTTTAACAAATCCTACAGCGAAAAACTCTTGTCCTTCCATACTTCGTTGTATTTCAAAACCGTGGTTATTCAGTTCTGTTGCCGTTGTCCATTTTAACTCAACATTATCCCCAACAACCGAGGATGTAAATGAAACTAATTCAACCGGTACTATAATAAGATCATTTTTTATAATGTACATTCCATCTTCACCATCAGCGACATATGCGTAAGCACCATTGACAGCTGCCGAGATTGCAAGGCCTCCTGTGATATAATAACCTGCTTCCTCCGGATTGTATGGGTCAGATACATTTATAATTCTTAAACCCTCAACGCCTCCGGCCACATAAGCGTATATACTATCGGCGTAAACATCTCCAGCTGCCTGCATATTAACAAAACCTGCTTCAAATGGAATTGTAGGAACTTCCACGCTTATTATTCTTAATCCATTGTAATCATCTGCAACGAAAGCAAAGTCACCGGATACTGATACTCCTACAGCCCAACCGTCCGTGTCCAGGTAACTTATTTCTTCAGGATTAGTCGGGTCGGTAATATTAATAATCCGTAAACCACTACTACCATCTGCCACAAAAGCAAGTGTATCTTTTATCGTAACACCTGAAGCAGATTGGCCGGGAGTAACGAAAAATCCGATTTCAAACGGATCTGAAGGATCAGATGCATCTATTATACGCAAACCATCAAAACCATCAGCTATGTAAATAAGGTTTCCCTCTACATCCAAATCCAATACTTGCCCCGCAGTTATTATATATCCTGTCTCAGATGGATTAGCAGGATTCGACACATCAATTATTCTTAATCCATTCATATCATCTGCCAGATATGCTTGAGTACCGCTTACCTCTATCTTCCTTGCATAGCCTCCTGTCCTTAAATTGCCTACTTCGGGCAGGTAATTGTTTGCCGGATCGGTAATATCAACGATACTAAGGCCTGCTGAACCTGCAGCTATATATGCATAGTTCCCATTCAATGCAACGCCCCTTGACCAATCGCCTGTATTAATATAACCCGCCTCTGCAGGTGTTGATGGTACGGAAACATCTATAATTCGTAAACCTTCCCAGCCTGTGCTCATATATGCATAAGATCCGTTTATTGCAACGCTCCGTGCAGTACCGCCGGGATTAATAAAACCTACTTCGAACGGACTTGAAGGAGTTGAAACATCTATAATTCTCAACCCTTCCCAATCATCGGCTAAATAAATGTAGTTACCATCTAAAGCAACATTCCAGGCCGAACCTGGTGAATCAAAAAGACCTATTTCTGACGGAGAGGCAGGATTTGTGATATCAAGTATCCGCAAACCATAACCTCCATCCGAAAGATACGCTAAGTTTCCGCTTACTCTTACTCCATAAGCGGCATCATTGGTCTGGAAAAAACCTGCAGCGATAGGATTAGCAGGATCGGATACATCTAAAATTCTTAGACCCGCCCAAAAATCTGCAACAAAAGCATAATTTCCACTAACTGCTACATCGATAGCGCTACCATCTGTATCAAAGTAACCTGCTTCTACCGGAGAAGTCGGGTTGGAAATATCTATTATCCGCAAACCATCATATTCATCTGCGAGATAGGCTAAACTTCCTGCAACGAGCACGGCCCGGGCCTGAGTAGGAATATCATAATATCCAATTTCAACCGGTGAAGTCGGATCAGAAACATCTACAATCCTCAAACCACCGGCACCATTTGCAATATATACGTAGTTGCCACTTATGTCCAAACCTTTTACAACAGAAGGTGTGACTATTTCACTTAGCTTAACAGGACTGGCAGGAGTAGTAATGTCAAAAATTTCCAGGTATCCTCCATTACCAAAAAATGCCAGATTTCCTGAAACACGCACAGTATAAGCCGGTCCTATAGCACATCTTCCGATCAAAGTAGTGTTGTAATTCAATATGTCCGGTTTATGGATGCTTTTGGTTCTTGCGGTAAATGAACTGTTGAAACTAGTTTCCCCGCTCAATCTCTCCTCAGAATTGTTTTGTGCCGGTAATTGTTGTGCAAAATATACACCGGAGATCAGGAAAAGAGCCAGGAAAATTTTCTTACTTGTAGAATTGATTATTTTCATTTCTGTCTCCCTTTTTTATTAATTGGATAATTAATTTGAATAAAAAGCCTACCACTGAAACATTTAATTTTATTACAGGAGTCTGCTTTGGGAGAGTAATCTGAGTATTATCCGGGGTATGTATCAGTAACTAAACTCTGAATCTCTTGCCCTCTCAGAGTAGAGAGAAATACTTGCTTAAATCTGTTATAAATTTTTGATATAAGCAATTAAATTGTTGAAGTAGTCAAAAATAAAAACCCCTATGACGAGTGCTATCGGACTGAACTCTCTTTCAGGAAGTAGGGTAACCTGCCTTCAGCAAATTAGACGAATGGTAGGTGAGGCAAGGCCTCTGTGAATGAGTTCTTTTCAACTCTCAAACGTAAAATAAATTCCAGAAGATAATTTCAAATATTTACTCAAATAACTCCTTCGAATGGCCCACTTTGATTGGTATATTTAAGTGTTAATATTATTGAAATATGGGCTATCTCATTTACATAATGCTTATTGCAATAGTTATTATGTTCATAGCAGCTTTCTTTCAAATATTCATATTTGGACTTGTTATATATTTGATGTATAGAGTTGTAAAATGGGTCTTATTCTAAAATAAATTAGGTTCTAATTGCTATTGGGAACACACAAGTCTAACTTTAAACCTTAGAAATATGTAACTAATTATAGAGGCAAAAGATGCCCATCTTTTCACTTAAGGGAGATAAAGCTAAAAAAGTCCATTCAACAAATTTCATCGGTCAAGATAAAGAGAAAAAATTACAGCAACTTATTGAAAAAGGATTTCACCACAATGCCATTATACGTTTAAGAATATTTTATGAATAATTTAAAAAATATTGTATTTCTAATATTATTACTCTCCTGGACAAATTCTGCTGTATCTGCAAATGAGTTAGACTCTATTAAGGCAATGATGAAAGACTTTATCAAAAATGATGAAAATGGATTGTTATTCGGTTTTTATAATGAAGATAAAGATAGCTTAACTGTTTTAACTGCAGGAAAAATTAATGAAGCGAATGACTTACGATTAGGCTGTCCAACTACTAAGTCTTGTATAAGTTATATTTATTTACACCAGGGAATAGATTTAGATACAAAAATAAGCAACTGGTTCCCTGAAGAAAATGGTTATACAAAATCTGATTCGATTTCTTTAAGAATGCTTTTATATAACACCAGTGGTATCCAGGAATACATTAAATATATTAATCCAAACGAAGCAGTCACACCTTTAGAAACAATACAACTATCATATCAAAACAAAAAACTTGATTTTGAACCTGGCCAAATGTTCCAATATTCAAATACGAACTACAATATTTTAGGGGTCATTCTTGAAAAAGTAATGAGGAAAGATTTTAATTCAATTATAAAACAGTATTTTGCCAAGATTGCACCATCTTTAAGAATGGATGATGGAAAAGGGAACTATCCAGCCGGTTATAAAAATCCCTGGCCTTATCATTGGTCTGCTCCCGGCTATACTGGTGGATTAATTTCCAATGCGGAAGATGCGATAAAAGTATTTTCATATATTTCTAATCAACCGGAGTTTGAGCAAATGACAGATTGGATTGAAGACCAAACGAAATCAAATCATTTAGTTGGAAAAGGTATATTCGGTTTTAAGAATTTTGGAGATTTCGGTACCGTAGTTTATTACGATGGTGATATGATGGCAAATCAAATGCTTATAATGAAGATTAATAAAACTATTTATTATTTTCACACGACATACTCATCTGGATTAGAAAATTTAATAAATTTCGCTAAACAAATAGTCAGCATAGCGCAACCCATATAATTTATCAAACACAATCTACAACTCTCCCCATCGTCTCCTAATGAATTCTTACCCCCCGTTTTAAGCAATTTCTCATCAATTTATTAGGTGAAATTTAACCTTAATTCCTTCTCATTTTAACCCCTCAAAAAACTCACAAACCCTTGCGACTTTTCCTTGTTTAAATCCTTAAAATCTTGTAAAATTTAACTGTAAACCAAACATTTTGCTATGATTTCATTCCATTTAAATAACAAATTTCATACTTCAAAATCGGAATCAAAGGTCTATAACTTATTGTATTGGAAGGAGTTTTTAATGATTAAGAGGCAGATGCTCTACCAATCCGCCTCGACTTTGTCGGGCGAGTCCTCGTCACGCTTTGCATGACGGGCTGAGCTAAGCGGGCGGGATAAAATCTTTACCATCCTTAGCAATTTATGATTGAACCAAAAGAATTTGACAAAATAACTCTCATGTTAGTGTTCAGTTCCCTATTTATATCAATCAAAAGGATTAATCCTTTTTTCATCCGTTGGATTCATTTCTGCGAATAATTCAATTAATATCTTCAAACCTGGCAGATGTTGATCAATATATCTCAGAATAAATCTGAAGAATTGTTAATTATTAATTGAAATGCTGGTAATATGAATCGAAAGCTGGAAATAGGAATAATTGACCTGGTATCAAAAAAGCCTAATAAGAAATTGTTTGCCCGGATAATGAATGCAAATTTTGCAAGCATTATGCCTCAGGCAATAGGAGTGTGGTGCGAGGAGGAGGGGCATAGTGTAACCTATGTTTGTTATACAGGAAAGGAAAACTTAATGGAGGAGCTTCCGGAGAATGCCGATCTGATTTTTATAGGGGCATTTACCGAGGGAGCGCTGACTGCATATGCACTGAGCAATTTACTCCGTTCACGGGGTGCCGTTACTGTACTGGGCGGGCCGCATGCAAGATGTTATCCTGAAGACGCTGTAAAATATTTCGATTATGTTGTTGGATTTACGGATAAGAGTGTTATCCGGGAAATTTTGCTTAACTGTTCCCCTAACCGCCCGGCGGGTATGCATATCACAGCTAAAAAGCAGCCATCAACACTGCCGGGGGTGAAAGAAAGATGGAAATTTATTGAACCGACACTTAAGAAGGCTCCTCTGATTAAGCTGGTTCCAATGCTCGGGAGTCTGGGCTGCCCGTATACCTGCAGCTTTTGTATTGATTCAACTGTGGCATATCAGCCCCTGGATTTTGAGATTATGAAAGAGGATCTGGCTTTTCTCTTAACCAGGTTTAAACGTCCTCTTGTCGGATGGCACGATCCTAATTTTGGAATACGGTTCAACGAATATATGGATGCCATTGAAGAAGTCGTCCCTGAGAACAGCATAGATTTTATCGCCGAAAGCAGCTTATCAATACTTTCAGAACCTCACGTAAAACGACTTAAACGTAATGGATTCGGAGCTATGCTGCCGGGAATTGAATCGTGGTTTGATCTTGGAAATAAATCAAAGACGGGAAGTATGACGGGGATGGATAAGGTTGAACAGATTGCTGAACAGATTAATATGATACTAAGGTATATACCTTATATCCAGACTAATTTTGTTCTTGGTATTGACGCAGACGAAGGGAAGGAGCCTTTTGAGCTTACGAAAAAATTTGTAGACATGACCCCGGGAGCATTTCCTGGCTACTCACTGCTTTCCGCATTCGGACGGGCTGCACCGCTGAATCTTGAATACCAGAAACTGCAGAGGGTACTACCATTTCCTTTTCACTTCCTTGATAATAATCATGCTATGAATGTTAAACCCCTCAACTATAACTGGACTGAATTTTATTCTCATATTATAAGCCTTGGTGAGCATTCATTTTCCTGGAATGCTATTGCCAGAAGACTTGTAGCAACAAAGGCATTTATACCCCGGTGGATGAATGTGGTTCGTGCAATATCGGAGGAAGGTTTCGGCAGAGTCGCATATAATAAAGAGATACTTAAGCTGCTGAATTCAAATATAAAATTCAGGGATTATTTTGAACAGGAAACAACGAGGCTTCCCGGATTTTATATGAATATGATAAAAAAAGAGCTCGGTTCCTTGTGGGAATGGCTTCCTGAAAGAGCTCTTTTCCACGACCAGAATGCATATTTAAAATCAGATGTAAAACGAATGGCGGTGTAGGATTTTTTTATCAATATTAAGGGAGAGTGGAAGGAAAAAGTATTTCAATTTAATCCTAATTCATACTTGCACTATTCAGATCAATATATGAACCGGGCGTTATCGGTGAGGAAAGAATTTACTACTGGAAATTATTATTCCGGTCTCTTTTACGAAAATGGCAGGTGTTTTTCAGCAATTAGGTGAGTAAGATTACTTAGTGTTCTTAGAGAGGCACTCCTTAAATATTCTCCTGACAGATCATACAAGCACATTTATTCTTTTCTAATATATAATGTCTGTAAAGTGATTCTGCAGGAACTTTAACTTCATATCCCGGTGCTGATCCAAATACCATGGCCATACGGAGAGAATTTCATTTTAAGTTGGAAATGTGTGCCTCAATATGTTCGCGTACCGATAACTAAAATCAAATGTCTCCTTAATATATTTTAAATGTACGGTATAGGTGCGTTCATTTGTCCGTTTAATTTCCTTAATATAGTCTATGTTAATAATTGTTGCCCGGTGTATACGAAGAAAGGATTTTGCAGGAAGCATTTTTAACCACGCTTTAAGCGATTTCCTGACTATAATTTTAAAATTTTCCCTGGTAATTATTTTAGAGTATTCTTTCAAGGCTGTAATGCAGACTATTTCGGAGAATTCAATCAGCTTCAGCTTGCTGCCGATTTTAACAAGTACATGATCATTACTCCCTTTTACATCATTGTATTCATCAAAAGCGTTTATCGCATTCTGTACAGTCTGCTTTATACGTGATAATTTTAAAAACCGCTTATTAACCGAATTAAACAAGCTTCTCTCTATAAATGCTTCCGGAATACAATCGTCAGCACCCAGATCCATTGCCGCCCTTTGTTTTTCAACTGAAAAATCTCCTGTTATAACTATTAAAGGTATTAATGACAAAGCTTCATTAGTACAAATCTTTTTAACAAATTCAAGATCGTCATCTCCATCGCAGCAGCAGAACAGTATTAAATCCGGCAGATATCGGGCAGCAATTTTATATCCGTCTTCTCTATCGTGGGAAAGGAATAATTTGAAATCCTGATCAGGCAGAATAGCTTCTATTCTGTTGGTGATTCTCTCCCTGTTTTCAATTATCAGAATTTTTTTCAAGAAAGCGCTTTTTTTGATAACAAAACTTAAAAAACATTGATGAGATTTCCATCCAAAATTGCGCTGTTACATTTCCGGTACAAACCTGTTCTATTAATTAATTGCCGGATTTGTTGCACTTAAGACAATAATGTTGCACTTGTTGAAAAGTTTTTTTAAATGTGCGGTAATTTTTCCAGTTTAGTCCGGTGGAATTTAATTTATTATTAAACCCTGATTTACTTCATGTTAAAACTATTTTAGGAGAGATTTATGAGAGGGGAGCTAATTTATGCTGCGAAATTTTTCTTCATATTTATAACTTTTGCATTGGTTTCAAAGCTTGAAGCTCAAAATCTGGCATTAAATGCCAGTGCTGACCTTGTAAGCAGGTATATCTGGAGGGGACTGAATGTAAATGATCAGCCCAATATTCAGCCCGCTGTGACACTGTCGTATTCCGGTCTTCAACTTGGATTGTGGGGCTCCTACGGGCTTACTCACCAAAACTCCTCTGATGAATATTATTCTGCAAGTCAGGAAATAGATACCTGGTTAGGTTATTCTTATGATTTAAGCAGCGGAATGAACATTGGGGTTGTCTTTACAGATTATTATTATCCGAATGCCGGAATAAAAATAGGGAACTTTCACAATTATGATAATGTGAATGGGGCAGGTGCTCACACAATAGAAGCAGGCTTAAATATTACCGGACCCGAATCTTTTCCGTTATCTCTAAGCGGTTATGTAAATGTTTATAATGATGAAGGGAATAACACGTATGTCCAGGCAGACTATTCTCTGAATGTGCAGGATGTGGGTTTGGGATTTTTTATCGGCGCTGCGGCAGGGAGTGAAGAAAATCCCGATTATTATGGTTCCGATAAATTTAATGTTATTAACATCGGGCTTAAAGCATCAAAACAAATAAAAATTACGGAAGACTTTCTATTGCCTGTTTCCTGTTCATATATTCTTAATCCAAGGGCAGAGATATCTTACCTGGTTTTTTGTATTTCACTATAAATATAATTAAACAATGAGGTCATAATGTTCAACACAGGTAGTACCGCATTTATGTTGTTATCTGCAAGTCTGGTTATGTTAATGACACCGGGGCTTGCTCTTTTCTATGGAGGTTTAGTCGGCAGAAAGAATGTATTAACAATAATGATCCAGAGTTTCTTTTCATTAGGATGGACAACAGTACTCTGGTTTACATTTGGTTATTCTTTATGTTTCAGCGGAGGGGAAGGTGCAATCATCGGTAATCTGAATATGGCTTTTCTTTCAGGTGTGAATTTCAACACTATGTTTCCCGGTAATAATGAAATTCCGTTATTTGTTTTTATTGCGTATCAAATGATGTTTGCTATTATTACGCCTGCACTTATCACCGGTGCATTTGCTAATAGGGTAAGATTTCCTGCTTTTGTTTTATTTTTAACGTCCTGGTTGGTTTTTGTATACTTTCCCCTTGTTCATATGATCTGGGGAAACGGATTGTTGGCACAATGGGGTGTTCTTGATTTTGCAGGAGGCATTGTTGTTCATGCAAGTGCCGGAATGGCAGCGTTAGCTTCAGTTTTTTATGTTGGCAAAAGGAAAATATTTGAAAGAGGTCCGCACAGCCTTCCGCTGGTAGCAATTGGAACGGGATTATTATGGTTTGGATGGTATGGTTTTAATGCAGGTAGTGAATTAAAAGTAGATTTCATAGCTTCATCTGCTTTCCTGACTACTGATGTTGCAGCTTCATTTGCGGCAGTAACCTGGTTATTTTTGGCCTGGACTCTTGAAAAGAAACCAAAACTTATCGGTCTCCTGACCGGATCGGTTGCAGGACTGGCAACAATTACCCCTGCTGCAGGTTACGTCACAGTTGGTGATGCTGCTATAATTGGAATTGTCTCCGGAATAGTCTGCTATTTTGCCGTTTCTCTGAAGAATAAATTAAAATGGGATGATGCCCTGGATGTCTGGGGTGTTCATGGAGTTGGTGGAACAATAGGAATAATTTTGCTTGGATTGTTTGCAACCAAAGCTGTGAACCCTGCAGTGCAGGTCGATGGACTTCTGATTGGTGGTTCGGCAGAATTCTTACTGAAAGAATTAATTTCTGTTATCGCAATCGGAGCTTATTGTTTTATCTTCACTTACATAATGCTGAAAGTGATTAACCTTGTAACTCCTGTTAAAGTTTCACGGGAAGAAGAAATTGCCGGGCTGGACAGCTCACTTCACGGGGAGATGGCATACGAGGATGAATAGTATATAGTAAACCGAATAACAATAAAAGTATCAAAAACCCGGTAAGGACGTTGCCGTTGCCTGTTGGATTGGATTGTAAGATAACAATGCATTGTTAAGAGCTTTTAAACTTTTTAAAGTGTTAAGTATATAATCAGAATTAAGATTTTGAAATAAAAAGGACGCCCTCTCGGGCGCCCTGTGTCGATTTAGAGAGCGAGAAAGAATGATTACTTTATCAACATCATTTTTTTAGATAAAACAATGCTGTTTGATTCTAACCGGTAGATGTATACACCGCTTGATAACTTTGAAGCATCAAATTTAACATTGTATGAACCGGCAATTTGAAATTTATCTACAAGGGCAGCGACCTGCTGACCGAGAATATTTGACACTGTAAGTTTCACGTTTCCGGCTTTAGGCAGTGAATACGAAATGGAAGTTGTCGGGTTAAACGGATTCGGATAATTCTGCTTCAGTTGAAAATCAGAAATAATGCTGCTGTTCTGATCTTCTATTGCCGTATAATAACTTCCGAGCATCCATTTTGCCCATGGTGTTGTCCAGTTAACATCTTTGAACGCACCCACATAATCGGCAGAATAGTCAAAGAAACCATCATTGGGAGGAGTAGATGCCCCGGTTAACAATGGAGAACCTGCCATTGGGATAAAATCGGGGGCATCAAGGTTAAAAGGATCAGTCACCATAAGGCTTGTATTTGCAGCAAAAGTTCTTCCATTATTATTCGTATACCAGGAATCTATATCAAAATTCTGACCTGCCGCACTTACAGTATCTAAATCATCATCTGTCCAGCCTGAAACAACACAATTGTTCAGCCACATACTGTCCAGCATAGCTGCCTGAACCGTATATTGACCGTCAATTAAAACACCTTTAGGCCACCCTGCAATTACAGTATTAGAGATTCTGTTTTTTGAAGATCTCCTTAAGTGCATACCTCTCTTAAATAGAGGATTAATAACACTTCCTGTTGTCGCTAAAGGACCATATAAAGAAACATTCCACCATATTGGAGAGGTGCGTGGATTGTTCAATGAACCTGAACCATCGTTATCAGATTCAAAACCGTTTGAGCCTGACTGATCGGCAATATCCGGATCCCTTAAACCAACAAGGAATTGAAGTTTACCGTGATAACCAAAATCTGTATCAAAATCATCGTCCCATCCTCTGAAAGCGATGAGATATTTACAATCTACATTTCCGCCAAACCATTCATAAGAATCATCACCGCTGTAGCTGACCTGTATGTGATCTATCTGGGTGCCGCTTCCCACACCGCCAAATGTCAATCCATTTATTTCATTATTAGCGGAAAATGCAATACCCGGGTATTCAATTCTGACGTAAGACATTACGCCGCTGTTATCTGCTTCATCAGTACCTCCGAAAAGATCGTTCGGGTCTCCTGTGCCTTCAATCTGGCTGGTTCCTCCGGGAACGTTTATAGGTGCCTGCCCAAGTAAAATTACTCCGCCCCAGTCCCCGTAAGTCGGTTCCTGAACTGAGCCTGCCTTAGCAAATTCTGATGTTAAAACTATCGGATCCGAAGCCGTGCCAACGGCATTTATCTTACCGCCCCGCCTTATTATTAAAGATCCCTGTGAAGAGTTTTCTCCAAAAATGTATGTTCCCGGCTGAATCGTTAGAGTAGCTCCATCCAACACTCTTACTTTTCCTCTTAGTAAATAAGTGTGATCTGATGTGAGAGTCATATCACTTGTGATATTACCCTCAAGTACAATATCCTGTGCAATTATTTGAGTGCCCGCAAGTATTAAAAGGGCAATAACTGTCAGAATTCTTTTCATAATGTTCCTCCGTTTATATTTAATGATTATTTAGTTAAAGTGTATATCCAAAACTTAGAGTGACTGTTCTCCCAAAATTTTCAATCTGGACTTCCTTATCCCCGACAGGTGACTGCTGAATTAACCTCCGGTTCTGGTCTAATAAATCTTTTAAAACAAGTTTTAAATTGAAATGCTCAAAAAGTTCTTTTGAAACAGATAAGTCTATAAGATCGACAGGCAGTTCAATTATGTTTCCTAAATCTGCTGTGCCTACCTTATCTATTCTCTGCCCAACTTTGTTATATACAATTGATGAATTTAAACCAAGGTCGTGGTTATCATAATATAGACCAATATTGAATATATAATCTGCCTGTCCCTGAAGGGGTCTCTCTGATTTCTGAAATCCTGCATTATCAATCTTAATATTCGAGTTAATAAGACTTACGTTTCCGACGAAGGCAAAATTTTGGAACCAGTCGGATATAAAGTGAAGGGTCTTCCGTACCTCTATTTCAGTTCCGTAATTCTCCGCACGGTTTCCATTTTCGTATGATCTGATAGGTTCATTACTCGTAGAAGATTTTAATATCTGCTCAATCGGATCATTAAATATCTTATAAAATAAGCTGACGGATACAAGCTCGCCCGCACCCGGATATAATTCGAACCTTAAATCGTAATTATGTATAAGCGTTCGTTTAAGATTGACGTTTCCGTCGACGAGTTCGTTTGCTATAAAATCGAAATAACTGAATGGAGCAAGTTCTCTGAATTCAGGTCTTGCAAGTGTAATCGAATATGCGGCGCGCACATTAATATTCTCACTTAATAAATAGGTCAGATTGACACCTGGAAGAATATCGTTATAGTTATTTTTTATGTTAAGGGTATCACCTGTCTCTGAGAGTGTATGTAATTCCTGAACTGAATTTTCGTACCTGGCACCTGCAGAAAGTCTGAATTTATTAAATAATGTGACATCGAACATTAAATAGGTTGCGTTGATGTGCTGGTCAGCGGTATAACTATCGCTTGGTTTGGTAATTTCAGTTACCTGGATAAATTTATTCCCTATATTCTCCTGCTGAAAAATTTCATTGACGGGACGCTGGAGTACACTATCTTCCGTCAGAAAATCTCCGCCGGCTATGTTCTTAAATCCAAATGAACGGGCCTCGAAGTTTCTGTTTTTTGTATCAAAATAATAGCCTGTTTTAATTTTAGGTAAAGCGGGGTTTTCAAAGAGTTTAATAGTAAAGTCAGTACTGATACCGTAATTTTTATCTGTAAGATTGCCGAAATATTTTGTTGAAAGCGACTGATCAAGCTGAAAACGTAATGGTTCGGTCGGATCGTCTAAACTTCTAGCGTAAAGATACCGCCTGTTGTCAGGTTCATCCCTCTTTGATTGAGAAA
Source organism: uncultured Ignavibacteria bacterium (assembly GCA_963743325.1). Taxonomy (GTDB): domain Bacteria; phylum Bacteroidota; class Ignavibacteria; order Ignavibacteriales; family Ignavibacteriaceae; genus DATFVA01. The sequence continues at coordinate 440,905 of CAVUOZ010000008.1, forward strand.
AATTTGCATTCCAGTCAAAGTTCAAACCGTTAAATACATCAAATTCATGCTCTCCAACCAGCTGTGAAGAAAAAAGAGTCCTGGAAATATATTTTAGTCCGGAGACTTCACGGTACTGCTCGGCGTAACGATAATCTCCTTCATACAAGGTAGTTTCATCATCTGCACTTCTGTTATATAAATTTTTAAAACTTATTTTATTAGTATTTAAAAATTTATAACTGAAGTTCAGAAGACCCCCCAGATTTACCGATCGTGTATAAGATTCACCGTTATAATTATATCTTGCACCCGAAAAGTCGTAAAGTGAGCGTTCTATATTTTTGGTCTCGCCTGTATTCGAATAAGAAGCTGAGCCTATATAACCAAAGGAATTTCCACCAAGATCAACATTGTCTCCCAGAGTTAATTTAAATCCTCCGCTAAAAGGAGCAGTTACATTCAATGTACTCCAGTCATTCGCAAATGAAGAAGTAATCTGATCAAGTTCAGGATCATTGTAGTTCCCTCTTACAACTTTCTGATCAGTAATACCTTCAGGCATTGCTCTGGTTCCGTCATCATATCCCAGGAAATCGGTTGAACCCCCGATGTATGTACTGAAATCTTTTCCTGTTGTATTAGTGTTATAATTTGCCGTGGAATTAAAATCAAATATAAATTTTGAGGGAAATTCAATAGTGTTTATTTGTACGAGTCCTCCGGAGAAATCGGCTGGTTTGTCGGGGGTGAATGTCTTTGCTGTAATTACATTTTCAATAAGATTGGCCGGGAACAAATCATACGAAAAGCTCCTTTTCTCGGGATCAGTACTCGGAAGATTAGCTCCGTTCAGTAAAGTATTATTATACCTGTCACCGATGCCCCTTATAAAAGCATATTTCCCGTCCGAAATGGTAATACCTGTCATTCTTTTTAGAACATCAGTTCCATCTGAACTATTGTTTTTATGAATAAGTTCGGCACTCATTCCATCAACTATATTATCCGAATTTTTTTGAATCTTTAGAACACTTGCCTCAGTGTTTTTGAGAGCTTCTGCTGTAACAACAACTTCGTCCAATTCCGTTGATGCAGGATTTAAGCCGATATTTATCCTCGTATCCTGATTTGCTTTAACCTGGATATCCTCTACGGTAACTGGTTGGTAGGAGATGTATGATACTTTTAATTTGTAAGAGCCGGGCTGCAACCCTTTAATTATATAATTTCCGTCAATGTCAGAAGAAGAGCCTGTATTTGTTCCCAGAACAATAATGTTTGCGCCGATAAGTTCTTCATTAGTTGTATTATCTGTAATTTTTCCGCTTATGCTGCCGGCGGTTTGTGCGTAGGCTGAGTATGATAATGTTAAAACCGCAGACAGAAATAAAGTAAATTTTGAAAATTTCATTACTGGGAACAGGAATTTGTAAAAAAAATTAACATCTACTTTACAGTAGCTCTCTCTCATAGTCTTTCCTTGATTTTTTCGACGATAATAATTTAAAAGCTCAATATTAAGGGAATGTTACCAGTCTGTTAAAGAATTGTTATTAATGAAGAGGGGGATGAATCAGAGGTATACTAACAGCTACAATCTGCTACTGTTTCCATAATGGTATGTAACCGGATCTTTCAACTATCTCCTGTCCCTCACTGCTCAAAACCCAGTCAATGAAATTTTTAATATTTCCTTCAGGAGTATTAAGGGTATAAAAATGAAGATATCTAATAATCGGATAAGAATCATTTCTGACGTTTTCTTCTGTGGGTGCAGTCCCTCCGACTTTTGCATGAATAATTTGCCTGCCATAACCTATGCCCCCGTACCCGATGGCATTTTTATTTTTCAGAACTTCGTTAATCACATCATTAGTTGTATTTCTTACGACTGCCGAATTACAGTATTCCTCACCTTCAAGAACATGTTCTTTAAAATAAAAATGAGTGCCGCTGTTTGCAGGTCTTATAACCGGCAGTATACTCTCATTATTTCCCCCCAGTTTCTGCCAGTTGTTTATTAAACCGGTAAATATCTGTTTTAGCTGATCTAAGGTAAAATTTTTAACCGGATTTTCGGGATTTACATAAATACTCAGTGCATCCTTTGCAACCAGAAACTCTATACCGATTGCGGAGTATTGCTCTGCGAGTAATTTAACTTCCTGCGGCTGAAGATTTCGGGAAGCAGTGCAGATATCGGTTTCTCCATTAATCAAAGCTTTAATGCCCGTTGCAGAACCTCCACCGGATACAATAATAGAAATTCCGGGATGAGTCTTCATATATTCTCCCGCCAGCTGTTCAGTCAGTATCAGCATTGTATCAGATCCCTTAATTCTGATTGCAGAGCTGCCGGGTTTAAACTCCGTGCAACCGGTGAATATTAATACTGCAAAGACTAGAACGAATATTAACCTATCTTTCTTCAGCAATTGTTCTGAGCCTTTCATTCAAAAAAGGTGAATCCGGTTTCCATTCAGGTTCATTTTCAGAATTTAAAATCCTGTTGCAAAAATCGTAAACAATATTGATGTATTGCATTGCAGCATCAGGATTGATAGGCTGGGACAAGTCATCAAAGGGGGTGTGATAAATGTTTTCACTATAATTGATCATCCTTTGCATTCCTTCTTCATCTGATAGATGTACATACTTCATGCCTTCGCTGATTAACATTGAAGGAATTCCGGACATTGCAAATACAATCTGGTCTGAACGGAAGAAAGATTCATATTGATCAAAAACCTGGGGGATTGAGACTATTTTAAGATTAAAATCATCTGCAGTTTTCATAAGATAGTCATTTAAGGTTGAATATTCGGTTCCGACTCCTATTATAGCTTTGACACTGTCAAATAAAGAGATTCCGTCAATATTTAAGTCTGCAATTGTTTTGTACAACGGAACAACAGGATGATCAATATAGTAACCCGACCCAAGCAGGCCTTTTTCTTCACCGGTTAACAGCACGAATAATATTGAACGTTTTGGTTTGCTCTCAGGCCGGGAAAACTTGTCTGCGAGTTGAAGCAGCGCAGCAACACCTGCTGCATTATCAAAAACACCATTATAAATTGAATCACCCTTTATTTCAGGACCAATTCCAAGGTGATCATAGTGTGCTGATATCAGCAAATAAGAATCTTTTAAGTACGAATCGCTCCCTTCAATCTTTCCCAGAATATTTTTAGAAATAAAATCTCTCTCTTTAAATTCTCCTTTAAATGATAGTTCAGCACTTAATACAATGCTTACCATATTATTCTCTTTTCTCAGCCGGTAAATATCCTGAAGTGAATAAGCGATGCCCGAAAATAAAAACTCTGCAGATGCCGGATTCATAAGCAGGCTCATCCCGCTTGTCGCTGAATATGCCAGACTCATGTATTCAAAAGAAAAACTTTGCTTAATTTTTCCCCAGGATTTTTCTATGGTAATATCAGGAATCATAATGCTGCCCACCGCACCATGCGCTAAAGCTATTCTTTGCTTTGCCTCAGGATAACTGTAGATTGTAGGAACACTTCCATTAAAATAATTTGGGTCATCAGAAACAGGTTCCCCTTCCAGGAAAACGACAATTCTTCCTTCAACGTTTACTGATTGGTAGTCGTTATAATCAAATTCAGGTGCGGTAATACCATAACCAACAAAAACAAGAGGTACCGGACTAGGCTGGTAATTCTGCTCACCTGGTTTATAAATGAGATAGTCATTTCCATATTTTAAAATCCAATTATTACTGCCTGAGATTATTCTTAATTCCGAAACTTGTAAAGGAGTACTGCCATGAATCTGAATATTCTGAAAATAACTCTTCTTATCACCGGCAGGTTCAAGACCAATTTGCTTAAACTTATTTGCAAGATATTCTGCTGCTATTTTTTCTCCTTCAGAACCTGTGCCCCTTCCCTTCAGGCTGTCATCGCCAAGGACAGATATATATTTATAAAGAGAATCTTTATCGAATGATGATTGGGGAAAATTTATAGCTGTAAAGAATAAAAGAATGAAAATAAATTTTATTTTTTTTAATATCATTCTTGTTAATTAAGGCTAAAAATAATTTTCTAACTATTTTTAAACCAATCCTACTGGTTTTAATTTATGTCACTTCTCTTAATTTGTAAATCTCAGACTTATATATTCGATTACAGAATAATTCTGTTTCACCTGTTAGCTGCGATTTTTTTCCTTAAACGAAAGTTCAATATTAATTTTAAAAATAATCTTGTTATTTAAATTCTGATCTCTTACATTACTATTGAAATTTTTTACCCACCAAAAAAATATCTTATTTAAATATATGCAGTACGATTATAATAAAATCCTACAGGAATTAAAATCTCTTAAAACTCCCGAAGAAAAAAGGACTTTTATTCAAAAGACTATTAAAGAGATTCAGTCATTTAGTGAAATGACTTTTTCAAAAATAGCTGCCAACAGAGTTGATCACCTTAAACAGAAGATAAGTTATCTGGAAGACATTTTTATTCTAAGAAATATTATGATTGAATCATATTTAGCTGAAAAGCAATAGCTTCTGATAATTAATAAAGATTCCTCAATATATGTGCTTACTAAAGGTTAATTACCCCCTCAGGCTTCCTAGATGAGATTCAATTCACTATAAATCTCTATGACATTTTGTCATACATAAACAGGATTGCAAAAGTAATAAAATTTAACAAAAGACTTTTTACAGTTCTGGCAAAGTGGATTGCGGATTATTTACTGTTAATATCTTTGGGGTCTGTTTCCAGTAACCATTCACGAAGTTTGGATTTTATCTCATCCCTTATAGCTCTTGTTCCATCCAATATCTCTTCATCTGTACCTTTAAGTTTAGACGGGTCAGCAAAACTCCATCCAATTCTTTGTTTTATTCCCGGGAAAACCGGACATCTTTCGGCAGCTGTCTTATCACAGACAGTAATGATATACTCAAACATTTTTCCGATTTTGAAGAAATCAAATGCGCTCTTTGTATGATTTCCGGAAATATCAATGCCATCTTCCTGCATTACTTTTATAACATAAGGGTTCAGTACTCCGGGTTCAAGTCCTGCACTTTCTGCGGAATACTTGTCGCCTGCATAATGATTAAGATAAGCTTCAGCTATCTGGCTGCGTGCACTGTTATGAACACATACAAATAATACTCTTAATTTTTCCATGATACTCCTAATTTCTTAAAAGACACGGCAAGATAGAAAAAAGTCAGTTTCTGTATATTATATTTTTGTTAAGTTTTTAATATTAAAATATGATATCTGTTTAAGATTATAAGGTATATTGCAGGAATAGCACCACCTGTAAGGTCCAAATATCAGAATAATGGTCTCAAAGGTGCAGACCGTCAGGTTAAATTTGCCTGTTGTTAAAATCAAAATAAAAAAATATCCTCTTAGCGTTCCTGCTTTAAAGTTGAATCTTTCTTGAGAATTTGAATAGAATGTAATAAATTATGGATGATTCTATAAAAGTACCCACAAACACATCTAATATTCCCTGTTTGAGAGTAATGCCTTGAGATAAAGTGGAGAAGGCTTTGCTTAGGTGGTCGTGACATGAGGATGCATATCACAATTGACAATTCCGTAAGAGGTGGAGTATGAAAAAGTTCCTTACCCTAATTTTATTTACAACCTTTGTTTCAACTATTATTTTTTTTCAAAGCTGCTCAAAAGATAATCCGGCAGAGCCTCCTGTTGAACCGGAGGTTATAATACCTGCAACAACCAAATCTGTGGACAGCACGGATTATACATCAAATCTTGTCAGCATATCAGGTGATAGTCTGACATTCACTTTTCAAAGCGGATTTACAAGTAAATATAAACCAGCTGTAAATGATGTATTTGTGATTGCAAGCGGTTCAGGACTTCTCAGAAAAATTACCGGTATACAATCATCAGGTAATGAAATAGTGCTGACTACAAGAAAAGCAACTCTAACGGAAGCAATTGAAAAGGGGCAGATATCTCTAAAACAAAGTTTGCAGAAAGCCCGAATTGATAAAGTAGATTATTATTACAGGGGAATAGAATATAAAGTAAATAAAGGAGAGGAATCTAATTTTAATTTTTATCTGGATGTTGTCCTGTATGATTTAGACGGAAACCTCAATACCGTTAATGATCAGGTTAAATTAGTCGGTAATTTTTTACTGGATGCAAACGTTTTGTTCGAGACCAGCATAGCTTCCTTTAAATTACAAAATGCGAAGATCGGACTGGAAGCCACCAATAGTGAAAGCCTTGAACTAATAGCAAACCTTAATTATACTCTTGAAAAAGAGATTACTCTGGCAACGGTTCATTTTTCACCTATCTATTTTCAACTGGGACCGATACCGGTTGTTATTCTTATTGAACTCGATATTAAAGCAGGGGGAAGCGGCTTTGCAAATGCAAGTATGACAGTTGGTTTTGATAATAGTATTACCTATGAAGCAGGGATCAACTACGTAAAAGGGCAGGGCTGGAATCCTTACAGTGAATTCAGCAATGAATTTAATTATAATCCGCCGGAGCTGACGGCTAATGCAGGTGCCAGAGTATTTGTGAAGCCGGAAATAAGTGTCGGCGTTTATGGTGTACTGGCCGGATATGCAAATGCCGAAGCTTATGGGGAGATCCTGGTTGATTTGATTAATACACCCTGGTGGCAGCTTTATGCAGGACTGGATTTTGGGGTTGGAGCCAGAGCGGAGATCTGGAGTATTGAATTATTCGATTATGAAACAAATGTTTTGGAATTAAGATGGCTGCTTGCTCAGGCAAATGTTAATGTGGGCGAACCATGTCCGGGAATTCCTACAATTACTGATTCACGCAATGGTAAAGTCTACCATACTGCTTTAATCGGTAATCAATGCTGGTTAAGGGAAAACATGGATATCGGAACAAGAATAGACGGATCACAACCTCAGGCTGATAACAGTACAATTGAAAAGTACTGCTATGACGACAATCCGGATAATTGCAGTACTTTCGGCGGCTTATACCAGTGGAACGAAGCAATGCAGTATGTAACAAACCAGGGCACAAAAGGAATATGTCCTTCCGGCTGGCACATACCAACTCTGGAAGAATTTCAGACATTAGGTGAAGCCGTGGGCGGAGACGGAAACGCACTTAAAGCTGCTTCACAGGGAACAGGCGGCGGAGCAGGAACAAACACAAGCGGATTCACCGCTTTGCTGGCAGGCGACCGTTATGACAATGGTCTTTTCGAGAGTTTAGGATACGACGCATACTTCTGGAGTTCTAAGGAGTACGATACACTAAACGCCGGCAATCTGAACCTGTACTATGATGATAACTTACTATACCTGGGCCTGAATGACTACAAGGAATACGGTTTTAGTGTCCGCTGCATTAAGGATTAATAAGTAATGAAAAAATATTTCTGCTTGTTAATTATCCTGCTGACAGGTAATTCTTTATCCGGTCAAACCATTACTGTGAAATATGACAAACTGATTGAGAAAAAAGCTGCTCTGTTTTCTTTATCCGGCGAAAAATATTTTTTCATAGATTCTATTAACGCCGGTAACAATAATGAATTTAATTTTACCTTAAGGGGAAAATATCCGGGTTTCTATCGTATAACATTTAATAATAAATCCTGGCTGGATTTTATATATGATAATGAAGATATTGAATTGGAAACATATGCAGTTAAAATTCCTGACAGTCTTAGGATCATAAGATCGGAAGCGAACAAAATTTATTATGAATTTGTAAAACTCAACAAAGATTACAAAACAAAAACAGAGCTTCTCCAGCTGATTCTTACCCGTTATCCTGAAAAGGATGATTATTATAATACTACGGCTGAAAAACTAGCCAGGTCTCAGAACCAATACCTTCAGTTTGTAAATGTAACTTCTCAGACTGATCCTGCCTCATTCGCCGCACGTTATGTGAGATCCGCTCAGCTTCCGGCGGTGGTTCCGGAAATTCCACCTGAAAAACAGCTGGATTACTTAAAATCTCATGCTCTTGATAACGTTAATTTTAATGATGATGGTTTGATCTATTCAGATGCATTTACAAATAAAACGATTGAGTACCTGACTTATTACCGGAATCCTCAATTGCCAATGGAATTGCTTGAGAAAGAATTTGAAGCCGCAATAGACAGTATTCTGAACAAAGCAAAAGTAAATGAATTAGTTTACAAACATATTACAGAATATCTGCTTGGTGGTTTTAAGAAATTCGGTTTTGATAATGTTATTAATTACATAGTTGAGAATTATGTAATTAAAGATGATATCTGCCTTGATGAAAAGCTTGAAACAGCCTTAAACAGGAGAATTCAGCAAACAAAGAATTTTAAGACCGGGGATGTTGTTCCGAATATTATTCTTCCTGATACATCAGATTCAGAAATATATTTAAGCAAAATAACTGCTGATAAAACTTTAATTATTTTTTATTCCAGCCGGTGCCCGCACTGTCAGACGATTATTCCGGAATTACGGGATTATTATAATTCTGGAAAAGAAAGAACCTTTGAAGTAATTGCAGTTTCCATTGATACTTCAAGAACAGATTGGCTGAATTTTGTAAATTCAAATAAATTGAATTGGTTAAATGTTTCTGATCTTAAAGGATGGCATGGACTGGCAACCAAAGATTATTATATATATGCTACACCCACGATGTTTTTGGTTGATAAAGAAAAAAAAATAATTATTGTTCCTGATGATATTGAGGAAATTAAGGACAATTTGTCAGGGAGTCGATAAGTAAAAAAATACTTAATAGTAAGGATTCAACTAAATAAATAACCGATGACGGGGTTGGCACAAGTATTTCCTAATGTTCTTAAGACACTTAATAGAGTTGTCTGGCAATATTTTAAAGTAAAACAATTGACTTAACAAGGTAATTATAAAATTTATAAATTAATCAATAAGGGTATAATATGAAAACTAAGTCCATTACCATTGAAACAATAATTTCAGGATTTTCTCATATTATTTGGATTCTAATGCTAGTAATTCTTGTCTATCCAATAAACATTTCAGACTTAATAATAATGTTTTCAGGGATATCTATTGGTGCTGTTGCAATTCTTGCTTCAATTGCGTTTGGTGCCTCTCATTTTATTGATCAACTTCTAAACAGAATTTTTGCTGGCATAATTTCTTTGTTTGAAACACCACTAAATTTAAATGAATTTTATGAAGCGAGTAAAAAAAACAAAGAAGTTGCTCGTATTTATTATTCAAGTTGGCTTGAAAAAAGTTTTTTCAGATCCATGATGTTCTCACTTTTAATGATTGTTGTTTTAGCAATCTGTTTAGATTTAAAATTCAATTCAGGTAAAGCGTTTTGGATTATTTTAATAATTGGTGGACCGATAGAAATACTTACTTTTATTGCTTTTTTTACCCAAAGAAAGGAAGTTAAGAAACAATTGGATGCACTTATGGGTCCAGGTAATCGAGCTTAATTGATTTTATAAGTTCTACTAATATAATTTATCAAATTACTGGCTTAAACTGTCGCTATCGTGTACTAATGAATTAATACAACCATTATTAAAATTCAAAGTAATTTTTGGTCAAAATATTGTATAAATAATGAATACAAACACATTTTTTTAAAAAATATTTTATGTATATCATCCAATTATACTTGCGAACCCATTCGGGAGGTTTTAATGAATTATTACTCATAAAATTTCCGGATCTAATGAGTGATAAACCAAAGATTTGACCTTAATTTCATCTCATATTTACCTATCTGGAAATCTTGATTCACTTGCGACATTTCCTTGTTTTATTCCATAAAAAAAATCCCTGTCAACCCGTATGATTGACAGGGAATAAATATTTTTTTGAAATTTATCGGGTGTTCGTTATTGTTTTATTTAACCTTTTCCCAGTAATCTGTAAACATCCCTTCTGCCGTTGCAGTCAGCTTATTACCTTCAAAAGTTACAGCCGGGGGATCGAATGGGAACTTAAATTCCAATTTTTTCCCGTCATATGTGATAGGAACGGTTTTCGTCTGGTTGGTGGTGTACGTAAGTCCTTTGCCGCTGATCTCGTCATTCATTATTCCAAATATAATTGATTCAGTATAATCCTTATCGGTAAACTTATAGGTGGAATAAACAGAGTATGAAAAATGTTTTCCGTCCTTGTCAGTCCACATTATATTAAAATTTCTTTCATCTTTGGTAAAAGTCTGAATACCGTTTACCATCGGGGGTTTCATTACTGTCCCATCCGGAAGTGTACGCGAAATAAATTTATATGTTCCCGTGATAGAAGGGACTTTAAGTATAGAATTTCCCCCCGGCTTATCAAAATATCTGAAACTCAGGAAGCTGAGCGCAGTCACGAGCAGAACAGAAACAATTAATATTTTGCTTTTCATTTGATCACCTTATGTTTGTAAATAATTCACTGAGTCTTTAATTATCAGTTCTTAACGGTAAAGGAATCTTTTTTATAATGAGGATTTAGCGGATATGATGTATACGAACATCATTCCCAATTATTAATTTTGGATTAAAATTAGATTAAAATTCTTAACGGTATGCCGCTGTGTGTCCTGGCGCAAGTAAAAACTGAGTGGCGCCATTGTTATAAAGCCGCGTTAAAATTTCCTCTTAATACGGTTTAGTTATATCCTGAATGCGCTTTGAACGCGCTCAAATTGGCTCCTTTTCCGGCTTTCATTCTAACCCGGAACTAAGGGCAGCTCTTAAGGTTATTATTGAATAATTTTTTCAAAGGAGAATTTTCACCGCTGTACCGGTAACAGTTTCCACTATTGCATTCCGCATCTTATTCAATTCCGTTCTGGCAAGACCTTCTTTCCTGAGCGCTTCCATTTCAAGCAGGTCTTTTTTTGATTTGACAAGGTCTTCAAATTCTTCTTTGGTTATCTCGAAGATTGAATATTCAGCGCTCCAGTTTTTTAAATCTGCTTCAAGTCTTTTTGCGAATTCTGTCCCGTCGTGCAGAAGCTGCTGCTTATATTTTTTGAATGAGTTTCCTGCAAGTCTGGTAAGATCACTTTTCAGTGCTTCTAAAAATTCGTTAAAGTCACCCATTTAATTTTCATCCTCAATTTGTGAAGGTTTTATCTTTCCGCTTTCAAGTCCGATAATTGTATCAAATGCCTCCCCGATCACACCCTGTGCTTCACTTACAAAAACAGGTGATAGAATAAGATCTTCTTTCCAAATTCTTAAAAATCCCCCGATAAGATTTCTGTCGGGGTTTATCATTATCTCCCACTGCTTTGTGGTTTTCTCATTACCCGGCCTCCCTTTTGAGTACTCATAAGCAAATCTCAGCTCTCTTTTGAGTGAATCGACCTCATTTGCGTGCCCGGAATAACCTTCGGTGGCTTTATTCATAAGATCAAGCGATTCCAATTTCAACCTGACAGCCTGTGTATATGCATTTTCGCTGTAAGATGGTATCGGGGTGCACGATTGAAATATTAAAAAATTAAGGAGAAGAGGAGAAAGACAGAGTACTTTAAATAAATTATTGACCGTCATTTATAGTTTTCAAAATTGATTAATTTGTCTGTTAGGCAAATTTCAAAATAATAGTCCAAATGTCAATCAGCTTAAAAATTATTTTCTTTACCCGGCTAAAAACGGATTTAAAACTTTATTTGCAATTCCGGGATTGTTTTATCTATCCTGGTGATTTTTCATGTAATAATCGAGCGAAAAATTACCTGAGCCGTAAAAGATGAAGAATATTAAAAGAGCAAGTGTGATTATTGAAAAACCCAGCTCGCTGTTAATTGATGTGAATCCCCGCGGAAGGTTTACAAAGAAAACTGCACCTATCAGAACCGGGATTTGAAACACAACTGCCCACCGGGTAATTAACCCTGCTGCAATAAGCAATCCGCCGCCTAAATGAAAGAGGATAACATAAACCGATGTGATGAAAATAAGGAAATCAAGGTGGTGGTTAACGAGCAGCCATTCAATCTGTTCGCGGTGACTGATAAATGTAGCCCCTTTTGCTATTAAAAATATTCCCAGGATCATCCTGAGAAAATCAATCCAGACAGGATGGTGGTTTTCCGACCATTTTTCGATTGCTGAAAGTGTGCTCATTTTATCTCCCGGGTTATTCCGGCACTAAGATAACTAAGTTGATTACCCCGGGAGGTAAATTACAGCACACCGGAATTATTCCTTCAGGTTTCCTTCGTTTTACTCAAAAGATTATCTACCGATATCTTCCCTGATCCGTATACCAGGTAGAAAATCAGCAGACCCAGGATAAGAATCGAATAGATCAGATCCGAGTTGAGCGCAAATAAACCCTTGTGATAATCAATGAAAATTATAGTTGCAATAAGAATCGGAATCTGGAAGAGAACAATTACCCGGGTAAGAAGTCCTATTGCTACAAGCAGTCCTCCTGCAATATAAAAAACAAGCACATACTGGGAAGTTACAAGGAATGAAAAAACATCGATATTGCTCATTTCCATGTTTAGAATAACCTGCTCACGGTTAATTATCAGGCTGATGCCTTTCAGGAGTAAAATAATACCCAGAAGCATACGGAGGTAATCGATCCATTTTGGATGGTGCCGGTCGGCCCAGCTTTCTATCTGAAGAGTCCAGTTCATAATCTCCTCCCCGCAATAAATTGGCTGTGAAATTAATAACTAATCATTTCACGTAATAAGAATCTAATTATTTATTAATGAATAAGAAAGAAGAAAATGAAGACTTTGCGATTAACCTTTGATCGAATTCCATAATGACTTTTTGCCGCAACCCAGCTGCTCCCACCATCTCAGTAACATACCACTATCCCCGTTTTTTATTCCTTCATAGGTTACTCCCCAGGGCGGAGGAACCAGTTCTGCCAGTTTATCATATATTAATTGTACATCATCAGGTCTGGCATCCTTCAGCAAGTACCACAAACTTAGCGCATCTTTCAACCCGGCATTTTCTATAACGGTTTCCAGGTCATTGTGACTACCGTTTCCGAAATCGTATCTTAATAAAGCTGCTTTAAATACAGCCGATGCATTTAAAAAATAAGGTGTTCCCGGATTCCTGTTTTTCATAGTTTCACAAACAGCTCCTGCCGGTACGATCTCCTTATCACTGCCTGACTTGATGACAACATTCCCGTTTATAACCTTCAGGATTGATGAGCCGCTCTTATCAACTTCAATTGTATAGCTGCCGCCCGCATCAATAACATAAGCAGACGGGATAATCACCGAGAAAACATTTGCCGGTGCCCATGTCCTTGTATGGATTTTACCGAGTTTCAGATAGATCTTATAATCATTTTCCTTTGTACTGACAAGCTGCACTTCACTTCCGGGATAAACATCCACTTCACCTGCCAATCCCGTATTTAACCTTGCTTTGGAATGAGAATCTGTTGTCAGCCATTCGCCTGCAGGAAGTATACCTGAATCACCGATCTTTATTCTACCCGCAGCCGGCGAACCTTCCAGGGTTTCAACCTGCCAGAAAGCAGGCTGGGTTTTTGAAAAATAAAGGACGGAAATCAGGATAGCGACCAGGATAGCGCTTAATGGAGCGCCAATAGCAATCCACCTTGAACGAAAAAGCCTGTTCCTGAATTTTAATTTGTATTGGGGAGTATCCCTTCTTTTCAGCGGTGAATAAAGAATAGCCGGCAGATTAAATTCCGGATCATTCTCATTCATTTCGGAGATACTTTCCCATAATTCTCCTCCCTGATGAATTTCTTTGCGTAATGTTCCCGATGATTTTAAAATAATTTTTAATTCGCCTGATCTCTTTCTGCAGTTATGACATTTGTTAAGATGAAGCGAAATCTCATTCCTCATTTCATCGATTAACTTCCCGCCGAGGTAATCATTTAAATAATATTTAACTTCTCTGCATTTCATAGCAATTATTTTCCGGCTTTTGCCCGGTCGAATCTTTTAAAAAGATACCGCAGACGTTTAAGCCTTTTCTTTTTTCCTTTGCCTGAGCGCATAATTCCCGGCGGTGTCACTCAAATTATAACAGAAAATTAATGAAGTAAGCGTAATTAATGACACACAGCTTATTTGATTTTATCAGGCCGATAGATTGACATGAACATAAAATAAAATTACAACTGAAGCAATACATTTACCGTTTGTACAGTCATTATTTTCTTTATCAGTTTTATGTTCCGCATCAAAAAAAATGTCTTGATTTAAGATTTGAATTTTGTAATTTCGCAGTCGCAATACTATCAATCCCCTGACAATATAAATACTTAATTAACTTTAAGTTTTACAGGACTAAAACTGTTTATAATTTAACATGGAGTAGTGTTATGAGTCTATATCTGGTTGCTCTTTATCTTCATATTATAGGTGCTGTTGGAATGTTTGCCGGCCTGAGTATCGAAGGTATGGTATATTCAAATCTGAAAACTGCTGCAACAGTCAAAGAGGTGCTTCCCTGGGGCAGCACAATGATATTAATACGTAAGGTTTTTGCCGTTTCTGTGATTCTGCTTCTTATCCCCGGTATTTACCTGGTTATTGAATCGTGGGGCTGGAATTCCTGGGTAATTACCGGTTTAATTCTCTTAATTTCACTTTCAGGTTACGGCAGTGCCACGGGCAGGAAAATAGGTATGGCAATAGGTTCGCTTAAGGGGAGTGAAGAATCTCTCACTGATGAAATTAAAAAGAAGATAGCCGATCCTTCTATTATGAAGTCATATAAGGTAAAAATCACTATAGCCCTGGGAATTATTTTTATAATGACTATAAAGTCCGACTGGGTCGGAAGCATAGTTACTATTGTTGCTGCTTTTGCCTTAGGACTGCTGCTGGGTCTTCCCTTTAAACAAAAAGAAGAAGCTAAAGAGCTGGAATCCGCTTAACAGAATCAGTATATCAGCCGTCATAGAATAAATCATTTTGTCTTATTCTGGCCTGTCTGGTATAGGGATGTTCTTCACTTTTGTCTTTATCAAAAATGTGAATTACTTCCCATCCCTGAAATTTTAAATAATCCGATATAAGGGATCGGTGGCATCTCCACCAGACAGCCTCCGCGCACATGTATACAGTATTAATCTTTCCGGCGAGCGCTGTCAGGTGGTTAACCCCGTTAAGGAATTTTTCTGAGCTCATGTAATCTGCAAATCCGCGGAAACCGGGATTTTTCCACACGGTATTCTTAGAATCAGGCACCGGTTTTCTCCTGCCACCCAGTTCACTGATATGTTCATATGAAATTCCTTTTTCCTTAAGGTATTCCGGAAGCCGTTCTTTGTTAAAATGCGGGTACCTGGAGGAGCCGGGGTAGCTTCGTACATCAGCAAGAATTTTGATATTAAAGGAATTTAATATTTCAATAAAACTTTCTATTTCTCTTGTTGAATGTCCAATGGTCCAGATTCTTTTCATTATAATTAGTTAAATTTTCTATGATTGTTTGTTTTTATATAATATAATTGATTAATGAGATGAAATTTAGGAATTTATCTGTACCAATTTTTTAAACGAGAGATGTATGTCAAAAATTCTCATTATTGAAGATGAACCAGGTATGAGACTCGGTCTTAATGACAATCTTGAGTTTGAAGGATATGAAGTTGATCAGGCCCCCGATGGAGAAGCCGGGCTTCAGAAAATACTTGATAATACTTATGATCTTATTCTTCTTGATGTAATGATGCCTAAAATGTCGGGTTTTGATGTCTGTAAAACTATGAGAAAAAAAGGTATAACCACACCTGTGATTCTGCTTACGGCAAAAGATCAGGAGATCGATAAAGTTCTGGGTCTTGAACTTGGTGCGGATGATTATGTAACAAAACCCTTTAGTTTACGTGAATTACTTGCACGCATAAAGGCCGTACTGCGTAGAGGAGAAAACCTGAGAGCAGATGATATTAAAGTTCAGATAGGTAAAATTGAGGTAAATTTCCAGAACTATACTGCAATGGAAAAAGAAGATAACGTGCAGATGTCACACAAAGAATTTGAAATATTAAATTATTTATGGAAACACAGGAATAGGACTGTCAGTCGTGACGATCTGCTTCAGAAAATATGGGGTTATGAGGAAAGTCCTACCACACGTACAGTTGATAATTTTGTACTTAAACTGAGACAAAAGATAGAAAAAGATCCAAATCATCCCCAGGTTATCATCACAGTACACGGAATCGGGTATAAACTCATCGATTAGATAAACCTGACATCACTTGTTTATCAATTGTGATTTAGATTATAGGATTTTACGACCCATTTACCTTAATTGTGATAGAAAATTTCCCGTAGGGGAGTTTTTACCTTTAATATATGTTTGGCTTTGTGAGGGAGCAAAAAATGCGAATTCGAAAATCTGATGAGATGGAAATAGAAAAGTCTACACGTGAAATTGAGAATAATCCGCTTGATTCCCTCGCTTATTACAAAAGAGGGACATTGAGAGCCGAACTCGGCGATTTAGCCGGTGCGAGCCAGGATTTTAAGAAATCCATTGAACTGGAAATGCAGGAAGCACGGGAATATTTCTCTTTAGGTCTTTCCAAGTATAAAAAGGGAAACCTGAGGGAAGCATCCGCACTTTTTGACAAAGCTATCGCTCTGGACTGGCGTTTCGCAGAAGCTTATTACCAGCGGGGAAAAATTAAAATTGATCTCGGTAATTATTCTTCAGCGATGGAAGATTTCAGTACGGCAATTAAATTAAATAAGGACCTGAAGTTTTCCTGATCTTTTCCTGCTTTTGTTTCCATGACAATTTTTTACAATTAATTACTATCCACTGACATTTCATTTCAAATAATAGTATAATTTTTATCTGGAATTATATCTACCGGATTAATTCTCGCCTTAAAATACTCTTAAAGCCCTCCGGTTCATTGATTATTAATAAATATATGAGGTAAAGATGGAAAACCAGAAAAGTATGAGGGATTTCAGAATATACAAAGAGGGGAATCCCGGAATAGTCTCAATTTTCAACCTTGAGGGTACAGCGAAAGCCGATCAGGGAGAACTGGGAGAAGCAGTAATAAATTATTCCAAAGCGATTCAAAACAATCCGAAAGATGCACTTGCTTATTATAACCGCGCTACGATAAAAGCAGATATGGGCGATTTTACAGGTGCCTCTGAAGATTTTCAGAAATCCGTTGAACTGGACAGGGAGGCTGCAGATGAATTTCTGAAGGAAGGGATAATCCAGTATAAAAAATTTAATTATCAAAACGCTTTGGAATTATTTTCACGTGCAATTGACTTAAATTCTTCCCGTTGTGAATCGTTTTATTATAGGGGCAGGGTCAGATCAGATCTGGGTGAATATGGTGAAGCAATCACAGATCTTGATGAAGCAATAAGACTGGATCCGGCGTATAAGCCTGCCTACCTGAACAGGGGAATGATCAAAGCAAATCTGGGTGACTACCTTGGCGCCCGGCAGGATATAAGTATTACCGATGAATAACTCTGATTTTATGAAATAATGTAATAGTATTCTTTATTTTTAATTTTAAGTTCAGGGTCATGACAATTAATTACAATGCTTTACCTTGAGATGACACCTGAGACATATCGATCCTTTAGCTTAACAGTGGAGATTAGATAAGATAATTCTTCACTAAAACTTAAAGGAGAAAAAATGAAAACTGTTACCGCCCTTGTAGTTCTTTTAGTCATATCATTGAATGCTAACATCGGTCTTCAGGCCCAGAGCAATAAGTATAAAAATATTACTCAATACTCTATTGAGACTCTTAAGCAGGGAATAAAATCCGATAACCCTGGTTTAAGTAAAAGTTCAATATATATGGCCGGTCTGTATAAAATAGATGAAGCGGTTGATGCACTTACTGAACAATTAGCAAAAGAAAAGAATCCGGGTACGAAGATTTTAATAGCTTTATCCTTATATAATATAGGGAACCCGGATGGTATGGAAGCAGTTAAAGAACTTGCAAAAAGAGACAATGATAAAGAAGTTAAAAGAATGGGCACTGTACTTTACAGACAGTTTGTTAATGCGGAAGAATAATTAACTTCTTCTATAGCGATTGAAACTTTAATTAATATGTGCATCAGAATAATTAAATCAGTTGTTGTTGTATCGGTAATTGCAGTGTTGTTAGTATTAACAGGCTGTAATATAGAAGGCACGCAAAATCCGGACAGCTCTGGTCCCAAGGAATGGAAGCAGCTGGTGGATCTTAGCGGTGAGTGGAAATTTTCGGTAGGAGATAATCCGAATTGGGCAGATGCTGTTTTTAATGACAATAACTGGGAAAGAATTGCAGTTCCTTCTTCATGGGAAAATCAGGGATTTCATGGTTATGATGGTTATGCCTGGTACAGGAATACATTTGATGTTCCCGGGAAATACAGGAATAGTATAATTTATTTATTCCTTGGATTTATTGATGATGTTGACCAGGTTTTTATTAATGGTAAACAGGTTGGTTATTCAGGCTCCTTTCCTCCGCAGTACAGAACGGCTTATGATATCAGCAGGAGATATCCTGTACCTTCTGAAGTGCTGAACTTTGACAAAAAGAATACGATTGCAATACGGGTTTATGATTATGAACTTGAAGGCGGAATTCTCAGAGGGGATATCGGTATTTATACTCCGGAATTTTCAATGCAGAATGGAATTAATCTTACCGGTTTATGGAAATTCAGTACAGGCGATAATCCCGCCTGGAAAGAAAATAAATTTAATGATAATGAATGGGCAGAACTGATTGTTCCAGGTCACTGGGAAACCCAGGGTTTTCCTGATTACGACGGATTTGCATGGTACCGCAAATCAGTATTTATTCCTGAAAAATATAAGAATGAAAAGCTTATCCTTGTAATGGGTAAGATTGATGATCTCGACGAAGTATATATCAATGGAAAACTTGTAGGTGCAACCGGAAATATGAAAGCGAAAGACCTTGCCGACAACTACCTGAAACTCAGAGGCTACTACCTTTCTGCTGATGAACTGAAATATGGAAAACAAAATCTCATTGCTGTCCGTGTTTATGATGGTTTCGTAGACGGCGGCATTTATGAAGGTCCCGTTACTATTGTTCCGCAGGAAGAATATACAGCATACTGGAACAGATTGCGGAATGGTGAAAACATTATCAATAAAATTTTTAACTGATACCAGGTTAATATTCTTTTCTCTGCATATCTGTAAAACAAAAACAATCTTTACTCTTTTATATATACTTTGTATTTTCCCCGGGAATAAACTGTAAAGGTGTCCTATTCCTTACTTTTGAAAATCATTCTAAACTTCTATTTATAACTTTAATCTGAAAGGGTCATCATTGAAACACATTTGCTTACTGACTCTGATCTGCATATCTGTTCTTATGATATCAGGTTCGGACTATTTATTTGGTCAGAAACAGCAGCATAACCGCGGGATTGAAATCTCTCCGGATGAATCTGAACAATTTATCACCCATAATAATATGAGGGTGAACTTTAAAACCGGTGTTCCGGCTGCAGTTTATCTGCTTAACTACACGGTGAATCCTGATTCTCCTGAAAAAATGGCAAGACAGTTTTTACAGGAAAATCATTCTATGCTTCATCTAAAAACTGATTTAAGCGATTTAAGATATGCAGGAACGAGGGAAACCCCGGGCGGTTATCATGTTCACTTCGCACAATACATAGGGGATTTTCCGGTAGATAAATCGACAATCAATGTTACAATTAACAGAAATAATAAAGTTGTATTTCTGATGAACGGGTATAAGGTTCAGTACGGATCTAAAAACATAATGGATTTGGAAAACCTTAGAGTTTCTTCAGATGACGCGCTAATAACAGCTAAAAATTACCTTGGCGTTACTCAGATTAATTATCAGAAAAAGGAGACGGTTGTTTATTATAACAAAGGACAATTCGTACCGGTACAGAAAATCAACATTGTTCCTTCTGAAGGATTGACCGGCGACTGGGAAGTACTGGTCGATGCTCATTCAGGTGAAATCATTAAAGCTGTCGATAACGCCTGCTATTATTACGGAGGGAAAGACGGAATAAATAATGTTGACGGCGACGGATGGGTTTTTGATCCTGATCCTATTACCCACGCAACAACTACTTACGGCTCAACCGGCTTTGTCGATAATAACGATGCTGATTCAGATTCTTTGACCGCTAACCTTGAGGACCGGGTTTTACACGATATCACTTTTGACGGCAGCGTGTATTCTTTAGTCGGACCGTATGCAGAGATAAAAGATTTTGAAGCGCCTTTTACAGGATTACACACCAATACTTCAAGTGATTTTCATTTCACAAGAAGCAGCGATAACTTCGAACCGGTAAATACCTACTTCCATATCGATCAGTCGATGAGATATATCAATGAAAACCTCGGATTTACTCTGATGCCTTTCCAGTACAGCGGCGGCGTCAGGTTTGATCCGCATGGCTTAAGCGGTGATGATAATTCTCATTATATTCCTTCAACCGGCAGCATAGCTTACGGTGACGGCGGGGTTGATGATGCTGAGGACTTCGGTGTGATCACTCACGAATTAGGACACGGACTTGCACGACTGGCTGACATCCGGGAATCTTTCCCAGGTTGAGGGATTGAGTGAAGGCTGCGGCGATTACTGGGCATCTTCTTATTTAAGAAGCACAGGGTACTGGACACCTTCCGACCCTGCTTACAACTGGGTATTTGTCTGGGATGGTCACAATCCTTTCTGGCCTGGAAGAATTACAAATTATACTGCTCATTATCCTGAAGGATTAACAGGAACTATCCACACAGACGGACAGATGTGGGCTTCATCTTTAATGTCTATCTATGATCTAATCGGCCGCCAGGCAACAGATAGTGATTTTCTTGAAGGACTTTCAATGACTAATTCAGGTACGAATCAGCAGGATGCTGCTTATGCATTTATGTCTGCCGACCAGTTACTTTATGGCGGCGTGAATCTTCCTTCTATTACACAGGTTTTCCAGGACAGAGGTTATATCGAATCTGCTGTTACAGCCGATTTCACTGCTGATGTTACCGGAGGACAGGCTCCTTTAACTGTACAGTTTACAGACCTTTCTGTCGCAATTTCCGGAAATATAGTTTCCTGGGAATGGGATTTTAATAATGACGGTACTGTTGATTCCTACGAGCAGAACCCAAACTGGACTTATACTGATAACGGAAGCTATACAGTAAAGCTTACTGTATCAGACGGAACAGAAACTGATTCTGAAATAAAACAGGATTATATTTCTGTTAACAGCGGAGTATTTGTCTGGGAAGGCGAGGCTAATGGTGCTAATTACAGCGGTGCATTTATCAGGGATTATTATCAGTCGCTTGGTTATGATGTTGTATATTCTTCATCTCCTGCTCTGCCATCCTCTTTGCAGGGTTATGATGCTGCCTTTCTGTCGTTCGGAAATTTTGGAGGAGGTAATAATACACCCCTCGATGATCCGGGTGCTGCAGTAATTGCAGATTATTTACAAAACGGGGGAGCTGTTTATCTTGAAGGCGGAGATGCACTGGGTTATGATCAGAGCAGTAATATAACACTATTAAACCTGTTTGGTCTGGCTTCAGCATCTGATGGTTCGTCAGGCGGAACGCCGGTGACTGATCTGCAGGGACAAACCGGGGCTTTAACTGAAGGGATGAATTTTACAGGTTCATCGCAGCCCGATAATACCTGGATTGATCTATATACTCCAAATGCCGGCGGGGCCCTTGCATTCATTCAAACTGGTGTGGGTAATGTTGGAGTTCAGAATTCAGGCAGCTCGGGACAAAGGACATTCTGTTTCTCATACGCGTTAGGTTATCTTACAGATGGTTCCTCTCCGACCACTAAAGCCGATCTGCTTAACCAGATAGCTGGTTTCTTTAATTTGCCGATTCCCGTAGAATTGATTTCTCTCACTGCAAATGTTGTTAATGATGAAGTACAGCTGAACTGGCAGACTGCAACAGAAACAAACAACCGGGGATTTGAAATAGAAAGAAGTTCTGACAATAAGGCTTTTTCTAAAATAGGTTTTGTTCCCGGAAGAGGTACAACAACAGAAAAATCGGCATATACTTACTATGATAAGAATGCCGCCGAAGGGAAAATCTATTATAGATTAAAACAGATTGATTTCGATGGAACTTCAGCATATTCCGGAACAGTCGAAATCAGTTTTTCTGTTCCCGTTGAATTCAGTCTTTCTCAGAATTATCCAAATCCGTTCAATCCGTCCACAAAAATTAAATTCGGTCTTGCAGCTGATTCAAAAGTGTCCGTTAAGGTGTTCAACCTGCTTGGTCAGCAAGTAGCCGAACTATTAAATGGTGAATATGCAGCCGGAAGACATGAAATCAATTTTAATGCAGGTATGTTATCAAGCGGAATTTATTTTTATGTAATAAATGCAGAAGGAAAAGACGGCAGCAGCTTCACTTCAACTAAAAAGATGACTTTAATGAAATAGTATCAAATGATACCGGAAATGGGCGCCTGGTTACGGCGCCTTTTTTTTAGGAATCTCTCCGATTACCGAACAACTACCCCCTATCAAACAGCCATCTAACGGCCTACAAACGGCCATCTAACGGCCATCAGACTGTATCTGATTATAGACTAATTCCGTATTCCCCCTTCACAGAGCTTATCCTTTATCGCCCGGTGTTAACCGGAAACTGAAGGATCGTCCGATTAAAACCGTATAAATTCGGCAATTTTTGACGTTTTTATTCTTAATATCCTTGTTTCAGCTAGTATTAAACCCGATCAGTACAAATCTTAATATTTATCTTGACTCAATGGCGGCTTTTTATTAAGTTGTAACCCCGTTAGAGGGTTAATTAGATATAATTATACCCCTTACTGGTAAAAGTAATAAAACTCTTTATGGATAATTCAAAATATCTACCTGAATTTATGGAAGTTGGCCTCACAGAAAGGGAAGCCAAAATCTATATGACACTTTTGAGCGGACGGATGTTCACAGCCGCAGATTTACAGAACGCAGTTGATATTCCCAGAACCAAAATTTATGAGGTTCTGAATAAGATGGTTAGCCGGAATATCGTCACTGAGAAAAAACTCGGTAAGAACAAAATGTATGAAGCCATTGAACCCAGGCTGGCAATGGAAAGGATATATGAAACCTACAAGAATGATCTGAAGCAAAAAAGGGAACTCATAGATCAATTATCTGAAGTTTTTACTCCTATTTTCGAAAACAGTAAAGCAATTATCAATCCATTGGATTTTATTGACGTGATGGAAGAAAAGACCCAGATTCATAAAAGATATATTAAGAGCGTTAGTAATACTAAAATTGAAATGCTAACTTTTAATAAAGGACCTTATGCCAGTGATAATAGTGAAAGATTGAAAGAGCAGGAAGATGAAGAAGCTAAATTTCTGAAAAGAGGAGGTACTTCCAAAGGTATTTATCAGTTTAAAGAGTTTGATGAAATCGGCTGGTTATATGAGTCAGTAAAAAAATCTGTCCGGGACGGTGAAAAAGCGAGAGTTGTAGATAGTCTTCCCATCAAAATGTTAATTTTTGATGATGAGAAAGTCATGTTTCCACTTGAACAGCCGATCAAAACATCGAATGATTTAACAATGATCTATATCGAGCACAAACAGCTCGCCTCTGCCTGCAGAATATTATTTGATCATATGTGGAATAGCGGGATCGATTTTGAAGAAATTGAAAAAACTTATGCGGTGGAAAAGAATCTTGATGTTAAGATGAATTGAAATAGGTTCAATTTTAACCTTGAACATGATTTGTATTTCAGATTGCTGAAAGAATGTTTAACTTATTAGTTAAGAGGAGATATTAAAATGCAGGAATTACGGCGACATGAATAAGGTTCTACTTTTAGTAATATGCGGACTCTTTTTTTATAGTTGTAGCACAAACCCGCCTACTTCACCGGAAAGCATTTCATACCCCGCAGGTAAAATAATTGCCTCGGCTACAATTAATCTTGAACCATCAAATACACCGGCTGATAAAGTAGTTCTGCTGGAAGATTTTGCGAATGTTAGCTGTGTTCCCTGTGTTACCTCGAACCAGATAATTGAATCATTATTGAACGGAGCGTACGCAAATAAGATTGCCGTGGTTAAATTTCCTACTAATTTTCCATCTCCCAACGATCCGTTTTATCTTTCTAATTCTTCAATTTGTGATGCAAGAATGTCTTATTATAATATAATTTTTGCACCCACAATAATTGTGGACGGCACTTTAAGACCCAGTGCAACTGATTCGGTTAAAGTAAAAGAGAAGATAGATGAAAGAGTAATGGTTACCGCCCCATTCAGTATTATTATTGAAAAAAGTTTTCAGGACAGCAGCTTGATAGTAAATATTAATGTCCGGGCTGTGAACCTCGCCGGAATAAATTTAAATGAACTTGTGCTGAATACTATTATAACAGAAAATGATATAGAATTTGATGAAGCCCCCGGATCGAATGGTGAAAAAATATTTTATAATGTACTGAGGAAAATACTCCCTACAGATAACGGAATTTCTTTTACTGCTTTATCGGATACTACGCTTGGCTGGCAGACGGACTTATTATCTACCTGGAATCCCGATAATTTACATGTGGTTACATTTATACAGAATGTTCAGACAAAGGAGGTTCTTCAGGCAGGTGCTGATTATTAGATTTTTATTGAACAATTAATCAACCCGGATCGGTAATTAACATTTCAGATCCGGTGAACTATAAACCTAAATCAGGGTGAGAATATGAAACATATCTATACCTTTCTGTTTATCCTACTTCTTCCTGTTGCTCTGTCTGCTCAGGAATATCTGAGTACAGATTTTTCCGGTAGCTTTCCTCCAACCGGATGGACAATAGATGCACATGCTGGTAACTGGTCCGGCAATAATTCAAATAATGCCGGGGGTGTTGCTCCGGAAGCTCGTTTAAATTATGATCCAACATTTACAGGAGATTCACGATTAATTTCTCCTGCAATTAATTTAACCGGGGTTACAGCATTAAAAGTTAAATTTAGGCATATGCTTGATCATTACACATCTCCGTACACAATTGGAGTTGCTACCAGATCAGGCGGCGGATCCTGGAATACAGTATGGTCTGTAAATCCAACCGCCAGCATTCCTGCTACCCAGGAGATAGTTACTATTAATAATAGTGATGTCGGTGCAGTAGACTTCCAGATTTGCTGGTTCTTCAGTGGCTATTCTTATAATCTTAACTATTGGTATATTGATGATATCAGTCTTTTTACTCCACTTGCACATGATGCAATGGTTAAGAGTATAGATATCGATAATCAGTATGTCCCTGGAACTACTTTTACCCCGCAAGCGACCTTAAAGAATTTCGGCACAAATACTGAAACCTTTGATGCAACCTGTACAATAAAAATCAGCGGATCGGTTGTATATAATCAGACCTGTGCCCCCGTTACCCTTGCTCCTGATGCTGAAGAGACAGTCTCATTTTCTGATTATACTGCATCTTCGGCAAATGAACTTTTTGAAATGACCGTTACCACAAATCTTACCGGCGATCTTGATCCTGCCAATGATTCCATGTCAAAATGGTTCAATACATATACAACAGAAAGAGATATGGTTCTGGTTGAAATCGGAACAGGTACATGGTGCCAATATTGCCCCGGCGCTGCATTGGGTGCTGATGATATGATATCCAATGGCTGCGCAGTTGCAGTAATTGAAAATCACAATGGAGATCCATTTGCATATACAGGTTCGAATGCCCGTAATACTTATTATAGCATCCCAGGATACCCCACGGCAATATTCGATGGCCAGCAGCAGTTCGTTGGCGGAGATCATACACTAAGTATGTATCAATATTATTTACCGATTTATGAAAGCAGGGAGCCGATAAATACAGCTTATTCAATAAGTATTTTCGGTGATCATTCAGGCAGCGATTATAACCTGACTGTAAGAGTTCACAAGCTTGCTACTACTCCTCCTTACAATAATATCGTTCTGCAGCTTGCACTTACTGAATCGGAAATACAATACATCTGGCAGGGACAGGATCATCTGAATTTTGTAAGCCGTGTAATGTCCCCTGATCATAACGGCACACTGCTGGATTTCAGCTCAGGTGATGTACAGGATATAAACCTCAGCTTCACAATGGGATCTGACTGGGTTGGTGATAATTGTGAACTTGTAGCTTTTATTCAGAACAATGATAATAAAGAGATCCTGCAGGGATCAAAACTGCCTCTTCCTGAACTTGCGCCATTACCTGTAGAGTTAACCTCGTTCACTTCAACTGCTTCCGCAGAAGGTGTTACACTGATGTGGACTACCGCAAGTGAAATAAATAACCATGGTTTTGAAGTTGAAAGATCTTATGATGGAAATATTTTTGCGAATATTGGTTTTGTAAACGGGCAGGGTACTTCAACCGAAATACATAACTACTCATTTACAGATAAACCTGGAAACAGCTCCAGTGGTATTTTCTACTATAGATTGAAACAGGTTGACATGAACGGACAGTCCACTTACAGCCAGGTACTAACTGTGAAATTTGATATTCCCACAGTGTTCAGTCTTTCTCAGAATTTCCCGAATCCGTTTAACCCTACAACTACAATCAAGTATACAGTTCCTCAGAACGGACCTGTTACAATTAAGCTGTATGATATAACCGGCAGGGAAGTTTCAACACTTGTTAATGAAGTAAAATCAGTTGGATCATATGATCTTAAATTTGATGCATCAGGATTAGCTTCAGGAGTTTATATCTATAGAATGATCGCAAAAGACTTCGTTTCAGTCAAAAAAATGAGTATATTAAAGTAATTAATTTGGGGCGCTCTGGCGCCCCTCTTAATTTGACTATAAATTATTTCAAAGTATAGGGCATTCGTATGAAAAAAAGATTCACCATTTTTTTGTTATTAATTTTTGCTATTCCTTTTATGCAATATCACGCACAGGATATTGAGGTTATAAGGGGAGACAGTGTGGTGTTTGGTTCACCCGGGGATGAGTTAGTACTTTATACTCATATTGTAAATATCTCACCAGTCGACCAGGTTGTATTCCTCGTCAGAAGTGAAGAGACAATACCAGGTGACTGGACATCTTCACTTTGCTTCGGTGATTTATGTTTCCCTCCTAATTATGACAGTGTAGCCACTGATGCAGGGTTTTCATTGGATCCGGTACATGCCGGGGATACTGTTGAAGCTTCGGTTCATTTTTTTACTAGTGATACTTCACAGGGAACCGGACACGTGCAGCTACAGATAGGGTCAGCTCATAATCCCGGTGCAAGAACCATAATTAATTTAACAGCTTCAACAGAACCTTCTGCTGTGGTAAAGGAAGATAATGAAATAAAGGATTTTAAAATATATCAGAATTATCCGAATCCGTTTAACCCATCAACCAAAATATCATTTGTAATACCGCAAAGATCCAGTGTTAGTCTGAAGGTTTATAATATTACCGGAACTGAGATTGCAACATTAGTGAATGAAGTCAAGGACCCCGGGGCATACAGCATAAACTTTAATGCTGAAAAATTATCTTCAGGCGTTTATTTCTACAAAATCACTGCAGGAAAATTTTCTTCTGTAAGGAAAATGATTTTAATAAAGTAACAGAAATTTTTTGGACTGTTCCTGTAATCAAATTACGGAACAGTCTCCTGCATAAGTATAAAATTGAACACGGAGTAATGAATGAAAAAACTAATAGTAATACCATTATTTCTTCTTTTTGTACTGAATCTGTTTGCTCAGGCGCAGGAGGAGCAGACGGGCAGGAGTGCCCCTGATTTTAAACTTGAAAATGTTGATGGTAAGTATGTTTCGCTGAAAGATGAATTAGGCGATGGACCGGTTTTATTAAGTTTCTGGGCCACCTGGTGCAAACCCTGTATCGAAGAATTGACTAAGTACAAGGATATTTATGAGGAATATAAGGATAAAGGATTCAAGGTTCTTGCTATTTCAACCGACGATGAAAGAACTGTTGCAAAGGTAAAACCTTTTGTCAAATCCAAGAACTATCCGTTTATGATATTACTGGATACTAATTCAGAGGTAGCACGTAAATTTTATGCGCAGAATGTACCTTATTCTGTTCTAATTGATAAGACAGGCAATATAGTATATACGCACCTCGGGTATATGAAAGGGGATGAGCTTAAAATGAAAAATAAAATAGATGAGCTTATTAAGAAATAAACCTCTCCTTCCAATTACCGGGTTTTAATAATGAATAGAAAAATACTGTTTCTGGTTACATCTTTTCTGCTTACTATTTCTTCAACCATAATTCTCGCACAGGAAAACAATTTCCTGCCGGAGGGATTAGGGTTTTCCAACCAGCTTGAGTATTCAAATGATATTAATAAACATATTGAAATATTTGAGGATTGGCTGAACCTTGATTATAACAAAGGAATTTTTGGTGCGGGACTCAGGTTTGAAACTTATCAGCCAAATGATCCAAGTCCTGCAATAAGCAGGGGGAAAAACAGGTATGCGGATATAGCTTATAAGTACATTAAGGTAGAGATTGGGGATCCACAGCAGGGAGGAGATTTAGTTGTTGGAAATTACTATGCTCTTTTTGGAAGAGGATTAGTACTTAAAAGTTATGAGGACAGGAACATAAGAGTTGATAATAATTTGCTGGGTGCAAAGCTGCAGGCCAGGTATGGCGGCATTACACTAACAGCTCTGACGGGCATGGCCGCAAATGCTGATAATGTAAGGGATGAAATTCTCCATGCAGCCGACCTTGAATATAAAGTATTAGATCAGTTAAAACTGGGTGCATCTTATGCAGCAAATCTACCTGAAGATGAGAATGTTGCCAGGACCATGCTTACTTCAGTCAGGATTATGCCCAGCATCTGGAATTTTGATTTTTATGGGGAGTATGGATTCAAACAAAACAGTGATATCAGAAATGCTTTATTAAACCCCGATACTTCGTATATTGTGTACTATCCATACAGTAATAATGATTGGAAGGTTGGCCAGGCAGCATACGGCAGCCTTAATTTTTACTATGATGCATTTGCTGTAACCGGAGAATACAAATACTACGATAATTTTACATTCACATCCAATGACGGAACAATTATTTATAATACCCCTCCCGCAGTAAGAAAAGAATATACATATGTACTTCTTAACAGGCACCCATCAGCTCTGAACCAGGCTAATGAACAGGGTTTCCAGGTTGAAGCAAATTATAATTTGAGCGATGAAACCTATTTCAGCGCGGATTATGGTGAGACTAAGACTTTATCATATAAATCTTACTATAAAAGAATTTTAAATGACAATTCGGCACCGAGAATACAGCTAAGAGAGGTGTACGCTCAGGCTCATCACGACTGGAATGACAGCTGGACAACTATCGCTGCCTTCGGTTATAATGAAGAGAGAGATACCGATACGAAGAATGTAACTCCGATTCTTGAAAATCTTTTTTACTTTGATGAAGTAAACACTATTAAATTCACTATTGAACACCAGCAGACGACAGTAAATTTAACAAACGAACAATATTATGATGACGCTCTTACTCTGGAATATCTCAGGTCTCCCCTTTTTAACGTTGCAGTTGTAAGTGAACTGCAGACTACAGAACCTGAAGCAGGAAAGATATTAAGGAAGTTCTGGAGCTTTATTCAATTTGGTTATAAAATCGGCGATCACACCGATTTAAGTTTGTTGTTTGGAACGAGACAGGCAGGTAATATTTGTATTGGCGGAGTATGCCGATATGAACCTGAGTTCAGCGGCATAGAATTTAAAATGTTTACCAGGTTTTGAGTGATTAAAACTGATTTTAACACACTTTAAATCTAATTGATTGCAATTCTTTATTAAGAAAATAAAGAACTGATTTTTAATCGGATAATCAGGCTTAACTAAGATCGTTTTTATAAATATATTTCTCAAACAATTAATTTATTAATTTTATACTTAAAGGGAAGTTTCAAACTCCTTATTACATAAGTGATTCCGTTGATATATAATGCCTTAAGCCTTGACTTTAAGGTTGTTTTTTAAGAGTTTGCAAAGTGCTTAAACGAATTATTTATTTAAGTCAATATTGACTTATGAATTTTGCTAGTGTAATTTAAATTTCTGAATATCAGCGAGGTTAATGGTAACTTGGTTACAACTTCCGTTTCGCGCATACATTTCTTCTCAGAAAATCTTTTCTTACGGGCAATGAATTACTATATCCAGAATAAAAGTTCGGGGTCAGTATGCCTGTCAGTTTCATTTAATAATATTACAGATCCGATAATTACATACACTTATTTATTCTATATAGAAAACGAGCTCAAATAATAGTGCTTAAATTGAATTTTTTTATAAATAATAGTGAGAGAGAATGAAACAAATTTTACTCTTTTTTTTGGGTAAATCATTTCCCACAGACAAAATTCTATTACATCAATCCGGACAGGAAGATCTCTGTTCGGGTTCTCATTTTGAAATAATTAAATTATCCTAATAGGAGGAAATATGAGGCTACCTGATAAGGTTAAATTTCTATTGGTACTATGGGCCGGATTAATATTTATTATTCCGGGTTGTGTTGATACCAGCGTGCAGACAATCCCTTCAAGTATACACTATGAAAGTCAAGTATCTTTCGTAAACCTTGTTACCGGAGTCGGAGCAGCTGATTTTACAATTAATGGACAGGCTGTAAATATCGGTTTTGGAGAAGAAAGCGGTGTGCTTACTGTTCCATCCGGAAGTAAAAATATTCCTGTTACTTTTGCAAGCGGTTCTCCCGTGACATATAGTTTCTCACTTGAAACAGAAAATAAATTTAGAGTATTCATGGTCGGCACAGATTCAGCCAGTGATGTTGTCAAAATGAACCTGAGAACAACATTCGGTACGGTTAGTACTAATCCGGATAGTGCACTTGTTGCCTTTTTTAACGGTTCTCCTGGTGCTGCTTTAGATGGTATTACAATGGTAGCAGGTACGGATACCCAGGCAGTAAGTTTCGATTCTCCTGTTGCGTATGGAGAATTTTCATCTTTAATGACATTTGCTCCCGGGAATTATACGGTAGGTTTTGCATATAATGATTCACTTTCTACCAGCATTGGTTTTACTTTGAATGTTAGTGCCGCTGCTAAATATACAGCACCAACATATGATACCCCTTCCAATATGAAATTGAAGGTCTTAACAGACAATTAGAAAAAAGTTTATAAAACAATGGAGGAATAAACATGTTTCGAAAATTTTATACAGTCTTACTTTTGATGTTGATTTCCTGCTCATTTGTATTAGCACAAACATCAGGTAGGGTTTCCGGTAAAGTGACAGATAAAGAAACCGGGGAACCCCTGATTGGTGCTAATATAATTATTATTGGTACGAGCTTCGGAGCAGCATCTGATATTAATGGTGAATACAGTATTCGCCAGATTTCACCTGGAACTTATTCTGTTAAAGCATCCTACATTGGATATCAGGATGTTACTGTCAGCAATGTGCGTGTAGTTGCTGGTTTGACCGCATCTCAGGATTTCCAGTTGTCATCATCAAAAATTACTACTGGTGAAGTTGTAATCGTTGCCCAGAGACCATTGATTGAGAAAAGCTCAACGAATGCAATGAGAATTGTCAGCTCTGAGGATATTACTACTTTACCTGTAAAAGATTTAAATGATATTGTTGCTCTTCAGCCTGGTATTGTACAGCAGAATGGTCAGATTTTTGTGCGCGGCAGTAGAGCAGATGAGACCGGCTACCTTTTAGAGGGTGCCGATGTTAAAGATATTATGAATAGAAACGGTGGTCAACTTATAGACGTTACGCCGGATGCCTTGCAGGAAATCCTGGTTCAGGCAGGCGGATATACTGCTGAGTACGGTAACGCAAATGCAGGTATAGTTTCTTCTGATTTTAAAACCGGATCAGAACAGTATCATTTTTCTGTAAGAGCCGAAACTGATAACTTCGGTAATTATAACGGAAACAATTATTCTATGACTTCTGATGGACATATGAAAGCTAATGGAACTGATACGTTCCTTGATACTTACTCTTATGGTTATTCAGATTATGTTCTTACTCTTAGCGGGCCTTTGATTACCGATAAACTTAAAGTATTTCTATCGGGTGAAAACAGATTTAACCGTGATGTTCCACAATTTTTCTATGGTAATCCTACAGCATTCTCAGATGGTGCATTATTGGATACCACTAAAGTTTATGATACTGGTACTCTTGGAGGCAATCGAAACGAATACCAGTATTTAACCTGGAACGGCGGTAATATGCCCGGTGTTCAGGATAACAGGTATACAGGAAATGGTACCATATTATTCGATAATAATCCTATCATTTTAAGACTCGCAGGAGCATATACCTGGAATAGAACAAATGGACAAGCAGCCGGTATATATAATACACTTAACACTACTCTGATTGATATGTTTAATACCGCACGGCTTCCTGTAAATGATTATTCGAATTTATTACTCAGCCTGAAAGGTACTTATTTACTGACCCCAACTAATTTTATTGAAGCAAATGTAAATTATTATGACGCACATCATAAAACTTATGATCCGGTCTTTGGGGATGATTTTATGCTATACAGCGATAGTATAGCGGCTGCCGAACATGGTCGGACATATCCATCATACACCGCTCAACCACAGCCATATGACTTTTATGGTTTCCCGTTTAATCGTCCGGGAACACTTGAAACCTCTCCGGCAAATAATCTCAACCAGGGTAATTTACAGCCCTATACCAAAGATCATAACAGTTATATGGGTTTCTCGGCTGCATATACAGGACAGTTAGATATACACTCATTGAAAGTTGGGGGTTCTTTCCAGAGATGGACCGTAAGACGTTTCCAGGAAACTGATGCAAACAACTTTTTGACTACAGTTCGCCAGAATCCCGATTTAGCTGCTACTACAGAAGGATTTAAACAACTGATTGCGCAAAGCCTTTACAGAAACTATAACAACTTTGGATATGATGTTTTTGGTAACGAATCAGATGCCGGAGAATTTGCCCCTAAAAATCCGATTCTGGCATCAGGATATGTCGAAGATAGAATAGAGGTTAGTGATCTTATTATAAATGCAGGTTTAAGGTATGATTTTATTGATATGGACAGCTGGAAATGGACAAATCCTCTGCTGCCGACCGTTGATTCATTAAATACTATACCGGATTCATCTTTACAGCAGGGAGATAAGTTTAGCTATGTTTCCCCCAGACTTGGATTCTCTTTCCCTGTAACAGATAAAACAGTATTCCATCTGCAATATGGTCAGTTTGTACAATCACCCAGTCTGGATGTCGCTTACCGCGGTGTCTATCAGGCAGCACAAATTCTGACTGCTTCAAACTTGTTCTTTAATCCTATTGCATATAACCCGTCGCCGGTTAGAACAACCCAATATGAAATTG
Source organism: uncultured Ignavibacteria bacterium (assembly GCA_963743325.1). GTDB lineage: Bacteria > Bacteroidota > Ignavibacteria > Ignavibacteriales > Ignavibacteriaceae > DATFVA01. The sequence goes on from CAVUOZ010000008.1 coordinate 474,386, forward strand.
GTTTCTCGCAGCAGATAACAGATTTTGCAGCTTTTGATCTTACTACCTTTTATAAAGATATAAAAGGTCAGATGCAGTATTCTTTTATATATACACAGCCGGGAGCCGCACGCAGCAGTTACCAGGCTTTTGTTAATCAGGATTTCACTACAACAAAAGGTATTGAGATCGCTCTTCATTTGAGAAGGGTTGAAAGAATCAGGGCAGAATTAAATTACACATATTCGGATGCTGCAGGTACAAACTCATTCTCAGGCAGCGCTATAGGTTCTCAGAATGTTAATAAACAAGCCCCTACAGTGATATTACCACTTACTTATGATCAGCCGCATAAAGGTTCAATATTCCTGGATTACAGATTTGGGAAAGATGATGGCGGTCCTATATTACAACAACTAGGGCTTAACCTTTTATTTACATTCGGCAGCGGTCATCCTTTTACTTATGCGTCATTTACGGGTTTGGGACAGGCGCAGGCATGGACAGGCGGTTTAATTCCAGCTCAGGATCCAAGAGGAAGAAGACCTATTGGAACTCCCAATTCTTCAATGACCCCATGGGTTTATAACCTTGATTTACGTATAGATAAAACGGTTGACATCTATAATCTAGGTGTGAACTTTTATATAGCCGTACAAAATCTGTTTAATACCAAAAACGTAATTAATATTTATGAAAAAACGGGTAATGCATACAGCGATGGATTCCTGAATTCACCTGACGGACAGCAGATTATAGCTGGCGAAAGATATACACAGAGATTTGCTGATCTCTACCAGGTGCTTAATTATGATAACAGAGAAGCTGCACAGCAGACTTATGGATATGATCTCTTTGGACCACCCAGACAGTTACGTGTTGGTGTTGTGCTTAATTATTAATAAGGAGAATTTAATGTTGCCTCAAGAAAAATATAAAACTGTGGAGGTTATTTAATATGAATAAATTTAATTATTTAAACTTTTTACTTATCCTGATACTATCCTTATCTATATCTAACAGCAATTATGCTGAGAATAAGGATGGTGCAGGTAAAAATAATAAACCACACTTTCAGAAAACCCTTCTGGATCCTGCCCAGAGTGTTGTAGATATAAATAATATAACCACCTGGGTCGGTCAGGATGGATATCACGACTGGCTGGTTGGAGGTTCCTGGGCCGGAGCCTTTCCTAACGGTGTTAATGCAGGCGCCATTTTTTCTGAGGGTATTGTGTGGGGCGGAATTGTAAATGATGGTACATCACCGACTGTAAGAGTTAACGGTAATACCTATTCATCAGGCTGTTCTGCGATTTCCCGTCTGTATCGTGTAAGACCGGATTATGCAACGGGTAATTTAAATCAGGATGCCGCTGATTTTCTTAATATAAGCGTGGGTGCAGTATCTGAATCAGATGTTCAGGGGCTCAGAGATCAGTATCAGAAGGACTGGAATGAATGGCCCGGCAATGATGGCGCACCATATCAGGATGTTGATGGTAATGGAACATATGATCCTACAGTAGATATCCCCGGAGTTCCCGGTGCTTCCCAGTCACTGTTTATTAAATATAACGATGATCTCTCGAGTTCTCTTTATGGCGCACCTCCTATAGGACTTGAGATTTCTGAAACTTACTGGTCTTATGCATATACCGGAGCTTTAGGAAACGTGATATATAAGAAAGTTGATATGGTATATAAAGGTACACCTACATCAGCTGCCAATTCAAATATTCAGGATATGTATATCGTTCAGTGGGCTGATCCTGATGTTGGTAATTCAACAGATGATTTTGCAGGCTGTGATACTGCACTGAATTTAGGTTATGCATACAGTTCTCAGGCAACGGATGCTGTGTATGATGCATTCGGACTGGCTCCGCCTGCAATTGGATATGACTTCCTTCAGGGTGTTTCAAAATATACAGGAAATCCAAATGATAGTGCGATTTTTAATCTTCAGTGGAGACACGGTTATAAATACGTAAATCGTAAACCTATGAGCTCTTATGCATATTTCGCAGCCGGCGGTGCCTGGCAGGATCCTGTGTTTACTTATACAGGAACCCTGGAATTTTATAACCTGATGAGAGGATTTAAACCTGATCCTCCCTATCCAAATAGTGAACCATTTCCGGAATCGGTTGCGGATGTTACCCCTGATGGAACATTTCTTTTAACCGGTGATCCGGTCGCAGGAACCGGTAAACTTGACGGAAGCGTAGATGGTCCCGGTGATAGAAGAATAATGGTTACTAACGGACCTATTACGATGAATTTGGGTGATACAGCAGAAGTAGTTTTAGCAATGGTTGGCGGTCTTGGAACCGACAATCTCAGCAGCATAACACAGATGAAGACTAATGATGCTACTGCACAGACAGTCTTTGATATACTGTTCAAGCTGCCATCTATACCTCCTCCGGATGTTCAGGTTGCTAATCTGAATGAGGAAATAGTTCTTAATTGGGGATCAAATCAGGCAAATATTGATCAAATTGAAAGTTTTTCAGGACTTGGTTATAATTTTGAAGGATATGAAGTTTATCAATTACCGACAGCCTCGTCTACAATTGAAAATGGAGTATTACTAGGTGTTTTTGATCTCGTAGATGGAGTTACGGCTATTTACGATACCGTGAATGATGCTAACGGAACAAAAGTACCTGTTCTTTCTGTAGATGGAAAAGATGCAGGAGTTCAGCGATTCCTGACAATAACGACTGATAAAATCAAGAATGTGGCCTTACATAACGGGCAGGAATATTATTTCGCAGTTGTTCCTTATGCATATAATCCGACGCCGTTATTGCCATTTCACGCACTGCGTTCGGCTGTTGTAATACATACAGCTATTCCTCAATTGCCTGTTCCCGGTACTGTTTATAATGGTATTGTGGGAGATACGTTAGAGGTAACTCACACAGGGCCCAGTGATGGCTTTGTTGTTCCAATAGTTGTAGATCCTACCCGTGTAAACGGTCATTCATATGCAGTTAATTTTGATACTACAGGCGGACAAACAACATGGAGTGTAGTAGATCAAACAGCAAATACTACTGTTGTTTCCGGTTTGACCAATCAATCCGGTGATCAGGCTTATCCGATAGTCGATGGTGTTATAGTTAAAGTTATAGGACCACCTGAAGGAGTGAAACCCGGAGATGACGGATGGGCAATCCCGGCCGGCACACGCAGGTTTACATTCTCAAACGCTGATATTGCAACAGGATTTGGTTTACCTGATTTGTTTGCTACATTCAGCGGAGCCCTTGGTTGGGCATCACCATATGAAGTATTTGGCGGAGGTCCTCCTGGAGTCCCGTCTACTCAGCTTGATAACGTTTTATTAAAGCTTGCTACTGTTACTGATGCTGATGTATTATTTGATCCGACTTTTAATCCGAATGATGAGAATATGTCATTTGGTTACAGATATGGAAGACATTTTACTGATCCTCCTGCAGATCCGAGATTTGCTCCTCATATAATAGATGCTACCAGCCCCGGTTATTCTTTCCAGGATTTTACGAAGAATATGCCGATGTCTGCCTGGAACGTTGAAGATCCTGCTAATCCTCAAAGGATAGTTCTTGGCTGGATGGAGAATAATGTGGCCGATGGTTTGGTTGATGGTAAGTACTGGCCAAGCGATGCTTCTCTCGATAACGTGGCTTCCAGTGGTCCAAGAGAATGGTTATGGATTTATAAAACAACATATTCTGAAACTCCTGATCCTGCTTTTGAAGTTGCGGCAGATGGTAACCCCTTACCAATTATGTATTGGGCATCCTGGAACAGAAGAGGGGCAGTACCATTCTCTCCTGGTGCTAGCGGAGAGGATCAGTTTGCAATATTCCATACGAACATAAATTATATAACTGATGTATTCAGCTTTACTGCTCCAACTAAAGAGGAAAATAATAACTCTTTAGCTAAGGAAAACGTAAAGTCAATCAATGTTTTCCCTAATCCCTACTATGGCTATCAATACAGGGAAACATCCAGAGATGCTCATTATGTTACCTTTAGTCACCTTCCTACGAAGGCTACACTAAGGATTTTCGACCTGAGCGGTGTACAGGTTAAAACCATTAACCACGCATCTGCGAGTCAGTTTGATAAGTGGAATCTTCAGAATGAACAAGGTTATCCTGTAGCAAGCGGTATTTATGTAGTATATATAGATATGCCGGATTTAGGTACTACCAAAATCTTAAAACTTGCAGTTATAATGGAACAGCAAATATTACAAGTATATTGATTTATTCAAGGATGTCCTGGTTTATCAGGACATCCCCTAAATTTTTAAAATAATTGGAGGAATTATGTATCATTTGAAAAGACTATTATTAATGCTTCTGATACTAGGCTTCTCTGCTGCAGAGGTTTTTGGTAGTGGTCAGAATCGTGCCGGAACTTCCGGGGCTCCGGAATTAAGGATTCCGGTCGGTGCAAGATATCTGGCAATGAGCGGGGCGGCAGTTGCTACTGTTTCCGGTCTGGAAGCTATCTATTGGAACCCTGCCGGAGTTGATGTTGCCCCAACTGATGCAAACGCAATGTTTTCATATCGTCAGTATATTGCTGATATGAGTATGAACTTTGCTGCTGTCAGCGGAAGGTTAGGTGAATTAGGTTCCCTTGGATTATCATTCAGATCTCTGAGTATTGGTGATATTCCTGTAACTACGATGGATCAGCCGGATGGGACAGGGCAGATTATCAGTCCAAGTTATTTTATACTGGGATTAACATATTCAAAAAAACTTACTGATAGAATATCGATCGGTGCCAATTTTAATCTGATAAATGAAAGCATAGATAGAGTTAATGCTACCGGGTTTAGTTTCGATTTCGGTGTTCAGTATGCTAATCTTTTCGATGTTCAGGGATTTGGAGTTGGTGTAGTTATTAAAAACCTGGGTCCTACAATGACATTCAGCGGAAACGGAACTTATATTAATGCTAATGATCCAAATTCTCAAAGAGGACCGACTTTTTATCAGTTCGATGCTGCTTCAGCTGAACTGCCTTCTGAAATTGCAATCGGTCTTTCCTACCAGAGACATTTTGATGAGGAAAATACAGTTGCTTTATCCGCAACATTCCAGAATAATAATTATACCTATGATGATTATAAAATAGGTGGCGAGTATAACTTCAAAGAATTACTTTATGTAAGAGCCGGTTATTTGTATACCCCCCAGGCTACCGATGCCACCCCTAATATATTCCAGAATTATACTCTCGGCGTTGGTGTAAATACTAAATCTTTCAGCAGCCTGGACTTATCAGTAGATTACGCTTATGTCCCGGCTAAATATTTTGATGCAAATAATGTATTTTCTGTGAGATTTGGTTTCTAAATAATATTTTACCATTTAATATTATAAACGGTTTTCCTTATGTTGGGAAACCGTTTTTTTTTGCGAGTGAAGAATATGAAATCTTTTTGTGTGCTAATATTGATAGTTATAATTAATTTAACTGTTTTAGCGCAAAGCAATAATTCAAAATTGGAAGGTAAATGGGAATCTGTTAATATAAAAAACCAGAGAGGAATCCTTATATATTTTGATTCAAAGAATATTTTCACTTTAAGCCATATCCTCGTTGCAGATTATACATATGAAATAAAGGACAATATGTTAATCAGCGTTCTTAAAAATTTTGATTCAAATAAGACAATTATTGACACCAGTTTTCTGGTCATAAAATCCGATACCATTGTCAGATTCTATAATCGTCTGGGTTGGAAGGATTCAGTTGTCATGATTAAAACCGGGTCGAATTCAATTGATTCATCAAATATTGATAATCCGATTGTTGGAAATTGGAGATACAGATATCCGACCGGAGATACTGCTTATTCGACTTTCTATAGTGATGGCAGATGGCATTTCTATCTTCCAATGGATAAATATTCAGGAACTTACTCGATTAGCGGGGATACACTCGTGACGAATTTTAATGACAACGAAGAAAAGCAAAAAAGGGTATATTGGATCGAAGGTAATCTTCTGGAACTAAAAGATATTAACGCGAATAGTGAATATCTGTACCGGCGGTTAATCGAATAAGTAATGTTCTTCAGCTATACATAAATAAAAATGCTGTCTAAGAAAAATATCTTCAGAATTATCCTTGTTTTAATTCCATTTGTTCTTTTCCTGGTTCTGGAATTAATATTAAGAGCTTTCGGATATGCAGATGATCTGCGGTTTGTCGCTACAATAGACAGGAATGGCAAAGAATATTATACAATAAACCAGCTGGTGGGGAAAAGGTATTTTAATAAAGACAGGCTCTACTACAGAAAAGGTTCTCACGATTATTTTGAGGTTAATAAATCTCCGCAGACGATAAGGGTATTTTGTTTTGGTGAATCCACAACGGCAGGCTTTCCTTATGAGTATAATGCAATTCCGTCTGAGTTTTTAAGAGACAGATTAATAGCGGCTTTTCCGGGTAAAAATATTGAGGTTATAAATACAGCTATTGCAGCAACAAACAGCTTTACTATCGATGAATTTGCCGATGAACTTGTTAAATATAAACCTGATCTTTTTGTTGTTTATGTGGGACATAACGAATTCTACGGTGTTTACGGTGTCGGTTCAACTATTTCTGTAGGAAAGAACAGGAGTCTGATTAAAACTTATCTGTGGCTTGGACGCTTCAAAACATTTATCCTTATAAAGAATTTAATCAATTCTTTGGCGGGAATATTCAGTTCTGAGAAAGCACAGGAAAATAAAGTTTTAATGGAGGAGATGGCCAAAACTTCAATAAGGTACAATAGCGATGATTTTAAAACAGCACTTAGTACTTTCCGGGAGAATTATGAAGAAATAATAAATATTGCCCGCGAAAATAATATCCCGATTATTATTTCCAATCTTGTAAGAAATGAAGATGGATTATATCCTTTTATTTCATTTCAGTCTGAATTGATTAGTGATTCTCTCGCAACCCTCAGCAGGAAGTTCTACAATCTCGGGCTGGAAAAAATGGATGCTAAAAATTATCCCGGAGCAGCTGAATATTTTAATGAATCGCTGTCAATTGATTCAATTCCTGCAAATGTTCATTACTTGCTGGGTAAATGTTATGAGCAATTGGCAAAATATGATCAGGCGGAAAGGCAATATTCGCTCGCTGCCGATCTTGATGGTCTTAGATTCAGGGCACCATCAGAATTTAATAATATTATCACCCGGCTGGGAAAACAATACCAGGTTCCGGTAGCTGACGTAAACAATCAATTTAAACTAAATTCAGAAAATAGGATCATAGGATCAAATCTCCTTGTAGATCATGTGCATCCCAATATCCGTGGATATTTCCTTTTAGCTAAAGCCTGGTTCCTGGCTATAAAACAAAATAAACTTCTTGGTATGTCTCCGGGAGTGGAGGAAAGTGACAGTTTAATCTGGAGTAATGCTGCTGTTACTTCATTGGATAGCCTGATAGGCGCAATCAGGATTATGGAGCTCAAAAGCCGACCGCCTTTTACAAAATCAGACTCTGTTTTTAATTTTGTTCCGCAGAATGCTATTGAACAACTGGCTTACCGGTATGCAGTTTTGAATGAAAGTTCGTGGGCGTCAACTCATTTAGATGCTGCAAAATATTACCTGACCAATGGTAACTATGCCGGGGCCTTAGATGAATTAAGAGCAATACTTGTGTCAGATGAAGATAATCCAATGGTATTAAAACTGGCCGGAGATATGTCTTTGCAGTTTAATCGTTATAAACAGGCTGAGAATTACTACCTGAGAGCAAATAGATTTTCCTCTAATCAATTTATAGAATATAAATTAGGGAAAACCGAACTTCTTCTGGGAAAGCCTGAGCTTGCGATTCAGTTCTTTAACAGCTGTCTGGAGAGAAATGAACAGAGTTCCGATAAGTTTAACATCAGTGAGATGGAAGATATATATCATAATCTTGCTGATGCTTATATTAAAAATAATGAACCCGAAAAAGCCCGAGAAGTTATGCAGAAACTCGCCAGGTAAAATTGTTGTCCTGACTCAGGGGTGTTCAGGAAAACCTTTGATCACTCTTATTACAGGTTTTGAAAGGTAGATATTCGCACAAATTCTTCCCAGTAAAAATGCTGCAGTGGCAGCTATAGCTCCAACCGCCGATAATAGCTTTACACTAATCATAAGTACAATTAGAATCCCGAAGAACTCTGTTAACGTGGCAAATGTTATTGGTTTGGTTTTCTTTGCATTCACAAGCAAAGCCCGTTGAAAACTGATTAACACGGTCAGCATCGGGAAAATACCCATTATCATAAGAGGAATACGGACAAAATGTGTAAGCTCAACTGATAAGCCCGATATTTTATTAAACCATATATCCGCCGCCGGTGAGAATGCTATTATTAATAAAATACCGACTAAAAATGATGAAAGAATTACAGCAAATTTTTTCAGTATTTTATAATTGACCCCTCTTTCATCCAATAAAGCGATCACAACCTCCTGGCATGATAAACCAAGGCTGCGGAAAATAAAAACAAATGATGTTAATACAGGCAGAACCGCTAAAGATTCCAGTGCCATTCTGCTCTGGCCCATAAAAAAGATTACCAGCGGCTGTACACCGAGTGTAATCATTGAAGTCAGGGCAAGCGGGTAGTAGAAATTCAGAATTTCTTTATAACTTAATTCCCCCTGATCCTTCGATTCTTCTTCCTTTAATTTTTTTAAAACGGAAGAAACCATAAATCTGCTGGCTATTGCCTCCATTGTAACCCCCATTGAAAGGGCCGCAGCACCGACCACAATACCGTCAACCTTAATAAATAAGTATAATACTGATGCTGTAATCCCCATCGTGGATAGTCGTACCACAGTACCGTATGCTACCCTCCTTGTATAATTATTCCGTATTAAAATCCCCTGGTAAAACCTTCTGTAACCGATTGCTCCGGGCCAGGGAAGCAACAGGATTAAAGCCTTATGTGTTAAACTGGCTACTTCATATGGGAGATCAATAAGCTCCATCGTTATGAAGTAAAATACCGGAGGAAGAATCAGAATTAACATTGCTAAAGTAACCAGTGAATTCAGCGAGTATGTAAAAGTTCTTAACTTAATAAATGAGTAATAATTTCTTACCAAAGACGTTGAAGCACTCATCATCATAATTACCGGTGCCTCGATTATGAGCGCAAAAGAATATGCAACACCATAAGCAGCCAGATTATACTCGGGTCCATTTAATCTGGCAATTAATGCGGAAAGGAAGGGTCCTTCGACTGACATCATAAGCCAGGTTGCAGCAAGCGGAAGCCAGAAAATAAAAATTTTATTCAGGGAAAGTGACTCTTTGGTATAAGACATCCGGTATGATTTTAATATTTTTGTACATACAAAAATAGAAAGATAAACATGCCTGCAAAAGTATACATTCGTTTATTCTCACCAATTACAATTCTCCTTATACTAATACAAATTAATCTGTTTGGTCAGGAGAAACAGTTATACTCCGGTATTCAGGAGGCGTTTTTCTCATCAGGTAAATTAAGGGGGGATCCGGGTCCCCGTAATGTTCAATGGATTGATAATGGAAATAGTTATTCGTACACAGTCACGAATGATTCTACAGGACACAAAGAGATAAGGCAGTTTTTTCCTGAGACAAAGGAAGATAAATTAATTATGGATGTGGATGAAATGACCTTGCCGTCAGGGGGTAATTTTGATTACGACTCTTTCAGCTGGGCATATGATTCCAGGCATATAATGTTTCAGACAAACTTCAGACCAATTTACCGGAATTCAGGCATATCAGATTATTACATTTATTCAACCTTGAAGAATAGTTTAACATTATTAGTAAAGGATGCCCGGACAGCGGAACTATCCCCCGACGGTTCAATGGTGGGATACGAAAAAGAGGGCAATATGTACGTTTATAATATTTCAGATGAGAAAGAAAAGCAGTTAACGGATGATGCGACTGAAACCCTTTATAACGGGCATTTCGATTGGGTTTATGAAGAGGAGTTTGATATTGGCCGGGCATGGAAATGGTCACCCGACAGCAGGCATATTGCATACTGGCAGGTTGATGAAAGCAATGAGCCCGTATTCCGGATGACAGATTATGAAGGCCAGCATCCTGATTATGTTAAGTTCAGAGTCCCTCTTGTCGGGGATCCGAATGCAAAGGTTAAAATCGGCGTAATAGATGTTGCCCGGGGAACAAAAACCTGGCTTAATGTTGATGATGAATATATACCAAGGATTTACTGGACCAGTGATCCTGATATGCTCGCTGTCATTGCCCTTAACAGAAAACAAAATGATATGAAGCTTTTTTTCTTTAATGTTACGAATGGAGATAAGAAGTTAATCTTCGAAGAAAAATCTGATACCTGGATTGATATCGATAACTTTTTCGAGGGAGTTATTGATATGTTTTACTTCCCCGATAAATTAAGAGAATTTTTCTGGTTGTCTGACAGGGACGGTTATCAGCATATTTACCGTTATGACTATGACGGCAATCTTATAAACCAGGTTACAAAAGGTGATTGGACAGTTACCCGAGTAGAGGGAATTAATACGGGAGCAAAAAAAATATATTATACTTCCACAGAAATATCCCCCCTGGAAAGGCATCTATATTCAATTGATTTTGACGGCACAGAAAAGCAGAGAATTTCAAAAGAAACCGGAAAACATTCATTCAATCTTTCACCGAATACAATGTTTTATCTGGATACCTATACAAATGTGAATCTCCCTAAACAGGTTGAGCTCCTGAGCACTAATGGAAAAATGATCACCAGGCTTCAGGATAATAAATCGGTTACTGAATTCATTCAGCATCATAAATATTCTCCGACGGAACTATTCAGTTTTATTTCCAGTGACGGGACAAACCTGGATGGTGAAATGATCAAACCTTTTGATTTTGATTCAACAAAGAAATATCCGGTTGTTTTTGATGTGTACGGCGGCCCAAACTCCCAGGATGTGTTCAATGCATTTGCTGCCGACGGCTGGCGGCAGTGGCTTGCTCAGCAGGGTTATATTATTGTCGATATAAATAACAGGGGTAATGCAAATTATGGAAGTCATTTTATGAAGATCGTTTATGAACACCTTGGTAAATGGGAGAGTAATGATTATGCCGAGACTGTAAAATACCTTTCGACGCTGTCATATGCGGATACAGGAAATGTTGCAATAATGGGAACGAGTTATGGCGGATATATAACGATATACACCATGCTCATGCATCCTGATATCTTTAAAGTCGGTATTGCAAATTCTGCAGTAACCGACTGGCTTCTTTATGATGATATTTATACTGAACGATATATGGGATTAAAAGATGAAAATGAAGCAGGATATGAAGAAAGCTCAAACATTTACCAGGCGGGAAATCTTGATGGAAAGCTCCTGCTTATCCATTCAACTATGGATGATAATGTGCATGTGCAGAATACCATGCAGATGCTTACTGCTTTGGCGAATGCGGGTAAAGATGCCGATTTGAGAATTTATCCTCCCGGAGGCCATGGAGCCTATTATAACAGAGAAGCTTATATGCTTATGCTGAAAGTTTATAATGATTATCTTCATAAATATTTGAAGTAAATGATAGCTTTCAAGGTCAACCATCCATTCAGATTCCTGACCTTGAAGGTTGCCAGATCTTATTTCTGAAGGTTATTAATGCACTTTTTGATATCTATTCCTGCGGAGAGTACTTTTTTAAATATATCCCCTTTTTGTTTCAATCTGCTGAATATGTTTTTCATATTGAAATCAGCAGGATTTAATCCTTCTTTAACCTCACTCCAATCAAGAGGTGTTGAAACCGGGGCTCCTGGTCTCGGCCGCACACTATAGGGCGCTGCTAAAGTCTGGCCCTTACGGTTCTGCAGATAATCGAGATAGACTTTTTTCTTTCTTTTAGAGGGACTTCTTTCAAGACTCGTAATCGCCGGTACCTTTGCATTAACGAGCTTTGCAATAATATGGGCGAACTCTTTAGCAAAATCGTAATCATATTTTGCCCCCAACGGCACATAAATATGCAGACCTGTTGCTCCTGAAGTTTTGCAATAGCTTTCTGCTCCTGCTTTGTCGAGAACTTCTTTTACTGCTAATGCTGTTTCAACAACTTTATCGAATTCAATTTCTTCAGGATCAAGATCAATTACAAAATAATCGGGATTTTCAAGTTTATTTATCCTGGAAAACCATGGATTTATTTCTATACATCCGAGATTTGCCATATAAATTAAAGTTTCCTCATCATTACAGATAAGGTATTTAATATCTTTATCGTTCGATCCAGAAAATATTTTTTTTGTTTTCAGCCATTTTGCATTCAGCTGGGTGATATCTTTTTGAAAAAATCCTTCACCGGTGATCCCGTTCGGATGTCTTAACAATGATTCGGGGCGGTCTTTCAGATAGGGTAGCATATAGCCGCTGATTTTTTTATAATATTCTATAAGATCTCCTTTTGTATATCTGTCTTCAGGCCAGTAAATTTTTTGGAGGTTAGTCAGTTTTAACTGTATATCATTAGTGCTTTCTTTTATTGTGCCTGTTTCTGAATTCAAATCCGGGTTTTTACCGGAAATTTCTTTTTTGACGTTTTCGGGTTTTTTATCTTCCCGCAGCCCGATAAATACCGGGTGTCTCATCAATCCTTCATCGGTCCATTCGCTGAATTCAACTTCACATAACAATTCCGGATCAAGCCAGACCGCAGGAGTATTTGTTTCCGGCTTCTTTTTGAAAGGGGAAGTTTTCCTTTCATAGGGCTTCATTTTTGTGTGAAAATTTTTCAAATCCTCTTCGGTGAACCCCCCTCCTGTATGACCAATATATTCCAGTTCATTATTCTCATTATATACCCCGAGAACAAGCGCCCCAAAATAATTCCTGCTGCCTTTGGGTTTGGTGTACCCGCCGATTATGGCTCCCTGTCTCTTTTTGATTTTCAGCTTAAGCCAGTCTTTCGACCTTTTATTTTTTAAATATTTACTGTGAATATTTTTAGCTATAATACCTTCGAGCTTATTTTCTTTTGCGAGTTTATAGAATGCTTGTCCATCCTTTAGTACATGGTCATTGTACCTGACATTTGAAAGTTCAGGCAGAATATTTTTTAATATCTCCTTCCTGTTTAATAATGGAAGATTCGTAAGATCTTTTCCTTCGTAGTAGGGGATATCAAATGCATAATAAACAAGACTGCCTTTTGCAGTTCTGCTGAAATTCTGCAGACTATGAAAATCAGCCTTGCCCTCCTGATTCAATGCTACTATCTCTCCATCCAGAATCATTTCTTTATCGATAGACTCTAAGGAAGCAACAACAGAAGGATATTTTTTATTAAAGGAACTATTGTTACGCGAGTAAAGATTTACCTTACCGTTTTTAATTTCAGCAATTGCACGGTATCCGTCCCATTTGATTTCAAAAAGCCAGTTCTTATCATCAAACGGCTCATCTGCTAAAGCTGCAAGCATAGGTTTAATTGTACGTGGAAATCCGCCGGAAGGAGCTTTATTGAAAATTATTTTATTTGCGGGATTTAATTCAGGGACTTTTTTTTTACACTGCCACTTTGTAAATCAGCTATAGTATTTCCGGAAACAACAGATTGTGCCTGTTCAAGAATATTTCCTTCCGAGGCGAAGCCATCACGATGTTTAATCAGGAGCCAGGCGTTTTCTCCTCTCCCCTTCATTTTAACGAGAACAAATTCCCCCTTCAATTTTTTCCCGTTAAGTAGAAATTTGATTTCACCTTTAGCAAGTCCTTCACTCATCAGTTTCTCTGATTCTTCCTTATCTTCCGAAAAAAGTGAATGATACGTTCCGTTATCCCAGATAATAACTTCTCCCCCGCCGTATTCTCCTTTAGGAATAACTCCTTCAAAATCTTTATAATCAAAAGGATGATCTTCAACCATCATTGCAAGCCTTTTATCAGAGGGATTAAGTGATGGTCCTTTAGGAACGGCCCAGCTTTTAAGAACACCATCAACTTCCAGCCTGAAATCATAGTGAAGATTTGTCGCATTATGTTTCTGGATGACAAAAATTAATGCATCCTTACCTGATTTTTTAATTGCCTTAGGTTCAGGTGTTTTTTTAAAATCCCGTTTCTGTTTATACTTATTTAAAGGCATAAATAATTATGTATAGTTTAGTATTAAAACTGCACCCGCTCCGATTAATAAAATATAGATTACTCCTAAATAACCAGCCGGCTTCTTTGAACTCAGGACATCCTTGAAAAGGAATATCGAACCAAGAAAGAGAGCGGCCCATGTAACAATTGCAGCGGCTGTGAGATTTCCTCCTTTGTAAAGATCGCCTGGAATATTTATAATCATAAAGCCGGACAGGAAAGCAAAAATATGGAGGATCACAGAGGTGATCGGGGTTTCTCTGCCCGTGAATAAGTTAAATAGAATATGTAGTCCGAAAAGGAAACTAACAGCAAACATAATGGCCGGTGCGCTCATAAAATGTCCTCTGGCTAAAAAATAAGTGATTGTAGGTAAACCGAAATATCACATTAATATGATTGTAAATCAATAATAAATCAGGAACTCTTAATGTGATTATAGAAGTAATTATAATTACTTTCTTGAGTGAAATTTATGCTCTTACGCACGATCCTGCCATATTTATATGATAATTCTTGTGTACTATATTAAGGTTCCTGAGGTATGACATTTTGTCATCCTGCTGCAAAATGAGATGAATAAAAACCTGTAATTTTTATAAATTTCACAACAGAACTTTTTACCATCTGAGTCGTCTCAGAGTCGTCCACCACTCGTCTTTTTCATACTAATTTCACCCCAATTATATCCCCAGCCATTTTGTCATATATTTTTATTTTAAGACAATCATTTTCCTGCTCATTTTATAGCTGCCGCTTTGAAGCTGGTAGATATATACTCCGCTGCTGAGTTTAGAAGCATCGAATATTATTTTATAGCTTCCGGGTTCTTTGTTCTCATTAAAAACTTCATCGACAAGGTTTCCAAGGGCATCATAAATCCTCAGATTTGTTTTTCCCGATTTCTTTATAGAAAAGGAAATTGTTGTAGCAGGATTAAATGGATTAGGGTAATTCTGACTCAGGTCATAGCCGGTAAATAAGTTTACATTTAAAGATACAATTTTGCTGTAGTTAAATTTTCCATCGTAATCTATTTGTTTGAGTCTATAGTATAAAGTCCTATTTGGGTTTGAAATAAATTTATCGGTATATGAATAAGAATGGTTCTCAGTAGAAGTTCCTGCTCCTTTTACAAACCCGATCATATAAAAATTATTACCATCATCTGATTTTTCGATCTCAAACCTGTTGTTGTTAGTTTCTGTTGAAGTAGTCCAATTTAAGAGCACTCCATCTTCAATTAACCCAGCCGTAAAAGAAGTCAGTTCAACCGGGACAGGTCCCGAAATCAATGGTCGTTCAAATATTCCCGAACCATGGGTAACACATCTTAAATTCCTGTTTATGGGGGAAATACTCAGGTCCATGACAATTACAGCATCAACAAGACCGTCGCTGAATGTCTGCCAGGAATCTCCGCCGTCAAGAGAAACGAAAACACCGAGGTCATTACCAACATAAATTCTGTCTGTATAATCAGGATCGATTATTATGGCACTGGTTGGGACATCAGGAAGTCCCGCGCCTTTATCTTCCCAGGTACTGCCGGCATCTGTGGTTTCAAATAGATGCGATGTTCTGAAACCTGAAAAAACAATATATGCAGTATTCGGATCATCAGGATTTACATCTATATCCATTGGGTATCTGTCAGGTAAATTCTGTGTAATGTTTGTCCAGTTTGTACCGCCATTAGTTGTACGGTAAATATTAGCCGGGTGGCTCACAGGAGCAGTGGCAGCATAAACGAAGTTCTGATCATTATCTGCCACGGATAATGCGAGCAGCGGATCTCCGTTGAAAGTACCGCTTCCCGTCCCATTCCATGAACTTCCCTTATTAGTTGATTTGTAAACAAGATCAGTTCCGGCATACAAAATCTGTGGATTGGAGGGCGATACTGCAAATGGAGCCACAAAACCTACATTAGAACCGGGCGGGGCGATATAATTCCAGTTATTTCCCTGGTCTGTGGATTTCTGCAGGCTCATATACTGATAAGTCCCATACATAATATTATCATTAGCAGGGTCAATTCCTGTGGAGGTACCATCTCCGCCAATCTCTCTTCTCCAGTAATCCGTACCCCAGTAAATTGCAGTCGCATTATCCTGAAGTCCGCCTATAGCAATAAGTGAATCTTGGTATGAGCTTGAAAAATAATTATAGAACTGTGAGGACTGGTATCCGCCGTTGCATCCGGAAAAAGTTTCACCCCCATCTGTAGTTCTGAAAACACCGCCGTCATTTCCAAAATAAATTATGTTCGGGTTTGTAGGATGGTATACAATGCAGTGATGGTCTGCGTGAGAATAGTCAGGGGGGCCTTCAGGTTCTCCCGGAGGAATAGCCTGACCGAGGTACCATAGGTACCAGTAAGATTTCTGAGTGAAATTTGATCCGCCGTCCGTAGATTTATATAAATCAATTCCTCCGGCAATCATTTTTGAGGGATCATTTTGATTTATTCCCACAAAGTGCGAGTACCAGCCCTGGTAGGTTGCATAGTCGAGTGTTGAGAGTGTCGTCCACGTATCACCGTAATTAGTAGTTTTAAGCAATCTTGTGCCCGCACCTGTCTGAGACCCCATACCTACGCTTGCCCACAATGTAGAAGGATTTGCCTTATAAATTTCCAATAATATTTTCCCGTTAAAACCGGTAGTGACACCGTTTGTCAACTGCGTCCAGTTTGAGCCATTATCAGTGGTTCTGTAAATACCTTTCCCTGCACTGCCACTGTTGCCGCAGGCTATCCATACCATATTTGTATCGGATGGATTAATAATAATATCCGTCACCATAATAGTCGGGTTCGATAGCTGCCAGGTTGCACCGGCATCTACTGATTTGTAGGTACCATCTGTGGTTCCGGCCCATAAAGTATTAGGATTAAGTGGATTTATTCTGATTACTTCAACACCTCTCTGTTGTTCCCGGCTCCAATCAAGGCTTTTTTCCCAGGTCAAACCGTAATCCGTCGATTTTAAAATCCCTATTCCATAAGATCCTCTTGTTTCTCTGATCGTCACCCCGCCATACGAATTCTGGTAATTATAGACTTCTCCGGATCCTATATAAATTGTATTCGAATCATTTTCCGGAATAGCAATTGCACTTACTCCCAGCACAGGATATCCGGTAGGAACTATCTCCCAGGCTTGAGCTCCCACGCCGCCTGTGTAGCTTCTCCATATTCCGCTGCTTGCTGAACCGGCAAAAATGGTATTTGTGTTCTGGGGATTGAATGCCAATGCAAGAGTTCTGCCGCCGATATTATGAGGTCCTATGCTTTCCCACGATTCGGTATTTACAAAATTTGACTTCCTTAAGGACTTAGAAATCTGTTCATATTGTCTGAAATATTTATCAGAGGGAATATCTCTATCAGGGAATGCTCTCTGCCGGCTCCAGAACTGCAGTGCCTGCCAGGCACCTGAAGTGTGTACAGGTGGATTGAACTGGAAGACTGTGAAAGAAATCACCAGACAAGTTAACGCTGTGAAGATGGGCAGTAAGATATTAGATTTCATTTTATTCCCTTAAATAAATATCGAAAACACAAATTTAATAATCCTAGTTTCCATTATAAAGACATTAATTTAGGGGAAATTCTGAGCTTTTAAGTACGACATAACATCATTAATGAATATTAATTCTATTTTAAGATGTTATTCATCTGATAAAAATAGATTTACAGCGTAAATAAATTTTCACGGAAATAAATTTTTATGAAAGGAAAATAAAATGAAAAGCCGTTTAATTTTTTCACTGTCTGTCGCCCTGATTTTCTTGAGTGCAAGTGTTTTGAGTTATTCTCAGGACAAACCTACCACAACCCAAAAGAAAGCTAACCAGACACAGGAAAAGCAGGTTACCCAAACAACAAAACCAAACCAGACGAAAACTGCAAGCACAAAGACTGGTAAGGAAAAGACAACTCAAAAGAAAATGACCGAGAAGCAGAGTAAAGTAAAAGGTCAGAATATCACCAAAAGCGAAACTTCGAAAACCGTAAATACAAAAGCACCGAAACATCATAAAGAGATGGAAAAGAAGCAGACTAATAAAGAGAACAATACTCCTCAAAAAAAATAAATATACAGTTTTAAGCTGTAAATAAAAGGAGAGTGTAAAACTCTCCTTTTTTTTATATTTTTCATACATGAAAATACTTGTGGTTGAGGACGAAAAGAAAGTTGCATCCTTTATTAAGAAAGGGCTGGAAGAGGAATATTATTCAGTTGATGTTGCTTATGATGGGAGAGAGGGTTTACGATTGGCTTTAGGGGAGGATTATGATTTAATGATTCTGGATGTTATGCTTCCTTTGAAAGACGGATTTACCCTGGTAAAAGAGCTGCGTTCAGAAAAAATCAGCACACCCATTCTTTTACTTACCGCAAAAGATACAGTGGAAAATAAAGTTGAAGGTCTCGATTCCGGCGCAGATGATTACCTGACAAAACCATTTGCATTCGAAGAATTACTCGCGCGTATAAGAGCTTTGTTAAGAAGAAAAGAAATTAGTAAATCGCTTCAATTGAAAGCCGGGGATCTGATACTTGATACTCAGTCACATAAGGTATCACGTTCCGGAGTAGAAATTACCTTAACGCCAAAAGAATATTCCATTCTTGAATATCTCCTGAGACATAAGAATCGTGTTGTATCCCGTACTTTGCTTTCAGAACATGTCTATGATTATCATTTTGATTCCGATACAAATGTAATTGATGTATATATAAACAAACTCCGCAATAAAATTGACAAACAATTTGATAATCCCCTCCTTCATACCATTCGCGGTGTCGGTTACATATTAAAAGATGAAAATTAATAAATATTAATAGTTCTTTAAGCAATTCTTAATATTCAGAGAATAACTTTAAACCAGTGGTTAAATTTTTTAATAACCTCCTTTATGAAAAATTCTGAAAAAGAGCAGAGAAGTTTATGACTGGTTAAATAGGAGCGAATGATTACCCGGTAGATAAAAGGAGGGCAAGGAGAGCACTAAAGAAGCTCTCCTTTTTTTTTGTAAAGATTGAAGGAAAGCAGTATTATACGGTGAGTGAGTTGAGAAAGTTAATGCACTTAAAAGATCATATTAAATCCACAAGATTTAAAGCTACTTTATGGTATTCCGGTTTGTTTCTCCTGCTGGAACTGATTATCGGAATTACAGTTTTTTTCTATCTAAAGCACAGCCTTGAGAGAGACCTCGACCACTCTCTTACAAAACAGGCCGAAATGATCGATAATTTTGTTGAGGAAAGCAAAATTGATCTTTCAAGTTTTAAACCGGATTCTGTTTATTCATCCACCGATGAACTCGTTTATGATATAATATTCGAAGCTGTCGCAATGAATCCGCGGAATAGTTATGTACAGGTTGAGCTTAAAAACAATATGCTATTTAAAACCCAGAACCTTGTAGATCAGATGATCCCGTTTCCGCAGGTTCCGCAGAACAAAATTGTCATTAGGGATATTCTGAATAACCGCCTTTCTCAATTTCCGATCCGGGCTGCATACTTACAGAAAAATAACTATAAGATTACAGTTGCTTACCCTTCCCATCTTATAGAAGAAACACTCGCTAACCTTACTGATATCTATATAATCATTGCTCCCTTATTCCTTGTATTATCGATCATCGGGGGCTCCATACTATCTGCCAGGTCTCTTTCGAGAATAGACAAAATTATAAGAAAAACTGATGAGATAACTACGCAAAACCTTGATGAAAAAATTCCCGGCGAAGAATTTAATGATGAGTACGGAAGACTTGTACTTACAATGAACAGAATGATTAAGAGAATAAAGACTTCCCTGGATTATATGAATCACTTCTCGATTGCTGCTTCTCACGAGTTGAAAACCCCCTTAACGATTTTAAGGGGGGAAGTGGAAGTAGCTTTACGTCATCCCAAAGCACCTGAGCAGTACAGGGAAATACTTAAAAGTAATTATGAGGAAGTACTGAGACTGATAAATATAGTTGATCGGTTATTCCTTATTTCACGTTTTGATAATAAATTGATTAAAATAAGCCGAAAAGCTGTTGACCTTAGACCATTTCTTGAGAGAACAATAGATTCGCTTGGGTATTTATCAACAGAAAAGAATAATATGATTAATCTTGAAGTTGAAAATAATACAGAAGTAGAAATAGATCCGGATCTGATAAGGCAGGTATTAACTAATCTTATTGAAAATGCTATCAAATACGGATATGAAGGGGAGCCAATCAGGGTGACTGCCTGTAAATCCGGTATAAAAGTAAAGGTAGCTGTAATCAATAAAGGAGAAGGGATTCCCAAAGAAGATATATCAAGAATATTTGACAGATTTTACAGGATTGAAACTTCCAGAAGCCGAAAATTGGGTGGTACAGGGTTGGGACTTTCCATCGTAAGATCTATAATCAATCTGCACGACGGGGAAATATTTGTAAATTCCGAACCAGGTAAGGAAACAGAGTTTTACTTTCTTTTAAACTCCTCCGTATAGTATTCTTATCTAACGGCCATCTAACGGCCTTTAAATGGCCTACAAACGGCCTTTAATTCCTTCCTCTTTCCGTACCTCTCCATATATAGCTTATTCTATTTTTCATTGAAGATGTGGCCATAAAGCCGTAATTTTATTGATTAAAACTTAAAAAACTATAAACTTCGATACACACGAGGAGGGAGAAGATAAATGTCAAACGCATATTTCAAATTACCGGTTCCGGTAAATGAACCAATATTAAATTATGCACCTGGAAGTCCTGAAAAAACCGAATTAAAGAATAAATTAGCAGAATTACGCTTAAAGGAAATTGAAATACCTTTGATAATTGGCGGAGAGGAAATCAAATCAGGGAAAACTGCAGAAATCAGGGTTCCCCACAATCTCTCAATTAAGCTCGGTGTCTACCACAAAGCCGGCGCAAAGGAAGTCAAAATGGCTATTGAAGCTGCGTTACAGGCGAGGAAAACCTGGGCTGATATGCCATGGGAACACCGTGCTTCAA
The DNA here is from genome assembly GCA_963743325.1 of uncultured Ignavibacteria bacterium. Classification (GTDB taxonomy): domain Bacteria; phylum Bacteroidota; class Ignavibacteria; order Ignavibacteriales; family Ignavibacteriaceae; genus DATFVA01. The sequence continues at coordinate 495,590 of CAVUOZ010000008.1, forward strand.
TATTTCACAAGGCTGCCGAATTACTTTCAGGTCCCTGGCGTGCAACAATAAATGCCGCCACCATGCTCGGCCAGTCTAAAACAGCATACCAGGCAGAGATAGATTCTGCCTGCGAGTTAATTGATTTCTGGAGATTTAATACATACTATATGACTCAATTGATGGGTGAGCAGCCTTATTCCCCAAAAGGAATGTGGAACCGGATGGAATACAGACCTCTGGAAGGTTTTATTTTCGCCGTGACTCCATTTAACTTTACATCAATCGCAGGAAACCTGCCTACAGCGCCTGCAATTGTTGGAAATGTTACTCTCTGGAAACCCGCTTCAAGTGCTGTCTATTCCGCTTATTTCCTGATGAAGCTCTGGGAGGAAGCCGGATTACCCAAAGGTGTAATTAACTTTGTTCCCGGGTCCGGAAGCCAGGTCGGAGATCCGGTTATGGCAAGTCCAGATCTTGCAGGAATTCATTTCACGGGTTCAACTGCCGTCTTTCAGGGAATGTGGAAAACAATTGGTGATAATATTCAGAATTCAAAGTATTACCCGAGAATTGTAGGTGAGACGGGAGGTAAAGATTTTATTTTTGCGCATAACTCTTCCGATATTGATGCTCTGGTTGTTGCAGCTTTAAGAGGCTCATTTGAGTACCAGGGGCAAAAATGTTCGGCTGCATCAAGAATGTATATTCCTTCTTCAATCTGGAAAGAGTTTAAAGAAAAATACACTTCAGAAGTATCAAAAATTAAAATGGGAGACATCGAAGATTTTACCAACTTTATGGGAGCTGTAATCGATAAAGGAGCTTATGACAGTATAAAATCTTATATCGATTTTGCAAAAGAAGCAAAGGATGCCGAGATAATTACAGGCGGTAAGTGTGATGATACTAAAGGATATTTTATTGAACCTACAACAATCGTGACAACCAATCCCAATTTTAAATCAATGCAGGAGGAAATCTTTGGCCCGGTATTAACGATTTATGTTTATGATGATAAAAAGTTTGATGAAACACTTGAACTTTGTAACACCACATCTCCTTATGCATTAACCGGTGCAATCTGGGCCCGGGATAGAAATATACTTGTAAAAATGTCTGATAAACTCCGGGATGCAGCAGGTAATTTTTATATAAACGATAAACCTACTGCGGCTGTAGTTGGGCAGCAGCCATTCGGCGGAGGACGTGCTTCAGGTACAAATGATAAAGCAGGAAGCGCAATGAATATACTTAGGTGGATGACGGTCAGATCGATTAAAGAAACCTTTGTACCGCCAAAAGGCTGGAAATATCCCTTTATGAACGAAAAATAAATTTGCTTCTGGGGCTGACTAAAAAGTTCAGATCTGTCAGTCTGAGCCCTGCCTGTCCGGTAGGCAGGTGTCGAAGACTGATATTTCAGAATGAATTTTCGCCTCGTCTCCGACGAGTCGGAGCGGGCACACTTCGACAGGCTCCATTAGACTTAAAGTGTGATTTAATTTATTTTAATAAAACATTTAATAACACAATAAGGTCTAAATAATACCCAAAGGACCGAGTAAGTCTATGACAGGCTCAAGTTAAAACTATACTCTGATTAAGACCCGGCTCTTTGGTGGTTAAAGCTAAATAATATTTCCGTATTTAAGATTATTAAAATGGAGTAAGCTCAAACCACTTTGGGTATAATAACCAAAAATAATAAAATGCAAAGGACAAAATATCTTATTGGTCTTGATATTTCGGCAGAAGATTTTTCTGCTAGTTGCATAACTAGTCCCGATAATTCTGTCTTCCCAGCACAAAAATTTCCAAATAACATTGATGGATTTAATGAATTTATTTCTCATCTATCAAAGCACTCCATCAAGCAATTAGAAGTAATTGTCTGTATGGAAGCAACAGGAGTTTATTCTGAGAGTCTTTCTTACTTCCTTAGCTCTAAAGGATTTAATCTCTGTATAGAGGCACCGCACAAAATAAAGAACAAGACTAAGGATTCACCTAGAAAGAACGACTTCATAGATGCAGTTTCTATTGCAGAGTATGCTTATAGATATTTCGATAAACTCACCTTTTGGAAGCCAAAAGATAAGATTATAGAGCAAATTCAAGTACTTCTAAGCATTCGAGAACACTTGATTATTCAGATGACTGCTAATCAAAATGCTCTGAAAACTCTTAAGCATAAGTATTACCAAACTCCTCTGGCTAACCAGATCTATGAGCAAACAATCAGTAAGTTCAAAGAACATATCAAACAAATTGATAAAGAAATTAAAGAACTGATTGATAAAGATGATTCCTTTAAGAATAAGATCAATTTAGTTAAATCTGTTCCTGGTGTTGGTCTTCTGTTGGCAGCTAACCTATTGGTGCTTACAAAAGGATTTACAGAACACCTTAACTACAAACATACAGCAGCTTATACAGGAATATGTCCCTATGAGCAAATAAGCGGGACATCACTTTATAAATCACCAAGGTCAAGAAAAGCCGGACCAGCCAAGCTTAGAAAACTTCTTTATCTTGCTGCATTATCAGTAAGAACACACAATCCGGTTTTTAAGAAATACTTCCTTCGTAAAGCTGCTGAAGGAAAAAATAAACGATTGATCTTAAACAATATTGAAAACAAATTACTTAAAATAATTTTTGCTGTTATAAATTCAGGAGTTGCTTATACTAATAATTATAAATCAATAAATCCGGCTCTGTTAAAAACAGCTTGATATTGTCATAATATTCAGTGTGACAATAAAATTTACTTTTGAGACAACCCCTTATCTCAGTGAGAATACGCTTCTTTGTTAATTAATTCAATAAATTCTTTTTCTATATCAACCCCTTTATTTCTTGCGTACCATAAGTGCAGTTTCTCTGTCCACTCATTTTTTTCTAAGCCCTCTGCTTTGCACTGATTTATCAGATTAACTGCATTCTGCGGACGGGGTCCCCATCTGAATAATTCATTACCCGCTGAATTAAATGCGGCAAGTATAGGAATACTTCTTGTCCCGTTAGTTAAAAACTGATCCATTATCTCAGGATTAGCATCCCTTAATATAATTTCTAAATCTATTAATGAATTTTGTGCAGCCATTATTGCAATATATGGCAGTGACTGAGCTGAATCTCCGCACCAGTTTTCAGTAATTACCATCCATAATTGTGGTTCCGAAATATCTTCCAGAAGTTTTTTTAACTCTTCACAGGGGTTATAGGTTCTGGTAATCCTGTTACTTCTTTGAAGATTAAGAGCTTTGAAATTAAACCTTTTAACTTCTTTAGGAGTCAGGTCACTAATCTGAGTCCGCGCTCCTTCTTCGATTGTACTATTAACATATTCCCTGTAACTGATCCCTTTTTCTTTTATCTGCTTCTGCAGATCAATAAAATTCATCTTTTCTCCGCTTAATACAGCATAATATTATTTATTTATTAGACGCAAAGAATAGATATTAGATTCAATTTATCCTTATTCCTTATTATTTATGAAAGGTACAGCTGCTATATAAAAGGAACATTCAGCAAGCCGGTTTAATATATCATTAAAAAATTTTAGTATTTCACGAATTAACATATAGTCGAAGTCACATAAATTTACACAATAATAAATTTTGATTTGAAGCAGGATTATGACTGCACAAAGTTTTTATGCAGATATGATAATTTTGAACTTTTTTTGATAAAATAATATTGTAATTTTGAAGTAAATAAAGTAAGGAAGGAAATCATACTTATGGTTACTGCCACCAGATATTTTACTCCCGAAGAAGCTCATCGAACATTACCTCTGGTAAGAAAAATTGTTGAAGATATTCTTAATACTTCAAGAGAGATCAGACTTCTTACCGAAGATAAAGACGGAGCTATTGAATCTGATTCCCAGGTCAGGAAAATGGTAAATGAGCTTAATGGATTTATGACTGAACTCGAAGAGATCGGTTGTTTTTATAAGGACTGGAATTTTTCGATAGGTTTGGTGGATTTCCCTGCTATCATTAATGGAGAAGAAGTATTTCTATGCTGGAGAAGTGATGAAGACGATATTAAGTTTTATCATGAAAATGAAGCAGGTTATGCAGGCCGGAAACCTATTCCCGAAAAATATTTTAGTCACAATTAAACTTAATACTTTTCAAAATAACTCACATTTCTGATTTTCTGTTTTAAATTCGCACCTTTACAAATCTTGATACCTTATATTAAAAACAAATTAACAATTTTGCAATTCAGTCTTTTTTCAGATTAAAAGAAGCAGATGCTGAAGCCATCTTACCGGTCTCAGCATCCTTAACGTTAAAGATTAGCTTATAGTCTCCGTCTACATACGTGGAATCAAGATCAAATTGTACCTCGAGAGGAACATCCATAAATTCTTCGTTATTAGATTTATCTTCAGTCTTACTAATGAGAGCTTTCACCGTATCACCGGCGGGTTTTACCAGATCAATATCATAACTTAATGTGGTTGTGAACTTATTATCTTTTTCATTTTGCTTAAAACCTTTAACACGGATTGTTGCATCAACCTCCCAGCTGCCGCCCAGATCATAAGCAAAAGCTTCGGCATTAAAAACTTCAAGTTTTTTTTCTTCTTTAGAGCAGGAACTGAATAAAAGAAGTATGCAAAAGCCTGAAAATAATAATGCCTTCATTGTATTACTCCCGAATTAATAATTAGTCAAATCAGCCGTTATTTTTCTGAAAATCTTTCATAAAGCTTACGAGATCTTCAACTCCCTTTTTAGGAAACGCATTGTAAACAGAAGCTCTTAAACCTCCAACTGAACGATGCCCTTTCAATCCGCTGAAACCATTTTTAGTTGTTTCATCAATAAGTTTCTTTTCAAGTTCTTCCGAATTAAGATTGAAGGTTATATTCATTAAAGATCTGCTGTCCTTTTCAGCATGTCCTTTATAAAATCCACCACTTTCATCTATGCATTTATAAAGTAAGCCTGCTTTTTCTTTATTGGTTTTATACATAGCATCGAGTCCGCCGTTTTTCTTCAGCCATTTAGCTACCAGTCCGATAATATAAATACCAAATACTGTAGGCGTGTTATATAGTGAATCAGCTTCAACGTGTGTTTTATAATTTAGCATTGTATGAAGAGAATCACTGCTTCTTTCAACCATATCTTTCCTGATGATCACAAAAGTTACACCGGATGGCCCCATGTTTTTCTGAGCACCCGCATAAATGAGAGCATATTTATTTACATCAATTTTCCTCGAAAGAATATCAGAGGAAGCATCACAAACCAACGGGACTTTTCCCACTTCTGGCTCATAGTGAAACTCAGTTCCGAAGATTGTATTGTTAGAAGTAAAATGAACATAAGCAGCTGCCGGATCAAGCTTTAACTCTTCCTGTATTGGTATTCTCTTAAATTTTCCTTCTTCAGTTGATGCAGCAATATTTACAGTTCCTACGCGTTTGGCTTCTTTTACAGCTTTCTTTGACCAGCTCCCTGTCACAATATAATCAGCTTTATTTACCGGGGGCATCAGGTTCAGAGGTACCATAGAGAACTGTAAGCTCGCACCCCCCTGCAGGAACAGCAGAGAGTAATCATCGTTTATTCCCATGAGCTCTTTTAAGTCTGCTTTCGTTTCTGCAATAATCTTATCAAATGTTTTTGACCGATGGCTTATTTCCAGTATCGACATTCCCACACCGGGAAGTGACATTAAATTTTCCTGTGCTTCTTTCAGTACATCTTCAGGCATAACTGCAGGACCAGCACTGAAATTATATATTCTTTTTTCCATTTTATGATATTCCCTTCTTATAATCGGTTTTTTTGGTTAAATATTTAAATAGTATGTACAAGGAGTCCATCTCTTAATTTAGGTTCAAACCAGGTCGATTTCGGCGGCATTATTTCTCCGGCATCTGAAATATTCATCAGATCATCCAATGAGACAGGATATAAAGAGAACGCCATAGCTGCCTCACCTTTATCTACCAGCTTTTCAAGTTCCTTAGTGCCGCGTATGCCACCTATAAAATCTATCCTTTTATTTGTTCTGGGATCATCGATATCCAGAACCGGATTTAAAAGGAAGTTCTGCAGAATACTAACATCCAGAGTTTCAGCAACTGAAATGGAAAGTGAATTGCTTGCCAGTATTGAATCTCTCGCTTTAAGCATATACCATTTCCCATCGAGGTACATACCATAATTTCTTCTGGCTGACGGTTCCTTCTTTCCTGATTTCTCAACAATAAATTTCTCACTTACCTTATCCAGAAATTCTTCTCTGGATAGATTATTTATATCAGATACCACACGGTTGTATGGTAAAATGTTCAATTGCTCTGCAGGGAAAATTACCGAGATAAAATAATTATATTCTTCATTTCCAGTATAATTCTTATTCTGTTCTTTTTTTACATTTCTCGCTCTTGCTGCACTTGCTGCGCGATGGTGACCATCGGCAATATACAAATGTTTTATTTTTTTAAATTCAGCGATAATTTGGTCATTATAATCTTCAGGGACAATCCAGAGAGTATGTTTAATCCCATCTTTAGAATTAAAATCATATTCCGGTTTATTTTCTTTCATTGTATGATTTACGATTTTATTAACTGCATCCACTCCACGATATGTTAAAAAAACTACTCCGGTTTGCGCTTCAGTAGTTAGTATATGATTGGTACGGTCATCCTCTTTTTCTCTTCTTGTTTTTTCATGCTTAAGGATGATGTCATTTTCATAATCATCAACTGAAAATGTTGCCGCTATTCCTACCTGTGCTTTACTATTCATTTCAAGTCTGTATAAATAGAAACGAGGCTCATCATCAATTATAAGGGGAGCATCATTTTTAAGACGAGCGAGGTTTTCCTTGGCTTTCTTATAAACTTCAACTGAGTACGGACTAACACTATCATCAAGTTCAATCTCTGAACGTGTCACTCTTAAAAAATTTAATGGATTTCCCTGAGCCAGTTCTTTTGCTTCTTTCCTGTTTACTACATCATATGGTACGCTTGCAACTATACTCGCTTTGTCCTTTGTAGGTCTTAATGCATTAAAAGGTCTAATAACTGCCATAATTACCAATATCTCCTTAAAAAACTGTAAAAGTATATTGTTTAAAATCCATAAAATATTATAAATATGCTATTTATAGTGCCGGAAATCTTGGATAATTTTGATAAAAATCAATTTTTTGTTGATTCCCAAAGTATTTCTATCTTTGAAAGTTTAAGAATCAAATATGGTATTAAATGGTAAATCCGGATCATATTAAGAACCAGACTTCCACCACAAAAAAGCTGCGTCGGAAAAGATACGCAGGAGTAAAGAAGATAACAGGAGTTGTTCATTTCCATAGAAGATTCCATTCAACTTTCCTGGGCAACGAAAGAGATGTTTTCGTTTGGCTACCGCCATCCTATTGCAGGCTGTCCCTAAAAAAGTATCCGGTGCTTTATATGCATGACGGACAAAATCTAATTGACCCCTCAACTTCATTTACAGGAACGGACTGGCAGGTGGATGAAACAGTGACAAAATTAGTCAAAGCGGGGAGGTTAAAAGAAATAATAGTTATTGGGATTAATAATACAAGAGACCGGCTTGAAGAATACAGCGATTCTGAAAAAGGAAATAGTTATATAAAGTTTCTTATTGAAGAACTCAAGCCTTTCATTGATTCAAATTACAGAACGCTTACAGATTCAAAAAATAGTGCTGTAATGGGCTCATCCATGGGAGGGTTAATTTCATTTCTTATTACCTGGAAACACCCGGACGTCTTCTCAATGGCAGGATGTTTGTCGAGTTCATTCTATTATGATAATGATAAAATTTTTGATGCGGTTAAAAATTATGATAAACCTCCTAAAGGTTTGAAAATATATATTGATCACGGTGAAGACGGACTAACGAGAGGACAAAAAATGTTTGCCATGTTAACACAAATGGGATTTGTTTTAGGCACAAATATAGATTACTACTATGCCCGCGGGGCTGAACATAATGAAGCCGCCTGGGCTCAGAGACTTGAAAGACCACTATTGTTTTTCTTTGAAAACCGGCAATGACAATCGAAAGAATAGGGTATAATTATGGGAACTAAATATGTAACTTTAATTTTATCTGTAATTATCCCGGCATTTGTATCTTTAACCGGATGCTCTGCCGGATCAGCCTATCTGGTAAACTTAAGTTTTGTTAAAGACACTATAATAAATTATCAGGAAATGGGAAACTTTCACAAAGATGCTGAGCTGGCAGTTAATGAAGGTATAGATAAATTTGAAAAAATTACTCCTGGAAAAGAATCTGTAGTCGTCTTTGATGTTGATGAAACTGCATTATCCAATTATCCATTTAATAAGGAATGGAACTTCGGTTATGTTGAGAAATATTTTGATATGTGGATTGACAGTGCAAAGGCTCCCGCAGTTTCTGAAGTTCTGAAATTGTACAATTATCTTGTAAGGAGAAATTTTAAGATAGTGTTCATTACAGGGAGAAAAGCCGATCAATATGAGGCAACAATTAAAAATTTGATGGCTGCCGGATACACTGTATTTGATACTCTTATAGTAAAAGATAAGGAGTATTATGGTATTACTGCCTTAAAATATAAATCAGATAAAAGAATACAACTCGTTCAGAAGCAATATTTAATTGTTGGTACAGTAGGAGATCAATGGAGTGATCTGGAAGGACCATACCACGGCGTCCAAGTCAAAATTCCCAATTATCAATATTATATTTATTGAAACATATCGTATTATTTAATGAACCGGCATCTAATGCTGAAAATGTACGAACTATGAGGAAAGGGAATAATATTTTATACGAAATCAAATCTTAATATTTATTGCTGTAACCTGGCCCATAATTTCTTCTCTCTCCTTCACTAAGATTTTCCTTATATTTGTAACTTAATTTTACCTAAAGAACAAAGGAAATTGATGTCTCAGTCCGAAATCCCCAAGGCATATGACCCCACTATGGTAGAAGATAAGTGGTATAAATACTGGCTCGATAATAAGTTCTTTCATTCAGAGGTAGATGAACAAAAAGAACCCTATACTATCGTGATACCTCCCCCTAATGTTACAGGTATGCTGACAATGGGGCATATTCTTAATAACACGCTGCAGGATATTTTTGTACGTACAAAAAGAATGCAGGGATATAACGCTTGCTGGGTGCCCGGAACTGATCATGCATCAATTGCTACTGAAACTAAGGTAACAAACTATCTTAAAGAACATAATATTGATAAAAAGGAAATCGGTAGAGAAGAATTTATTAAATACTGCTGGGATTGGACGGAAAAATACGGTGGTATGATTATTCAGCAATTGAAGAAATTGGGTGTCAGCTGTGATTGGGATCGTGAACGTTTTACGATGGATGATGATTATTACGCGGAAGTGATTAAAGCTTTTATTCAGCTTTATAATGAAGGGAAAATATACCGCGGCTACAGAATGGTGAACTGGGATCCGGCAACACGTTCCGCCATTTCAGATGAAGAAGTTATCTACAGAAATGTAAGCGGCAAACTATGGTATTTCAAATACCCTGTAAAGGACAGCGATAAATTTATTACAGTTGCTACAACCCGTCCAGAGACAATGCTCGGCGATACAGGCATAGCGGTTAATCCTCATGATGAGAGGTACAAAGATTTAATAGGAAAAGCGGTTTTGCTTCCGATTGTAGACAGAGAGATACCTGTTTTTACCGACGATTTTGTTGATAAGGAATTTGGAACAGGTGCTGTGAAAGTTACTCCCGCGCACGATATAAATGATTATGAAATGGGTAAAAGACACAACCTGGATTCAATTAATATTTTTAATGAAGACGGAACAACAAATGGTAATGTGCCTGAAGATTTACGAGAACTTGACAGATTTGAAGTACGTAACAAGGTCGTTGCCAAAATGGAAAATCTTAAACTGCTGGAAAAGATAGAAGATTATCAGACGAAAATCGGCTACTCAGAAAGAGGGGGTGTGCCTATTGAGCCATATCTGTCCGAGCAATGGTTTATGAAAATGGATGAGCTTGCTAAACCAGCTCTAAAAGTTGTTGAAGAAGGCAAAGTCAATTTTTATCCAGAGCATTGGGTAAAAACTTATAAGCACTGGATGGAAAATATTAGCGACTGGTGCATATCAAGACAGCTATGGTGGGGACAGAGGATTCCGGTATGGTATTGTATCGGGGAGGATCATTGTAACCTTGAATGTAAAAATCCAATAGTATCTTTGGAGAAGCCTGAAAAATGTCCTCACTGCGGATCAGCCAATCTAAAGCAGGATGAGGATGTTCTGGATACCTGGGCTTCCAGCTGGCTCTGGGCACATGCTGTTTTTAAAACCGAAGCAGAGCAGGATTACTATTATCCTACCAATACTCTTGTAACTGCTCCTGATATAATTTTCTTCTGGGTTGCCAGAATGATAATGGCCGGTCTTCATTTTAAAAAAGAAATACCTTTCAGTGGTGTTTACTTTACTTCTGTAATAAGGGATATCCAGGGAAGAAAAATGAGTAAGTCACTCGGCAATTCTCCTGACCCGCTCGATGTAATAAAAGAATACGGCGCAGATGCCCTTCGTTTCACTGTAATATATCTTGCTCCAATGGGACAGGATGTCTTGTTTAGCACCGAAAAATGCGAACTTGGGAGAAATTTTGCTAACAAAATCTGGAATGCAGGCAGATTTCTTTTAATGAATTGTGAATCAATTCCAATTGATAAAAAATTGATTGACAAATATATTGATTTTGCGGACAGATGGATCGTCTCCCGCCTCAATAAGACTCTGCTTCAGTTAAGAGATGCCCTGGATAAGTTTGAAATTAATAATGCCTCCAAGATTGTTTATGCTTTTGTATGGAATGATTTCTGCGACTGGTATATCGAGCTTTCAAAAAACAGACTATATTCTGATGATGATCAGGTTAAATCTGCAGTACTTACAAGATCTCTTACAATATTTGAATCTCTTCTAAAGATTGTTCATCCTTTTATGCCTTTTATAACTGAAGAACTCTGGCAAATAATTGAAAACAGAAAAGAAGGCGAAAGTATCGTTATTGCAGAATATCCGAAGGTGGATGAAAACCAAATTGATGAAAGAGCTGAGGAGGAGATGGAGTTTGTTCAGGATATTATAAATTCAATCCGTAATATTCGCGGTGAAATGAATATTCCGCCTTCTAAAAAGATAAAAGCTTTTATTAAATCTTCTGCCGTCGCACAGCACCAGGTAGATTATATTAAAAAGCTTGCAAAGGTTGAAGATTTAAATGTCGATGAAAAAATGCAAAGACCAAAAGGAAGTGCTTCAGCCGTACTAAAACACTGTGAAATTTATATTCCTCTTGAAGGATTGATTGATCTTGATGTCGAACGTGCAAGACTTCAGAAAGAAATCAGCAGAATCCAAGGGTCACTTGCAAGAATTGAAAAGAAACTGGCGAATGAAAAATTCATAAATAACGCTGCACCTGAGATTGTCGAAAAAGAAAGAAATAAAAAATCTGATTGGGAAAAAAGCTTTAAGAAACTCAAAGATATTTTAGAAAACCTCTCCTAGAATCCCTTAATATTTTTGACAACTCCGTGGGATGTACAAATGATATTAGCTTTAGATGTAATGAATTCGCGGCTAAATTATATTACCCTTAGATATTGTACGCTAAAGAGGTTGTTTTTATCTGTCCAGACAGTCCTTACCTCAAAGAAGTCCTGAATTAAATCCGCAAATTCCTTAAGAGTATATTTATAAGAATATTCGGTAAGAATGTCATCGTCTTTTTTCATTTCTATGACTGAACCATTTAAATGGATCTTCTGATCGGCCTTACTTACCAAATGCATTTCAATTCTGCCTGCGTACATATTGTAAAATGCGACATGTTGAAAATTACCTGGTTTAAAATCTGAGCCTGTTTCATTATTTATATGTTTAAGAATATTAAGATTAAATTCTGCTGTAACCCCCTTACTATCGTTATATGCCGCCTCCAGAGTTTTTTTATCTTTCTTCAGATCAACGCCGATAATCATTCCGCCATTTTTACCTATCAGATTAGCTATTCTTTGCAGAAAACTTCTTGCTTCCTCAGGTTTAAAATTTCCTATTGTTGAGCCGGGATAAAAAGCAGAGATATGATCATATGGTTTATTGATTTCGGGCAGATTAAATTCATTTGTATAATCTGCAACCAGCGGGATTATTTCAATTTCCGGATAATCACCGGAAAGTTTATCAGCTGAGTTAATGAGTTGTTCCCTGGAAATGTCTATAGGAATATAAGCTGCGAGTCCGGGAATATTATCGAGTAATAATCTTATTTTTCTACTGCTTCCGCTTCCAAGTTCAATCAATACAGTGCCCTCTCCCAGAAGACCGCCAATTTCAGCGATATTCTCTTCCAGTATCTGCATTTCTGTTCTTGTCGGATAATATTCATCAAGTATTGTTATTTCATCAAATAGATTCGATCCTCTTTCATCATAGAACAGTTTACATGGGAGTTCTTTAACAGGTTTTGTTAAACCATTGAGAACTTCCCTCAGAATTTCGTTTTCCTTTTTAGTTGTATAATACATAATTGATTACTCGGTGTCTTTCGCTAAACGAAGTCCCATAAACTGCCACCTGCTGCCGGGATAGAAAAAATTTCTATAATATTTTCTTATATGACCTGATGAAGTGGCACAGGAGCCGCCGCGCAGTACCATTTGATTTGACATAAATTTACCATTGTATTCTCCTAATGCACCAGGCAGTGTTTTGTATCCTGGATAAGGCATATATGAACTCATAGTCCATTCCCATACGTCTCCATACATTTGTTTCAGAGCTTTATTCCCGGGTTCAGAAACTGATACAGGGTGGAAATTGCCATTCTCTACGAAATTGCCAGAGACAGGTAAATTGCATGCAGCAATTTCCCATTCCGATTCTGTCGGTAGTCTGCAGCCCGCCCATCTTGCATAAGCATCTGCTTCATAATAGCTTATGTGGCATACAGGTTCGTTGAAATCTATTTTATGGAATCCGGTTAATTTAAAATTCCACCATTCTCCATTATGTTTTTCCCAGTACATCGGAGCATTCCAGTTTTCTTTTTGCAATGTTGAAAATCCATCCGACAGCCATAGCTCGGGTTTATGATATCCGTCATTTTCTATAAAGTCTAAATATTCCCGGTTTGTAACCAATCTGTCAGCCAGCCTAAAAGATTTTACATATTCTTTATGCCTGGGGAATTCATTGTCATAACCAAAATCATTTCCAGGGTGTCCTATTTCGTAAATGCCCTCATCAAAATATACAAAGGCAGTTTCCGGTACATAATTCACTAAAGGTGGAAATTTATCAAGGTAAACAGGGTGCAGAGGATTCATTGAAAATACGTGTTTGATATCGGTTAACATTAATTCCTGATGCTGCTGTTCATGGTTTATACCGATTTCGATTACAGGACCAAACTCTTTAAGCTGAGCCTCAGTGCAATCTTCAATAAACTCAGTTACATTCCTATCAACGTATTTTCTATAGTCGTAAACTTCTTCAACTGTTGGCCTGGATAATAAACCCCTATCTGATCTTGTAAATCTTTTGCCTATTTGTACATAATAAGAATTAAATAGAAAACTATACTGAGGATGGAGCGACTTATAATACTTCACCGCATTCTGCAGTACAAAAGCTTCGAAGAACCAGCTTGTGTGGGCAAGGTGCCATCTGGTGGGACTTACATCCGGCATAGACTGTATTACATAATCCTCGGTTTTTAACGGGGCGCATAAAATATTAAAAAAATTCCTCACGGCCACATATCTTTCAAGTAAAAGATGCCTGTCTTCATATACTCTTTTATCGTCTGAAACAGTCAATGTTCCGGAGTTACTGTTCATAGTATTCCCTCAAATTTTCTTTGAATAAACTAAATATTCTGGATTAATAACAAGATTAAGTATTATTTTGATGTAATTCAAGTTATTGAAGTCTGTAAGTCAGGCAAGTGCGTGGGATAACATTTTGTAGTAAATATAAGCTTATTTTGTCAAAAATCAGCAGAAAGCATGTGATACTATCTATTTTTTTATCGAAAAGTTATTAAAAGATTTGCAATTGTTTTCCAAAAGAAAAAGGATGAGAAAAATGAAAAGATATATAATTCTAATTGCTGTAATATTAATGATTTCAGGTTTATCAAAGGCTCAGTCATACTCACCATATGGAAGAGAATTTGGTTTCGGGATCATGGTTGGTGATCCTTTGGGTGCAACTTTGAAATTCTGGACACAAAGCGACAGAGCTTTCGTGGTCGATCTTGGTGCATCTTATTTCGGAAGTCCAAGGATAGGTGTGGATTATTTATGGCACTTTAACGCTTTCAGATCTCCGATTGCTAATTTATATGCCGGTCCCGGTGGTGTACTTGGAATTGGAGAGGGAAATGGAATCTATCATAATGACAAATACAACAGGTCCAGCGGTGAAATTGGGATCGGGGCCAGAGGAGTAATAGGCGTAAATCTGGTACCCAGAGACACCCCTTTAGAAGTTTTTTTTGAAATTGGAGTATTACTGGCACTTGCGCCCGATTTTGGTTCGGGGGTAGATATAGGATTGGGTGCAAGATTCTATCCTTAATGGATATTTAGACAGAATATAAATTTCCCGAGCACGGATTAACCTCCGTGCTTTTTATTTATACCTTAAATGCTGCTAATGTTTAAATCCTAAATCTGTTAATGAGTGTATCGCAAAGTAATCCCCGGAAGATAATTCATTGTAATCAAGATCTTTATTCCATAATGGATCAATATATGGATACATAAGATCTTTGTCATTTTCACTATGTCCTAACCCAAGTACGTGTCCCATCTCATGAATAGTCGTTGCCTTCATTTCACCATCAGCTATATTTTTAGTACCAAATTTCAACAGACTCAATTGAACATCAGCTTTTGATATCTCGTTACTGTTTTCAGTTGAAAATTCTGTTTTAGTGAGACCGAGATAATTTTCATCATATTTCTGCTTTAGATTATCTACAAATCTGATAATAACGTTAGCAGAATCAGTGGACGACACTATCATAAAACTAATTCTTTTATCAGCTTTTTCCCACACTTCTAATGCATATTTTATATAAGTGTTGTAGACAGGTTTATAGTACTTCGATTCGGATTTTATTATGTAAACTTTCAGTGGAAAATTATTTTTATTCCAGTGTCTGCCATTCCATAACGAATTTTCATCACTCTCTATATGAAAATAATTCTCCGAATAATTTCTGAATTCCTGAACGTTCTCTTTATAATCTGTCCTGGAACGGTATTTAAAAACCCCCAAATGATTTCTGCCTGAAAACGCTGCTTTACCACGGTTATCTTCAGGAATATGTTGTGAATAAGTACATTCACCTGAAAATATGAGTAATGCCAGAACGAAATGACTAAAAAACTTAAACTGTAATAAAAAATGCATACAGATTATTTCAATTAAATTTCTTTAAGATTATTAAAAGAAAAAGACAATTTCTACTAAATAAATCATCACTCATTCGATTATTCGTTATTTAAAAATAAATTACCTTAATTATGGAGTGAGACGAGAGATGGACGAGAGATAAGCGTATCCTGGAGGACTCAGGTGCAGTAGTTATTATCTGAAAAGCGGGGATTTTTTGCCCAATAACAGGTCATTTGCCCTATCCTGAAGATTAGCTATACCATGATAAATGTATCACTTATTTCGATAAGTAAGTGGATAATTGTTATTATCTTTGTCGGACAATTCTTAAAATATTATTCAGTGAAAGGAGTAAAATATGCCTGTAAGAAAAGCTAGCGCGCAGTGGAGAGGAAACCTGGCGCAAGGAAAAGGAGTCCTTACGACCGAGACCGGCGTATTAAAAAATACAGCTTATGATGCCAAATCAAGGTTTGAAACCGGAAATACAACAAATCCCGAAGAAATTCTAGGTGCTGCACATGCCGGTTGTTTTTCTATGGCGCTTGCAAATTCCCTGGCAAAAGCCGGATTTAAGGTTAATTTGATCACTACTGAAGATTCTGTACACATTGAGAAAACAGAGAATGGGTTTACAATAACCAGAATAGATATAAGCACGGCAGCTGACGTTGATGGGATAGATAACGATACTTTTCAAAAACTTGCTGCCGACACAAAAAATGGATGCCCGGTCTCAAAAGCATTAATGAGTGTCGAAATGATTCTTGATGCCAGGCTGAAATGAGTTAAAAAGCTGCCCTGGCTACCGGGCGGTTTTAATTATCAAATAAGGATATTAAGATTCTTTTTTAGTTTTGCAGATATACCTATTGAGGCGTGAATGGGCAGGAATAGCCTCATGGGCTATATCCCTTTTCGTAATACTCTCTGATTATCCGGTCGTCTGATCGGAATATAACAGCCTTAAATACTTTTCATTTCTGTGAATATAAACGTCAACATAAGAACAACTTGGTAAAATCTGTAGTTTGTTTTTTTCTGCAAACTTTAAACCTGCTTCAACAAGTTGCGCTGCGATTCCCTTCCCTCTCAATTCTCCCGGGACAAATGTCGAATAAAAATCTATTACATTTTTTTTTGGACGGTTATAATGAAGATAACATTCACTGTCATCTACTTTGGCAGTGAATTTATGATTTTTTGGATCGTGTGTGATTTTTATATCCATTTTAAGATCTGAATTTATTTATAAGTTAAAGTTAAAAATAAAAATAAAAATAAATTTGAAAGAAGTTCTAAACAATATCTAAATCTTTTAAACATTAAAAAGAAAATGCATTATGTCACCATCCAGCACACTATAATCTTTTCCTTCAATACGCATTACACCGGCGGATTTACAGGCTGCTTCAGAACCGAACTTTAAATAATCATCATAGCTTATAACTTCGGCGCGAATAAATCCCTTTTCAAAATCTGTATGAATGACTCCCGCTGCCTGTGGTGCTTTCCAGCCATTATGAATCGTCCATGCTCTTACTTCTTTAGGTCCGGCTGTAAAGTAACTTATCAGACCCAGAGTATGAAACCCCGTCTTTATAATTTTCTCAAGTCCGCTCTCTTTAACCCCGTAGGAATCAAGAAATTCATTTCTTTCCTCATCAGATAATCCAATCATCTCTTCTTCTACCTTTGCCGAAATTTTAACAGCATCAGCACCCTTTTCTTCGGCATATTTTCTAACAGCTTTCACATACTCATTATCCTCCAGTAATTCTGACTCATCTACATTCGCACAGTATATAACTTCTTTTGAGGTCATCAGTCTTAATTCATTAAATAATTGTTTAACTGATTCTTTATCTTTTTCCGGGTATAAAAAAGCGGATTTACCTTCATTCAGAAATTTTAAAAGAATCTCAGCATCCTCGAGCAATTGTTTTGCTGCTTTATCACCTTTTGCAAGCTTCTGCAGTTTTTCAATTTTCCTTTCTAGAGTTTGTATATCTGAAAGGAGAAGTTCAGTTTCAATTACTTCCATATCCCTGATTGGGTTTATGTTCCCGTCTACATGAACAACATCCGCATTTTCAAAACATCTTACAAGATGAAGTATTGCATCAGTTTCTCTAATGTTGCTTAAGAACTGGTTCCCAAGACCCTCACCTTTACTTGCTCCTTTAACCAGTCCTGCAATATCAAAAAATTCGATTGTGCTGTTTACAAGCCTTGCGGGATTTACAAGGCTGGCAAGCTTTTCAATCCTGTTGTCAGGAACAGGTACTATGGCCTTATTCGGTTCAATGGTGCAAAACGGATAATTTGCTGATTCGGCATTTTGTGCTTTTGTTAATGCATTAAATAAAGTAGATTTTCCAACATTAGGTAACCCTACAATTCCTATACTCAAACCCATCTAATGGTCTTCTCCTTTAATTTTCATTTCAGACTTTAAATATAAGAATAAATGAAACGCATCCTTAATCCTTTAATTGTTAAATGTGCGTTAATCGTGGTGGTGAATGAGTGTGGAATCAGGTATCAGTTCGGCTGTTGCGAAATATTTGCGTCCCTAAATCTTTAAAAATCATATAATTAATGCTTTTAGAGAATAATTTTCATAAGGCATTGAAATTGCGCTTCTGATCTCGGTTATGTGTCATTTTTAAGGTAATATTAATGAAGAATAAGAATATTCTCATTGTTATTAATAATGGAATAATAGGACTCGATATAAAGAAACAGTTAAATGGATACGGATATAACACTGAATTAATGAACCCTAAAATGAATGAAAAAATAAAGGAAAAATTGAATAATGGTATTCAGTTGATTATACTTGAAAAAAGTGCGGATGATGAAGGAATAGAATGTGCGGCAAAGCTTGCCCGTCATTATAATCTGCCAGCGATTTATCTGTCAACAGATAATGATAGCAATGTTACAGAACAGAATGGATTCAGAATTTTAATGATGCCGTTCGGTGCAGATGACTTAAAAGAAGTTGTAAAAAAAATCCTCGGGGATAATTAATATTTCATTCGCCTAATGTGAATGAAACGGAACCGTTGATTTAACCGCGCTGGATTTTATTTTAATTTTGATTGGGCAGAAATGAATAATTTTCCCCATAATCAAGCATTTGCTGAGTGAAATCTTCAGGATAATTGATTTTGACATCAACAATTTTCCCGTCTTTCAAAATCGGGATTAATTCGGGATTGATGAAACCCTTATACGGCGCAACATTCAGTTTCTTGTATCTCTCCAGCACTTCTTTATGCAGCACAGGGTGAACCCGCACTCCGTACGTTTCCACCAGTTTTTTAGCAGCAGTAAAGTCACCTTCTGATGTAATCCTTTGAACCTCTTTCAGAAGTCCGCCAAACAATGTTCTAAGCCCTGCATAATCATTTATTACAAAAAAGGTTTTTCCATCTTTAATTATTTTTTCAATGACATTATCCCGTTTACCTTTCTCATAAACCCATTTAACAATTAATTGCCTGTTGCGCATATGTGCTTCTTCAATATTAGCTCCTGGCTCAACACGTGCTAACTGTATTAAAAAACCGTTTCTGACATATTTATCATATTCAGCCTTGTAGGCTTCATTATCAGGAAGCACACCTATTTCAACCAGTTTATTATCCGGCAGGTAATAAAGTGCAATAAGGTCCGCACGGGCTTCCTCTATTGATGAGCCATAGTTTTTAAGACTTTGTTTTGGTGAACCAACCCCGGGTTTTATTTGTCCTGAAGCATGACCAATTACTTCATGCAAATCAGTTTCAAGATCATCGGCAAGATTACCATACTTTTTCGATCTGTCTATTTCCTCCTGTGAGAAGCAGAATTCATTTAATAATTTTTCCGAAGAAGCTTCATTATATGCATGAACTATATTTCCCAGATTTACAGATTTCGACCCGTATTCCTTTCTTATCCACGCAGCATTGGGAAGATTTATTCCGACAGGTGTTGAAGGAGGCCTCCCAGAGGTCGTACTTCTCGTCGGCTTCGACCCACCGCGCCGCGACGATGCCGCGCTGCGTGCCGAAGAACGTCTTGTGGGTCGAGCCCGTGACCAGGTCGACGCCCTCCTTGAACGGCTCCTGGAAATGCGGTCCCACGAGTCCGAGGACGTGGGCCATGTCGTACATGAGGACGGTCGCCAGGCCGGCGGCGTCGAGGAACTGCCGCATCTCCGACACCGGCTCACGATGGATGATCATGCTCTTGCCGAGGATCACGAGCTCGGGCGGCACCGCCGAGGATCTCGAGGAGCGCAGGCACGTCCGCTTGGTAGGGGTTCCGGGCGACACGGGGAAGGCGATGACCGACGGCAGCTCGTCGGTGGGTCGCGCGCCACAAAGTCGCGCAGCGCTCCCATCGGCTGGGCGCTCAGGTGCCCACCCTTGCTGATGTGGTTGTTCAGGACCTCGGCGATGCGGTTCGGCTGCGGCTTGCGTTCTCCCCGGTTCAGGAAGTCGACCAGCGCGCTGAACACCGTCGTGTTGGCCATCTGGCCGCTGATGGGGCGGGTTTCTATTTCCGGCATCCGAGGTAGCGCGCGGAAGTCGCCAGCCAGCATCCGCTCGACGTCGTCGATGAAGCCCGTGCCCTGGTAGTAGAAGACGTCGGCGTCGATCAACGCCTTGGCCTTCGGTGTTCGGCGTACCGGCCCGCGGGGTCCGTGACGGAAAGGAGGCGGGTCGCCGGGGAGGGGGTCATCTCGGTGCTCGGTATGGAGGTCGATGCAGTCCTGCTACCGACGCCACTCGTGGTTGGCGATCGCTTTGCCGAGCAGCCGCAAGGCCTTCTCGCCGGCCTGCCCGCCCTCGAGCTCGGTGAGTTGCGGGGTGTAGTCCCAGATGATGGCGCGCGCAGGGCGGGGCGTCGCTCCGCAAGTGGTGCGGGACGACCAGCCCCGGCACGCGCCTTCCGCGCACGTCGACCTCGACCTCGTCGTCCTCGAGGACGCGGCTGTCGAGGTACGCCAGCGCAATGGAGCGGAGTTCATGCTCCTCCGTCTGGAGCGAGCAGAGGCCGTGGCCCTCCTGTCCCCAGTACGGGACGGCCGTGCCGCTGGTGATCCAGCCGAGGAGAGTCTCGTCGCCGAAGCGCTCGGCGCCGGCCTCGGCGTGGACCGGCGGCGCTCCCTCCCGGGCGATGCCTCGGCCGGTCACGGCCACCGGCCGTGTGAGGCGGGGCAGGTCCTGGATCCGTGAGTAGTCGCGCTGCAGGATGCGCGCGTACGCCTTCTGCTGACGCTCCAGCGGGTGGCGGCCGATGAAGTCCCCTTTGCGCGGCGAGAAGCTGACGGCGAACGTCGCCAGCGGGCAGCTGAAGATGGGGATCTCGCTGCCGTCCGGGTCTGTCCCGAGCTCGTGGCCGTACAGGGGGAGGCCGGCCTCCAGCCGCAGGGTGTCGCGGGCGCGAGCCCGACGGGCACGGCGCCCGCCTCGACCAGCGCGTCCCACAGTGCCGGCCCGTCGTGCGGCGGCACGAAGAGCTCGAAGGCGACCGGCTCGCCGGTGTAACCGGTGCGGGCGATGCGCGCCTCCACGAGGCGCCCGTCACCCGGCAGCCGGAGCGCGGCTCGACGCTGAGCTCGTTGCGCAGCGGCTCGGGAGCGCGCCGCTCTCGATCAGGCCTCCGATGATGTCCCTCGACGTCTTGCCCTGCAGGGCCAGCATCGCGATCTCGCCGGTCTCGTCCGTCATCTCGACGTCGGGGAAGTGAGCCAGGTGTTCGTGGAAGTGGTCCCAGTCCTTGTGCCGGTTGGACGCGTTGACGACCAGCAGGTACTCGCCATCCACGAAGCGGTAGAGGTAGGCGTCGTCTACCGCGCCTCCGGTCTCCGTGGGCACCATGGTGTACTGCGCCTGCAGCAGGTCCAGAGCTTCGGCGTTGTTGGTCAGCACATGCTGGAGGAACGTGGCGGAGCCGGGACCGCGAAGACGAACCGGCCCATGTGCGAGACGTCGAAGAGGCCGGCGCCGCCGCGCGTCGCGAGGTGCTCCGTGATGATGCCCGTGGGGTACTGCACCGGCATCTCCCAGCCGCCGAAATCCACCATCCTGGCGCCGGCCGCGACGTGCTGGGCGAAGGGCGTGCGCAAGAGCCGCGCGTTGGGGCCGTCGCTCTCACCGCGCAAACTCCCGCAGCCGCTCCAGGCCCTCATCGATTACATCGGCGCTGATGCCGGAGTAGGACAGCCGGATGTAGCGCTCGCGCTCACCGGGGATCGGCGTGCCGAAGTGCAGCCGGGTGCAGAAGGAGACCCCCGTCGCCTCCAGGGCCGCCTTGCGGAACGCCTCGTAGTCCTCGAGCCCCATCCGCTTCATCACCGCCGTCACGTTGGGGAACAGGTAGAAGGTCGCGTTCGGCCGGTGGCAGCGGATGCCGGGGATCGCGGCGACGAGCTCGTGGCAGCGGTCCCGGCGCTGCTGCAGGGTGCGGATGATCGCGCGCGACCCGTCCTGGGGACCCGTCAGGGCTTCCAGCCCCCCGTACTGCACGAAGTGGTTCGAGCAGGATTCGTCGTTGACGTTCAGCTTGGCGATGCTGTCGACCAGGTCCTTCGGCCCGACGGCCGCGCCGAGGCGCCATCCCGTCATGGCGTACTTCTTCGAGAACGTGTACAGGATCAGGCACCGCTCCACCATGCCCGGGTACGAGATCAGCGAGCGGGAGGTCCCGCTGTAGCGCATGTCGAAGTACGCCTCGTCGCAGAGAACGGTCAGGTTGTGGCGCAGCACGAGCTCGCTCACCGCCGCCAGCCCCTTCTCGTCCTCCTCCGCGCCGGTCGGGTTCTGCAGGTTGTTGAAGACGAGGAAGCGGGTGGCCGGGGTGATGCGTTTCTCGAGCTCGTCGAGGTCGAGCGCGAACCCGCTGTCGCCTTCCCGGTACGGGTAGAGCACCGGCTTCCCGCCGTGGAAGGCCACCATCGACTCGTAGATCGGATAGCCGGGGGCGGGGATCAGCACCTCGTCGCCGGGGTTCATCAGGGAGAGGAAGAACTTCTGGATGACCGGTTTCCCCCCGGGCTGGATGGCGACGTTGGCCCCCGTGTACGAGGTCCCGTGCGAGCGGTTGATGTCCTCCGCCAGGGCGTCCCGCAGCTCGATGATCCCGTAGTTGGAGCAGTAGCCCGTCTTGCCGTCCCGCATCGCCTTGTAGGTGGCCTCGATGATGTTGTCGGGCGTCTTGAGGTCGATGTCGCCGAGGTGGAAGGGGAAGACGGTGTGGCCGAGGCCCCCCGGCCGCGTTCGCCTCGGCCGACACTGCGAACGCCGTCTCCGTCCCGAGGCGGCTCATGTGCTCGGCCACCGGACTCGTCTTCGGTGTGCTCATGCCGCTCACCCCCTTTAAACGTCCAAAGGACAGGGTGATGTCCCCATCACCCGTCCGCCGCGGACGACGTCCGCGCACTCCAGGGGCCCGTCCCGCCGCGTTCCGTTGGCCTGAGAGTTTCGGCGGCGCATCCGGCGCCATCCTTGCCCCTTCGGCGCCCGCACGATCGTTTCGAGCGGCGGCTCTCACGCGGCCATCAACCGGGCTTCCTCGTTCTCAGGCACTGTAGCACCGCGCTTCCGGCGCCCGCAACGTCGACTGGCCTCAAGCGTCGAGGACGAGATCGAGCGGCTCGACGCGTACGGTCGCCTTGTACCGGATGGTCCTGAGCACGCGCGGGTCTAGCCGGAAGTCCCAGCGGTTGGACACGAGCGCTTCCAGCGGATGCCAGAGCAGCACCCAGGCGGCGATGCTGCGAAAGAAGTCGTCGAGGCAGCGCAGCCGCAAGTCGACAGTGACGGAGCTCACGAGGCGGCTGCTGCGCCGGCCCGGCGGGCAGCGCGAAGAAGAAGGTCGCGCCCTCGCCTGGGGCGCTCTCGGCCCAGA
>CAVUOZ010000009.1:0-15523 GCA_963743325.1 uncultured Ignavibacteria bacterium
AACTCTCCCGAAGCAGACTACTTTAATAAAATTAAATGTTTCAATGGGGGCTTTATGAAAAAGCTTTTTAGAATTTCGTTATTCCTCTTTCTGTTAACGCAAAATCATTTTGCCCAGGAAAATTTCTGGGAGCACACCAACGGACCCGGAGGAGGAGATATCTATTCACTTTTTGTTGCTTACAACGGAAATATTTTTATTAGCACTGTAACTGGTGTTTTTCGTTCTACCGATAACGGGGATAGCTGGTCAGGAACCGGTTTAATATCTGACATTGTGAATTGCTTTGCTGAAAATTTCAGCGGGGATATCTTTGCAGGGACAGATTATGGCAGGGTATTTCGTTCAACTGATAACGGCGGGAGCTGGATACAAACCGGATTTGCCAATGCTTATGTTCTCTCTATGGCCATCTCTTTTCAGGATATTTTTGTCGGCACAGATAATGGTATTTATTCTTCATACGATGACGGTGATACATGGACACAAATTGGATTGGAAAATACTTCAATATCTTCTATTGTAATTAATTGGTCGGGGGAAATCTTTGCCGGGATCTATGGAGGTTGGATTTATGAAGGCGTTTATCGCTCAACCGATTATGGTTCAACCTGGATTGCTGTCAATAACGGTTTGACGAATACAGATATTACCGCTCTCGCTATTAATTATAATGAAGATCTCCTTGCTTCAACCTATGGCGGCGGGGTTTTTCAATCAACCGATAATGGTGACAACTGGATAGCCATCAATAATGGTTTGACAAGTATGAATATTTATTTTATTGATATTGATGCCGGCGGGAATTTCTTTGTCGAAACCACGACTGGTCTTTTCCGGTCAACTGATAATGGCATAAGCTGGACTAATATCAATAGTGATTTTACATATTATTTAGTCAACTCTCTTGATTTTAACTACGGAGTAATCTTTGCTGGTACTAACGGCGGCGTTTTTCGTTCTACTGATAACGGCGATACCTGGGCAGCCAGCAATTATGGATTGACAAATATTCATATCCGCTCTCTCGTTTGCAACACCAGCAACGATATCTTTGCCGGGGTAAATTCCCTCGGGGTTTTTCGTTCAACCGATAATGGGGATAACTGGACAAAAACCAGTTTACCCGATGTTCAAGTGAGATCTCTTGCTATAAATTTGAGCGGAGATATATTTGCAGGGTCTTATGGTGCCGGAATTTACCGTTCAACCGATAATGGGGATACCTGGGTAAATATCAGTAACGGTTTGTTTGATTATGTTGGACCTGTTGCGATTAATGCAATGGGTGATATCTTTCTTGGTACTGATGGCGGAGTTTTTTATTCATCTGATAACGGGGAGAGTTGGTCATTAACCGGTTTAATAGATGTAAGGGTCAGCTGCCTGGCTATAAATGATAGCGGCAATATTTTTGCAGGGGATTATTACGGACCTGATCATGGGGTATATATTTCCACCGATAATGGAAATACCTGGACACAAGTTAATAATGGTTTAACTACTCCCTACGTCCGGTGTCTTGCTATTAACCACAGTGGAGATATCTTTGCGGGTACATATGGTGAAGTTTTTCGTTCAACCGATAATGGTAACAACTGGGTACAAACCACCTTACCGTGGGTTAATGTTTACGCTCTTGCAATCAATATTGCCGGAGATATTTTCGCTGGAACTTTTCAAAGCGGCGGGGCATATCGATCAACAGATAATGGGAACAGCTGGACAGCCATCAACAGCGGATTGAGTTCTGATGCTCTCTCTTTTGCTATCAATTCTGATGGATATATTTTTGCAGGGACATATGGCAGCGGCGTTTTTCGAAGTGTGGAATCAACCATTCCCGTTGAGTTAATTTCATTTACTGCAAATGTTATAGAGAACCGGGTAAGGCTGGAGTGGTCAACAGCAACGGAGACAAATAACCGGGGATTTGAAATCGAAAGAAGCGATGACGATGTTAATTTTAAAAGGATTGGATTTATACCGGGTTTTGGAACTACAATAGAACCGAAAAGCTACAGCTACTCTGATCAATCAGTTAAAAGCGGAACTTATTACTACAGATTAAAACAGGTTGATTATGATGGAAGTTTTAAATACTCGGATGTAGTTGAAGCAGAGCTGAGAGCATTTAATTCATACCTGCTTGAACAGAATTGGCCCAATCCTTTCAACCCGACAACAACGATAGGTTTTTGCATTCAAAATAAATCTAATGTGAAGATCACAGTTCTGAATGTAATCGGAGAAGAAGTCGAAGTATTGCTGAATGAAGAAAGAGAACCGGGATATCATCAGGTAGAGTTCAGAGCAGCCAATCTTCCAAGCGGAGTATATTTCTATCAACTTAAAGCAGGAGATTTTATAAGCGCTAAAAAAATGATTTTACTTAAATAAGAAATTGGAAAAGCGAGATAATGTCTCGCTCGAATTGAAGCTTAATAGGAGCTACACAATGAAAAACTTTCTTAAAACATTGTTTTTCTTTTTGCCGGTAACGCAAATTTGTTTTGCACAGTGGTTCTGGCAAAACCCACTACCGATGAAGATTCCTCATCTGACAAATTCATATCTGTATTCTAAAGACGAAATTGTGCTCCGCGAGATGCGGAGTTCATCATTACTAATGAAGGCGTTGCAGGAACCAATATTAGAGCCCAATATTGATGTTAAATACTATAAGCTTGATCTTAAAATCTCCACACCTAGTAAGTATCTTCGTGGAAAGGTGACTATGATTGCCCGATGTATCACCTCGAATCTAACAGTTGTGAGTCTAAATTTTACAAATACTCTTACTGTCGACTCTGTGAAAATGGGAAATATATTGGTTACCTTCACACATCAGTCGGGTGTTATATCGATCACACTGGACAGAACCTATAACTATGGGGAACCTGTAAGCATAGACATTTACTATAAAGGAGTACCAACTGGTTATGGTATGTGGTATACTTCGCATTCCGGTGTACCTTGGATCTTCACAACAGCCGAGCCATATAATGCTAAACTATGGTGGCCTTGCAAGGACCATCCCTCCGATAAAGCGGATTCGGTTGACCTACTAATCACTGTTGATAGTTCCTACAAAGTAGGTTCGAATGGGACACTCATCAATACTGGAATCAATGGAGATGGTACAAAAACATACCATTGGGCAGAAAGATTTCCAATAAGTACATATCTGGTTTCACTTGCATTAACAAACTACGCAGAGTTTAAGAATTGGTTTGGATATACGCCAAGCGACTCAATGCAGATTTTGAATTATGTTCTTCCGGAGCATCTTGCAGAAGCGCAATCAAAACTCCCAGAGACTGTGGAAATGCTTCAGATCTATTCAGACCTTTTCGGTTTATATCCGTTTATCACTGAGAAATACGGACATGTGGAATGGGAATCAGGTTGGGGAGGAATGGAACATCAAACTATGACATCAATAGACAGATTTGATTCATTGTATGTTTCTCATGAACTCAGCCATCAATGGTTCGGAGATATGATTACATGTGCAAACTGGCACCACTTGTGGATTAATGAAGGATTTGCGACATACAGTGCTGGACTTTACTTTGAAAAGAAGTATGGCACATTAGATTTAATAGACTACATGAATCAACAAATGAGTGACGCAAAGAATGCGACCGGCACTCTTTATTTAGAAGATACAACCGATGTTAGTAATATGTTCAACTATAACCGTGTCTATGCAAAAGGTGCAAGTGTTCTTCATATGCTCAGGCACGTTCTTGGTGATTCTGTTTTCTTCAACTCGCTTAGGTCATACGCAAGTGATTCACGATTCAGATTTGGCAATGCGATAACTGAAGACTTTAAGGAAGTTTGTGAAACAGTATCAGGTTTGCCTGTCGATTACTTCTTCAATGAATGGATATATGGTGAAAAGTACCCTCATTATTCCTATTCATGGCAAGTTATTCCTGATACAAGTGGTTATCTGGTTACCATAAGAGTTCAGCAATCAACAGGAACAAACAATCCTGATTTCTTTACAATGCCAGTTGATTTCAGATTGGTTGGAACAAGCTTAGATACAATTGTAGTTCTTTGGAATAATTCCGCTGACCAGTATTTCATTTTACACACTTCAACTATTCCAACTACTGTGCAATTAGATCCGAATAATTGGATATTAAAAGAAGTTTTTCTTTCAGGAATTGATGATGAACAGGCAGAAGTACTTACAACATTTAAGCTGGACCAAAACTATCCAAATCCTTTTAATAACTCAACTATAATTAGATACTCTATACCTTCGGAAGACTTTGTAACAATAAAGTTATTTAACATCATAGGTGAAGAGGTAAAAATATTTGTAAACGAAGCAAAGCACAGAGGTAATTATCAGATATCGTTTAATGCTAATGAGCTACCTAGTGGTATTTATTTCTACAGAATACAAGCAGGAGATTTTGTTCAGACGAAGAAGATGATTCTCCTGAAGTAATTTGCTGAGGTTTAAATCTAGCAAAAGGTTCAGCCCGATGGCAGCTCGTCATCGGGTTTTTTTATTTTATGGATTTGAGGATTGAGCGAATCGGTGGATTCCTGGATTTCGTGGATTAGGCGAATACTGTAAAGTAATTAATATTCTATTTAGATCCTGAAATGAATTCATAATTTCTGAACAGTATCGTTATATTACCCCAAAATGTTTCATTTTTTAAAATATAATAATATATTTAAAATAAATTTTCGTAAAAATATGGGAAATGAAATGCCCGATTCAGACGAACCTGGCGCTAATTATAATTTAGTAATTTACATCAACCTGCCTTAGGATTGCCTTTTTAATTTAATCATTGGCTCTTCCTAAGTATAATTTTTAGAGGTGCCAGTGATAATAAATTATTTTTCATCAGTTTCTCAATTTTTAATAAGAATAGAAGTTTATCATATTCCATTACTTCTATTTTACTCATTATTCTAAATGAAGGAATATGCAAATGACCCGCTCTATCTTTTCTAAAATATCTCCTTCTGTTCTAACTAAGGAAGCTAAATCCCCGCATAAATTCACCGAAGATGAGAGTTTATTAATAGATATCTGTAGTCTTAAATCACAAGACGTTTTGTTGAAGTTAAATTCAGATCTCAGAGGGCTATCTGCAGAAGAAGCAGAAAAACGGCTTGATGAATATGGATTAAATGAACTCGCTCATTCCAAAACGCTTGGTTTTTGGGCGGATATTATTAATAGGTGCCGAAGCCCGCTTGTAATCCAGCTGCTTATTATTGCTTTCGTTTCAGTTTTTATTGGTGAAATAAAATCTACCATTATTGTAAGTGCAATGGTTTTGCTAAGCGTTGGACTGTCATACATTTTAGACCGCCGTTCATCGAACGCTGTTGAGTCTCTTGGTAAAAGAGTACAATCCAGCGTACTGTTAATTCGTGATGGAAAAGAGATTGAGATTCCGATGTCTGAGGTAGTTCCCGGTGATATTGTATTACTTAATGCCGGTTCTATTATACCCGCCGATTTAAGATTGATTAGCGCAAAGGATTTCTTCGTAAGTCAATCAGTGCTTACCGGTGAATCGATGCCTATAGAGAAAAAAGCTGAAGAAGTAAATCTTGATAGTGGATTTGTATTTGAGTTACAGAATGCCTGCTTTCAAGGCAGTAATGTTTTAAGCGGAACTGCACGAGGAGTAGTTGTTAATACCGGAACCCGGACTTATTTCGGCTCAATATCTGAAAAGCTTACTCAAAAACGGGATGAAACAAGTTTTGATAAAGGCGTAAAATCATTTACCTGGTTGATGATCCGTTTTATGGTGGTAATGGTTTTTGCCGTCTTTATGATTGTTGGAATTACCAAGGGGAATTGGATTGAAGCTTTGTTATTCGGTCTTTCAATTGCTGTAGGTTTAACACCGGAAATGCTGCCGATGATTGTTACTGTAAATCTTGCCAAAGGTGCATTAACAATGTCCAAGAAGAAAGTCATTGTAAAGCATTTATCTTCTATTCAAAACTTTGGTGCTATCGACATTCTCTGTACAGATAAAACCGGAACACTTACTCAGGATAGGGTAATATTAGAAAAACACGTCGATATTACAGGCAATGAAAGCCGTGATGTGCTGCAATATGGATATTTGAATAGTTTCTATCAAACTGGTTTAAGAAACCTGATTGATCGCGCAATACTTTCACATATTGAATTAAATGTTGAAGGCAAATGCAGTCTGGTCGATGAACTTCCTTTCGATTTTCAAAGAAGAAGAATGTCTGTTATAGTTGAGTACGAAGGTGACCACGTATTAATTTGTAAGGGCGCCGTTGAAGAAATTTATTCGGTATGCACTCATTATCAGGTGGAGAATGAGGTATATCCTTTAATAGATATGATGCACGATGATCTTTACGAAGAAGTTGAAACGTTAAATAACAGCGGTTATCGTGTTCTTGCAATTGCCTACCGTGATTTCCCGGCTGTAAAAAGTACTTTTAATGTCAGCGATGAAAAGGATTTAATACTTCTTGGTTACATTGCTTTTTTTGATCCGCCAAAAGAATCAGCAGCTAAAGCCATTCAACATTTGCAGAATACAGGTGTAAAAGTTAAAATTTTAACAGGGGATAATTCGCTTGTCACTAAGAAAGTGTGTAAGGATGTAGGTCTGGCAGTAGACCGTGTTATCACCGGCGACGAATTAAACCGTTTATCCCCGGAAGAATTCTCTCAAACAATTCAACAGTTTGATATATTTGCAAAACTGTCTCCCCTTCAAAAAGAAAAAGTTATTACTTCACTGCGTCAGGCCGGACACGTTGTCGGATATATGGGAGATGGGATTAACGATTCTCCTTCTATGCGAGCCGCTGATGTGGGAATATCTGTTGACACAGCTGTGGACGTTGCAAAAGAAGCCGCCGATATTATTCTCCTTGAAAAAAGTCTGCTTGTTCTTGAAGATGGTATAATTGAAGGGAGAAAAGTCTTTGCAAATATTGTAAAATATATCCGGATGGGTGCAAGCTCAAACTTCGGAAATATGTTTAGTGTTGTGGGCGCAAGCTATTTTTTCCCTTTCCTGCCAATGCGGCCAATTCAAATACTGCTTAATAATTTATTATATGATTTTTCTCAAACCGGAATCCCTACAGATAATGTTGATAAAGAAATTGTTGTTAAACCGCTGAAATGGCGGATCGATAATATAAAACGTTTTATGATTTTCATTGGTCCAATTAGTTCAATATTCGATTATGCTACTTTCGCGTTAATGTGGTTCTTCTTTGGCGCAAGTCGATTCCTTGATACTTCAGTGGCCGCACCTCAAAAAGAATTTCTCGAAAAGTTATTTCAGACAGGTTGGTTTGTGGAGTCATTGTTAACACAAACCCTGATTGTACACATAATCCGTACACGCCGCATTCCGTTTTTTGGAAGCCGTGCTTCACTGCCGATGACCTTAACTACATTACTAATAATGCTTATCGGAGCCTGGCTTCCATATTCGCCTTTTGCCGGCTCATTCGGACTTGTGCCTCTTCCAGCAATTTACTGGGCCTGGATTATTGGCTTCTTAATTTCTTATGGGGTCTTAACACACATTGTAAAAGTCTGGTTCATCAAAAAATATGGAGATAGTTAATAATGGATAGTTTATTAGATGCTCTGCAGGAAGGACGCTTTTTTGAATTACCGGATAACGATAAATTTGATTCGCTGCAATTTCTAGCACATATAATAGAAGCAATCCCATCGGTTCCAAATGGTACCGATGTTGTCGGTTTGATCCTGGCTCGTGAAAAAAATATAGTTACTGCCTTAGGTAAAGGTTTCGCTTGTCCTCATGCACGGGTTCCGTACGATGAGGACCTGATTTGTTCCATCGGATGGAGTCCAAAGGGCATTGAGTATGGTGCACAGGATAACCTCCCTGTTCATATTGTAATTATGTACCTGGTGCCGGATAATCAGCGGAATCATTATTTAAAAGAAATATCGGTTCTCGCCAGAGCATTGCAAAGCAGTAATAACATAGATGTTATTCGTACAGCTACTGATTTAAATACTGTAAGAAACTATCTTTTAGATTTGGTTAACAATTCAAAAAGTATAATTGGCTCTGAAACGCGGGCAAGAATGATACAGTTGGAGACCCGTAGTGCCGTTGTTGAGCAGAAAATTCAACAACTATCGAATGTACTAATCGAACCACTTACAATCATAGCCGGTCTAAACCAAAGACCTATAGTTCTATCTCAGAATAAAGAACTCGTAGATTTACTTGATAGCTTGCTTACTGAACAGGCAAGCAACAAAGTAAGTGCTACTCAGTTCATTGATTCTATTTCTTCCAAAGGTGTATTTGAGCATAGTGGCTGGCGCATCATTAAACGTCAATCTTCCAATTATCAGGCTAATAGGTCTCTATTTGATTGTATCGCCTTAAAAATAATAACTAACGGAAGTTCCGGCAAGCCGCTTGTGTCTTAGAATAATTTTCTTATGAAAAATGGTCATTCAGATACATAATGATAATATTGAGGGGTATGATAATGCGACTATATCAGAGAGTCCTTTTTTTAATAAAACCCTAAATAAGTCGCATTTATTAAATTTGTTCCGGAATAAAAAATATTTTTCTTTTTTAAAAAGCCTGGGTATTTATATTTATTTTAGATTTCCAATTAGGAATCATTACTACGTATTTTATTTTTACAGTAAAAACGATTATCAAAATTTCGAGTTGTTGTTTTCCCCTGGTAAAGTCATCATTATTTCACATTGCGAATTAAGTATCCTGCAGGATAAAATAAACACCGTATTCAACAATGCTCTTGATACGTTCATTTATCTCTATTCTTATAACTTATATTCTATAGCCTCCAGATTCGAATACTATGAAAAAATTGTTTCCGGTAACCTTTTTAAGAAACATCTTATTCCTATCACGAAACGGATTTTTTATTTGATGGATTATTTTATTATTAAAAAGCGGTTTATTAAAAATCAACGTTTATTAACAAAAATTATTAATTCATCATCTTACAGTAATTTCTCAGATGCACAAAAAAATAGCCTAAATAATTTGATGGATAAGAATATAATCCTTCTTAATTATCTGTTGAAATTTAACAGACAATATTTGTTATTTAGCCCTCAAATGCAAAAACAGGTTAATTCCTTTATTGTCTCCTTCTTAATATTATCAATCTTTACTATTAGCATTATTTACTTTTATATTTTTAGTGAAAATGGTATTCCATTATCAGCATTATTATTTCTTTTTACAGTTTTTTTAATTGGGTATGCTTTAAATAAGATTCAGAGATAGTTTATTGACGATAGTATAATAAATCAATAATACAGATGTATCAGCATGATACTATGCACGGAATTGTTTTGATTAAATTGATAGTTTACATTGTGATTATGGTGATTTAATAGACATATAATTTTTGTACAAAATAATTTTTACAAACCTGATTTTATACAAAAAATCTGGAAATACTTTGAAAGGATTTAAAGCAGATCTGATAAATTGACGGAGGCTATGGGACCAAGGGTATGTTTCCTAAAGAAAAAGTTTGAAGATTTATTTCGCATTAGAGCTCGTTCACAGAGGTTACCCTGACTTCTTGAAAGAGAGCCAACCCGGTAATAACTCTGTTATCGGGTTTTTTATTCTATTCTTTAACAATTTAATTGCTTCTATCAAAATTTTACGTCAAATTATAATAAATAATTTTTCTGAATTCCTGTATGGAAAGGAGGAATCATTATATGCACAAATCTGCAAATATTCTTCTCCTCAGCTTAATGACAATATTCTTGACGGGCAATCTCTCCGCCCAGGAAGTGCTGTTTGACTTCGACAATGCCCCGCTTTACTCGACTCTCCCGATTGACCAAACAGTAAGCGGGATTACCGCCCATTTATCGGCGACGGGGAATGGGTATTCCATCCAGAACGCTGACGTGCTAGGTTTCACACCGCCTGGACTTGCTGGCCACATTATCTATCCCAACAGCATAAATCTTGCAGACCTGCTCATCCGATTCGACCAGATACTTAAAAATTTCTCGATTATGTACTCGTGCCAGGAACTAGGCTGCGATGACGCAGCCACGATGCTAGTGACTGCCTATATGAATGGCAACCTGGTAGGAACCAATACAAGGACCGCAACCTTCCCGGGGACGTGGCCAGTCGATACACTGAGCTGCAACTTCCCGCTAGGCTTTGACAGCGTGGTGGTTCACTATGACAGCCCTCCGCCTACCTGCCAGGATTATGGTACTATCTTTATGGCTGATAACATGCGTGTAACTCCCCTTAATGCTGCAGCCGTATCAGAAGGTGAACTTTCTGAATTGTTCACATTAAGACAGAATTATCCGAATCCATTTAATAACTCGACTATAATACGGTATTCAATTCCCAAAGAGAGTCTGGTAACCCTCAAGGTTTATAACACCATTGGAGAAGAAGTCCTATCATTACTAAATGAACAAAAACAAGTCGGTAACTATCAAACCGACTTCAAAACAGCTAATCTGCCAAGCGGAGTTTATTTCTATAGGCTGCAAGCTGGTGAGTTTGTGCAAACAAGAAAAATGATTTTGTTGAAGTAGAATTAGGGAGCTAATTAAGGCTCCCTTTTAATTCATTCTCTCCCATAGAAATCCCACTCTCCTTCTTCAGTGATACCAGCTGTGCAAAATGTTTCATTGAATTTTTTGGAAATCGCAGGATAAGCTTTTACAGTTATCAGGATTTTAGTTCTCATTAATTTTAGAGATGTTTAACCCGAAGAGTCTTTTTGTGTTTATTAACAAGAGCATCAATAGTGCGACTTCTGTGGCAATAAGGATGATCAGCTTAAAACACATAATCGCTATTCTTTTATTCGAAATAAATATTTTATTTAATTCTTCTAATTCTTTGGCTCTCTCAGGAATACTTTTCTTTTCATAGTCTCTAAAAAGTTTATCGTAATCTTCTTTAGAGTTGAGATTTTGCCTTTTGATAGAATCAATACCAAGTTCCGGAATATGTATATACTTTATTTCAACATTTTCAACCATAAACTTTAATTGATTTTTTGAAAACCCATATTTCATACTTAAAGCATTTTTTCTTATGTCGCATAAAATGCGGATATTTTCTTTAATGAGTTCATTCGTAAAACTTTCAACGGTTTTACCTTCATATCCCATCGAATATAAAGTGTACTCACTTTCATTTGGTTTTGAATTTTCTACCGCTTTTAATTGTTCTTTATCAAGTAATGTCTCTTTTATGGTGCTGTTTATCGAGTAATAAGGATAATTCTCATATACATACTTTATTAATTCTTTCCCTTTTAAAGACTTAAAACTTTGATAGAATTTTGTAATTAAAATTTTGTCTGATGTTTTTAACTGATTCACGTAATTAATTTTTCCTTTTAGCCGCCAATATTTCTCTGACTCATCAATTAAGTTATATTTAGTCATTGTTGCCATATCCTGGTTTGCCTGAAAGGAATAGCAGCCATATTTATATGGAATAACCCCAAAGTAAGGCTCTGTTTTATCAATGTTAAATAAAAATAAATACTACTAGAAGTCGATCTTGTGTAATTTACCCCCAAATGTTTGTAGCAAGGACAACAATATTTTTCTGCGGTAATACATTCACTCAAAAATAGTAAATAGTTTTGATCAAATCATCTTCAACCTAGCAGGAAGTGGTTCTTTACACCCAACGAAAATAAATTTATTTATTCTGGTTCTAATATGCTTTAGTATTTATATCTGATGAATCTTCAATAAATTTATATCCAGTATAATTTAGTTGTTTGTGAAGTTCTTCAAAGTTTTTTTGATTTACTTCTTCAAAATCTCTATTAACATTCTCGTAATTGTAAGTTCGGATATTTGTGATCTGCTCCTCGTCATTAACATTATAAAATAGTCTGCTATTTTCTAACTCAGATTCATCCCCCTCATCTCGAACCAAGTCAAGTTCAAGCTTACTAGCTTCTAATAAAACATCATTTAAATTTGATGGGTGTTAAAAATTTATTTCGCGATACATAATTAAGCTCCTTTTATAAATAATTTGATTTTTTTACTTTTTAGTATAGACAGGACTGATGAAAAAGAAAAATCAATTTTGTTAAGCAAAGGCCATTTCGTGATTTGAAATGAAGAAATTAACTCTTCTAGAAAAAGCCGACAACCTTGGAACAAATTTACTTATATCCAACTCACAAAATTTTTAATGATTCGTTATTCGAGTAATCCATTTTCATTTGTGTTATAAGTGAGTCAAAGCTTATACCTCCTCCTCCACCATTTTCAATTAGAATCAAGGCATCAACCCATCGTGCTTTCCCTGTAGTGTTTAAATTTACTAATGAAAGATCTCCACCTGCTCGTCTCCAAATTTCATTATCCTTCAGTCCTGAAGGATAAAGTTTAGTTACAATTTCAGATAATTTCTGCCTTGTAGATTAACCTGTGAGGCAGCTATGCAGTCAAAAGATTTAATTCAGAAACTTAAGGAATGGTATAAACCTGATGATCATCTTGCAGTTCACATCTGGTGCATTGATGATGTATTAGGTACAGCTGATGAAATGGGGGTGAAATTAACCATCGATGATGCAAATAATATTATAGATGATATAGACCGTCATATTGATAGCGAACTAGGCATCACCTGGGAGACAATAAAGTGTTCGATCGAAGATTATCTGGGAGAAAAAGCAAATGGATGAAAATATGAACGATATGGTAGTTATTGTTATAGATAAAGGAATCGTGGCAGAGGCATATTCTGATAACGCAAATCAAAGAATAATTATTATTGATTTGGATAACAGAAAAATCGGAGAAGATTCAATCACGGAATTCTCCTGGCCTGAAACTCAGTTCGATGATGAAAGAGTTCAGGAGCTCTTGGGAGATGACTATGAATAATGCCGTACGCTTTCGGACTCTTGAATGGAAATTCAGGGATACTTCGATAAGATATCCTGAACTGAATGAAATGCCCAGTAAGAAAATCACTTCTCCCAGAGAATTCTTCGAGTTATTTCGACCAATATTTCTTGAGCAACCCTGTGAAATATTTCTTGTAGCCTGGTTAAGCAGTTCGAATCGAATTATTGGTTTTGAGAAAATAACTCAAGGGACACTGAATACGTCTGTAGTTGACCCAAGAGCTGTGTTCAAAGGAGCAATTATCTCTAATGCAGCAAGTATCATTGTTGCTCATAACCATCCAAGTTACAATTCAGAAGCATCTGCAGAGGATATCACAATAACAAAGAAGCTGGTTGAATGCGGGAAGCTGCTTGAAATACCTGTTTATGACCACATCATCTTTGCAGGAGACCAGTTCACATCTTTTGTAGAAAAAAGACTTATCTAAAGCCAGATGAACAATCTGGCTTCTGTTTTACAAATAAAAAAGGAATTCTTATGAGAAAAATATTTTCTTTAATCTTGTTTATGTTTTTTATTTTCGGATGCAGTGCTGGATATGATGCTCAATGGAATGAAGTTAAGGATGAGATTATTATCCAAATTGACAATGTAAATCCGAATATCGAAATGTACTATGCAGAGATAACTCTGGATCGGGAAGTAAAATAGCGGTAAACTTGGTAAGCCAGATGTGGAAGGGAAATTCAGGATTAAAAATACTTTCGGGAGGTTCAGTCAGATTTCTATTTATACTGATGCGGATCTGAAAGAGGGTGAATAGCCCTCTTTAGGTTGGAAATTTTAGAACAAAAAAAATTTTAGAAACTCGATTCCATATTGGAAATTTTTCTTATCTGGTATTTATATTTTCTCTCACTCTCCTCACACTGCCTTAAATCTAAGTTATCTCGATGAATTCCCGAAAAATTCCTTAGAATCACAAATGAATAGGAAACATTCCAAATATTTCTGACAGTAAAAATTGAATCAATAAGCTCGGTTTTCAATTCTGAGAGAATCAGACTTAAAAAAAGTACTTTCAGGATTGTAAATGGATCTTTGGTAGGCTTTCATCTGAGTAGTATCTATATCTTTTTCATAATCTTTCCCTTTATTGACTATTGATTTTACAGCCACTGTTCTTAATGTCGAATTTTCTGCGTATTGAGCATACTATCCAATTTATTAAGCGGAGCCCGATCATCATCCGACATCCAAGGTGAGGATGGGTTCAAATTTTCAAGTAATCCAGTTACGATGGGGAGATCTTCAAATATTTTACTTGATCTTTGAATTTCCGATTGAACAATTCCTTCCAATTTCTCTCCGATTTCATTTCTTGCTCGTTCTTTCTATTTCATCTTGAAGATTAGTTGTATTAAATACATCCTCAATTCGAGAACGTGCTGACGAAAGTGCCAAATTACTAGCATCTTCCCTAATAGTTTCTATCTGCATTGAAGTAACATCTTTTGTCAGATCTAGAAATAATTTCATATTGTTTCTTATATGTTCAACTTGTTTATCAGCATCTAATTGCGATTGTTTTACTGCATCCACGGCTTCTTTTTTAATTTCTTTCAATTTATCGTTCAAACTAGTTAATTCCTTATTTGAGTTATTTTTGATTTCATTTATATTCCCACCAATGATCCAAGCAGCAATACCAATTAGAAGGGCAATTATTCCTCCAGTATATTTGTACAAGGAAATTAAGGTTTTATAATGTTCCATTTCTGTTTTAGAATTATTATCAATACTTTGCTCTTTATAATATCCACCGAAGAGAATTAAACCTATACCTGTTATAGCAACAAATATTGCATTTGTACTATTAGTTTGTATATAAAATGCTGTCCCGAAAAGGAATATTACTACGCCTATAGAGATGAAGATAAAATATTTAAGTCTGGTAATGTTCATAACAATATATCCTCTCAAAGTTTTAATGTCCTAATTTTATTATTGGTTCAATCTTTATACTCGGAATAATAACGACTCTGCACCTAACCCGCAGCCCAGAACAGACTGCTATTGCGAATGCATTCAGTTTAATTTTTAATAGTAACTTTATCACCAAGGTATATGTAGTTCCTGACAAGTTCTTCAAACTTTGGATAATTTACTTCGAATTGATTTTCATCTCTTGAGCTCATTACGAGTATTGATACATTTTTTTCTCTTTTATAAATGCAACAGATTCATAATTTGTGTAAGATCCGCCATAAAATTTTATTACTCTCGCAACTCTTAAGTCTTTTCCAATTAAAATGGAATCCAATTCAACGTTTTTAATGTTTGGATAATTCTTCTCAAAAGTTTCTATATCACCTTTTATAAAATTCATTAATATTTCCGATGAGTCGATGCCAATGCCATTAGCATACATTATAGTAGTTGCAGTATCCCAGCTGCTTCCCTTAGGGTAAAACACAGCGTCAAGACCTTGATTTACTCCACTACTATTATCAAGGATCCAACCTTCTGGTGCTTTAACTATAAACGCGAAATTTTCACCGTAGACAATCCCTCCAGAAAAGTTATTATTATTTTTGCTTT